>NZ_JBDGJG010000001.1:0-663831 GCF_057657035.1 Massilia sp. Soil_C_3
CAGGACCGTGAAACGACTTTGCGCCGATGATAGTGCTGCAACCAGTGTGAAAGTAGGTTATCGTCAGGCTAGTTATATGAAAAACCCCACCAGGTGATCCTGGTGGGGTTTTTTGCTTTCTGGCTCGGAAGATCGTCGTGGATCCACGCAGATGGGTCACTCATCGAACAGTTGGACGCGTGGATGGCAGAGCCATCCACCCTACGGCGCGATCATGTATCGGATCGGCCTTGGCCAGCGTCAGATCGTGAGAATGTCAAACACCCCACAGGATATCGGTCTTGTTATCCCGCGCCGAGCGCATCATTTCCAGCAGCGGATACATCCGTGCCGAGAAGGTGACCACCTCGATCGGCTGATGTTCGTGGTCATCTTCATCGCGATGGTGCGCGTGGACATCTTGCGCCACCTGTTCGGTCGCCTGGTGCTTGCGGCTCTCTTCGATCTCGGCCTCGAGCCGCGGGATCACTTGTTCCGCTTCTGCTGCGGTGATGACACCGCGTTCCGGTTCCTTGTGCAACAGGTCGAGAATGCGCTTGGCATGCTCCTGGTACATCAAGACCTCTGGGTAGGATCTGCATTTAAAGGTAATCAACATGGCTATCTCTTGGTTTTGTTAGTGTCTAAACGATAGCACGACTGACGCAAGCTCACAGTGCGCGCGCTCGCACAACTCAGCCCCGCCTTACCCTCAGTAGCCAGGCGGCCGCGAGCACGATGACGGCCAGCGCACCGCTCCCCATCACCGCCAGGGCGCCCGCCTCCGACAAAGGCGCGCGCGTCGCCCCGGCCAGGAACCAGCCCAGCGCTCCCCAGGCCAGGCTATTGAACAGCTCGAGCATATTCATCACGAACCCGCCCTTGCCGCGGCCCTTGAAATTGCTGCGCAGCCCGGGCCGCCCGCACCAGAACACGATCAGCCCCGCGCCCAGCACGGCGCCGCTCACCGCGACACAGACGATCAGCCCTGCAGCCGGCATACGAACGGTCAGCCATAGCAGCGGGACAGCTACCAGCGCCAGCACCGGCATAATGGCCGCCGCAAGCTTGGCGCGCCGCACCGTGCGCTGCGACGCGGGCGACACCAGCAGCAGGTCCGGCGCGTCCTCGGCCGACAAGGCGACCCAGGCCAGCGCGCCGGTCAGCGAACCGCACAGTAGCGCCAGCCCGGCGCCCAGCGCCTGCACCTCTACGTCGGCGCGCTGAAAGATGAGGAAGAACAGCGGCAGCAGGAACAGCAGCTGCAACAGAATCTGCGACAGCAGATGTGGATCGCGCACGATCAGGCGCCACTCCTTGACCACGACGGTATGGAACAGGCTGCGGCCGAAGCGCAAAGTCAGCGGCGCGGTGCGCGCCGTTCCCGCACGCGCCGCCGACGCCGCCAACTGCAGGCCGTGCGCGAAGAAGCGATGGGTACGCCGCGCCGTCAGCACGAATACCCCGGCAGCCAGCGCCGCCAGCAGCAGCATCGGCAGCGGTTCACCCAGCATGGCGCGCGCCGGCAGCAGCAAAGGCAGATCGCCCACGCCATCCTGGCGCAGCAGCCCGTCCAGCATCTCGCGCACGCGGCCTTGCGTATCCCTGGACGACAGCGCATGTAGTTGCGATGCGATGACCAGCAGGGCGCCAGCCAGCGCTCCGATCACCTGCGCCACCACGCGGGTGCGGCGCGCACCGAGTACGCGCACCAGGCCGAGCGTGAGCAGCATCGCAAGGCAGCTGCACAGCACCGCGACCGAGATCACGCCCGGATAGATGCCGAGCCAGCGCCACTGCCCCTGCAGCAGGCCGGCATGGGCGAACGGCGCCAGGAAGAACAGGTACACGGCGGCGGTGCTGGCCGCCACGCCGGCCAGGCGCACGGTGAAAATGCTGTGCGAGGACAGCGGCGAAGACAGCAGCAAGTCGAGGTCGCTGCGCTCGAACAGCACCAGCACGCTCGACTTGATCGCCGACGACAGCATGAAGGTCGCGCCGCCCGCCAGCACGGCCGAGATGGCGAGCAGGATGCGCGGATCGTCGCCCGCCAAGCCGGCCAGGGTGCTCACCGCCACCCATGCCAGCAGGTGCAGGGCCGCCCAGCCGACCAGCGCCAGGCCGATCGCCGCATTGCCGGGCCGCCGCTTGCCGGCGCCTGCCTTGCCGCCCGAGGCATTGAACCAGGCCAGCCGCAGCTCGTGCCGCAGCAGCCAGCCGGCGCTGCCCGGCGCCGCCCTCATGGCGCGGCCGTCAGCTGCAGGAACACGTCTTCCAGGCTGCCGCCCCGGGTGCGGGCGCGCAGCTCGTCCAGCGTGCCTTCGGCGATCAGGCGGCCCTGGCGGATGATACCGATGCGCTGCGCCAGGCGCTCCGCCACTTCGAGGATGTGCGTGGTCAGGATCACCGTGCCGCCCTTGGCGACGTGGGCCAGCAGCAGGTCTTTCACCTGGCGCGCCGCGACCGCATCCAGGCCGGTGAGCGGTTCGTCGAGGATCAACAATTCCGGCTCGTGGATCAGGGCCCCGGCCAGGGCCAGCTTCTGCTTCATCCCGCGCGAGAATCCTTCGGTCAGCTCGTGCGCATGCCGGCTCAGGTCGAGCCAGTCGAGCAGTTCACGCGCGCGCGGCTCGGCTTCTTGTGCGTGCACGCCCCACAGGCCGGCCACGAACTCCAGGTACTCGTAGGGCTTGAGCTTCCCGTACAACATGGGCTCGTCCGGCAGGTAGGCCATCCTGGCCTTGGCCGCGGCAGGCGCGTCGGCCAGGTCGATTCCCAGCACCTCGATGCTGCCGGCGTCCGGCGCCAGCAGGCCGCTGACCAGCCGCAGCGTGGTGGTCTTGCCGGCGCCGTTGGGGCCGAGCAGGGCATAGAACTCGCCGCGCCGCACGACCAGGTCGAGGCCATCGACGGCGGGGCGGCCGAAATCCTTGCGCAGGCCGGCAAGGCGCAGGGCGGGTGGATGCTCAATCATGACGGTCTCACTGGGGTGCGAACGAGGACAGGAACTGATCGACCTGTTCGGGCGGCGCCGCGTTCACCGGTCCCAGCACGATGACCTGGTAGAAGCGCTCGCCGCGCGCCTCGAAGCGACCATGGAGGCGCATCGGCTTGCCGTTGGCGGCGCCCGTCGCCTCCACCCGCAGGCCGTCCTGGGCCGCCGGCGCCCGGTCCTCGCCGGCGCCAATATTGCGCAGCAGGGCCTGACGCATCGCCGGCAGCGCGGCGCGGGCGCGCGCTGCATCGGGCGCCGTGGCGGCGCCGACGGCGAAGGTGGCGCCGTCGACTTCGGCCGCCGTCATGGTCATCTGCACCCGCAGGCCATCGAGATCCACCGCGCGCGTGAAGGTGGCCGGCTTGGCCGGGAACAGGATCTTGTAGCGGCCCTCCTGGCTCGTGTGTTCGCGCCAGTTATAGGTGGGATTGCAGGCGGCCAGCAGGCTTGCCGCCAGCAGGGCCGGGACGAGGATGCGCAAGCGCATTCGGAGCGGATTGGTTGGTCGCATTGTCGGGTGCATAGCGCGATAGTAGCAGCAGCGCCTACCTCCTTTGCCGTTTTTTGGGGGAGGGCGGCAACGGTATTCTTTGGACATGGCGGCATGGCCAGATGTCCTGAATCGTGGGATTTACGTCCGCTCCCGACGGGATACTTCTGCGACCATTCGCCAAACAAACCAAGTCCAGGGGGATGGCATGAAGGTCAACGGAAAGAACCATGAGGTGGACGTCGACGGCGACACGCCGGTGCTGTGGGTGCTGCGCGACGTGCTGGGCATGACCGGGACGAAGTTCGGCTGCGGCATGGGCTTGTGCGGCGCCTGCACCGTGCACGTGGATGGCGTGCCGACCCGTTCCTGCCTCACCAGCGTCGAGGCGGTGGGCAAGGCCGACGTCGCGACCATCGAGACGCTCGGCGCCTCGCGTATCGGCGCCGCGCTGCAGAAGGCCTGGCTCGACCAGGAGGTGGTCCAGTGCGGCTACTGTCAATCGGGCCAGCTGATGTCGGCCGCGGCCCTGCTCAAGTCCAACGCCAAGCCCACCGACGAAGACATCGACGCCGCCATGAGCGGCAATATCTGCCGCTGCGGCACCTATCCGCGCATCCGCGCCGGCATCAAGGCCGCCGCGCTCACGCTGGCAGGAGGACGCCATGCGTAACGATCTGCCCAACCTTCCGCGCCGCGCTTTCCTGGTGGCCGGCGCCGCCGCCGGTGGCGGGCTGCTGCTGGGCGTCGTGCTCGATGGCGCCAGCCGGCCGGCGATGGCCGCGACCGCCCGCACGTTCGAGCCGAACGCCTTCGTGCTGATCGGCGCCGATGGGCTGGTCACCATCACCATGCCCTATATCGAGATGGGCCAGGGCACCTACACCTCGATCTCGATGCTGGTGGCCGAAGAGCTCGAGGTGGGGCTTAGCCAGGTGCGGGTCAGGCACGCCGGCGCCGACGACAAGCTGTATGGCAACCCGCTGCTCGGCCTGCAGATCACGGGTGGTTCGACATCCATGCGCGCTGCCTGGCTGCCGATGCGCCAGGCCGGCGCCGCCGCGCGCGTGATGCTGGTGCAGGCCGCGGCCAGCCAGTGGAAGGCCAGCCCGTCCGAGTGCCAGGCCCGCAACGGTGAAGTCGTGCATCGCCCCAGCGGCCGGCGCCTGAAGTATGGCGCGCTGGCGGCGCAGGCGGCCGCCTTGCCGGTCCCGGCGCCGGCTGACGTCAAGCTGAAGGAGGCCGACTTCGTCCTGATCGGCAAGCCGGGCAAGCGTCTCGATACTCCCCTGAAGGTCAACGGCAGCGCCAAATACGGCATCGACGCGATGGTGCCGAACATGAAATTCGCGGCGCTGGCGCAGTCGCCCGCCTTTGGCGGCAGCCTCAAAAGCGTCGACGAGCGCCGCGCGCTGGCGGTGAAAGGCGTGCGCCAGGTGGTCAAGCTCGACGACTGCGTGGCCGTGATCGCCGACCACACCGGCGCCGCGCGCAAGGGGCTGGCGGCGCTCGAGATCGTCTGGGACGACGGCCCCAACGCCAAGGTCGACAGCGCGGCCTTGTCGACCGCGCTGGCCAGGGCGTCCGAAGGCCCGGCGGCGAAGGTGCGGCAGGAGGGCGAACCGGCCAAGGCCGGCGGCAAGCGCATCGCGGCCATGTATGAGCAGCCCTATCTGATCCACGCCGCCATGGAGCCGCTCAACTGCACCGTGCACGTGAAGGACGGTAGTTGCGAGCTGTGGCTCGGCACTCAGGTGATGACCCTGAGCCGCGCGGCGGCGGCCAGGGCGGCGGGTCTCGAACCGGACCAGGTGACGGTGCACAACCACTACCTGGGCGGGGGTTTCGGCCGCCGCCTGGAGGTCGACATGGTCACGCGCGCGGTGCAGATCGCGCGCCACGTGAAAGGCCCGGTGAAGGTCACCTGGAGCCGCGAGGAAGACACCCAGCACGACATCTACCGCGGGGGCTTTTACGACCGGATCGAGGCGCGCGTGGACGGCGAGGGCATGCCGCTGGCCTGGAGCCACCGCATCACCGGCCCGTCGACCGTCAAGCGCTTCTTCCCGGCCGGCTACGTCAACGGCTTCGACGAAGAAGTGGTCGAGGGCGCCATGCATCCGCCGTATGCCTTCCCCAGCATGCTGGTGGAGTACGTGAACCACGAGCCGCCGGTGCCGACCGGCTTCTGGCGCGGCGTCGGCCCGGCGCACAACCTGTTCGTGGTCGAGAGCTTCATCGACGAGCTGGCGGCGGCCGCCGGCAAGGATCCGGTCGCCTATCGCACTGCGCTCCTGAAGGACAATCCACGTGCGCTGGCGGTGCTGCGCCTGGCCGCCGACAAGGCCGGCTGGGGCAAGCCGCTGCAGGAGGGATCAGGCCAGGGCCGCGGCGTCTCGCTGCAGCACGTATTCGGCACCTATCTGGCGCTGGTGACCGACGTCGCGGTGAGCAAGGACGGCGAGGTGGCGGTCAAGCGCGTGGTTGCGGCGGTCGATACCGGCGTCGCGATCAATCCGGACACCATCCGCGCCCAGCTCGAGAGCGGCATCAACTTCGGCATCTCGGCCGCGCTGTGGGGCAAGGCGACCGTGGCGGGAGGCCGCATCCAGCAGTCGAACTTCCACGACGTGCGGCTCATGCGCATCAACGAGGCGCCCGCGATCGAGACCCATATCGTGGCCAGCCGCGAAGCCCCGGGCGGCATCGGCGAGCCGGGTACCGCCGCGCTGTTCCCGTCGCTCGCCAATGCCGTGTTCGCGGCCACCGGCAAGCGCGTGCGCACCCTGCCGATCGGGCCCGAACAGCTGCAGGGTGCATGAGCACCGCCTGAGCCCAGCCGCAACGAGATGGTCGCGCCGGGCGGGCCGGTCTCCTTCGAAAGATGGAGGACTTCGGCCCGCCCGGCGCTTCTTGGCGTATTATTTTCTCTGTTGCGCATTCTAGGACCATCATGAAACGCAGAATCGGATTCCTGTTCCCGCCCGGCTTCCAGGCGCTCGACCTCATGGCCACCACCGTATTCGAGATCGCCAACGGTCTCGACGGCGGTCCGTTCTATGATATGACCATGCTGTCGGAGCACGGCGGCGTGCTCGCCAGCTCGTCCGGCGTCGGCGTGTTCACCGAAGCCTTCGACCGGCGCGACTACGACACCCTGATCGTGGCCGGCATCATGACCCCGGTGGGCTTCAAGTCGAGCGCGCCCTTCCTGGGCTTCCTGCGCGAAGCCAGCGATGCCTCGCGCCGCACCGCCAGCATCTGCACCGGCGCCTTCATCCTGGCCGAGGCCGGCCTGATCGACGGCCGCCGCGCGACCACCCACTGGGCCCTGGCGCGCGACCTGCAACGCGCCTATCCGAAGTCGCGCATCGAGGAAGACCGCATCTACATCAACGACGGCCGCGTGTGGACCTCGGCCGGCATGACCGCCTGCATCGACCTGTGCCTGGCGATGGTGGAAGAAGATCTTGGCAAGGACGCGTCGAAGCACATCGCGCGCCAGATGGTGGTCTACCATCGCCGCAGCGGCGGCCAGTCGCAGTTCTCGGCCCTGCTCGAGCTGGAGCCGAAATCGGACCGCATCCAGCAGGCGCTCACCTACGCCAAGAGCCACCTGCGGCGGCCGCTGTCGGTCGACGAGCTGGCCGAGGCGGCCAACCTCAGCACGCGCCAGTTCAGCCGCAGCTTCCGCCTCGAGACCGGGCAATCGCCGGCGCGCGCGATCGAGGTGCTGCGGGTCGAGGCGGCGCGCGCCATGATCGAGACCAGCAACCACTCGATCGACGTGGTCGCGCGCGAGACCGGCTTCGCCGACCCCGAGCGCATGCGGCGCGCCTTCTTGCGCGCCTTCGGCCAGCCGCCGCAGGCGATCAAGCGCGCGGCGCGCGAGCAGGCGCTGGCTTGATCGTCGCGGCTGGCTTCATTGGGCAGCTCGCAACCGAGCAAGATTGTGCTGTAGTCGCTGGCGTAACATCTCTTCCGATTGCGGGTCCAGCCAGTGAGTGACCTGTGCATAGCCATGCTCGACGCGGGTCAGAAAAGCGTCGAGATAGCTGCTGGCTTCTTCCGTGCTTCCAAAGCCGAAGCGATGCGCGTCCGCCAATAGCGCCTCGCGCGATATGTCGAAACGGCCGGTGGAAAGCTGCATGCTCAGGGTTGCCGGAGTCTCGACAGGATTGGGAACGACGTCGAAGGCCGGGGACAGGCGCCATCGGCCTTCGCTGCCCGAATAGACGACTGCGTGATTGCGCACGTGGTCATCGTCATTGCCGCATATCGCATTGAACACCATGCGGCCGAACAGTTCATTGCGGTCTTCGATCGGTGCGCCAATGCGGCGTAATTCCTCTGCCAGCCTTGGGTAGCTCCATCTGTCAATCTGGATCAGATTGTCTGGATACTCCGCTTGCAGTAGTGATGCCGCGCTCACGCACATGGACCGCTGACTGCCATGCCGGTCATAACGCAGGACCCGTATCGCACTGCGACCTGTTTCGAGGCGATGAAGTATGGTTTGTGCGAAATTCAGACCACTTGCAGCTCCCCATCGCTGCCCGACGTGTTCCAGAACAGGAATGTCGGTAATGTCGGTGGCAATTTGTGGCTTGACCAGCCAGAACTGTCCATCGTCACCTTGTAGCGTCGCTTTGGGACGAGCGCCGCCGACACTTGTCGTCTGCACCAGGCGGCGGCGCAGTCGTATATCGACAGGGGGAAGATGTTGATGGATCGCCCTCAGCTCTTCGACGAGCAAGGACAGTTGAGGCAGGCGGGGACGCTGTAATTCTGCGATCGACGGCTTGCGGGCAGTGCCAATAGCCAATGCGCCCCATCGATCGGCGTTGCTTGCCAATAGCAGGTAGCGTGACATGGGCGTACTGGATGGGAGGTTGTGTTCGCGTTGCAGTAGCGCCTGTCCCCATGCGTCTGGACAGGCATCGCGTAGTACATCGTGCAAGCCGCCATAACGCGTCGCCTCCTTGTCCGTTTCGGGAGCGAATGGCAAGTTGACCGGGTCGATCGACCAGCCATGGCCGGCATCGACGTAACTCGGCGCGTACCTGAAATATCCCTTCCCGACGACAGGGCCGGCCTGATACCGGCCAACGGTGACCCACTCCCCGTTGTCGGGGCGTTGAAGATAGACGTATAGTGGCTTAGAAGTACTCTGCATCTGTGGTCCCTCGCTCCTGCCTGCTGTGGCGGACCCTTCGGTTTGCGTCGCCTTCCCATAGTCTCGAGTCCAGTGGTGGCGCCACGTTATCCATGATTCCCAGGATGTGAAGAGCTGTCAGATAAGTGCCGACCGCTGCTCCAGGATCACCCTGTTCAAGCCTCCGTAGCGTTGCTTCTGAAATACCCATCCGCGCGCACAAGTCCGCAATCGTAATGCGTTGGGTCAAACGTTGAGTACGGATGCTGCGTCCCCAGATGGTCAGACGCTCTTGAACGAGAGTAGGTAATAGGCTCGAGTCCGATAGTTTTCGGGGCATGCTACCTCCATAGATAGTGTATTGTAATACATAAAACTATATCTATAACTTATGTTAAAAGCAGATGCCTTTATAGATGTTGTTTTACGATTTATAAAAATTTATCTATGATGGTTTAAATTTTAATCATCGCGCAGCGCGCGCCGGTACCCGATCGCCTCTGCCACGTGCTTCGACCTCACCTCGTCCACGTCCGCCAGGTCGGCGATCGTGCGCGCCACCTTGAGCACGCGGTGATAGGCCCGCGCCGACCAGTGCAGGTGGCGCGCTGCGTCATGCAGCAGCCGGCGCCCGGCCTCGTCGGGCGCGCAATGGCGGTCGATCTCGCCCGGCCTCAACTGGCTGTTGGACCGTCCCTGGCGCGCGAGTTGGCGCGCATGGGCCTTTGCCACCCGCTGCGCGATCGCCGCGCTCGGTTCGCCATCGGCCTGCGCGCCCATGCCGTCGGGCGCCATGGCCGCCACCGGCAACTGGATGTCGATGCGGTCGAGTAGCGGCCCCGATATGCGTCCCTGATAGCGCAGCACGGCGTCCGGCGTGCAGCGGCATTTGCCGCTGGCGTGGCCCAGCCAGCCGCAGGGACAGGGATTCATCGCTGCGATCAGCTGGAAGCGCGCCGGGAAGTCGGCCTGGTGGGCCGCGCGCGAAATTGTGATCGATCCCGACTCCAGCGGCTCTCGCAGCACTTCCAATACGCGGCGCTCGAACTCCGGCATTACATGAAGATTGTTGTCTGTATGCCCAACAGTAACGGTTCCTCACATATCATCCTTCTCGCAACCGTCTATTCTTGCTTGCTGGACATCAGACGATGTTGCCTAATAGGAGCAACTGTGTACCGTCTCATTACTATTCGTCCTACTGAAGACATTGCTGACGCGCAGACAATTTGGCGGGAGTATGGGATACAGAGAAGCGATGATCGCTACTCTCCACTTGCGGGCACCGCAGTTGTCGCGGCAATCCTAGACTCTGAAGACTTGATTCACTGGCCAAGCACGCTATATCTAAGCGAAGTCGCGCAATCAAGCAGAAGTGTGGTGGGCGACACGGTTGTGAGCTATGCGCGGTCACTTATTGCATGGCTTGACTACTTGAGTGAACGGGAAGTCGTATTCACTGACGCCACAGAACGCGATCTGCAAATGTTCCGTAACTTTGTGTGGAACGCCAAGCCGAATTCCATTTCGCAGTTCCCGATTTCAAAGAGCACTGTAACCGCGCGCGTTGAAACCGCAAGGCGGTTCCATGAATGGGGCGAAAAAACCAAACGGTTTTCAAGCCCTTTAGGGGAGTGGGCGCATGTAAAGGGAGATCAAGCGAAAGCAGCGCGTCAAGGTCCGTATTTTTCGAAAAGATTTGCAATTGCTTTACCACCTGCTCAGCGCATCCCGAGAATAGTTAATTCAGCTGAATTAAAAAAAATTATCAACTCCGCGCCTCAGCCATATTCCCTTATATTCAAGTGGGCAGTTACAACCGGGCTCAGACGTATGGAATTATGCGAGCTAACAAAATCTCGCCTTGACACTGTTTCTTATCATGGAGAAAGCGAGCATGTAATGAGCTTCGATACAATTCGGAAAGGAGGCCGCAGAGTAGCTGTTTATCTGCCATCAAAAATTTTGCACGATACACGTTGGTACTTAAATGTGAATAGGCCAAAGGCTCAAGCTGGCGGCGAACCATTCGTATTCCTCACTTCATCCGGCTATAAACTGCATCGGGAAGAAGTATCGCGTGTCTTTCGATTCTTTGCAGATCAAGCTGGAACATCCGCAGTTTTTCACCACCTCAGGCATACCTACGCTGTGACTACTCTAGAAATTTTGCAACGTCAGGCGAATGCAGGATCAAGCATCAACCCGTTAAAAACGCTTCAGGTTTTGATGGGACATGCGAACATTACGTCGACCGAAATTTATTTGGCAGCGCTGGATGTCTATTCTGATGATGTAGCAGAGGCGCTGAATTTTCTTTACGGGGCCGCGACATGACGTCTCAGGTAGATACTGTAGAACTAGCCGTCGAAATCCGCGATCGCCAAGGTGTAATCCGCACAACCATCAATTTCAGTTCGTTGCAACTTCCGCACAAGCTCGCGGAAGCAATTCGCGATTGCTTCGAAGCGCTAACTGGTCAAAATTCCGTCGAGACACGGCGTCAGGTTTGGCGGTGCATCCGAAAGTTTTCAAAATTTCTTGCAGAAACAGAGTCGGAAATAGCTCTTCCGCTGCCTCCTGATGTACTGTTTCGATTTCGCAATTGGCTTGTCGGGCAAAATTTAGGCGGATCGACTTGTCAGTCACACTTAAATGAGGTGCGACGCGCCCTTCTTTGGATCAATCGAAACTCCAACTCGATCCTACACAGCAATACTATTTTTAGCGTTCCCGCATTTGTACGAGATAAGCCCGAAGATGGTCGTCTTCTTGATAAAGAGGCAATTAAACAAGTTCTTGCGGCCTGTTACGCTGAGATCGACCAGGTGCATGCTCGCATGAATCGAGGAAGGCGAATTCTTGCGGGCGAGGACCTGACGATGGACGAACACGGTCTCCACGTTCTTCTTATTAAGTTGCTAAACATCGGAAAAGGCGTGATCCCATCTCAGACAGCCTTGAGAGGGATTAGGGGCATATCGATGAAGAAGATAAATTATTACGGTGGGCTCCGTAACCTTTGGAAATTGATATCCCCGTCTGCTGAAGATGTGTTCCCATTTTATCTTGCGATTCTTGCTCAGTGTAGTGGGAACCCAATGTCAATCCGAAACATGAGCCGGGACTGTATTAGAGCGCACCCGTTACGAGAAGATCGACGCTCGCTGGTCTGGCTGAAAGAGCGATCAAACCGCGAGCAAATTGCCGACTTTTCAGTTAAACGTCCGCGAAGCGCTCCTATTCTTGTAGGCGAGCTACTCGAGATCAACGAAAGGTTAGTGAAGCATATGTCGCCATTCGAGAGAAACATGTTGTTCCTTTCGAATGGGAATTGCCGTCCTAGCGTACCATGCATGCAGCTGCTTCACGTACTTCTTGACGCATTTATCAGTCGTCACAATCTACCATCGTTCGATTTCAAGCAACTGCGTAAGGCTGGAGCTGTGCTGCATTTCCGTGTATCAAACGATATTCAGGTGCCGCGTAGCCGACTCAACCATCGCTCATCAAAAACTACATTCTCCTATACCGCGAGTGATGAGGTAAGGCAGGAGAACGACCGTCTGATAAATCGGTTCCAGGGTGAGCTGGTAGTACAGTCTACAACCATCAGTGGTCGGTTTTCGGAAAAGGTCGAATTAAGTCAGATCGAGTCCGGCGATACGAAAAATGCCGTTACAGTTTTCGGATTCGGATGTAAAGACCCATATGCTGGGGTGGGGCAAGGATCAGTACCTGGAAAAATATGTATGAAATTCACTAGTTGTGCTACCTGTCCAGGGGCAATCGTTGTGTTAGACGATATTCGAGTAGTAGCACGGCTCATCAAAAGTTCTACGGAATTGAAGAGTGCGCGCCGGCGCGCTATGGAAGAGGGCTGGCTTGAGCGTTTCAATGCTCTATACGACGGAGTTCAAAAGATCATAGATGAAGAACTTCTAGCGAGAACAAACCCAATAATGATAGAGAAGGCTACATCGTTGATTGGCTATATTAGTCTTCCTGCCCTGGAGTGACCCGTGATTAGTATAAATAAAATAAGCGTAAAACAGTGGGAAATTGTTCCGTATGCGGGCAGTGCAAAGCCTCCAAGAAAAATATTTTGGGATAAATTAGACTTTGATAACCTTGGGACAAAGCATCAACGAGAATACTTTAAGAAAAGTGTGCGGGAGCTGTTGGAGGCTTTGGTAGTAAGCTCGGAGGCGAAGATTGGGGCTTTGAGTCCGCTTACCGCCCGCGCCAAGCAAACAAAACTTTGGGCATTAGCCACTTGGATGGCTAAAAAAGATATTTGGCTATTCAGTGATTTGACTTCGTGCGCCATAACAGAATATATCCAAGAGGCGATAGATCGCGCAAATGAATCTGAACGGAAGATCCGTACTAAGACAATAGAAACTATTATTGGATTTTTCAGAGAAATATGGCTGGTGCGTCATACCTACACTTCTCCTATGTGCACAGATCCAGACAGCATCCGTGAGCTGTCAAATCTCGCCAAAGAGGGTAGTGATCTTGTGCGATGGACGCCGATTCCGATCGAGCTGGCGATACCTCTTATCAAAGATGCACTGGTATGGATAAGGACTGGTGGACCAGCTAGCGTCCGATTAATGGAGCAAGTAAAACTTCAGGTTGGTTCCACTGTAGGGAAGACGCGAAAAGAGGCATATCGTATGACTGCGCGTGCGTATGAAACTATTTCGAAGAGCGAGGAATATCGTGAATTAGCTGACTTAGTCGGCATGAATGACAACGTGGTTACCGTTTTGCGATCGGCATCGAAATTAACGGATGGTGCCGTTATCGTGCTTATTCTTCTTTTAACGGGTGTACGGATTAGTGAGCTAGCATCACTCCAATGCGGCTGTGTAACTGAGACAATGCACGACACCGGCACTAAATATTTATACATGGGTGGAACCGCCGCAAAAAAAAGAGGGATAGAACGAAGGTGGGTAATCCCGCAAGTTGTTATGGATTCGATTGCGTTGCTGGAAGCACGGCAAGGATGGCATCCCGGCTCAACAGAGCGTTCTGCGCTGTTCATTAGTTTTGCAGGCAACGGCGCTAGCGTTCGGCCAACGACAAAGGTGACTGTCACATCGACAACGACGTTATACAAGCTATTCTGCAAATTCGCGTGCTCCTCTCATCGAGCCGAGCCGTATCCCGTGGGCCGCCGATTACATCCGCACCAAGCTCGAAAAACGTTTGCCCGGTTTGTGATGTGTCGGGATAAACGCGCACTTGGTGCCCTGGTTCAACACTACGGCCACCTTTATGCAGCTGTTCTGGATAGGGCCTACGTCGGTAGTGATATAGAGATTCAAGAGATATTGGATGAAGAAAGCCGCGCGGATCTTGCAGAAGGGCTGATGGACCTGCTTACGAGCAAAAGACTAGGGGGCAAAGCTGGACGCGCCCTTACCGATGTACGAACAAAGGTACAAGCTAATCCTCAGTTTATGGGAAAGACGGCAATCGAGAAGGTTGTGAACGGAATGATATCCCAAGGGATGCGACTGGCGCCATGCGACTGGGGATATTGTCTTTACGATCAGGAAATGTCAGCATGCAAGGGTGGCGCAACAGGCCCTAACCCGGTTAACCGATGCCCTAGTACATGTTCAAGCTGTACGAACTTTGTAATTACAGAGAAGTACCGACCATGGTGGGAGGAGAGGTTCAAAAGGGAAGAACGATTCTTAGACCGGTCTGATTTGCCTGAGCAGACAAGGATGCTCGCAACTGGAAGAATTGAAGAGACATCCAGGGTATTAGTAATGCTCAACAAGTTGCCTGTAGAAGGTTCAATTATGGAAGACCAAGAATGAGAGATCCTTTCGATTCGGTAGCAGAAACAATTCAACTAAGGGTTGCCAACGCCCTGACATATCTGCTCAATGAGCAACCTGGTCAATATATTTCGATTTCCAAAGTGTGCAGAATTGCGGAGGTTAGCAGAGCGAATTTATATAGCTCACATCGCTCTCTTGTTGATCAAATTCATTCGGTGAACAAAGAGCTTAAGGCTCAGCAGCCCACTACTGTTGAACGAGCGCGAGAAGAAATTTCGGCAGAAGACGTGAAAACCCTGCAAAAAAGAGTTAAGACGTTAGCTTTTCTATGTGTAGAGTTACAGCTCAAGAACGATGAATTACTGTCTCGTTTAGCAGTCCTGGAGAAATCTGCAAAGAAAAAATAAATGTTTATTGACGCGCAAGTTCAATATATCAGGCAACTAAGGGCGCCTCATGAAGTCTTTGACGTACTTCCAACAGGTGGAGGAGTATGCGAGCGAAAGTAATCGTCTGGCGCGTGTCCTTCGGCGCTTAACGGATACGCTGTCTGCGCGTTGGTGAAGCCGCCCAAGGTTGGTTCACCAATCGTCACCCTCAGCCGAGCCTTTCGCGTGACTCGACGCTGTGGCGTGCAATGGGTGTGAGGATTCCTTCTAAGGCAACCAGACTCAATGTGTTTTGCAAATATTGGCTTGATCGGTAGGTAGATGTTTAGACTCGTGGGATCATGTACCCATCCATAGTTGGTTGTTCTTCAGGCCAGACACGTTTTGTGGACACTGTTCCAATCCGACTTTTCACTGGCCACTCAATGACCCAGGTGCTGCACAGCTAAGCTCGTACTACTCATCTGATCCTTGAGGAAATCAGGAACTCAACGCTTTCGCAAGCCTAACTGCGAGGATGTACAACATCACCCGCCAGACCATCCGGAAGTGGCAAAATCGCGAGTCTCCTAAAGATAGGTCGCACGCTCCGAACAAGATGTACACGACGCTCACGCCCGAGCAGGAGCTCATCGTGGTGAAACCGCGCAAGACGCCGCTGCCCACTGGCGGCCTGCTGGCGGTCACGTGCGAGTTCATCACAATCCTGCCATCTCGCGTGCCGGCTTGGGACGCTGCCGCGCCGTCATGGCGTCTCCGACCTGCGTGACCTGGTTAAACAGGGAGACACTGCGCCCGCCACGAAAACACCTTAGAGGACGACGAGCCGGGCTTTGTGCACATCGACATCAAGTACCTGCCGCAGGTGCCCGACGAGACGGCAAGGCGCTACTTGTTCGTCGATTCGATGGGCGCATCAGCGACATCGTCAACCAGATCCGATTTGGCTCAGCTGCCGAACTAAATCAACGCTTCGCGATTACGTCAAGATCTACAACTAGAGTATTCCGCAACGCGCCCCCAATACAAAACGCCCATTCAGGCATTCAAGGAATGGCAGGAAAAACAACCTGAATTGTTCAGGAAAAGAGTTTATAACTAGCCGGGTCTTGACATTTAGCTTGCCTGCGCGTTCTCTTTTTAGAGGCACATCACGAGGTTTGGGTAGACCTCGTAATGCCATAGTTTTCGGGGCTGAGTTCGTGAGCGCTAATTTCTGTCGTTATCCTGCTTGCGCCCCAGGCTATGATCAGTCACAGTACAAAAAATCCCAAGTTTTAATGTGAGGTCTTTTCAACACCATAGTTGTAGAGCGGAGTAGGGTGTTCAAGGACTTGGGCTAGCGCTATGTGATGACGTAACCATCGGCGTATGAGGTTGGAGGCATCGGTTTCTGTCAATATGTGGCTTCTGACTAGGCAGCGGTTGCGCGCCCCAGATGGGATTTTCTTGTTTTGAAGCCGAGCCGTTCTATTGCCATAATGTTCGGGGCAGGAAGTATTGTTTGAACACGTAAGCTCGCGTTCTGATGTTGCGCAGAAGAAATTATTCGGTTTTATTCGACATCCAATAAAACCGAATAATTTCTTCTGTGAAACAAAATTCTGCAGCCTCCGCTGTTGCAATAACTTTATTCAATTTGGTTCTTGCTTAGACCGTGGTTCCAAAGTGGCTTTTGGTTTAGTATTGTTTTTTCGGTTTTTAGCGCTTGACGGTGGAATATATGAGGTTGTTAGTCTTATCTGATCTTCACTTAGAGGTTTGGCGCGATCATGTGCCTCGAATCGATGTATCGATTAGTAGGCCTGACGTCGTGATTCTTGCCGGTGATATTCACACGAAATTTCGTGCACCCTCCTGGGCTATAGAAAACTTTCCCGGCTTGCCGGTAGTCTACGTTGCTGGCAACCATGAATTTTATGGAGAAGCAATTGAAAAAGCAGGAGAGGCAATCGCCCAGGAATGTGCCCGCCACCCCAACGTACACTATCTTGACTGTGGAGAATACATTTATAAAGGCGTTCGTTTTCTAGGCGCGACTCTCTGGACTGACTTCGCCCTGTTCAGTCCTGATCGCAAGTGGAGTTCAATGCTCGACGCTCGAACTGTAATGAATGACTACCAACGTATCAGGGTCGCAACTGCCGGGTACAGGAAACTGCACCCGCAAGACACTGCTCGCCTGCACACCGCACAACGAGCATGGCTTCAAGAAAAGCTTGATGAACCGTTCACTGGGCGTACGGTTGTCGTTACCCACATGGCGCCATCAATGCGCTCGGTTGCTCCTGAATATGCAGCGGATCCAGTTTCGGCTGCATTCGCTTCGAACCTGGACGACTTGGTAGTGAAGGCTAACGTTTGGGTACATGGCCATACGCATAGTAGTTTCGATTATGAAGTGGAAGGATGCCGCGTCGTAGCCAACCCTCTCGGATATCTGATGCGGAATGGCGGTGCTGAGAACGAGGATTTTGATCCAAATTTCATTGTTCAGCTAGAACCCTGACGTCTTCCATGTCGGCACCACATGTACAAGGTTGCCCGCTACATAGTTTATCTAAAGTTCTTTAGATAAACTATGTATCAGAGCGCTAACAATCCCCCCTATGGCTGTCGCCGCAATCTGAGGCGGGAAAGAACTCAGCAATATTCCCCCATGGCTCGGCCGCATTGTAGGAGGTGTTTAGTTCCATATACGGAACCTCCAGAATATCAGGGTCATACATTGGGGGGCGGACATAATTATCAGCGAAGTTCATGCTGCATTGGGAGGCATCATCATGCAGCGAATGATGTGTTCGGCATACCAATGGCCGATCATCGTAAACCGAGCACTTGTTCTCCACAAGGAACGGGCACGGTTTTCCATTGAATTTGTCGCCGTCAAGCGCGATTTGATCGAGCGGCCGATAGGGTAAGCGAACCATCTTCCGCCCAGTAACTTCGGCTAGACGGATCGCCTCGTGCTCGTAGATCATCGTATTCATGTGACAGCAGGCGCTACAACCTGGCTTACAAGCCATGTACGGTTCAAGCGCCGCCGTCACACGGTTGGCGATCGCTATCATCTTCTTGCGCTTTGACTTCGCGCTCGCGTTCTCTCTTATGATTCGGCCGAGGATCTGCCCGATCTGCTCGGGCATCATCCATGAATGGCTGTCAAGTAGTGCCTTCATTTTTGCTTGCGCCGACTCGGAGTCTATCTGTTGCTGCTCAAAAAGCGCAGCTTCTAGTCGTTTGATTAATACATCGGCAAGCTGTGCGGCCTCTTCACTCCCATCATTCAGCAGACCTTCGAGCGCCTGCTTAATTGCGTCCAAAGTTGCTGCATTCAACACAAGGAAGTTCCTTTCAAACTTACGGTTGCGCCACGTATTAAAGTGGGAAGAGTGTGATTCTACGTTTTTCGTAGAGAAAGGTCTAATGAAACCTACGATTATCGTAGGATGCCTCCACGCAACAAATTTTCGAACATCATCTTTGGCCGGCGCCTGAGGCAGCTGCGGCAACTTCGTAAGCTGGCACAGGACGAACTTGGCGTTATGGCTGGCTTAGAAGAATCTTCTAGTAGCGCAAGAATGAGTCGTTACGAGAGTGGCATCCACGAGCCACCTTTTCAGTTCGTCGAGGCTCTGGCACGGGTGCTGAACGTGTCGCCAGCATATTTTTTCTGTCCTGATGACCGCTTGGCTGACCTCATCCTTATCTACTCTGGTGTGCCTGAGTTGAAACGTTGTGCGCTTCATAAAGCTGCTAAAGCGCTTTTAGAGTGAGCATTCCCGAGACATATAGAACATAGAGTGCGTGAACTCGTGGCGATTCAGTCGATTTATTTTGCATTTCGGATGTTGGCTTTAGGCATCGACATCTGGTTATAATGAAGTTGCACGAATCGCCAGCATTCCAACTGCCGCAACGTGACAATTGGTTATATTTTTCTCGGGCAAGCGGCCCACGGGTAGTGCAATGGCGGCGTTTTCAAACACAGATCGGCTAGAGATCGGGCCACACCAAACGTCGTCGTCGCGACCTCAGGTGCTGAGGACAGTCCGATGAATGCTCCAGTCATTATCGAGACACCGCCGCTCGGTCGGCTTTTCAGAATGGCGGTTGTAGGTGGGGTTGAGAGCGCAGTACGTCTCCATGTCGAGCGGGGCGACAACCTCAACGCTCGGGATGCCAACGGTCTGACGCCATTGATGCTTTCGGCTGCCCGAAATCACCTCAACGTCTGCCGACTGCTCCTTGAGGCCGGCGCCGACATTACACTCTTATCACCGTTAGGTGAGACAGCGTTACACATTGCGACCGCAGCAGGGGCAGAGCGAGCGGCCGACGTCATCCGCCTGCTCGAAAGTCAGAAAGCAGCCTCGCCTGAGCTGGCACCCGGGCACGTGCGCACCATCGAAAGAGTCGGCAGTACCGTATCGGCGGTGTTACGTGAATCCACAGCAGGGAACGAGACCGGTAGAACGTCCGAGTCAACGCTGCGGTCCGATGTGTCAGAGCCGTCCCCGGCGGTTGAGAAGCAATTCGAGTTCGACCTTGAAGGATGGGAGCCAGAAGAAGAAGCCATACCTCCTGAAGCCGATCAGTTAGTACTGGCCGCGCTTCGTTCGGTTCAGAATGCGCTTACCGATTTCGACGTTGTTGACTCTTCGGCAGATTGGGCCGAGGTCGAAGTTGACCTACCGATCGCGGCCGTGCCTAGAGTCCGGTCAGACGTTACTAATTCAGATTTCAGGATCCAGACATTGCTGCTGCGCGCGATGCATTACGGCCGGGTCTGGCAACGCGACATCGAGGCGCTGTCGGTCAGTGCCGACGGGGCTCCGGATCGGGATATGGAAGCCATCCTTTCGATGGCAGTGAATGGCGTTGGAGCAGAGATCACTGACAGCGAGGTGGACTTCGAACCGTCGGGTCAATGCGATTGCACCGTCGGGATGGAGGCATCGGCTCACGACGCACTGCTGGACGAAGCGCTTTCTTTCATTGCCGGAAATGTGGCCAGACGAGCTGATCCGCTTCGATACTACCAGCGGGACCTCCAGCGTCAGAAGCTGCTTACAGCCGAGCAGGAAGTCGCGCTCGCACGCACGCTGGAATTCACGATGCAGGGCGCGATTGATGCTCTAGCAGGATGGCCACACGGGCTGATCCTTGTATTGACTGCCGGCCGACAGGTTGATGCCGGCGCACGAATTCCAAACTCGTATTCACGCGGGGTAAACGAGAATTCTCCAGATCATGCAAATGTCTCGGGTGATGACGAATCTGATGCGAACGGGACCGAATCCCAGGATTGCGACAACGAGAATGATGATCAGCCATCCGTGTCGTCAGCCTCGCAGGCCGCCATTCTTGACGACCGATCCGCGCTATCGAGGCGATCGTTGGACCAGCTGGAACATCAACTCTCCAACGAATTACCTGCTCGTTCGGCTGATGCATCGGTACCGGAAATACTGTCTTCGCTAAGGCTGAATCATCAGTTTCTGTGCGAACTCGCTGAGGCGGCGTCGGTGGACGAAAGCAAGGGTGCAAGCCGCTTTCTGTCGGCATTCGATACCTACTGCCTAGCTTGGGAACAGATGGTCCTGGCCAACATAAAGCTCGCCTTCAATTTCTCACAGAAGTACCTCTACAGCGGCGAGCCTCTGGACGACCTCACTCAGGAAGGCAATCTCGGCCTGTTCAAGGCGATCGAGCGCTTCGACTGGCGAATGGGAAACAAATTCTCGACGTATGCAACCTGGTGGGTCAAACAAAGCGTCGGTCGACACGTCGCTGACAAATGCAGGACGATCCGTATCCCCGTCCACGTTCATGCCGATCTTCAGCGCATGCTCTGGGACGTCCAGACCTTGGAATTGGAATGCGGCCATCCCCCTGGGCTGGATCAAATTGCTGCCCGCACCAAGATGCGCCCCGAAAAGGTTGCCCTGCTTCAGCGCCTGGAGGAAATACCGAAATCCATCGACGAAGTACGTTCTGCTGAATTGATGAGCTCCTGCGACACGCCGGGATTCGTTCTACCTGATCCAGAAGACGTCATTGCGGAGTTTCAGCTCGGTCAGGTGATCGACCGTGTGCTTTCAACGCTGAACCCTAAGGAAGAACAAATAATCCGGCTCCGGTTTGGCATCGGTGTCGAGGAAGCGCTCACGCTTGAGCAGGCTGGCAGCCAGTTTGGAGTGACGCGAGAACGCATTAGGCAAGTTGAGGCTAAAGCGCTGCAGAAGCTCCGACACGCCAGCCGCATTCATGACCTGTCGCTCGCATTTCGAGGAACGCGGGCGGCCGTTGAAGATCTGCTGCCATCTGTCGCCATTAGGTCTGCCGCAAAGCGTTCCGTCAATGGCGATCGATCGCAAGACCAGGAAACAGCTGACCGAGCATTTACATCCGATCTGGACGAAACGTTCGTCGTGGAGAGGGCTTCCCCCGAAGGCCACCCGACGCCTGATTTGGCGCAGCAACAACACCTATCGCCGCCTCAGGTCCCCATTCCTGAGCAAGGCGCAGAAATGAACGGGTCATTCCGACATCGCCGTGAAAACGGTCTCGCCAAGCTCATTGCGCAGGCTGAGGTACTGGGCGTGACGGTCGATGATGACCGAGTTGGATCTACCGGAAGGATATGGTTTCGGGTTCCAGATTCATCCGATCGGCGGTACCGGAGTCTCGTTCGCAACATTGTTTCGGCCGGGTTCGAGGCATGGCCTGGGAAGGGTTATTGGAAATGACGTCGAAGACACGCAATGCGCCACCACGGGCCAGTGCCATGCTGGAATCGCTGAGAGGTCTCGGCTACTCAACTGCAACGGCCCTTGCGGACATCATCGACAACAGCGTCTCCGCCGGGGCTGCAGAGGTACGCGTCGACTTCACCTGGGCAGGGCCTGGTAGTCGAATTCGTATTCTTGACGACGGCCGAGGAATGAGCGACGCCGAGCTCGAAAGCGCAATGCGATTGGGCGACCGGGATCCGCTTGCCCTGCGGTCCTCCAGTGATCTCGGCCGATTCGGAATGGGTCTGAAGACGGCATCGCTTTCGCAATGCCGTCGCCTTACCGTAGCTACCGCGAAGAATGGAGTGCCCAGCTGTCTGCGCTGGGATCTGGACGAGCTTGCGGCCAATCCCGACGGTGGTTGGCTGCTTCACGAAGGTCCGGCCCGCGGCTCGGAGCCGTTCGCTTCTCTGGAAGGCAGAAGCTCAGGGACCGTGGTCCTGTGGGAGATCATGGACCGAATCGTCACCTCCGGCTATTCCGCAGACGACTACCTGACATTGATCGATGATGTTGAGGCCCACTTGGCGATGGTCTTTCACCGGCTGATCCAGGGGCCGCACGCACGCTTTCGGATTGTACTGAATAATCGTGCTGTCAAGCCATGGGACCCGTTCATGACAGGCCACGCATCCAAGCCTTGGACGTCCCCGATTGCCCGTCATTCCAGCCCTGACGGTGTCGTGGAAGTGCAGGCACATGTCATGCCTCATCGTGACAGGCTCACGGTCGCAGAGTTCGACGCGAATGCTGGCCCGAAAGGTTGGACTGCACAGCAGGGATTTTACGTATATCGGAACGAACGGCTACTCGTCGCCGGAGGCTGGCTGGGATTGGGCAACGCGAAAGCATGGATCCGTGAGGAGGCCCATCGATTGGCCCGGATCCGCCTCGACATAGCCAACACCGCTGACGCGGCCTGGAAGATCGACGTGAAGAAGTCCACCGCAAAGCCGCCAGTATCCCTGCGCCCGTGGCTGACGCAAATCGCCGAGGACACGCGAGCCCGTGCTCGCAGGGTATTTGCATATCGAGGCAGTCCCGTCCCGGGTCAGAGAAGCGCTCCAGTCGGACAGGCCTGGACCATCGACCGGCTGAAAGGCGGAATGCGCTATCGGGTCGATGAGGACCATCCCTCAATTGCCGCGGTGCTCGACAGCTCAGGCGCCTTGCGTCCCATGATCCGGGCGATGTTGCGCGTGATCGAAGAGACCGTCCCCGTACAGAGGATTTGGCTGGACACTGCAGAAAACAAGGAAACTCCACGGACCGGTTTCGATGGTCAGCCAAACGATGCGGTAATCGAGATTGCTACGGTGCTCTTCAATGACCTGATCGAAACGAAGCAGCTGAGTATCGACGAAGCACGCAAGACACTGCTGCGAACCGAACCATTCCACAAGTTTCCCGCGCTTGTCGCGCAACTCGGGAGTAAAGAATGATATTGACAGAGGATACGGTGGGAAAATCCGAAGTGCTGGAAAACGTGATCGCCACTGCGCAGCGACTGGTGAAAGCGGAGAAGGACGAGTCGAAGATCACGGCGGCTTTCATCGTAGAGAAGGTTGCGCGTGCTGCCGAGATGTTCGCTACCGACGACTTCACGCTGGTGGATCAGCAGTTGGCGGTGACAACCCTGATCCAGCGTTTCAGCCATCGGATTGGCGCGTCCACAACGCTGAAAGACAACACTGGTCACAAGGACTGGCTCACGGCTGGTCGAAAGAAGGACTGGCGGTACTGGCGCCGTTACCGCGATTATCTTGAAGCGAAACTGGCTGAGAAGGTCGTTGATGGTCTCGACAATGCAACGGACGACATCCTTCGTCTTCTGGAGGATCCTTCGCGTAGCGATGCATGGGACCGGCGCGGCTTGGTGGTTGGGCATGTCCAGTCAGGTAAGACCAGTAATTACTCCGGGCTCATCTGCAAGGCTGCTGACGCGGGCTACAAGATCATCATCGTTCTCGCGGGCACGCATAACAATCTGCGCTCGCAGACTCAGATGCGTCTAGAGGAGGGCTTTTTGGGATATGAGACCACTGTAGACAGGTCGCCCGGGATGCCGATCGGAGTAGCGCATTTCGGCGATGACCTTAAAACGAACTCGGCCACCACGCGCGCGGATAACGGCGATTTCAACAAGGCAATTGCCAAGCATTTTCACGGCATATCGCCGGAGGAGCGACCGTGGCTGTTTGTGGTGAAAAAGCAGAAAACCGTTCTGACTGCCTTACTGAATTGGATACAGTCCAGGGTCGCGGACACCATGATCGATGGCAGAAAGGTGGTCACGAAACTGCCGTTGCTGGTCATTGATGACGAAGCCGACAACGCATCGGTCGATACGGGCGAGGTAGCGGTGGATGAGGACGGAAATCCGGATGAAGAACATCAGCCCAAGACCATCAACAGCCTGATTCGCCAGCTGCTCCACGCATTCACTCGGAAGGCATACGTCGGATATACGGCCACCCCATTCGCGAACATCTTCATTCACCATAAAGGCACTACGAAGAAAGAGGGACCTGATCTGTTTCCGCGTTCGTTCATCATCAACCTGTCGGCGCCATCGAACTACGTGGGACCTTCCCGTCTGTTCGGCGAGCTGACGAAGGAAGGACGAATCGGAGCACTCCCGCTCGATCGGCCGATTCTCGATTATTGCAGCAAGGATGAGACTTCCGGGTGGATTCCCCCCAAGCACAAGAAGACACATGTGCCGCTTCATGACGGAATGGATACGGTTCCGCCATCGCTTCAGGAGGCGCTTCACGCATTCGTCCTGGCCTGCGCCGTTCGTGAGTTACGCGGACAGGGCGACGCTCATAGCTCGATGCTGATTCACGTGACGAGGTACGTAAACGTGCAGGATCACGTCCGGCGGCAGGTTGAAGAATCCATCCGCAGCATGCGTCAGAAGATCAGCAGGGAAATCGGTGCCGATACCCTGCTGGAAAAGCTGAAGCATCTCTGGGATGGAGATTTTTTAGAAACGCACACTGCGGTATGCGAACTGTCTCCTGCAGAGGAGCGCCCGACCGCACTTCCATCGTGGGATCAGGTGCTTCAAGTGCTTCCTGACGTGCTGGACGACGTCCAGGTCCGCTCGATCAACGGCAGCGCAAAGGATGCATTGGACTACGCGACACCAGGTGCAGCTCTCAAGGTTATTGCCATCGGCGGTGACAAGCTGGCGCGGGGGCTTACGCTGGAAGGCCTGTGCGTCAGCTATTTCGTCCGCACCACCAAGATGTATGACACCCTGATGCAGATGGGGCGCTGGTTCGGATATCGTCCGGGATACCTCGATCTTTGCCGGCTGTACACGTCGCCGGACCTTGTGCGATGGTTCGGCCATATCGCCGACGCATCAGAGCAGCTTCGTGAGGAGTTCGATTTCATGGCAAGTGCAAAACTAACTCCCGAACAGTACGGCCTCAAGGTGATGTCCCATGGCGTCCTTACTGTCACCTCGCCGGGAAAGATGCGAAGTGCCGAGACGCTTTCCCTGACGTACAGTGGCACCCGACCACAGACGATCCTCTTCCATCGCAAGGCGACGATTCAAAAGATCAACCTTGACGCGGCCGATACCCTTTTAGGTGCGTTGGGCGCCCCTCATGTCGTCGGGCCGGAATACGATCGCGCGGGTACCGTCGAATCCTGGCCGAATTCCAGACTCTGGTTGAATGTTGAAGCACCAGCGGTTCTGGCATTCCTTGGCTCGTATGTAACGCATCCGAGAGCGACCACTGCCAAGACGGCAGTGCTCGCCGAATTCATTGAAAAGATGATCGAAACGGGCCAGTTGACTCATTGGGACATCGCTCTGGTGGCCGAGGGCAGGTGGAAAGAAAACTTCACCTTTCCTTGTGGAGTTGCTGTCGAGTCCCTCCCTATGCGCAAAGTGGAGGATCCCGACGAGATCACCGATAGGGACGCCGACAACTTTGCTATTGGCGTGTTGACCGACCCGGCCGACGAAGGAATCGACCTTGATGATGACGCGTGGAAAAAGGCTCTCGAGATCACCAGGGCAGTCTGGAAGGAGGACCCTCCACGTAACCGGTTGAACGAGCCGACGGTCCCGAGCGGAAAAGGTATGCGGGTCGCCCGCAAGGAGCTTGGACCCCACAGGAATCGTCCGCTGCTCATGCTTTATCCACTGGCTCCTTGCTCCACCACACCAGGCTGTCAGATCATCCCGGATTGGACGGATCCGATCATGGCATTTGCGATCGCCTTCCCCGCCAGTGACAATCCAATCGAAGTTGAATATGAAGTGACCGCACTGTACTGGACGCAGGAATATGGCCCGGCAGAGTGACGAATTTCTGCTTGCATGGTCATCGCTAGCTGGCAATGATCATGAGGCTGGCTGGCAGACGATCTCGATTGCCCCTGCCGGCCCGTTGCTGTTGAGCGCGGGACGGCACGCTCAGGATGACTGTGAAGCATTTCTGGTCGGGTTCACGGACATCGCCCTGGGGGCTGCGATCACACTGCCGGAAGGGCAGGGCTTTGCCGTGCACCGCGTCGATACAGGCGATCGATCAATCCTCTGGCTTGCACTTACTCGCAGGATCGACGGAAGTCCTGATCTCTTCCTTGACATGGCTTGCAATGTGGCGGGAGCACTCGACGAAGCCGCGACAACGGGTGCCTCAGTACGCAATCTTCTCAGCGTCTTCATCGGGCGCGTAGGCGCGTGGCAGGAATTCATGCGTCGCGGACAGAGGACCATAAGTGCCGAATCCGAGGTCGGCTTGGTCGGCGAACTGTACACACTATTGGAGATGATCCATGCAGGCGTGCCAATCGGCATCGCGCTGGAATCGTGGGTGGGGCCCCTCGACGGAATTCAGGACTTCCTGCTCGGGGCCGGCGCACTCGAGGTCAAATCCACACTCGCAACGAAAGGATTTCTTGCACGTATCGGATCGCTCGATCAGCTCGATGACTCAGTCCGGCAACCGCTGTTTCTGATCGGGATGCGTCTGTCTCCGACCGAATGCGGTCTTGCGCTGCCGGACCTGATCAACGTAGCGCGCGCAACCGTCATGCAGGACGCTGCCGCCTTGGGGCTGCTCGAGGACCGTCTGGTTGCAGCCGGCTATCTTGATACGCAAAGTGAACGTCATGCTCGACGATACAGCCTGTCAGGCATTACCGTCATTGAAGTGGATGAAGGGTTCCCGAGACTCACGGCCGGGGGCGTTCCGCTTGGCGTTCGCAGTGCCGTTTACGAAATCGACCTTGACAAGGCACCCGGTGCGCGAATCGATATCACGACCGCATTGAACAAACTTGGAGTTATCTGAGCATGAATTTGCAAGACTTCCTGCGCGAAACGCAGGCCGGCGTCCGATCGCAACTACGAGACGGAGCCCTTTATGAGGAACTGGTGTTCGCCGGGATCGTTATGGATCACATGGCCGAAATCGGAATGACGTTTGAACCAGTGGAATGCCATTACGAAGGCAAGATGGGCAACGCGAACCTAAGGCTCAGCGGCTATGCTGTTTCGGACGACAACGACCAGCTCGATCTCTTCGTCAGCCTGTATGAAGGTGTCGACGAGCCTACTCCTGTACCTGATGCGGAGACGAAGACCGCCGTCGAGCAATGCTTGCGCTTTTTGACGCTGTGCGCCGAAGGGAAGATGGCGCTGAAGCTTGATCCATCCAGCGACGTGCGATCGCTTGCGGAGACCCTGCAAGCAATCTACAACGAGCTCGAGCAGGTAAGGGTGTACGTTCTCACCGACCGGGTCGCAAAGTCCAAGAATTTCAAGACCAGGGACATCGGTGGCAAGGCGGTGCGCCTCGAGGTCATGGACATCGAGCGCCTTCACCGGCATTGGTCGGAGGGCAAACCGAGAGACGAACTTGTCGTCGACTTCAATGAGGTATCTGGAGCTCCTCTACCTTGCGTCTATGTCCCTGGCGCGAACGATGACTACGACTATGCATTGACGGCCATCCCCGGTGAGGCGCTACGGCTGCTCTATGAGAGATTCGGCGCACGCCTGCTGGAGGCGAACGTCCGCTCCTTCTTGAGTGCGAAGCGTAAGGATGTGAACTCAGGAATCCAGACGACCTTGCGGACCACACCTGAGCGCTTCATGGCTTTCAACAATGGCTTGGTGATCGTTGCGGACGAGATGCGGCTGGGCATTACGAACGACAGTTCCGCTGGAATCACGTATCTGAAAGGGCTCCAGATTGTCAATGGAGGCCAGACGACTGCATCCCTCTATTTCACGAAGAAGAAGTACCCGGACACCGATCTTCGCGCGGTGAGGGTGCCCGCCAAGATCATCGTCATGCGCACTGACGATGCAGTGAAGGAGGAAGCACTCGTGTCGGACATCTCGCGGTTTGCCAACACGCAGAATGCGGTCAAGCAGTCCGATCTCTCCGCCAACAAGCCTTTCCATGTCGAGATAGAAAAGCTGTCGCGGTCGATCTATTGCCCTGATGGTGTTAGTCAGTGGTTCTATGAACGTGCAGCAGGAAGCTACAACACACTTCTGGCACGGGAAGGTACCACCCCAGCTAAGTTGAAAGCTTTGAAGGAGGCGATTCCGACAGCACGGCGTCTGACCAAGACCGATCTGGCGAAATGCCTGACCGCATGGGACCGGAAACCCGACATTGTCAGCCTTGGATCGCAGAAGAACTTCGAACGTTTCATGGCGGGATTGACTAGCGATGAGGGCAGCGAGATGCAGGTGCCCACGGTCGCGGACTTCAAGGCAATGATCGCGAAGACCAAGCTCTACAGGGATTCACAGAAGCTCTTACGACCGATGTTCCAGGCATTCCAGGCAAACGTCACTGCATACACGATCGCGGTATTATCCGACAAGCTGGGTGATCGGATCGATCTTGAGCGCATCTGGGCCAAACAGTCGGTCTCGCCGGAACTGCTCTCGCAGATTGCTGTCTGGGCTCGGGAGGTCAATGACGTGCTTCACACGACGGCAGGTGGAAGGATGGTGTCTGAGTGGGCGAAGCGGCCGGAATGCAAGGACGCAGTGATGGGTGCTAAGTATTCAGCGTCCTCCGCGAATATTCCTGAACTGAAGCCGGCTTGATCGTATTTTTCCACGGCTGCTGGAATCGAAATCATCAAATATGGTCGACATCGTCACCCCTGCCGTCCGAAGCCGGATGATGGCAGGGATCAAAGGCAAGGACTCAAAACCCGAAATCCTGGTAAGACAGTTACTTCATACAGCAGGGTTTCGATATCGCTTGCACAGGCGAGATCTGCCGGGTTCTCCTGACATCGTGATGCCTGCACGGAAGGTCGTAATCTTCGTCCAGGGCTGCTTCTGGCATGCTCATGCAGGATGCCGCTATGCAAAGGTGCCAGCGACCCGTACGGAGTTCTGGACAGCGAAATTGCAGGCAAATGTCGCACGGGACCAGCGTGCCATCGATCAGCTGATTGCGCTGGGCTGGCGGGTACTGGTGATATGGGAGTGCTCGACCAAGCGACGTGCGTCGCTCGATCGTCTGAGGCCCCAAATCCTGTCGTGGATAACCGGGAGCGCAACGTTTGGCGAGATTGCCGACTAGGTACGCGAGACTAGCTGAAGAAGGATCAGCTGTGCACCCAAGGTAGTCTGCAAAAGTGCCGCGGCTGTCTCGGTTCTCAATTTCCTGCCAGGAATTAGCCAGGACTTGGTATCATCTTGGTAGCGCTCAAACCAGAGCGCGAACCGTTTCTGCTTTTTGTGCCGTTAATGTCGGCAAACTTTTGCGACAGCACAGCAGTCGTGAATGTAATTCGAATTCATAGTGAAGTGACTGATGCCAACTTTTGTCGACCTCTTCTGTGGTGGGGGTTTCGGAGCACGTGGTGCTGTTCGGGGGGGCGGAGTGCCCCTTCTGGGTCTTGACGCCTGGGAGTTGGCGACGAAGACCTACAAGGCGAACTTTCCCGACGCCGATGTCATTACGGCTCGCATCGAGGACGCCAAACCTTTCGAGCTCGCCGACAGGTATGCTCCGGATGTGCTTCTTACCTCACCGGAGTGCACTTCGCATTCGATCGCGCGAGGAGCTCGACCTGGCCTTGAAACTAGCCGTGAAACAGCCATCGGCATTGTGCCCTGGGTCGAGTCGATGAATCCCCGATGGGTGATCGTGGAAAACGTGAACCGGATGAAGAAGTGGGACAGGCATGATGAACTGGTCACGACGATCGAAAATCTCGGGTATCGTGTCAGCGATCTTCATCTCAACTCGGCAGATTTCGGATCTGCGCAGGCGCGAAAGCGGATGTTTCTGGTCTGCGATCGGAAAGGGACCTCGGTAACACGAGAGCAGCTTCTGGCGTTGCATCCCAACCAGTCCAAACAGGCAAAAGACATCATCGAGTGGGAAGCAGGACACCCGACGACCTTGCTGCGCAGGGCCGGCCGAGCGAAACCCACCTTGGAGCGTGCAGAGCGGGCCATTGCGGCGCTAGGCGAAGACGTGCCGTTCATCATCGTGTATTACAGTTCAGACTATGCTGGAGGATGGCAACCGATAACCGCTCCATTACGAACAGTCACAACTGTTGACAGATTCGGTCTGGTTACATGGAAAAATGGTGAGCCGTACCTCCGGATGCTTCAGCCTAGCGAGCTGCTCAAGGCAATGGGAGGCGGGACTGAACATACTCTGCCACATGGAAGCCGGCGCGAGAAAGTAAAGCTCTGTGGAAATGGCGTATGTTCGGATGTCATGACTGCAATTTTTCGATGGATTCGAGCAGTGCAGGAGAACGACGTTCCTCTCGGCCATGATAATTCAGAACCTTGAGGCGGCCGACTTGGCTGTTGACGAGGTTTACGGCGGATCTCGGAAGGGAAACTCCTCCGATGATCCGCTTCCACGACTCCTTGGGGTGGACAACGGCGCGGGGTTTCGCCATTTAGGTCGACGTCCCGATGTCGCCACACTCAAGCTGCTTGTACTCAAGACAAATTTCGCAGATGTGAACTGGCCTGATCGGGTGGATGGGGAGTCCGGTACGTTTATCTATTACGGTGATAAACGAAGTCCAGGTGACCTGCATGACACGCCGAGGCAAGGTAACCTTATGCTTCGCAATCTGTTCGACGAAGCACACAGACACCAGCAGAGTGCAACCTTCCCTCCCATTCTTTTATTCGGAAATACCGGCCAATTTCGCGATCTGCGCTTCATCGGTCTCGCTGTTCCTGGCGCACCAGGAATGGGACCTGATGATGATCTGGTTGCCATCTGGCGTACCACCACGAATGGCATCCGATTTCAGAATTACAAGGCAACTTTCACGATCCTCGACGTACCCGTGATCAGTCGTGAATGGATACGCGACATTCGAATCGGCGCCGGCCTCACGTCAGAACATGCTCCTCGTCCATGGATCGATTGGGTCAAGGCAAGAAAATACCAGCCACTTAAATCGGTCCCTGCGAACCGGACCCGTTCAAAGCAACAACAGATCCCTCAGGATGCAGAGCTGCAGGCATACGTAACCTGCCTTCACAAGTATTATGCCAACAATTCCTATGGATTTGAACGCTGTGCGATGGAGCTTGCACGACTATTCATGCCTGCGATCCAGAGCTGGGAAATCACGAGGCCCTGGCGTGACGGTGGGCGAGATGCGATCGGAAAATACAGAATCGGACAGGGGGCCGGCGCCATCGATGTCGAATTTGCATTGGAAGCGAAATGCTATGGGCTGAACAACGGTGTGGGCGTCCGAGCATTGTCGCGTATTATTTCCCGTTTGCGACATCGACAGTTCGGAATCTTGGTCACGACTTCGTATCTGGACTCTCAAGCATACGAGGAGGTCATACAGGACGACCACCCGGTGGTGATAATTGCTGCTGTCGATATTGCCAGGAAGCTTAAAGAACGGTTTGGAAGTCTAGAGAGTGTAATGAAGTGGATCGAAAAGATATGAGTACGAAGATGCGTGCCGATTCGATGTCAAGATCGTCAAAGAATCAATATTTCTAAATTGATCTTCTCTGCCGCAGCGACTACACCGCCGTGGTGTTCCACAGAGCGGTTGAGATGTTCAATATGTCTTAAAAAATTACCGATATGGCAAAGCTAAGACCTCGCGCACGTATAGTGCGAACCATCGGCGATCAGCTCATCAGTGGGCCAGAAGCCGCGTTGATCGAGCTGGTCAAGAATGCATATGATGCCGACTCACCCACCTTCGATATCAAGATTACACCGCCGGGCCCAAGCTGTCCTGTCGGTGCCTTGTTCGTCAAGGATCAAGGTCACGGCATGTCAGGTGATGACATTCTCAACAAATGGTTTGAGCCTGCGACCGATTACAAACTGAAGCAGCCTTACAGTCCGAAGGGGCGGCGGATGCTGGGCGCCAAGGGTATCGGGCGATTCGCAGCCTCCCGACTCGGAACAAAAACCGTCCTTCAGTCGGTAACTGAAGAGACCGAGCAGTTTGACCGGGAGGCAAACTTGGTGCAGATCGATTGGAACGAGTTTGCGGCTGATAGATATCTGGAGGATATCGATGTGCCAATCAAACAGATGGCCGCAGATTCCCAGTCTTTGTCAGGCGTGAGTCTCGCGATAACAGATTTACGCGATACGTGGTCAAAGAAGCAGCTAAGTAACCTCATTCGTGAATTACGGAGGGTGCTTGCGCCAAACGAGGCTGGAAACGCTTTCGAGATACGCCTCGACCTGTCTGATTTTACGGTGGAAAACACCGGCTTCGACGGTCGCACTTTGCTTCAGCAGTTGAACATCGATGTTGGAACATCGGATTTGCCTGAGCAAAACGATGCGACGGACGACAGACTGAGCCAGGTTATCGTTCCTTTCAGGCTGCAGGATCATGGCGATTACCGCTTGAAGGGAAGCTTCGACTCCGCCGGCAAGTTCACGGGCGTTTTCGTCGTGAAGAAGGGCGATGGCGTCGAACACCCGATTACGATAGCTGCACCAGAATATGGTGACGATGAATTGGATTGTGGTCCGTTAAGCCTTGAGCTGAATGTTTTTGATAGGGAAGCCGAGTCGGTGGCAGAACTTTTCAAAAGAATGAATCTGCCGTTCGATAAGATCGGCATTCGAGCCGCACGTCAGATACTCACTGATAATGCTGGCATCGCGATTTTCCGTAACGGATTCCGAATCCGGCCGTATGGTGAACCGGAAAATGACTGGCTCGAGCTTGAGCGAATGCGCGTGCAGGATCCGTCGCGTAAGCTTGGCTTGTCCCAAGTATCAGGCAGGGTATCAATTGGTACGGAAGATTCCTCATGCCTGATTGAGCGTAGCAGCCGAGAAGGCCTGGAGCACAACGGTGCATTCGATCGCTTGAAAAAATTGATCAGGAATCTGCTGACACATGTCGAACAACGACGTTTGGATTTCCGTGAAAAGGCAGGACTCAGTCGTCGGCGTACGGCAAGTGTCGAAAGTGTGAAGGCAATCGCCACCATGCCAGCGACGAGCCAAGCCCTGACTAGCCTCCCTACGCAGTTTCAGGAACCTTTTCGAAAAGCCATCGAGAAGGATGTCAGTGCACTGATGGCATCGCTGGAGGAAATGGATGAATACCAAAAACTTCTTCAATCACGAGCTTCGTTGGGTTTAGTAGTGGCTCAAGTCATACATGAGGGCAGACGGATCCTGAACCCCATGGCATCTGCGGCTAAAGCGCTATACGACCAGCGCGAGTGGATACTCGAATCGAGCAAGCGCGGCGAAGTATTCCGGAGTCATTTTCCGAAACATGCGTTAACCGTTCAAGAAGGGGCGCGGAGCATGAGCCGGTTATTCAAGCGTCTCAATCCGGTTTCAGGCCGACGCCGTGGCCAACCCATGACATTCATGATCGATGAGCCAATAAAGGCGGCGCTTGACCTTTTCAGTGATTCGATTCAGTCGAACCGCATAAACGTGGAAATAGACGGTCTGCATGCTCACCAAGCCTATGGCTACGTCGAAGATCTGCAGGCAGCTGCGCTCAATGTAATAGAAAATGCTGTCCATTGGCTGTCGACTTCCCGAACTGAACCCAGGACCATTCGTTTGCTATCACAGAATTTTGATGAGCAGTTGCGGATTGCCATAACCAACAATGGCCCACTTATCGATGACGATTACGTTCCACGGCTCTTTCAGCCTGGATTCAGCCTTAAGACCGAAGGCACCGGTCTTGGTCTTTCGATTGCACGTGAAGCCTGTCGCGCTAGTAAAGGTGATCTGATTTTTCTCGAAGGTGCTCCCGAGACCTGTTTCATAATTCAATTTCCGAACAATAATGGAAAACAATAACGTCCAAACCGATAAGGACTTCACTGTCCGGTTGCTCATTGTCGAAGATACCCAGACGGAACGTGAATCCTGGGAAAACATCATTGAGGTTCACAACGCTCAGTCAGAGTGGTTCGGCTTTGAAATTATCGCTGAGTACGCCGAATCCCAGGAAAAGGCTTTCGGCTTGATTTCAATACATGACTATGATGCTGCAGTTGTTGACATCAACCTTCAACGTGGCGAAGGCAGCGCCCCGAACGCAGATGGCAACAGTGTTGTGAAAAATCTGCTAGATAGTGAATTGGCTGTGGTTGCCGTATTCACTGGGGAAGCGCCGCAGGTCGATACCCCGGAATGGGCGAAACCTTTCGTGCGGACCTTCCAGAAAGGTGCTGACGACGACGAACACTCCGGCAGTGCCGCAGTGATGGACTGGTTGATCAAGCAAATGCCGATGGTCCGCTCGATTAGGCGAGCGGCTGCGAGTATTCGACATGAAATGGTCCAGCTATTTACCCGATCAATATGGCCTAGGTGGAGCGAATGGACCGATGCAAACAAAGATAAGTCTGATCCAAATCTTGAACTCGCGCTGACCCGTCACCTCGCTTCGCACATTCATGCAGTCATGCTGGAAGGCGGCGGGCAAGCGGCCCATCCAGAGGAATGGTATTTCATTCCCCCGATTCGTGATGGCATTCGTACTGGCGATCTCGTAAGAACAGCAAATGGAAGCATCGCGGTCGTAATCACTCCGCGATGCGACTTGGCGAATGACGGAAAAGTAGGCCATATTCAGTTGGCAAGGTGTGAGGATGCAAATGACCAGTGGAATGAACTATGCGAGCCTGTGCGCAAGGCCGCCGAAGCGCTAAATAACGCCCAAGGTGAGCAAGCGATCGATGCTGCAAGCAAAAAATTGAAACGTGCCCGAGACGAAGTTGCAAAATTCACCCGAAACCCGAAAGCCAGCACGCATTTCTTGCCGTCTGTGAAGCTTAATGATGGCACGCGAATCGGCCCATTTCTGGTGCAATTCGACGATATTGTCTCGTTGTCTCGGGCGGACGAGGGCGCTATCAAACATATTCGAGAAAACCGTCTTGCATCGATCACCGCAGAATTTCTTCCGTCATTAGTGGAGCGATTGGGGGCCTTCTTCAGCCGTATAGGTACGCCGAACTATGCACACACGGAGTGAAAACCTAGCTAGAACGGATTTTTAGTACTAGCTTTTCGGACCCACCAGTGTAACGGTACGGCTGAGGCAGAGCGAAAACCTCTTTGTTGCTTAACGCTTCATAGGCTCCTCTATGACCGAAAATAAAGCAAAACCCTTCCAGAAACATTGTTTAGATACCCGCCACTAGAAGCCCTTCTCTCCTTCTGCGGCTTGGTTCCGTTTCCGCAGAAAAAGCGTTTCCGAACTCAGGCTGCTAAGAACGGATCAGGACTCGCAGCCATGTTCGAAGTTACGATCGTAGACAACGACGGACGCGTTATTGGACGTAAGCCAGGCATACTTGATGGGCCGAACGCACGGGAGGAACGAATTATTTCCGAAATGGTCAGCCATTGTGCTTTGCAAGCTGACCTCACTGCTCGCAGCATGCTCGATCCTGCTTTGGATGCGATGAAAATGGAAGCGCTGCTAACAATCGACGTGCCGCTGTTTCATTAGTAATATCGGCGAGACAATAAAATGTTATAAGAACTGAGGATTTCGGCTTTTATTGTCTAAAGGTAAATTTAAACGAGCTACTCTTTTTTATAATCCGCTGCTAGAGGCACTAGCTCAAGCTCTCTGTGAGATCAACCTTTTATGGGTATTAGCGCAATTTTTCTTCGGCTCATCGGTTCAGTCGCTGGAGCTTTGTTTCCAAAAGGAAAACAAATCTATGCAGAGCGCTCTGCTGGAAAATTTCCTGACGCAGCACCAGTGGATCACGCGGAGGAAATACTTGATGAGGCATTAGCCAGGCTGGGCGCCGTTGATCTTGATCATCCGTGGTGGAAATCTGCGCTCGTGGAGTTAGGCGCAGCTGCAGTGCGACCAGACTGGTTCAAGAAGCCACACGTTCAGGAATGGCTTACGCAGCCTTTTGTTAAGCGGCTTCTCAAGGTTACAGCCAAGGCTAGGCTTACTGGCGCGGCAGTTTATCAAGACGATTATGAGCAGCTTGTCCAGAGTTACATTTCTCACTCGTACGAAGATCGCAATCATGCCGAATCGGTAATTTCGCTCGCGGTCGCTGTACTTAAGGCAAGCATTCTTGGCGCCGTTCGAGATCCCGGCGTTGCAGCTTTAGTTCAAGTAACAGGAAAAGATTCGCGGGACTTACTGGTAGCTCTAAATGAAAAGGTGGAAGCAATATCCCCGCTTGGAGCGAAAAAAGTGCCAGAGGACAGCTTTGACGCCGTCGTCAAGTCTGGCTGGCGAGCTGAGTTGAAGCGGACTTCGCAGGACCTGCTTGCTTGGCCAACTACGCTTCCCAATAATGAGTGGATTCCTCGCCCTGAGTACGATCAGATCGTGCACAGGATTGACGACTCCGATTTCAGCACAACGGCACTTCTCGGGCAACCTGGCTCCGGAAAGTCGGCACTAATGGCTGTGCTGGGTAAACACTTTCAAGACGAGTGCGGCTGGTCGATTCTCGCAATCAAGGCCGACCTTCTCGACAGCGGGGTCGTAACCGAAGCGGACCTTCAAGCGCGACTTGATCTCCCTGAAAAGCCGAGCGTGATGCTGCAGCGGATCGCTTTAGATGGTCCGGTGATGCTTCTTGTGGACCAGCTTGATGCGTTGGCTAGCTACCTCGACATGAACACCGGCCGACTGAGCGCGTTGCTAAATCTCGTTCGTAGAGTAGGCCGAATTAATAACATTCATATCGTCTTGTCTTCACGGACATTCGAGTTCAACCACGATGTGCGCTTGAGGGCCATCGACGCACAAAGCCTCGCGTTAGAGGCGCCACTTTGGTCTGACGTTGAGAAGATTTTGGAAGTAAATGGAGTCAACGCTGCCGGGTGGCCCGTTGACGCGCAAGAAGTGATGAGATCCCCTCAAGCGTTAAGCATATACCTGAAGCTCAAAGCGCGAGGAAAGTCCGAACCATTTAGCACGTATCAGGGGATGCTTGACGGGCTTTGGAATGAGAGGGTCCTCCACGGTGAGGCAGGACCAGGGCGAGCGCGACTTGTGTACGAAGTAGCTAACCTGATGGCTGAGGAAGAGTGCCTTTGGCTAGCGCGGGCGCGCTTCGACGGACAAGCAGAGGACGTCCAAGCATTACTCGCGGCCGGGATTCTCACATCATACGGCACAGACAGCAGTCTGGGATTTGCGCATCAGACGTTGTTCGAATATGCACTTGCTAGGAGCTTTGCGCTGGAATCGGGGCGTCTATCTAGCTATGTCATAGAGCGTCAGCAATCGTTGTTTGTCAGGCCAAAGTTGTGGGCTGCGCTCAACTATCTTCGGACTGCGCAACCTGCAACCTATGATTCGGAATTGGCGACGATCTGGGCGACAGAGGGGTTACGCAAACACTTGCGATTTCTCCTAATTGATTTCCTGGGTCAGCAAATTGCACCAAGTGATCGCGAAGCTCTTCTTTTGGAGCAAGCTCTACGTAATCCCGCTGAACGCGCTCTAGCCTTCAAGGCTCTTGCTGGTAGCCCAGGATGGTTCACTCGCTTTGCAGAAAGCTTCATTGCTGAAGCCATGGTCGAAGTCGAGATGGCGGACCTAATGATTAACGTCTTAACCTTGGCTTGGCCATTTTCACCAGAGTTAGTGACGCGCTTATTGAATGATCGTTGGGCTATGGTTGAGGCGAACGACCGACGAATCTGGCTTGTTTTGCAAAATGCACCAGTATGGCTAGACTCGACGTTGCGGCTTGCTAAACAGGTGGTGTTACGGTCAGAAATTTCACCTATCTACATTGATTCTGTTATCGCTACACTAGGAGTCTCTCAGCCACAGATGGCTTTGGAGCTCCTTCGCACGTATCTTGATGGGATGCTTGAACGAGCATCTGTTAAGGCTGCGGAATTGAAGGCGGCACCCCGTCCGCGTTTCGATTCCATCGATGCGGAGGTCGCATGGGAAATCCAAAGTGAACCGAAGCGACCACTCAAGAATCTGCTATTAGATGCTCAACACTGGGATAGCCTCCCTACCTTAGCGGAAAGTACGCCGTTCGCTTTCCTTGATACGCTTTGGCCTTGGTTTGTGTCGATGTTCGGAGCTCTACGAGCGCTTTCAGATGACAAAGAACCAGCACTCGGTTTCCCGTTACTCTATGCGGTTGACTACAAATTCGATGGAGAAACTAGCTTCCACCACACACCTCCAGCGCTGCTGGCGGCGCTTGTGAGTGCGGTCGAGCAGTCTGTCAAGACTGATCCTAAAAGATTCCTGTCATGGGCTACAGCGGGGATGGCCATTGAATTGGCTCCGGTCCAGCGTTTGATTGCGCATGGCCTTGCTTATGATGCCGCTGGGCTTGCACAAGCCGCGCTCGACTTCATCCTTTCAGATGCACGGCGATTGCATTTAGGCTCGTATGAAGACTTACAGAGTTCGACAAAGACGCTCGTAACTGCTTGTGCGCCCTTTTGGTCACCCGAAGATGTACAACGCTTTGAAAGCGTTGTGTTGGCGCACAAACCCTCTGCGCCTCCTCATCTGCGTGAACCAGCGCAGCGACGATCTTGGATGCGAATGATAAGACGCGCTCAAGTCGAGCTGCTACGCGCGCTTCCAGCCCGTAGTAGGAGTGTTTTAATCCAGCGTCACGTCGAAGAGGGTGCGCGAGTGTTTCCGGAGGCGCGACTGCACCGAAGCGAAGGCATATGCATCGGCCCAATTATGGATGCGACCGCTATGAAAGACGCATCCGACAATGATGTGATAAATGCCTTCCACTCACTTCCAGATTCGACTGACTGGAATCATCCTAAATATTGGGACAAGGGTGGAAACATTCAGTTGGCAAGAGAATTTGCCAACTTTGCAAAGACGGACCCGCTCCGTGCTGCTCGGTTAATCTCTCGGTTTGCACCGGAGACCAGTGAGCGGGCCGCCGGGTATGCGTTGGACTCGCTCGCTGAAGCGGCCGATCCAATTTTAGTTGTAGACCTTTTCATAGACCTGTCTAAGAGGGGCTTTCGAGGTCAAGAGTTCAGAGGCTCGGCAGCTCGAGCGATCGAGAGGCTGATTGATCGTAAAGTTTCAATCGCAGATGACGTTATTGCGACGCTGGAAGGCTGGCTGCTTTTGGAGTCTGGCGATGTGGAAGAAATTGAACTTGGCACGGAAAATGAAAGTGATAGCCTAGGCGATAAAGTATCTCAAGAAAAAACCGAAATCGAGGATGTCGTCGGTGTGAGTCTCCTCTGGGGGAGTGGGCAAATCTCATTTTTGCCTGGTGGTGATTACCCGGTACTTGAGGCTCTTATTCGAGCACGACTGGCGCGCAATGAGTCCGGCAAGATCATCGATATGCTTACAACCTATTTGACACGAACTCAGGGCGCCAGTATCTGGGAATACCTTTTGCGTTTCCTGGTCTATCTGCAGCCAGAAGCTATTGATCGTCGTGGGCCGTTTATTCACAAGATTCTTAGCGAAAGACCGCGACTTGCGGGTACCAAAGCATCAGCTTATCTGCTGTCGCAGGTGCAATGGTATGCTCCAGAAGTTGTAGCTGCAGATCTGGCACAATGGCGAACTTTGCCGGAAAGATCAGGCCGCCAAGGTTTTGGCGAGCTGACGGCGCTAGTAGCCATTCTCCAACCGCAATTGGACTGGGCGCATCAATGGTTGGATGAGATAGTGGTGGACAAGTCGCTTGTCGATGCTAGGGCTGGCGCAGCCGTTTCTGCTATCAACCTTTGGGTCGATATGAAGCATCGCGCTGCCGCAACTGACCTGCTCGTCAGGCTTTTGGCTTCAGGTGAGAAGGGAGTATGGGCTGCGGTTTTTGATTTATTCCGTTTAGTTGACGAACTATCGCCCGATGGCCATACGATCGTTTTGCTAAAAGCAATCGCGCAGCAAATCGATACGGCTCCGTTACTCAGTGGGACCTTTGTGGTCGAGCGACTTGGAACCCTACTACCTCATGAGGCCGAACTTGTGGGGCAGATAGCTGGCGGTTTGGTCAAAATGTGGCAAACTCAACTCGCAGACATAAGAACTTCGACAGCGATTGCGTCGCCGCATTTGATCGATCTAGCCACTACGCTACACCGCTTAGGGCCAGCAACCCGTGAGTTGGGGCTCCGTCTATTTGAGCAATTGGTTGAAATTGATGCATATCAGGCGCGTCAGATGCTCAATGAAATCGACAATCGTTTCCGGGATTCGACAATTACCGCCCGTCCACAGTTGCGCCGACGATCCAGGAGTCGCTCTCGCCGTCGGGGGAGCGGCGTGATAAACGATCCTTCAAAGTAAACGTCGCGACTGTATTCTTACTTTCATGAAGTTTCATTCCATACTACCTCTGTTGTGCTTGAAACCGAACGTCACAGGAAATGACAGACTCACAAAAAACTATTACGGTTGCAAATCCTTTCGTGCTTTCCGGAGCTTATCGAGTTGGACTGCAGACTGCTCTCTGCAAAATTCTCCCTTATCTTAATAGTAGAGAGAAGGAAGATTTAGTATACAAGAAGCTGATGTTAGAGCAGCAGGCCGCGGACGAAGCTAAATACGTTCAGTCCGCCTGCGAGCTAACCGTATGTGCTTGGTTTGCCAATGTCGCCAGTCAAGCGGGTGCAAAGTTTGAATACGAGCCCGTGATCGCACAACCCAAGGATGTTGACTGCTCTATTCTTTATGGAGGGCATAAGTTCAATATTGAGGTAAAGTGCGCTAATTATCAAAAGCAAAAAAGTATCGTTGCTGGTTCCGAGTTGGTTATTCATGGCCTGGGGCGATTAGACGATTACAACCCAACCGTCGCGCGGCTGCAGAGTTTGCTCGGAGACACAGATGATAGGCTATTCCTCAGTCCTGCTCACCATATGGACCTGAAAATGAAGGATTACCTTCTGAGTGCACAAGGGAAGTTTGGCACTACCCTGGAGCCAGAAAGCTTGAACGTTCTTTTCGTTTGTGTCGATGATCAGATGGATATGACAAAGTGGATTGCGTATCTTGAAGGTCCCCAAGGCCTGTTCACAACGGATTCTTTTGAGCAGCAGAAGAAATACAGTAACGTTGATATGGTCGTCTTGGCCAACCTTTATCATAGACACTGCGACTTAAAGCGAAAGTCGAAAATCTCCGATCATTGGAATCTTAGTAAAGCTTTCAACTTCGCCGTGATCAATCCTGCCACCACCAAGTCTCCTGAGTTATTTAGCGAATTTTCTGGTTTGGTGCCGCTAGAAAATTCAGAGCTAATCGCTTATTTGAAAAGTGGTTCAGTTCCGGATGGGCTAGAGCTTGCGCTTGGTCTGAGCTATTACGTGGTGGAGCAGAAAAAGCAAGGAGTGCACAAGTTCCAGGGATATCCAGTCGAGAAGCAAGCTCAAGCTAGTTAAGAACGCCTAACAAAACCTCGTACTTGCTCTGAGAGCAACGAACTCGTACACTGAAGCATTCCGACCGTCCGCTTTCGGCCCAGGCTGTGTAAAAACGCGCGTTTAGCATGTTTTCAGGGTCTTTTTACCATTCCCCCCTGAGAATACGCCGTGTAGCCCGTTTTGGAAGGTCGGACGTGACGACCTCGTACCTCGGCTTGCGTTTTTACACAGCCTTGGCCGGTAGCGGACGTCAGCTCAGTGTACGAGGTTTGTTGCTGTCAGACGACTTCTGCTTAATCTTGTAGACAAAACTTCGTCCACCGATCTTTCAACGTTCCACCGATGCGGAGATGAAATCCCGTTGTGTCTAGCAAACCCGTTGGTGAATATCGTGTCTTTGGTGTGCTGCGGAGTGTCATCCAAAAATCTGCTGAGGCATCGAAAACGAATGCACGATGCCGCTTAGCGCTTCCTAGTCAGCTTTCTAACAGGTCAATCTCGCGCTGGACGGCAGCGGTTACCTCGTCGAATGTGACGGATAATAGAAGGGTAGTTTCTATTCGAGTGCGAAACGATGTGACAAGTAGTTTAATCTCCGTAATACTGCCAGCGGCATTTTGATGGACTGGCAAGACGCGCGTTGAGGTTGGGCTAGTCCTCTTCTCTTTCTAAAAAGCCTGCCCTTTATCGATATCGCTCGGCTTGAGGTCGGAGCCAAAGGCTTGTTTCAGATGCGTATAGAGTTCTTCAGCTTTCATATTGACTCAAAATGTGAAAGCGACATCATAACAAGATGGATGTCCTTGCTGAACAATTGCGAAGGCAAGGGCCGTGCTCACAATGCTGGATGACTGGAGGCACTATGGCATGGAAACAGCAGAGTTTTGAACGCGATGCGCTATACGAAGCTGTTTGGAAGGAACCAATCACCAAGTTGGCTAAGCAGTATTCGATTTCCGACGTCGGCTTGCGGAAAATCTGTGTTGCGCTTGAAGTGCCTATTCCGCCTCGGGGATATTGGGCCAAGCTTGCGCATGGCAAAGCGCCGCCACGGCCTTTGCTGCCGCCTTCCAAGGTCAAGCCGACCTACATCAGGACGCACTCGGTAATAAAACGCGACCCAACGGTTGAACAACGCGTTGCCCAAGAGCGCGCGCAAACGGGACGAGGTTCTGGAGCAGACGCAGCGGCGCCGGACGACCCAGGTAGTCCTCATCCGCAGGCGAAAGCAAGTGTGAACCAGCTACGTAAAGGCAAGGCGGTCGACGGCGCTGTGACCTTATACGGCACGACTTGGGCAGACGTTTCCATCTCGCCAGGCGAAATCGATCGGGCATGTCAGCTCATCAACCAGTTCGCTCATGCCGTTACAGCGGTCGGGGCGACATTCGTAGACACATGCGCCGCGCTTCCGGCGAGGTCACGCCTACCCTCGCGCGATCGCTTCGATAAACGCAATTGCTTTGTCCTGCGCGGCCAACAGTATGTCTTACGAATCAAGGAACGTATTACGGAGGAGTTAATTCCACAACCGCCGCGTAGCGCGAGTCGAGCAAGACGATCTACATGGGAGGCGGATTTTGACGCGTTGCGGCCTCAGTATCGCTATCTCCCAACCAGTAGAATCATGCTGTCCGTGGTCAGTGTCGTGTCCTATCACGAATGCCAGAAAACCGAGGATACGCCGTCATCACGGATCGAAGCAAAACTAGCAGCGCTCGTAATCCGCTTGGAGGAGGCGGCGCTACGACGTAAAGTTGATGATGACATCCAGGCCGAGCGGGCACGTGAGCGGGAGCGCCGGTCGAATGAGTGGCGGGCGCAAAAGGAAGCCAAGGACAAGCTACTGCAAACCCTCGCTCGCCTTGAAGAGATGGCGAGAAACCTGGATCGAGCAGAATCCTTGCGCAGGCTGAAAGCGAAGCTCGATGCGTGTGGTAGCCTCCGGGCAGACCTTTGTGAGGAGCTTAAGCTTCTTACAAAACTGGCGGATTGGCTCGATCCATCGACGCATGCGCCGTGGCCAGGAATTGATGATGTCCCAGACAAAAATCCCTATGGTTTCTTCTCATATTAAAACGTGCGGCCGGCATTGCTCTCGCTCTGGACGGCTGCCCACTCAGCAGGATGGGTCATATCAAGATACGTGCCTCTTGCAGGCCATCTGCGATGCTGTCTCTCATCTTCCAGATCCACTCTCGCTCTGATGCTTGCTCATCGTTCTCGCCGCTTACGATCATAAACGTCATGATGGGCGAACCGTCACGTCTCAGTGGTCTGGACTTTGCCGCACAAGCAACCTTTGTAGTGTGCACCGAGTTTCCCCTGCAGCACTGAGCTGCGCCGGCGTTGGTGGAGTCCAACTAGTGTGAATTAGGGGAGTTTCTGCGACCGGCTCAGTTCCTGGGCCAAGTCGGACTGTAGCGATACACACATAGCTCCTAAAGTTGGGCAGACAAGTAAAGCTCACATAACGACAAGCTCGTCGAGAAACAGCACCCCGTGGTGGGCCAGCGATACTTCGCCCGGCCGCGGCAGGCTGCCGCCGCCGACCAGGGCCACACCGGACGTCGTGTGATGCGGACTGCGAAACGGCCGCTGGCGCCAGCGTTCGGGCGAAAAGCCCCCGGCCAGCGATTGCACGGCGGCCGATTCGAGCGCCTCGGCTTCGCTCATCGGCGGCAGCAAGCCTGGCAGGCGCGCCGCCAGCATGCTCTTGCCCGCGCCCGGCGGGCCGACCAGCAGGACGGAGTGCGCCCCGGCCGCCGCCACCTCGAGCGCACGCTTGGCGTGCTGCTGGCCCTTGACCTCGGCGAAGTCAGGATAACGCGGAGCATGCGCCATGCCGGGGCCATGGTGGCGCGCCAGCTTCGGCGCATCGGGCGTGTTGGCGAAGTGGGCGCAGACCTCGAGCAGGGTACGCGCCGGAAGGATCGCGGCCGCCTCGACCAGCGCCGCTTCGTCGGCATTGGCTAGCGGCAGGATGAAGGCGCGCGTTTCATCATCACCGTCGCGGGCCATCGCGAACGCCATCGCCAGCGCGCCGCGCACCGGCCGCAACTCACCCGACAGCGACAGCTCGCCTGCAAATTCATAACGGTGCAGCGCATCGTCGCGGATCTGGCGCGAGGCGGCCAGGATCCCCAGCGCGATCGGCAGGTCGAAGCGGCCGGACTCTTTCGGCAGGTCGGCCGGCGCCAGGTTGATCGTGATGCGGCGCGCCGGGAGGTCGAAGCCGGAATTCTGCAGCGCCGCGCGCACGCGGTCTTTCGCTTCGCGCACTTCGGTATCGGGAAGGCCCACGATCGCGATGCCAGGGAGACCGTTGGCCAGGTGGACTTCGACGTTGACGGCGGGCGCTTCCATGCCGGCCAGGGCGCGGCTTCTCAGGACGGCCAGACTCATAGTGTTCCTTCTGCATGAACGCTGGGAAGGCCCTATCGTACGGCGCGTGCGGCGCCATCTGTTGCGTGCGGACAGGCCTGCGTATTCGAACTGCATGGCGTACGCACATGCCCCCGAATTCGTCGTCCATTCCGGGTTTTCTACCGCCTGTCACAAAAACCTGACAGTGGAATCTACTAACGCTACATTATCTGCAAGGAAATATCTGCCACCATTCACAGACCAGGAGTTACAGCCGATGCTATCGATCAAGCAGCTCAACAAGACGTATGCCAATGGTGTCAAAGCCATCAACGATGTCAGCCTCGAGATCCCGAACGGCATGTTCGGCCTGCTCGGGCCGAACGGCGCCGGCAAGTCCTCCTTGATGCGCACCATCGCAACCCTGCAGGACCCCGACAGCGGCAGCATCCACTTCCACGGCCTCGACGTCCTTGACGATAAAGAGGGCCTGCGCCGCCAGCTCGGCTATCTGCCGCAGGACTTCGGCGTCTATCCGAAGGTCAGCGCCGAAAAGCTGCTGAACCACTTCGCCGTCCTCAAAGGCCTGACCGCCAAGGGCGAGCGCAAGGAGATCGTCGAAGCCCTGCTGCACCAGACCAATCTGTGGGAGGCGCGCAAGCGCGGCCTGGGCACTTATTCGGGCGGCATGCGCCAGCGCTTCGGCATCGCCCAGGCGCTGCTCGGCGCGCCGCGCCTGGTGATCGTCGACGAGCCGACCGCCGGCCTCGATCCCGACGAGCGCAATCGCTTCCTGAACCTGCTGGCCAAGATCGGCGAGCAGGTGGTGGTCATCCTGTCGACCCACATCGTCGAGGATGTGACCGACCTGTGCCCGCGCATGGCCATGATCGCCAAGGGCACGGTGCTGCTGCAGGGCGAGCCGCAGGCTGCGATCGACACCCTGAAAAGCCGCGTGTGGCGCCGCACCGTCAGCCAGGAAGCCCTGCCGGGATACCAGGAGCGCTTCAACGTGCTGTCCACCCGCCTGGTGGCGGGCCGGCCGCAGATCAACGTGTATGCCGAGTCGCAGCCGGACGATGGTTTCGTCAGCGTCGAGCCGGACCTGGAAGACGTCTACTTCCTGCAGATCCGCAATGCCGGCCGCGCGGCCGGCCAGGCGGCGTCCGCCCAGGCTGCGCCGGTGACGGCGTAAGGAGGGCGGCATGCTGAGAGAATTCTTCAAGTTCGAGCTGGACTTCCAGCTGCGCCAGCCCCTGCTGTGGGTGTGCGCGCTGATCTTCGGCGCGCTGGCCTTCGGCGCCACCACCAGCGATGCGATCCAGGTCGGCGGCAGCATCGGCAACGTCAACCGCAATGCGCCGACCGTGGTCGCGCAGATGCTCGGCATCTTCAGCCTGATGTCGATGTTCGTCGTCACCATCTTCATCGCCGGCGGCGTGCTGCGCGACGGCGAAGTGGGCATTTCCGACATGCTGTTTGCCACGCCGATGAAAAAGCACGACTACCTGATCGGCCGCTTTGCCGCCGGCCTGGTGGCTTGCCTCCTCATCTTCGCCATGATCGTGCTCGGCACGATGCTCGGTCCCGTGATGCCCTGGGTCGATGCCCAGCGCGTGGGTCCTTTCCCCGGCACGGCCTACCTGTGGGCGCTGGGCGTGCTGGTGGTGCCCAACCTGTTCTTCATCGGCGCCTTGCTGATGCTGCTGGCCGCCACCACGCGCTCGATCATGATGGTGTACGTCGGCGTGATGGCCTTCTTCGTGCTGTGGATCGTCGCCGGCAGCTTTACTTCGAACATCGACAATGAATGGATCGCCGTGCTGGCCGATCCCTTCGGCCTGCGCGCCCTTGGCCGCGCCACGCGCTACTTCTCGACCGCCGAAGCGAATGCCGGCCTGCCTGACTTCAAGGGCTATATGCTGGCCAACCGCCTGCTATGGAGCGCCATCGCCCTGGTGCTGGTCGGCCTGACCCTGGCCCTGTTCAAGCCGCAGCGCGCCGGCACCGGCAAGCGCCTGTTCGGCAAGGCCAAGGCGCAGGCCGCGCCGGCCTTCATGCCGGTAGCGGTCGCGCTGCCGCGCGTCGCGCCACGCTTCACGGGCGCCACGCGCTGGGCCCAGTGCTGGCACATCTTCGCCTTCGATGCCGTCGCGGTATTCAAGAGCGTGCCATTTCTCGTCATGCTGCTGTTCGGCGTGCTGAACATGGTCGGCAGTGCGAGCGTGCTGGACGAAATGTTCGGCACCGACGTCTACCCGCGCACGCACCTGATGATCGACCTGCTGAAAGGCTCGTTCAACTTCCTCCTGATTATCATCGTCACCTTCTACGCGGGCGAGTTGATCTTCAAGGAACGCCAGTCCAGGATCGCCGACGTGAGCGACGCCATGCCGATGCCGAACTGGGCGCCGCTGGTCGCCAAGAGCCTGGCGCTGGTGGGCGTGGTGCTGGTCTTCCTGTTCGCCGGGATCCTGACCGCGATCGCCATCCAGTTGTTCCGGGGCGGGGCGCCGGTCGAATTCGGCGTGTACGTCGAGGGCGTGTTCATGGCCGGCCTGCCGTTCGTGCTCATGGCGCTGATCGCCATCGTGCTGCAGGTCGTCACCAACAATAAGTTCATCGGCTACCTGCTGGTGATCGTCCTGATGATCGCGCAGATCGTCCTATCGGTGATGCACTTCGATCACAACCTGTACAACATCGCGCTGCTGCCCGAGACGCCGTATTCGGACATGAACGGCTTCGGCCACTTCGTCACGGGCTGGTCCTGGTTCGCGCTGTACTGGACCCTGTTCTGCCTGGCGGCGCTGATCGTGGCCCAGGCCTTCTGGGTGCGCGGCCTGTCGGTCGAGTGGCGTGCGCGCGTGCGCGAAGCGGGCCGCCGCCTGCGGGGCAGCGCGGGCGTGGCGCTGGCGCTGTGCACGATCGCCTTCGCCCTGGTCGGCGGCTGGATCTTCCATAACACCGTGACCCTGGGCCGCTACGAAGCCAAGAACGTCAGCATGGACAGGCAGGCCCGGTACGAGAAGGACTACCGCCAGTACAAGGATCTGCCGCATCCGAAGGTCATCGACGTGCGCGCCGCGGTCGACATCTATCCGGAGCAGCGCCGAGTGACGGTCAAGGGCAGCTATGTCCTGGAGAACAAGACCGGCAAGCCGCTCGACACCCTGCGCCTGCAGTTCAATACCCACGTCGTCACCACCCTGGGCAAGCTGCCGCCGCACCAGGTGGTGCTGGACGATACGGACACCGGTTTCAGGATCCTGAAACTGGCCGCGCCCCTGGCGCCGGGCGCGCGCCTGCCGCTCGACTTCACGATCGATGCGCATCGCCAGGGCTTCTCGAATTCTGGCGAGGCCGACACCTTCAACCTGAACGGCACCTTCTTCAACAACCACGAGTTCTTCCCGCTGCTCGGCTACCAGGCCGACTACGAGCTGAAGGACCGCAACGAGCGCCGCAAGCGCGGGCTGGGCGAGCCGGAGCGCATGGCCAAGCTCGAGAACGAGGCGGCGCGCGCCGATTCGATGTTCGGGGGCGGTGCGGACTGGATCGGCTTCGAGACCACGGTGTCGACCAGCGGCGACCAGATCGCGCTGGCGCCGGGCTACCTGCAACGGTCGTGGAAGGAGAACGGCCGCAACTACTACCATTACAAGATGGACCAGAAGATGATGCCGTTCTTCGCCTACCTGTCGGCCCGCTGGCAAGTCAAGAAGGGCGACTGGAACGGCATCCCGATCGAGATCTATTACGACGCCAAGCACGGCTACAACGTGGACCGGATGATCGAGGCCACCCGCAAGTCGCTGGACTACTTCACCACCGAGTTCACGCCTTACCAGCACAAGCAGGTGCGCATCCTGGAGTTTCCGAACTACGAGACCTTCGCCCAGTCGTTCGCCAATACCATCCCGTTCTCGGAGTCGATCGGCTTCATCGCCGACCTGCGCGACAAGGAAGACATCGACTACGTGTTCTACGTGACGGCCCATGAGATGGCGCACCAGTGGTGGGGACACCAGGTCACCGCCGCCAATGTGCAGGGCGCGAGCATGCTGATCGAATCGCTGTCGCAGTACTCGGCGCTGATGGTGATGGAGAAGGAGTACGGTCGCCACCAGATGCGCCGCTTCCTGCGCTACGAGCTCGATCGCTACCTGCGTTCGCGTGGTGGCGAGGCGATCGAAGAGCTGCCTTTGAATCGCGTGGAGAACCAGGATTACATCCACTACCGCAAGGGCAGCCTGATCTTCTATCGCTTGCGCGACGAGATCGGCGAACAGGCGCTGAACCGCGCGCTCAAGCGCTTCCTCGAAGACAAGGGCTACCAGGAGTCGCCGTTCACCACCTCGAAGGAACTGCTCGACTATATCCGCGCGGAGTCGCCGGTCGACAAGCACGCCCTGATCTCGGACATGTTCGAGAAAATCGTGTTCTACGATAACCGCGTGACGCTGGCGTCGGCGAAGAAGCGTCCGGACGGCCAGTGGGACGTGACGATGACGCTGCACCTGGCCAAGATGGAAGCCGACGGCAAGGGCAAGGAAACCGCGCGCGCCTACGACGAGCCGGTGGAGATCGGGGTGTTCGCCCGCGCCAAGGGGGCCGGGGAAGCCGATGAAAAAGTGCTGCTCCTGGAAAAGCGGGTGCTGTCCGGCGACAATCCGGCGGTGACGGTCACGGTGAAGGAGCAGCCGTTCGAGGTGGGCGTCGATCCCTACAACAAGATGATCGACCGCGTGTCGCGCGACAACCGCAAGGAGGTCGCTTTCGAATGATCCGCGGCGGGCATGGCGGGGTGGGGCGACACGCAGGCGCCAAACGCGGCATACTGGCGATTCTTCGTCCTTCGCCGCTCATGATGAAACTTGCTGTCGCTGCCTCCGTGCTCGCCATCCTGCCGCTGCTGTCCCTGGCTGCGCCGGCCCCCGCCGCGCGCCAGGAAATCGCCCACCTGATCGGCTACCTGACCGCATCCGGCTGCAGCTTCCAGCGCAACGGCAGCTGGCACGACGCCGCGCAAGCGGCCAAACACCTCCAGCGCAAGTACGACTACCTGCAGAAGCGCGACCTGGTTGCCTCGGGCGAGGATTTCATCGCGCGCGCCGCCACCGAAAGCAGCCTCAGCGGCAAGCCATACCAGGTCCGCTGCGGCGGCAACGCGCCGGTCGCCAGCGCCGCCTGGCTCAAGGCCGAGCTGGCGAACTACCGGCGCGCGCGTCCATCCCGCTGAATTCGCGCATCAGCTTGCCCGTTCCGTCGTAGGTATTCCCTCTGCATTGACTCGTGCATGGCTTCCGTGTGAGGATTTGCTCTATATTAAATAACAACAATATCTGACCGCGGAAGCGGGGCCGGCCGTCACGGAAAAGGCCGGGTCCCGACGAGAGGGAATGCAATGCTGGCTAAGAGCTTGGCATGGTGGATGCCGGTGTTGCTATTGGGCGTATGGAATGGCGCCGCACAGGCTGTCCATACCGACCCGATTGCACAGCTGGTGCACCAGACGCGCTATGGAGAGGCGAGCAGTGCGATCGAGGCCAGGTTGGCACGCAATGCCACCGATCCGACGGCACTGGCCGCATCGGTCGACGTGCGCATCGCCCAGGGCGAGCCGGACGACTTGCCGCAGGCGCGCGCCATGGCCGAACGCTGCGTCCAGGCCAATCCGGACAGCAGTGCCTGCGCCGAGGCGCTGGGGAACGTTTTGCTGGCGCAGTCGCGCGCAGGCGGCCTGCTTGCGTTCGTGCGCAATGCGCATGCCACGCGCGATACCCTGGAGCGCGCGATCCGCTTCGATCCGATGAATTACCGCGCCCGCGTGACGCTGATGGGCTTTTATCTCGACGCGCCGTTCTTCCTGGGCGGCAGCGAGGTGCGCGCGCGCGAACTGGCCGCCGAAGCACGGCGGCTCGATCCCGACCTGACCAGCCTGATGCGCGCCATGTGCGCTTTCGCCGAGGGAAAACTCGACGAGGCCGAGCAGAACATCCTGGCGGCCGACCTCACGCAGTACGAACTGGTGCAGGGCAGCCAGCGGGAGTTGCTGCTGACCCTGGCCAGTGCCCACCTCGACGCCGGCCGCTATGCGCAGAGCGGCCGGCTGTTCGAGGAACTGAGCCGCCGGCTGCCGTCCAGCGAGCATGGGCCCTACGGACTGGCGCAGGTGGCGCGCGCCCAGGGACGCCTGGCCGAAGCCGCGCTGCAGCTGGAGAGGGCGGCGGCGATCGCCCCCAAGCCTTACGTCTACAAGACGCTGGGCGAAGTCCATGAAGCGCGCCACGACCGGCCGCGCGCGATCGCGGCCTACCAGGCGGCGCTGGGGGGCGTCCCGCCGCTCGCGAGGCGCGAGCGCAAGCAGGTGACGGCGCAGCTGGCGCAGCTGAAGCGGCGTTGATGCCTGGTCGGGGGATGGCAACCCACGAGGAGATTTACACGGCGATCAGCGGATTCTTGGTGACCGCCACCGCCAGGATGTAGGCGAAGCAGGCCAGTGCGCCGACGAAGGCCAGCGCGCGCACCTGGCGCGTGCGGCCGCGCTTGAGCGCCACCGTGCCCAGGCCGATGTAGGCGACCAGGGCCACCAGCTTGGCCGTCAGCCACGGCGCCTGGCCCGGGTACTGGCTGCTCCATGCCGCCAGGCCGACGGCGCTGGCCAGCAGCAGGGTGTCGATCGCGTGCGGCGCGATCCTGACCCAGCGCTGCTCCAGGCGCCGCGAATCGGCCAGCATCCACAGGCCGCGGACGAGGAACAGGGCGCCGCTCAACACGGCAAAGGTCATGTGGATGTGCTTGAGGGCGTAGTAACTCATCGTCGGGGCGGGATTGGTTGCGACTCCGGCAGTATGCCTGAGCCGGCCCCGCGGGCGCCTCTTTTCAAAGGCCCGGTCAGCCGCACTCGCCGACGTAGTGGCACGACGCGCAGCGCGAACAGCCATCGACCTTGCGCAGCGCCAGCGCGCCGCATTCCGGACATTTGGCGCCGTTCAGGACGGACAGGGGCTCGGCCGGCGTCTCCGCCTGCAACTGCGGCCCCGGCGCGGCGTCGTGCATGCGCCGTTCGAAGCCGCGCGCGAGCGCGTCCACCGGCACCTGGTTGCCCTGCTCGTCGAGGAAGCCGCGCCGGATCAGCATCCGCTGCAGCATGAAGGCGATCGCCGCCACTTCGGAGTCGTGGTACACCGGCACCTGCACGCCATCGTCGCGCACGATGTGGCCGCAGCGCACCGGGCCTTTTTCCCACACCACTTCGCGCATGTCGGCCAATGCCCGCGCGATCGGGCCGCCGGCCCGCGCCACCATCGACAGCAACCGCATCGAGGCCGTGATCCACTGGTGGCCGCCGGTGCGCTGGTTGGCCGGCATGAAGAACTCGAAAGGGCGCTCGATCGTGACCCGGCGGCCATCCCATGCTCCTTCAGCGCGCAGGAAGCTCACCGTCAGGTAGACGGTCTTGCGGCCTTCATGGGTCGAATACTCGATCTTCGAGGTCACCGATTCCAGCTCGCCCAGCGGACGGTGCTCGAAGCGCCTGCGCAGCGGGTCGTCTTCCGATGGGGGCTGCGTTGCAGCCGGCGCGGAGTCTGCCACTGGCGCAGCCGACAACACACTCCCCAGCACCGCGTTCGGCCGATAGGTCGCCAGCCCCTTCAGGCCGGCGCGCCAGGCTTCCAGGTACAAGTCGCGGAAATCGTCGTAGGGATAATCCTCGGGCACGTTGACGGTCTTCGAGATCGCGGTGTCGATGAAGGGCTGGACCGCTTCCACCATGCGCAGGTGGTCCAGCGCGCGCATCTCGAGCGCGCTGACGAAGGCTGGCGGTAAGGGAGCGTCGCCATGCAGCTGGCGGTACAGGCGCCAGGCGTGGTCGCACACCTCGTAGCTGCGCGTGCCGCCGTCGGCCGTGCGCTTTTTTCGCTGGTAGGTCCAGGAATAGGGCGGCTCGATGCCGTTCGAGGCATTGTCGGCGAAGGCCAGCGAGATGGTGCCGGTCGGCGCGATCGACAGCAGGTGCGAGTTGCGGATGCCGTGGGCGCGGATACCGTCGCGCAGCGCCTGCGGCAGGCGTTCGACGAACTGCCCGCGCAGGTATTTGTCGGCGTCGAACAGCGGAAAGGCGCCTTTTTCGCGCGCCAGTTCGATCGAGGCCGCGTAGGCCGCGTCGCGCAGCCCGGTCGCGATGCGCGCCGCCATGGCCCGGCCTTCGTCGGCGTCGTAGCGCAGGCCCAGCATCGCCAGCGCGCTGCCCAGGCCCAAAAAGCCCAGCCCGATGCGGCGCTTGGCGCGCGCCTCTTCGGCCTGCTGCGGCAGCGGCCATCGGGTGGCGTCCAGCACCAGGTCGAGCATGCGCACCGCTACCGTGGCCACCGCGCGCAGGCGTTCCAAGTCCAGCCGCGCATCGGGGGTGAACGGCGCATCGACGAAGGCGGTGAGGTTGAGCGAGCCGAGGTCGCAGCAGCCATACGGCGGCAGCGGCTGCTCGCCGCAGGGATTGGTGGCGCGCAGCTCTTCGGCATACCAGAGGTTGTTCTCGGCATTCATGCGGTCGATGAACAGCACGCCCGGCTCGGCATGGTCGTAGGTCGAGACCATGATGCGCTCCCACAGGTCGCGCGCGCGCACGCTGCGGTAGACCCATAGGCCGTCTTCCCTGCGGTGGCCGCCGGCGGCCTGGTCCTCGTCGCCCGGCTCGGCCGCGTGCACCAGCGCGAAGGCGTCGTCGGCCTCGACGGCGCGCATGAAGCCATCGGTCACGCCGACCGAGATATTGAAATTGGTGAGACGGCCCGTGTCCTTGGCCGCGATGAAGCGTTCGATGTCGGGATGGTCGATGCGCAGCACGCCCATCTGGGCGCCGCGCCGGGCGCCGGCCGATTCCACCGTGCGGCAGGAGGCATCGAACACTTCCATGTACGACACCGGACCGGAAGCGCGCGAGGCGGTGCCGGCGACCTTGCTGCCCAGCGGGCGGATCGCGGAAAAATCGTAGCCGACCCCGCCGCCGCGGCGCATGGTCTCGGCGGCTTCGCTGAGCGCGGTATAGATGCCGGGCAGGCCGTCGCTGGTGCCGGAGATCGAGTCGCCGACCGGCTGGACGAAACAGTTGATGAGGGTGGCCGAGAGGCCGAGGCCGGCGGCGGATGCGATGCGGCCGGCGGGAACGAAGCCCTGTTGCTGGGCCTCCAGGAAGCGGCGCTCCCATTCGGCGCGCGGCGGCGGGGGCTCGAGGGCGGCCAGGGCGCGTGCGACGCGCCGCTGCACGTCCCCGATCGTGCGCTCGTCGCCGCGCGCGTATTTTTCGCGCAGCACGTCCAGCGACACTTCCTGCGCGGGCAGGGCGCCGGTCGGTGCTTCTTGTGCATTCATGCCGGTTGCCCTGTCCATGAATGCACCCGCTGTTACGGTTTGTTGATCGGCGTGTCGCCCGATTTGTCGAGACTCGGCGGCAGCACGATGGTCGGATCTTCGGGCTGGGCCGGGAACGGCGCGGTGGCCGACGGCGCCGCGCCCGTTGGCGGGGTGGCCGATGCGGTGACAGTGGCGGAGGCGCCGGAGGCCAGGCGGGCTTCGAGTTCGATCACGCGCAGCTCGAGCGCTTCCAGCTTGGCGCGGGTCTTGGCCAGCACCTGGGCCTGGATGTCGAATTCCTCGCGCGTGACCAGGTCGAGCTTGGCGAAACCAGAAGTCATCGCCGCCTTGACGTTGCGCTCGATGTCCTTGGCCGGGCCACTTTCCAGTGCCTGGTTGATCTTGCCTTGCAAATCGCTGAAGAAGTTGCTGTTGTTCATGGTCCCTATCCCTTTCTGCCGGGGTTGCATGCACCAAGGAGGTGCAATACAGCCTGATTTGGTGCGTCGCGCAACACGACGGACGCCGTTCGCTATCGATTGTATTGAAGCAAGTCGTATCTGGGGCACGTTTACAAAAAAAACAAGGCCATTTTCATCGCTTTTATGAGCTGGCACACATCCTGCTAAATGAAGGGGGAGATAACGCACGAAAAAAGGATTCCAAACGCAGTAACTGTCCAAGGGGGTTTGTCATGAAGTGCAATGCAAAAATCAACGCAATTAGCCTGGCGATTCTGGCTTTCACCAGCATCCCGGCCATGGCACAGGAACAACCCGCCGAACACCAGGTGAGCTATAACGTGGCACTCACCAGCGACTACCGTTACCGCGGCCTGTCGCAAACCGATTCCGACCCCGCCCTGTCCGGTGGCGTCGACTACGTACACAGCCCAACCGGCTTTTACGTAGGCACCTGGCTCTCCACCATCAAGTGGACGAAGGATCTGGGTGGCGACGGCAATATTGAATGGGATGTGTATGCCGGCAAGCGTGGCCAGTTGACCGACGAAGTCAGCTACGACGTTGGCGGCCTGTATTACTGGTATCCGGATAACAGCCTGGATCCGAATGCAAATACTTTTGAACTCTACGGCAAGCTCGGCTTCGGTCCTGCGTATATCAAGTATTCGCACTCGACGACCAATCTGTTCGGCACCGCCGACAGCAAGCGCAGCGGTTACCTGGACCTGGGCGCCGATATCGACGTCACCAACGGCTTCCTGCTGAACCTGCAAGTCGGCCGCCAGCGCGTGAAGAACAACAGCCCGGCGTCCTACACGCACTACAAGATCGGCGTGACGAAGGACTTTGGGGTCGCCACCGTGGCCCTGGCCTGGCACAAGGCGAATACCGACGCCTACCTGAGTCCGGAAGGAAAGAACCTGGGCAAGTCAGCCGCCGTGCTGTCCGTGTCAAAAACTTTTTGATAGCAAAAGAGGCAATACCATGAAAATGATTACCGCCATCATCAAGCCCTTCAAGCTCGACGAAGTGCGTGAAGCGCTGTCGGAAATCAACGTGCAAGGCATGACGGTGACCGAAGTGAAGGGTTTCGGTCGCCAGAAGGGTCACACAGAGCTGTACCGTGGCGCCGAGTACGTTGTCGATTTCCTGCCCAAGATCAAGATCGAAGCCGCCGTTGACGATGCCATCGTCGACCAGGTGATCGATGCGATCCAGGGCGCCGCCCGCACCGGCAAGATCGGTGACGGCAAGATCTTCGTGGCCGACCTGACCCAGGTCATCCGTATCCGTACCGGCGAGACCGGCAACGACGCACTGTAAGAAGGAAAGTGTTCATGAAGCATATAACGACAAAAATCCTGACCGCCATGCTGGGCCTGGGCCTGGCCCTCCCGGCCATGGCGGCGCCGTCCATCAACAAAGGGGATACCGCCTGGATGTTCGTTGCCACCCTGCTGGTCATCATGATGGTGATCCCGGGCCTGGCGCTGTTCTACGGCGGCATGGTGCGCGCCAAGAACATGCTGTCGGTGCTGATGCAGGTCATGATGGTGTTTTCGCTGATCATCGTGCTGTGGTGCCTGTACGGCTACTCGCTGGCTTTCACCTCGGGTAACGCCTTCATCGGCGGCTTCGACCGCGCCTTCCTGCAAGGCATCTGGGACCCGGTCGCCGGCACCTTCTCGATGGGCGCCACCTTCACCAAAGAGGTGATGATCCCCGAGTTCATCTTCGTTGCCTTCCAGGGCACCTTCGCCGCCATCACCTGCGCGCTGATCGTCGGCTCGTTCGCAGAGCGCGCGCGCTTCGCGGCGGTGCTGGCCTTCGTGGTGATCTGGTTCACCTTCGCCTACCTGCCGATGGCGCACATGGTCTGGTTCTGGGCCGGTCCTGACGCGATCACCGACGCCGCTTCGCTGGCTACCGTCAGCGCCGGCGCCGGCTACCTGTGGCAGCAGGGCGCGCTCGACTTCGCGGGCGGCACCGTGGTGCACATCAACTCCGCGGTTGCCGGCCTAGTCGGCGCCTACGTGATCGGCAAGCGTGTCGGCTACGGCAAGGAATCGATGGCCCCGCACTCGCTGCCGATGACCATGGTCGGCGCCTCGCTGCTGTGGGTCGGCTGGTTCGGCTTCAACGCCGGTTCGGCGCTCGAAGCGGGCGACATCGCGGCGCTGGCCTTCATCAACACCCTGCTGGCGACTGCCGCCGCTACCGTGGCGTGGGCAGCCGGCGAATGGCTCTTCAAGCGCAAGCCATCGATGCTGGGCGCCGCCTCGGGCGCTATCTCGGGCCTGGTGGCGATCACCCCGGGCGCCGGTTTCGTCGGTCCGATGGGCGCCTTGGTCATGGGCCTGCTGGCTGGTATCATCTGCCTGTGGGGCGTGACCGGCCTGAAGCGCATGCTGCGCGCCGACGATTCGCTCGACGTGTTCGGCGTGCACGGCGTGGGCGGCATCCTGGGCGCGCTGCTGACTGGCGTATTCGCGGCGCCGTCGCTGGGCGGCCAGGGCGTGTGGGACTACACCACCAATGCCATGGCCACCGGCTACTCGATCGGCAGCCAGGTGCTGGTGCAGGCGCACGGCGTGGTCGTGACCATCGTCTGGTCGGGCATCGTCGCCTTCATCGCCTTCAAGCTGGTCGACATCGTGATCGGCCTGCGCGTACCTGAAGACGAAGAGCGCGAAGGCCTGGACATCACCAGCCACGGCGAATCGGCGTACCGTTACTGATATCCGACAAGGATGTCAGTCTGAAAGGCGCCTGCGGGCGCCTTTTTTGCTTTCTTGGCAACCTCTTTAAAAAGGCCAGGTACACCCCATATGACAGATCCAACTTAACAAATAACAAACGGCGCAAGAAGTCGCGCATAACAGGGAAAGCCACATACATGGTTCCGCACCTCGCCACCGCCCAGACCGGTCCTTTGCTCGACCTGGAAAAGAAAATCCTCGAAGCCACCCCCGCCATCGAGCGCTGGTTCCGGCTCGAGTGGCAGGAGCATACGCCGCCGTTCTATTGCTCGGTCGACCTGCGCAATGCCGGTTACAAGCTGGCGCCGGTCGATACCAACCTGTTCCCGGGCGGTTTCAACAACCTGCCGACCGAAATGCTGCCGCTGACGGTGCAGGCCGCCATGGCCGCGATCGACAAGTATTGCCCGGACGCGCGCAACCTGATCCTGGTGCCCGAGACGCATACGCGCAACCCGATGTACCTGCAGAACGTGGCGCGCCTGATGCAGATCTTCCGCCAGACCGGCCTGCACGTGCGCCTGGGTTCGTTCTCGCCGGACGTCACCGAACCGACCCCGCTGGCCCTGCCTGACGGCAATATGCTGGTGGTCGAGCCGTTAGTGCGCTCGCCCAACGGGCGCCGCGTCGGCCTGGCCGATTTCGATCCCTGCACCATCCTGCTCAACAACGACCTGTCGGCCGGGATCCCGGCCATCCTCGAAAACGTGCACGAGCAGTCTCTGCTGCCGCCGCTGCACGCCGGCTGGGCGCTGCGCCGCAAGAGCAACCACCTGAAGGCGTTCGACGAGGTGGCCAAGAAGTTCGGCAAGCTGATCGACATCGATCCGTGGCTGGTCAATCCGCTGCACAGCACGTGCGGCGAAGTCGACCTGCGCGAGAACGTCGGCACCGAGGAGCTGGCCGACAACGTCTCTGCGCTGTTCTCGAAGATCAAGAAGAAATACAAGGAATACGGCATGAAGGAGCGCAAGCCCTTCGTGATCCTGAAGCCCGACGCCGGCACCTACGGCATGGGCGTAATGACGATCAAGGATGCGAGCGAAGTGCGCGACCTGACCCCGGCCCAGCGCGCGCGCATGTCGGTGATCAAGGATGGCGTGGCCGTGACCGACCTGATCATCCAGGAAGGGGTGCCCACCTTCGAATCGATCGACGACGCGGTGGCCGAGCCGGTGGTGTACATGATCGACCGCTACGTGGTGGGCGGCTTCTACCGCGTGCACGCCGAGCGCGGCATCGACCAGAACCTGAATTCGCCGGGCTCGCAATACGTGCCGCTGGCCTTCGCCCAGCAGCATGCGGTGCCGGACCTGAAGGCCAAGCCGGGCACGGCGGCGCCAAATCGCTTCTATGTGTATGGCGTGGTGGCGCGGCTGGGCATGCTGGCGGCGTCGCTGGAAATGGAACGCACGGATCCGAATCCGGAAGTCTATTGATCGTGGCGGGGAGGGCGGCTCCTGCCGGCCTTGTCCGCTCCCGCTTGATCCGCTTATTCTTCCTTGCGCACCACGTACATGAAATGCGAGCGCAGCACCGGCGCCAGCGCCGTGAGCAATTCGGACACCATATACGGCGCGACGGCCAGCAGGCGGTGGATCGGCGGCGCCAGCACCAGGCTGCGGTAGCGCTGCCCGCTCCCGGTCCACCATTCCTGCAGCTCGGCCCGGGTGACCTTGCGCACGTTGCGGTTGCGCGGGTTGTCGTAGCGAAAATCGAACACCAGGCACCAGCCCCCCGGGCGCAGCGCGCGCCACATCTGGGCGGCCAGCTCGCGCCGCAGGGCCGGATCGAGCACCGAGGAAAATACCGTCAGCGCCGTGACCAGGTCGTAGCTCGCCGGCGGCAGCGCGTCGAGCGTGCCCAGGTGCCAGCGCACGCCGTGTGCCGTACATCGGCGCGCATGGTCGAGCCGGTCTTTTTGCAGTTCGGTGCCGGTGAGATTGGCCGGCGAGGCGCCCCAGTCGATCATCTGGCGCAGGAAGCCGCCGCTGCCGCAGCCGACGTCCAGCACCTGCACGCTTGATAAATCCGGGCCGACCGTGCAGGACAGCAGGTCGGCGAAGCCGCGCGCGCGCGCCGCCACCTGCTGCAGGATCTCGGGCCGGTGCCAGGCATAGCGCGCCAGCGCCGCCCCGCCATGCCAGTTGCGGTAGACGTCTTCGATGCGCTCCTGCTCGGCCTGTTGGCTTGGTTGGGTATCCATGCCCTCATGTTCTCGCGCGATTGTATTGACGCGATTGAGCTGCCTCAGTCGCGTTGCGTGATACCCGACAAATTGCTGCAGTGTGTTTCCGGGTGTGAGTGGATGAGGGGCCCGGTCCGCGAGTTTCCACGTTTCGGGCTAAAATCAGGCATTACTTCGAATGGACGCCCCATGAAAATCGCCTTTCTCGCCGACCCGCTGTCCGGATTCAAGATTTACAAGGATTCGACCTTCGCCATGATGCGCGAGGCGGCGCGGCGCGGCCATGCCATCTACCACTTCGAGCAGCGCGATATGGTGCTCGAGGAAGGCGTCGTCAGCGCGCGTGTGGCGCAGATCCACCTCACCGGCGACGCCGACGCGTGGTACCGCCTTGACCCGGCCGTCGATGTGAACCTGGGCGAATTCGACGCCATCCTCGAGCGCAAGGATCCGCCGTTCGACATGGAATATGTGTACGGCACCTATCTGCTGGAACTGGCCGAGCGCCAGGGCGCGTGCGTGATCAACAGCCCGCGCGCGATCCGCGACCACAACGAGAAAATGGCCATCGGCCAGTTTAGCGAACACACCTCGCCGACCCTGGTCACTTCCGACGCCGCGCGCCTGCGCGCGTTCCACGCCAAACACACCGACGTCATCTTCAAGCCGCTGGACGGCATGGGCGGCGCCGGCATCTTCCGCGTGAAAAACGATGGCCTGAACCTGGGGGCGATCATCGAGACCCTCACCGACAACGGCCGCAACACCATCATGGCCCAGAAGTTCATTCCGGCCATCGAGAAGGGCGACAAGCGCGTGCTGGTCATCGGCGGCAAGCCGGTGCCCTTCGTGCTGGCGCGCATCCCGCAAGGCGGCGAAGTGCGCGGCAACCTGGCTGCCGGCGGCCTCGGCGTGGCCCAGCCGATCAGCCCGCGCGAGCGCGAGATCGCCGAGGCCCTGGGCCCGGTGCTGGCCGAGCGCGGCCTGTTGCTGGTAGGATTAGACGTGATCGGCGACTTCCTCACCGAAGTCAACGTGACCAGCCCGACCTGTTTCCAGGAAATCTGCGACCAGACCGGCTTCGACGTGGCCGCGATGTTCATCGACGCGGTCGAACAAAAGGTAAACAAATAACATCATGGTAGGCATCCTGCTCCTGACCCACGCGCCGCTGGGCCAGGCATTCATCGCGGCAGTGGCGCACGTGTTCCGCGGCCCGACCGAGCGCTTCGAGGCGATCGACGTGGCCGCCGACCAGGATATCGGCGAGGTCAATGGCCTCGCGCGGGAGGCGATCGCGCGCCTCGATGAAGGCGACGGTGTGCTGGTGATCACCGACGTCAAGGGCGGCACGCCGTCCAACTGCTGCAACTCGCTGGCCGACGCCGGCCACGTGGAAGTCATCGCCGGCATCAGCCTGCCGATGCTGCTGCGGGCGATCACGTACCGGCGCGACACGCTCGATGTGGTGGTCGAGATGGCGCTGGCGGGCGCCCAGAACGGCGCGGTGCGGGTGGATAACCGGATTCGGGTAGGGTAGGGATTGCCATAGCGGTAACGGTGCAGGCGCCGAGGGGCGCGATTCGACAAGTACAACGATAAAGCGAATATGATTCAACAAGAACTCGAGATCATCAACAAGCTGGGCCTGCATGCCCGCGCATCCGCCAAATTCACGCAGCTGGCCGCCAAGTACCAGAGCGACGTCTGGCTTACCCGCAACGGTCGCCGCATCAATGCCAAGTCGATCATGGGCGTCATGATGCTGGCCGCCGGCAAGGGCGCCAAGGTGACCCTGGAAGCCGACGGCAAGGACGAGGAAGCTGCGGTCGCGGCCCTGTCCGCCCTGGTCAATGACAAGTTCGGCGAAGGCGAGTAATGCCGCGTAAAGCGGCATCTCGTTCAGGAGACGTCAGCATGGCCTCCTTCCTTCTCCATGGCATACCGGTCTCGCGCGGGATCGCGATCGGCCGCGCCCATCTGCTCACCCCGGCCGCGCTCGACGTCAAGCACTACCTGGTCGCCGACGACCAGGTGGAAAACGAAGTGCGCCGCCTGCAGGATGCGATCGCCGCCGTGCACCGCAACCTGCAGGAACTCTGGACCGACCTGCCCAAGGACGCCCCCACCGAGCTGGGCGCCTTCATCGACGTCCACGCCCTGATCCTGTCCGATCCGATGGTGTCGGAAGCGCCGCTCGACATCATCCGCGCGCGCCACTACAACGCCGAATGGGCGCTGGTGACCCAGATCGACGACCTGTCGGCCCAGTTCGACGAGATCGAAGACGAATACCTGCGCGAGCGCAAGTACGACATCCAGCAGGTGGCCGAGCGGGTATTGAAAGTCCTGACCGGCACTGCGCTGAACGTGCCGCCGATCGTGCTCGACGAAGACCAGCCGCCGCCGCAGATGATCGTGGTGGCCCACGACATCTCGCCGGCCGACATGCTGGCCTTCCGCGATCGCGACGGCGGACCGCGCACCTTCATCGGCTTCGTCACCGACGTCGGCGGCCAGAACTCGCATACCGCGATCGTCGCGCGCAGCCTCGACATCCCGGCCGTGGTGGGCATGGACCAGGCCTCGCGCCTGGTCGAACAGGACGACTGGGTGATCGTCGACGGCGACGCCGGCGTGGTGATCTGCAATCCGAGCCAGCTGGTGCTGGAGCAGTACCGCGAGCGCCAGGCGGCGCTGGCCAAGGCGAGAAAACGCCTGCTCAAGCTCAAGAAGACCCCGGCCGTCACCCAGGACGGCACCGCCATCACGCTCTTGGCCAATATCGAGCTGCCCGACGATTGCCCGGCCGCGCTGGAGGCAGGCGCCCATGGCGTCGGCCTGTTCCGCTCCGAATTCCTGTTCATGGGCCGCGGCGCCGAGGGCCTCAGGATTCCCGGCGAAGACGAGCAGTTCGAGCAGTACCGCAAGGCGGTGCTGGCGATGAAGGGCCGTCCGGTGACGATCCGCACGCTCGATGTCGGCGCCGACAAGCCGCTCGACCAGACCGACCAGACCGCGCTCAATCCGGCGCTGGGCCTGCGCGCGATCCGCTACTGCCTGGCCGAGCCGCAGCTGTTCCTGACCCAGCTGCGGGCCATCCTGCGCGCATCCGCCTTCGGCAAGGTGCGGATACTGATCCCGATGCTGGCGCATGCCTTCGAGATCGACCAGACGCTGAACATGATCGAGCAGGCCAAGGCCCAGCTGCGCGCCGAGAACATCAAGTACGACGAGGGCATCGAGGTCGGCGCCATGATCGAGATCCCGGCCGCCGCGCTGGCGCTGCCGCTGTTCGTGCGGCGCATGGATTTTCTGTCGATCGGCACCAATGACCTCATCCAGTATCTGCTGGCGATCGACCGGGTCGATTACGAGGTGGCGCACCTGTATAATCCGCTGCACCCGGCCGTATTGCAGCTGATCGCCTCGACCATCGCCACCGGCCACAAGGCCGGCCTGGATGTGGCGGTGTGCGGCGAGATGGCGGGCGACGTCAAGCTCACCCGCCTGTTGCTGGGCATGGGCTTGCGCGAATTCTCGATGCATCCGGCGCAGCTGCTGGCGGTGAAACAAGAAATATTGAATACCGACCTGGGCGCGGTCACCACCCGTACCCGGCGCATCCTGCGCGCGATGGAGCCGGGCGAGATCGCCAGCGCGGTCGAGCAGCTGCAAGCCCTCTGACGTTTTGGCGACGGCCCGCCCCCGGCCGTCGCAAGTAACACCACCGCACCACCCAACACTTTTGAATACCTCCATGGGATCTCTTGGAATAGTCACACCGCAGGCCATGCATTTCGCCGAGCCCTTGCTGCTGCAAAGCGGCGCCCAGCTCGGCGACTACACGCTGATGTATGAAACCTATGGCACGCTCAACGCCGACAAGTCGAACGCGGTGCTGATCTGCCACGCGCTCAACGCCTCGCACCACGTGGCCGGCCACTACGCCACGCCCAAGAGCGCCGGCTGGTGGGACAATATGGTGGGACCGGGCAAACCGGTCGACACCGACCGGTTCTTCGTCATCGGCATCAACAACCTCGGCTCCTGCTTCGGCTCGACCGGCCCGATGCATGTGAACCCCGCCACCGGCAAGCCGTATGGCGCCGCCTTCCCTCTGGTGACAGTGGAAGACTGGGTGGCGGCCCAGGCGCGCCTGGCCGACCGCCTCGGCATCGAACAATTCGCCGCCGTGATGGGCGGTTCGCTGGGCGGCATGCAGGCGCTGTCGTGGGCCATCATGTACCCGGACCGCCTGCGCCACTGCATCGTGATCGCCTCGACGCCCAAGCTGTCGGCCCAGAACATCGCCTTCAACGACGTCGCGCGCCAGGCCATCCTGACCGACCCGGACTACCACGGCGGCGACTTCTACGAACACGATGTGGTGCCGAAGAACGGCCTCAAGGTCGCGCGCATGATCGGCCACATCACGTATCTGTCGAACGACGATATGGCGGAAAAATTCGGGCGCAAGCTGCGCAATGCGGCCGAGACCAACGACTACAACTTCGACTTCGGCATCGACTTCGAGATCGAATCCTATCTGCGCTACCAGGGCGACAAGTTTTCGGAATACTTCGACGCCAACACCTATTTGTTGATCACCAAGGCGCTCGACTACTTCGACCCGGCGCGCGAGCATGGCGGCGACCTGACGAAGGCGCTGGGCGGAACCCGCGCTCAGTTCCTGGTCGCCTCGTTCACCACGGACTGGCGCTTCTCGCCCGAGCGCAGCCGCGAGATCGTCGAAGCCCTGATCAGCAACCGGCGCCGCGTGAGCTATGCCGAGATCGACGCGCCGCACGGCCACGACGCCTTCCTGCTCGAAGACGCGCGCTATATGAACGTGGTGCGCGCCTATTACAACCGCATTGCGCTGGAGGTCGCATGAACTTCGACGACCTGAATACCTTGCGGCCCGACCTGGCCTTCATCGCCCACTGGGTGGGCGAGGGTGCCCACGTGCTGGACGTCGGCTGCGGCGACGGCGCCATGCTGCGCTACCTCGAATCGGGCAAGCGCTGCAGCGGCTACGGCATCGAGATCGCCGACGACAAGGTGTTGGAAAGCACCGCGCGCGGCATCAATGTGATCCAGCACGACATGGAGAAGGGATTGGGGCTGTTCGGCGACAATACCTTCGACACCGTGCTGTGCCTGAATTCGCTGCAGATGATGCAGCACGTCGAGGCGCTGCTGCGCGATATCGTGCGGGTGGGCAGCGAGGCAATCGTGTCGTTCCCCAACTTCGCCCACTGGCCGCACCGCCTGGCGCTGCTCAAGGGCCGCATGCCGATGTCGCGCTCGCTGCCCTATAAATGGTATGACACGCCCAATGTGCGGTATGCCACGATCTACGATTTCCAGGAACTGGCGGTGTCGTGCGGCCTCGAAGTGCTGGAGTGCGTGGCGCTGGCCGATGGCAAGGTCATTAAATTCTTGCCGAATCTGCGCGGTAGCCTCGCGGTGTTCCGCTTGCGCAAGAAGGCGACGCCAGCACTGTAATGACGCTTATGTGCGTTCGCGGCTTGAGCGGGCGCGACAAATGCTCCATGATCCACGGCAATCCTGCGCGGGCGTGTTGCCCATTTTGAACAATTTCTGAGAGGATGGCGCTGCTAACAACAGCCTGTCGGTGACGAGATGATAAAACTGAAACGCCTTGCCCTTTGTCTTTCCCTTTTTGCCGCGACCGGCCTGGCTACGGCCCAGGAAGCCGGTAACGTCGTCCAGGACGGCATCGAGGTCAAGCCGCTGTCGCGCATGCGCGTGCTGGCGCCCGAGGAGCAGGTCAACGAGGCCGCGCGCCAGCAGTACACGGAAATGGTCGGCGAGGCCAAGCAGAAGGGCGTGCTGGCGCCGGAAGGCGATCCGCAGCTCAAGCGCCTGCGCACCATCGCCCAGCGCATCATCCCGCAGACCACGCGCTGGAATCCGGCCGCGAGCAAGTGGGAATGGCAGGTCAACCTGTTCGAGTCCGACCAGGTGAACGCCTTCTGCATGCCGGGCGGACGCATCGGTTTCTATACCGGCATCATCAATCAGCTGAAGCTGAACGACGACGAAGTGGCAGCCGTAATGGGCCACGAGATCGCGCACGCGCTGCGCGAGCACGGGCGCGAACGCCTGGCCAAGACCAATGTCACCGCGCTCGGCGCACGGGTCGGCGGCGCGCTGTTGTCGGGGATCTTCGGGGTCGACCCGAACATCACCGGCACCGCCGCCAACTATGCCGGCCAGTTCCTGGTGCTGAAATTCTCGCGCGACGAAGAACGCGAGGCCGACCTGGTGGGCCTGGACATCTCGTCGCGCGCCGGCTACGACCCACGCGCCGGCATCGCGCTGTGGCGCAAGATGGCGGCGCTGAACCAGAGCGCGCCGCTCGAGATCTTCTCGACCCACCCGGGCGGCGAGACCCGCATCAAGGACATGGAAGCGCACATGAATGTGCTGCTGCCGCTGTACGCGCGCGCCAAGAACACGAGCGTCGCCAAGCTGCCGGCTTACCAGAGCACCGCCCTGAAATGATGGTTTGATGGGCCGTGTCGTCGTCAAGGGCCGGCAGGCCGAAGCCAATGCCCATGTGCCGCTGCCGGTCCGCGACGGCGTCTCGCCCAGCTACCTGTGGCTGACCGAGACCCGCGCTGGCGGCATGCTGCGTTTTCTCTGTGAGCGATTCCCTGACGTGAGCCGCCAAGCCTGGGCAGCGCGCCTGGCGCGCGGCGAGATCGTCGATGCGAAAGGCGCTGCCCTGGGCCCCGACAGCCAGGTACGCCAGGGCATGCGCATCTGGTATTACCGCGAGCTGGAGCAGGCCGAGACGCCGATTCCGTTCCATGAAAAAGTGCTGTTCCAGGACGCGCACATCCTGGTGGCCGATAAGCCGCACTTCCTGCCGACCATCCCGACCGGGCGCTTTCTAAAAGAGACGCTGCTGGTGCGCCTGAAGCGCGCCCACGATCTGCCGCACCTGGTGCCGATCCACCGGCTCGACCGCGAGACGGCGGGCGTGGTGATCTTCTCGCACAATCCCGACTCGCGCGGGGCGTATCAGTCGATGTTCCAGAAGCGGGTGGTGAAGAAGACCTACGAGGCGCTGGCCCCAGTGATGGCGGGACGCGCTTTTCCATTTACCTACCGCAGCCGCATGCAGGATGCGGAGCAGTTTTTCGTCAGCGAAGAGGTGGAGGGCGAGCCGAATTCGGAGACGCTGATCGAGGTGATCGAGCGGCGCGGCGACCTGGCACGCTATCGCCTGCATCCGCACACCGGCCGCAAGCACCAGCTGCGGCTGCACCTGTCGCGGCTCGGCGCGCCGATCGTGAACGACGCCTTCTATCCGGTGGCGCTGCCGTGCAAGGGCGACGATTTTCGATCGCCGCTGCAGCTGCTGGCGCGTTCGATCGCCTTCGACGATCCATTGACCGGCCAGCCACGCAGCTTCGAGAGCCAGTTCAGCCTGGACTGGCCCTGACTAGCGCTCGTAGTCGATGATCAGCGGAGCGTGGTCGGAGAACTTGACGTCCTTGTAGACCGACACGGTCCTGGCGCACTTGGCGATGCCCGGGGTGGCGACGTGGTAGTCGATGCGCCAGCCCACGTTCTTGGCATAGGCCTGGCCGCGGTTGCTCCACCATGTGTACTGCTCGGGACGCGGGTCCAGGCCGCGGTGCACGTCGACCAGGCCCAGTTCGTCGAAGATGCGCGTCATCCAGGCACGCTCTTCGGGCAGGAAGCCCGAGTTCTTCAGGTTGCCCTTCCAGTTCTTGAGGTCGATCTCCTTGTGGGCGATGTTCCAGTCGCCGCAGATCACGATTTCGCGGCCCTCGGCCTGCAGCTCCTGCAGGTGCGGCAGGAACACTTCCATGAAGCGGAATTTGGCCAGCTGGCGCTCGGGCGACGAAGAGCCCGACGGCGCGTACAGCGAGATCACGGTCAGGTCGCCGAAGTCGCAGCGCGTGTAGCGGCCCTCGGCATCGAATTCGACGCAGCCGAAGCCGATGCGGTGCTTGTCCGGGGCGGTGCGGCTGTAGACGCCGGTGCCCGAATAGCCCTTCTTCTCGGCGTAGTGGAAGTGGCCGTGGTAGCCGTGCGGGCGCAGGAAGTCCTCGGTCATGTCGGCTTCCTGGGCCTTGAGCTCCTGGACGCAGATATAGTCGGCATCTTGCGTGGCGAGCCACTCGAAGAAGCCCTTCTTGTGGGCGGAACGGATGCCGTTCAGGTTCGCGGAAATAATTCGTGGCATGGTGATGGTAAGACTGTCATGGATCAGCGGACTTCAGTAGACATCCGGCAACTAGCTGGACAGTGTAGCGCGTTTTTGAACCGGTCGTCATGCCTGAGGACTGTTGCGTATATGCAGTAGCGGCCGTGATGAGGGGCAACGATCTGTTACACTAGGCATTCTCCTGCATCGCACGCCGCGTCATTCCCGACGCCGGATTGCCTCCTTCCCAAGTCCATGATCACTGACAAACCGCTACTCGCGGGCATCGTCGATTCCGGCGTTTGCCTGCCCGCCGCATCGAACGCCGAACTGGCCGACTTCGTGGAAAATGCCGTCGAGGGCCTGCACCGGGTCGGCCCGGACGGCACCATCCTGTGGGCCAACCGCGCCGAACTGCAGCTGCTCGGCTATGAGTGGGACGAGTACGTCGGCCGCCACATCGCCGACTTCCACGACGATCCGGCCACGATCGACTACATCCTGACGACCCTGCTGTCGGGTGGGGCGCTGTACGACCAGCCGGCGCGGCTGCGCTGCAAGGACGGCTCGATCAAGCACGTGCTGATCCACTCGAACGGGCATTTCGAGAATGGCCAGCTGCGCTACACCCGCTGCTTCACGCGCGATGCGACCGAGCGGCACGAGCGCGATGTGGCGCTGGCCCAGCGCGACGCGATGCTGCTGAACGCGCCTGTGGCGGCGGCCTTGCTGATGGGACCCGAGCTGCATTTTCACCTGGTCAATCGCCGCTATCTGGGGCTGTTTGACTGCGACAATCCGGTCGGCCGCACCTTCGGTGAAGCATTTCCGCGCCTGGCTGGCAGCGGCGTAACGGAGCGAATCGCGCGTGTGTTCGCCACCGGCGAGCCATATCACGCGGAAGAGCTGGCGCTGAGCCGCCTCGATCCTCATGGACGGTTAGAAGAACGCTATTTCAAGTTCAGCCTGGAGCCGCTGGCGGGCGCCGACGCCCGGCCGGACGGTGTGATCGTGGTCGCGGTCGAGGTGACCGAGCACGTGCGCAGCCGCCAGGCGATCGAGCGCGCCCACCGCGAGCGCGAGCAATTGCTGGTGGAGCTCGGCGCGGCCAGCCAGGCCAAGGACGAGTTCCTGGCCATGCTGGGTCACGAGCTGCGCAATCCCCTGTCGCCGATCGTCACCGCGCTGCAGCTGATGCGCATGCGCGGCGATGGCGCGCACGGCCGCGAGGGCGAGATCATCCAGCGCCAGGTGGACCACCTGGTGCGGCTGGTGGATGACCTGCTCGACGTCTCGCGCGTCACGCGCGGCAAGATCGAGCTCAAGGTCGAGCGGGTCGAACTGGCGCGGGTGATCGACAAGGCGGTCGAGATGGCGAGCCTGCTGATCGAACAGCGCCGCCATCGTCTCGAGGTCGACCTCGAGCCCGGCCTGGAGTGGGAAGGCGATCCGGTGCGGCTGGCGCAGGTGGTGTCGAACCTGCTGACCAATGCGGCGCGCTATACCGAGCTGGGTGGCCGGCTGTGGCTGCGCGTACGGCGCGACGGGCTTGAAGCGGTCGAGATCAGCGTGCGCGACACCGGCATCGGCCTCGCGCCCGAGGTGCGCGAACAGGTGTTCGAGCTGTTCTTCCAGGGCAAGCGCAGCATCGACCGCGCCGAAGGCGGGCTTGGGATCGGGCTGGCGCTGGTGAAGAATATCGTTGAGCTGCATGGCGGCAGCGTCCATGCGCACAGCGAGGGACGTGGCCTGGGCAGCGAGTTCGTGGTGCGCCTGCCGCTAAGCAGCGCAGCCCTGACACTGGCGTCATCGGAACCGGCTGCGGCCGCGCTGCTGGGCGTTGCGCCGCAGCGCGTGCTGCTGGTGGACGACAATGCCGACGGCGCCGATACGCTGGGCCGCCTGCTGCGCGCGCACGGCCACACGGTCGAGGTGTACCACGACCCGGTCGGCGCGCTGGCCGCGGTCGAGCGCTTCCGGCCAGACGTGGCCTTGCTCGACATCGGCCTGCCGGTGCTGGACGGCTACCAGCTCGCCGCGCGCATCCGCGCGCTGCCTGGCGGGCAGGGCTGCCGCCTGGTGGCGCTGAGCGGCTACGGGCTGGCGGCCGACCATGCGCGGAGCAGGGCGGCCGGCTTCGAGCGCCACCTGGTCAAGCCGGTCAATCCGGACGAGGTGGCGCGGGTGGTCGCGGCCGACGCCGCGACGGATTAAAATAGCCGCTTTCGACATTCAGGGGAGTACTATATGAGCGAACTGCGGAGCGACCTGCGCCAGCAATTCATCGGTTTTTCGGTCGAGGCCGAGGTATTGAGGTTCGGCCAATTCACGACCAAGGCCGGCCGCCTGTCGCCGTACTTCTTTAACGCCGGCCTGTTCCACGACGGCGCCACGCTGGGCAAGCTGTCCCAGTTCTACGCCCAGACCCTGCTCGACTCCGGCGTCGAATTCGACATGCTGTTCGGCCCGGCCTACAAGGGCATCACCCTGGCCAGCGCCACGGCCGTGGCACTGGCCGCGAAGGGCCGCGACACCTCGTTCGCCTACAACCGCAAGGAAGCGAAGGACCACGGCGAGGGCGGCACCATCGTCGGCGCCAAACTGCAGGGCAAGGTCGTCATCATCGACGACGTGATCTCGGCAGGCACTTCGGTGCGCGAATCGGTGACGATGATCCGCGCCGCCGGCGCCGAACCGGCCGCCGTCCTGATCGCCCTGGACCGCATGGAGCGCTCCGGTAAGGACGACGAATTATCCGAACTGTCCGCGGTACAAGAAGTCTCGCGCGAATTCAACATCCCCGTGATCTCGATCGCCAACCTCGAAGACCTGTTCACCTACCTCAGCACCCACACCCAGGACGCAAGCCTGTCCCAGCACAAAGACGCCGTCGCCGCCTACCGCACCCGCTACGGCATCTAAAGCAATTACCCAACAATTAGGGTCAGAGTAGATTTATTGGGCAATTCCTCAAAGTTGTCAAACAATTCGACTCTGACCCTAATTTAGATTTGCGGAAAGTCTTGCAAATTAATTAGGGTCAGAGTCGATTTATTGAGCAATTTTCTAGAGTTGCCAAACAATTCAACTCTGACCCTAATTATTTAGCTGCTCCGCGGAGTCGATTTAATTTCCTGTTTATACCAACGGCGAGCGTCGTCTGAGCGCTTGAGGAATGCGCCTAAAAATCGTTGATTCCAGAGGAATTCGAACCGTCTCAATAATGAGGGTCAGAGTCGATTTATTGAACAATTTCTCGCACGAGCTCAATAAGTGGGGACAGAATGCGAGACTTGGGCAATTGCTTGCGCTTGAAAACAATGAGGGTCAGAGTCGAATTGCCGGCAATTTTTGGAAATTGCTCAACAATTCTACTCTGACCCTCATTGTCGATGGGCTAGCGGATTAGCCGGCGAGTTTTTGTTTTAGCAGTTCGGTGACCTGGGCTGGATTGGCTTTGCCTTTCGAGGCCTTCATCGCCTGGCCGATCAGGGCGTTGATGGCGGCTTCTTTGCCGGCGCGGTATTGTTCGACCGATTTGGCGTTGGCGGCCAGGACCTCGTCGACGATCGCTTCCAGCGCGCCCGTGTCCGAGATCTGCTTCAGGCCTTTCTGGTCGATCACCGTGTCGGCCAGCGCTTCATCGGTCGATTTGGCTTCCCACATCGCGGCGAAGACTTCCTTGCCGGCCTTGTTCGAGATCGTGCCGTCGGCGATGCGCTTGAGCAGCAGCGCCAGTTGCGCCGCGTTCACCGGCGCGTCGCCGATGTCCACGCCTTCGCGGTTCAGGGTCGACGAGACGTCGCCCATCATCCAGTTGGCGGCCGCCTTGGCGTTTTCCTTGCCGGCCTTCGCCACCACGGCTTCGTAGTAGCCGGCCATCGCCTTCGACGAGGTCAGGACCAGGCTGTCGTACTCCGGCAGGCCGTACTCGCCCGTGAAGCGCGCGCGCAGGGTGCCCGGCAGTTCCGGCATTTCGCTACGAACGCGGTCGATCCAGTCCTGGCCGATCACCAGCGGCGGCAGGTCGGGGTCGGGGAAGTAGCGGTAATCCTGCGCGTCTTCCTTGGTGCGCATCGAGCGCGTTTCCTTGCGGTCCGGGTCCCACAGGCGCGTCGCCTGGATCACCTTGCCGCCGTCTTCGATCAGCTCGATCTGGCGCCGCACTTCATAGTGGATCGCCTCTTCCATGAAGCGGAACGAGTTCAGGTTCTTGATCTCGCAGCGGGTGCCGAATTCCTTCTGGCCGACCGGACGCACCGAGACGTTGACGTCGCAGCGGAACGACCCCTCCTGCATATTGCCGTCACAGACGCCCAGCCACATCACCAGCGAGTGCAGGGCCTTGGCATATGCCACGGCCTCGTTCGCGCTGCGCATCTCGGGCTCGGACACGATCTCGAGCAGCGGCGTGCCGGCGCGATTCAGGTCGATGCCGCTCATGCCGGCATAGTCTTCGTGCAGCGATTTGCCGGCGTCTTCCTCGAGGTGGGCGCGGGTCAGGTTGACGGTCTTGGTCTCCAGCTTGCCGTCCTTCTCGTAGGCGAAGCTGACGGTGCCGCCCTGGACTACCGGATCCTCGAACTGGCTGATCTGGTAGCCCTTCGGCAGGTCGGGATAAAAGTAGTTCTTGCGTGCGAAGACCGATTGCGGCGCGATTTTTGCGCCGACCGCCAGGCCGAAACGGATCGCGCGCTCGACCGCGCCGCGGTTCAGCACCGGCAGCACGCCCGGCAGCGCCAGGTCGACCGGGCTGGCCTGCGTGTTCGGCTCGGCGCCGAAACGGATCGAGCTGCCGCTGAAGATTTTCGATTGGGTCGTGAGCTGGACGTGATTCTCAAGACCGATGACGACTTCCCATTGCATAGTGTTCTCTCTTTGTTCAGTAGCGTCGCGGATCACACGCCTTCGGGCGTACGCTGGTGCCAGTCGGTCGCCTGCTGGTACTGGTGCGCGATGTTCAGCAGCTTCGCCTCGGCGAAGTAGTTGCCGATGATTTGCAGGCCCACCGGGCGCTTGCCGTTCTTGTCGCCGGCGCCGAAACCGCAGGGGATCGACATGCCGGGCAGGCCGGCCAGGCTGGTCGACAGCGTGAAGATGTCGGCCAGGTAGTTCGCCACCGGGTCATTGGCCTTGGAGCCCAGGTCCCATGCCACCGTCGGCGCCACCGGTCCCATGATCACGTCGCACTTGTCGGCGAAGGCGGCCTGGAAATCGTCGGCGATCAGGCGCCGGATCTTTTGCGCCTGCACGTAATAGGCGTCGTAGTAGCCGTGGCACAGCACATAGGTGCCGACCAGGATGCGGCGCTTCACCTCGCTGCCGAAGCCTTCGGCGCGGGTTTTGCGGTACATGTCCTGCAAATCCTTGTACTCGCTGGCGCGGTGGCCGTAGCGCACGCCGTCGAAGCGCGACAGGTTCGACGAGGCTTCGGCCGGCGCGATGATGTAGTAGGTCGGAATCGACAGTGCCGTCTTCGGCAGCGAGATGTCGACCAGCGTCGCACCCAGTTTCACGAACTGATCGAGCGCCGCGCGCACCGCGCCTTCGACGTCGGCTGCCAGGCCTTCGCCGAAGTATTCGGCAGGCACGCCGATGCGCAGGCCGGCCAGGGGCTTGTTCAGGTCGCGCGTATAGTCTTCGCGGACGTTGCCCTGTTCGACCGTGAGGCTGGTCGAATCGCGTTCGTCGAAGCCGATCATTTCGTTCAGCAGCAGCGCGCAATCCTCGGCGGTCTGGGCGATCGGGCCGCCCTGGTCGAGCGACGAGGCGAAGGCGATCATGCCGAAGCGCGACACGCGGCCATAGGTCGGCTTGATGCCGGTGACGCCGCAGAAGGCGGCCGGCTGGCGGATCGAGCCGCCGGTGTCGGTCGCGGTGGCGGCCGGCGCCAGGCGCGCGGCGATCGCCGCGGCCGAGCCGCCCGATGAACCGCCCGGCACGGCGCTGGCGTCCCACGGATTCTTCACCGCGCCATAGGCCGAGTTCTCGTTGGCCGAACCCATCGCGAATTCGTCCAGGTTGACCTTGCCCAGGGTGACCATGCCGGCCGCCTTGAAGCGGTCGACGACGGTCGCGTCGAAGGGGCTGACGTAACCGTCCAGCATCTTCGAGCCGGCCGTGGTGCGCCAGCCGCGGGTGACGAAGATGTCCTTGTGCGCGATCGGCACGCCGGTCAGCGGGCCGGCCGTGCCCTGCGCCAGCCGTTCGTCGGCGGCCGCGGCCTGGGCCAGCGTCAGTTCGTGGTCCACGTGCAGGAAGGCGTTGTGCCCGCTCGCGTCGATGCGGCCGAGGTAGTGGCGCGCCAGCTCGGTCGCGGACACCTGTTTCGAGTGCAGGAGCGCGGACAGCTCCTTGATGGTCTTGTTATGCATGTGCGTGTCGATTCTTTAGCGATTTCGTGAGGCGGACTTACTCGATGACCTTCGGCACCAGGTACAGGCCATCCTGCGCCTTCGGCGCCGGCGCCTGGTAGTCCTCGCGGCGGTTCTCTTCGGTCACCGCATCGTCGCGCAGGCGCAGGGGCAGGGCCAGGATTGCCGACAGCGGCTGGGCCAGCGGCGCCACACCGGTGGTATCGACCGCCTGCATCTGCTCGGCCAGGGCGAAGATGCCGTTCAGCTCGGCCAGCGCGGTCTCGGCATGGGCGTCGTCCATGTCGAGCTGGGCCAGATTGGCGATGCGTTTTACGTCGGAAAGGGTCAGGGACATGGCTATATGGCACGCCATCAGCGCGCAAAAAGTGATTCGGCGAATAATGAATGTTAGCAAGTTGTCAGCGAACGGCATCTTAAAGGCGATAAAACCCTGCAAACACCGTCCAAATCGCTTGCAATTCGGTGGGGAAAACCACCTGTATTCAGCATGTAAACGACAAATTATAAGGTAGAATGGCGGGCTAATGCGTTGTCGTGCCGAAAGCCCGGCGCCCGCGCATGCGAAGTCCGCGGTGCCCATTGCTTGGCAGGTGCGGCACAGAATCCCCGATCAATGTTTAGGCGCACATTGATGCGCATCAGGACACCCATGTTTGGTTTTTTACGCAGCTACTTCTCGAATGACCTGGCGATCGACCTCGGCACCGCCAACACGCTGATCTACGTCCGCGGTCTGGGCATCGTCCTGGACGAGCCGTCGGTGGTCGCGATCCGCCAGGAAGGTGGCCCGAACGGCAAGAAGACCATCCAGGCAGTCGGCAAGGAAGCCAAGCAGATGCTCGGCAAGGTACCCGGCAATATCGAAGCGATCCGCCCGATGAAGGATGGCGTGATCGCCGACTTCACCGTCACCGAACAGATGCTCAAGCAGTTCATCCGCATGGTGCACGACTCGAAATTCTTCCGTCCGTCGCCGCGCATCATCATCTGCGTGCCTTGCGGCTCGACCCAGGTCGAGCGCCGCGCGATCCGCGAATCGGCGCTCGGCGCCGGCGCCTCGCAGGTGTACCTGATCGAAGAGCCGATGGCGGCCGCGATCGGCGCCGGCCTGCCAGTCTCGGAAGCGACCGGCTCGATGGTGGTCGACATCGGCGGCGGCACCACCGAAGTGGGCATCATCTCGCTGGGCGGCATGGTCTATAAAGGCTCGGTGCGCGTGGGCGGCGACAAGTTCGACGAAGCCATCGTCAACTACATCCGCCGCAACTACGGCATGCTGATCGGCGAACAGACCGCCGAAGCGATCAAGAAGGCGATCGGCTCGGCGTTCCCGGGCTCCGAAGTCAAGGAAATGGAAGTCAAGGGCCGCAACCTGTCCGAAGGCATCCCGCGCTCGTTCACCATCTCGAGCAACGAGATACTGGAAGCCCTTACCGATCCGCTGAACCAGATCGTGTCGGCCGTGAAGAACGCGCTGGAACAGGCGCCGCCGGAACTGGGCGCCGACATCGCCGAAAAAGGCATGATGCTGACCGGCGGCGGCGCGCTGCTGCGCGACCTCGACCGCCTCTTGATGGAAGAAACCGGCCTGCCGGTGCTGGCCGCCGAAGATCCGCTTACCTGCGTGGTGCGCGGCTCGGGCATGGCGCTCGAGCGCATGGACAAGCTTGGTTCGATCTTCTCGTACGAATAAGACGCACGTGATCAACCGGGGCGGGCAGGGCGTGCGGTCACAAGCTGCGCGCATCTGCCCGCCTTGGTATTGATCGCCCGCGTTACCACCAACGGACGTCATGGAATACAGTCCTCCGCCGCTGTTCAAACAAGGCGCCCCAGCACGAGTCAAAGCGATGGTCTGCGCACTGATCGCCATCGTATTGCTGTTCGTCGACGCCCGCATGGGATTGCTGTCCGGCGTGCGCCAGGTCGCGGCCACCGTGCTCTATCCGATGCAGATGGCGGCCCTGATGCCACGCGAGGCGCTGGCCAATATGGGCGATTATTTCTCGTCGCTGTCGACCTTGCAGAAGGAAGTGCAGGCCCTCAAGCACCAGGAGCTGGCGCGCGCCCAGTTGCTGCAGCAAGCCCAGTTCCAGATGGCCGAGAACGCGCATCTGCGACGCCTGATGGAAGGCAAGCAGCAGTTGCCGGTGCAGTCGCAGATGGCCGAGATCCTGTACGACGCGCGCGACCCGTCCACCCGCCGCATCGTGATCAACCGCGGTTCGCGCGACGACGTGTCGCTCGGCCTGCCGGTGATCGACCACGCCGGCGTGGTCGGCCAGGTCACCCGCGTGTTCCCGTTCACTTCCGAAGTCACGCTGCTGACCGACAAGGACCAGGCCATTCCGGTGCAGGTGCTGCGCAGCGGCTTGCGCAGCATCGTCTATGGCCGCGGAAATACGGGCCTGCTCGACCTGCGCTTCGTGGCCCAGGATGCCGACATCCAGGTGGGCGACGTGCTGGTGACCTCGGGCCTGGACGGGATGTACCCGGCCGGCCTGGCAGTGGCGCGCGTGACCCAGGTCGAAAAGGCCGCCGGCTCGTTCGGCCGCGTGGTCGGCCAGCCGCTGGCCGGCATCGACCGCAATCGCCAGGTGCTGGTGATTATGTCGCATAATGCCTTGCCGCCGCGCCCGGCGCCCGAGGCGCCGCAGGCGGTCAGCCGGCGTAATATGCCGAAGATGGCGCCGGTGCCGCAGCTGCCGTTGCCGGCCACGCCGCTGCCGGCGGCCGGCGTGCCCGCCGCCGCCCCGGCCCCCACCAACGGCGCGCCGACGCCGGCCAACCGGCCTGCGACGACTGCCCCGGCCATGCCGCCCGCGGCCCAGGCCCAGGGCCGGACCCAGCCCCAGCCCACGCCACGTCCGGCGACCCCTGCCGCCACGCCACCTGCAACGACCGCGACCGCGCCTGCGCCGGCCGCCCGAACGGAGTAAGCCGCCATGCCCGGTCGCCGTCCGCATTACATCCTGCTGCCCGTCAGCCCGCTGTTCATCGCCTTCAGCCTGGTGTGCGCCTTCATGCTCAACCTGATGCCCTGGGGCCGCTGGGTTGGGGCGCCCGACTTCGTCGCGCTGGTGCTGGTGTTCTGGGGCATCCACCAGCCGCGCAAGGTCGGCATCGGCGTCGCCTTCTGCATGGGCCTGTTGATGGACGTGCACGACGCCAGCCTGCTGGGCGAGAACGCGCTTGCCTACACGGTGCTGTCCTACCTGGCCATCATGATCCACCGCCGCGTGCTGTGGTTCCCGCTGCTGACCCAGGCCATGCACGTGTTCCCGCTGCTGTTGCTGGCGCAGGCCATCCAGCTGGTCGTGCACATGGCGGTCTCCGGCCGTTTCCCCGGGCTGCTGCCGTTCGTCGAGAGCGTGGTGGCGGTGGTCCTGTGGCCGGTGATCACCTGGCTGCTGCTGGCGCCGCAGCGGCGCGCCGTCGACCGCGACCATACCCGCCCGATCTGAGGTTTTTTCGAGAATGACCGAGTTCAAGGACAGCGACCGCGAGATCCACCAGTTCCGGATGCGCCTCACGGCGCTGGTGGCGCTCGTCTTCATCTGCTTCGGCCTCTTGGTCGCGCGCGTGGTCTGGCTGCAGGTGCTGCACCATGACCAGTACGCGGCGCAGGCCGAGGACAACCGCATCGCGCTGGTGCCGATCGTGCCCAATCGGGGCCTGATCGTGGACCGCAACGGTGTGGTCTTGGCGCGCAACTATTCCGCCTACACACTCGAGATCACGCCGTCGAAGCTGCAGGCTGACATGGAATCGGTGATCGACGAGCTGGCCAAGCTGGTGGCGATCGATGCGCGCGACCGGCGCCGCTTCAAGCGCCTGCGCGAAGAGTCGCGCAGCTTCGCCAGCGTGCCGCTGCGCACCCGCCTGACCGACGACGAAGTGGCGCGCTTCACCGCCCAGCGCTTCCGCTTTCCCGGCGTCGAGGTGCAGGCGCGCCTGTTCCGCCAGTATCCGATGGGCGAGGTGGCCTCGCACGTGATCGGCTACATCGGCCGCATCAACGCCAAGGAAGCCGCCACGATCGAGGACGGCGACGACGCCGCCAACTACAACGGCACCGACCATATCGGCAAGGAAGGCGTCGAGAAGCGCTACGAGCGCCAGCTGCACGGTGTCACGGGCTACGAGCAGGTGGAACGCTCGGCCGGCGGCCGCGCGATCCGCACGCTCAAGCGCACGGCGCCGGTCCCGGGCAGCAACCTGATCCTGTCGATCGACATCGAGCTGCAGAAGATCGCCGAGGAAGCCTTCGGCGACCATCGCGGCGCGCTGGTGGCGATCGAGCCCTCGACCGGCGACGTGCTGGCCTACGTTTCGCGGCCCGGCTTCGATCCGAACCTGTTCGTCGACGGCATCGACTACCAGAGCTGGAACGAGTTGAACACCTCGCTCGACCGGCCGCTGATGAACCGTCCGCTGTCGGGCACCTATCCGCCCGGTTCGACCTTCAAGCCCTTCATGTCGCTGGCGGCGCTCGAGATGGGCTACCGTCGTCCGCACGACGCGATCCGCGACCCCGGTTTCTTCATGCTGGGCGGGCACCGCTTCAACGACGACAAGCCGGGCGGCCACGGCATCGTCAATATGTACCACTCGATCGCCCACTCCTGCGACACCTATTACTACCAGCTGGGCAACGAGATGGGGATCGATAACATCTCCAAATTCATGCGCGAATTCGGCTTCGGCCAGCCGACCGGGATCGACCTCGATCATGAAAAAGTCGGCGTGCTGCCGTCGAAGGAATGGAAGGCCGAGCGCTTCAAGCGCAACCGCGCGGCGCAGAAATGGGTGGGCGGCGATACCATCTCGATCTCGATCGGGCAGGGCTTCAACCACTACACCATGCTGCAGCTGGCGCATGCGACCGCGATCCTGGCCAATGACGGCGTGGTGATGAAGCCGCACCTGGTCAAGATGATCGAGGACGGCATCACCCGCGAGCGCACCCTGACGGTGCCCAAGGAAACCCGGCGCCTGTCGATGAAGCAGGAGCACCTCGACTTCATCAAGGATGCGATGGCCGGCGTGATGCGCGAAGGCACCGGGCAACGCGCCTTCTCCACCGCCACGTATACCTCGGCCGGCAAGACCGGCACCGCGCAGGTGATCGGCCTGCGCGGCAAGAAGTACGATGCCAATGCGATCGACGAACGCCATCGCGACAATGCGCTGTTTACCGCCTTCGCGCCGGTCGAGCAGCCGCGCATCGCGCTGGCGATGGTGGTCGAGAATGCCGGCTTCGGCGGTGTCGTGGCGGCGCCGATCGCGCGCAAGGTCCTCGACTACGCGATCCTCGGCAAGCGTCCGGCGCCGCCGCCGGAACCGAAGGAAGGCGCTCGTCCCGTCACCGTCAAGAAGGTGGCGCCTGCCCCTGTGCCGGCCCCGGCCCCGGTTGTCGCCGCCGCGGCCCCCGCCACCGCTACCGCCACCCGAATCGAATAAACCATGGCCCATATTCCAGAACGGCGCTCGCTGCGCCGCCGCCTGCGCCCGTACTTCATGGTGTTCGACCTGCCGCTGACCCTGATCCTGGCCATGCTGGTGACGATCAGCATGGTCACCATGATGTCGGCCGGCGCCGATTTCCCCGACCGGGTCGAGCACCAGATCCGCAACTTCCTGCTGTCGTTCGCGGTGATGTGGGTGGCCGCGAACATCGCGCCGCAAAACCTGATGCGGCTGGCGGTGCCGGTCTACGCGATCGGCGTGGCCCTGCTGGTCGCGGTCGCGATGTTCGGCCTGATCAAGAAGGGCGCGCAGCGCTGGCTGCACATCGGCGTCATCGACATCCAGCCGTCCGAGATCATGAAGATCGGCCTGCCGCTGATGCTGGCCTGGTACTTCCAGACCCGGGCCCAGGTCGCCGGCTGGCGGCATTACATCGTGGCCGCCGTGATCCTGATGATCCCGGTCGCCCTCATCATGGAGCAGCCCGACCTCGGCACCTCGCTGCTGGTCGCGTCGTCCGGCCTGTATGTGATCTTCCTGGCCGGCCTGTCGTGGAAGGCGATCGCCGCGGTGACGGTGAGCGTCCTGGCCTTCCTGCCGATCGGCTGGTCGATGATGCACGACTATCAGCGCCAGCGGGTGATGACCCTGATCGATCCGACCTCCGACCCGCTGGGCAAGGGCTTCCACATCATCCAGTCGATCATTGCGATCGGCTCGGGCGGCATGGCCGGCAAGGGCTATATGCAGGGCACCCAGGGCTACCTGGAGTTCGTGCCGGAACGCACAACCGACTTCGTGTTCTCGGTGTATTCCGAGGAATTTGGCCTGATCGGCAACCTGTTCCTGCTGTTCGTCTACCTGCTCCTGATCGGGCGCGGCTTGATGATCGCGGCCAATGCGCCGAACACCTTCGGCCGCTTGCTGGCCGGCTCGATCGCGATGATTTTCTTTACTTATGCCTTCGTCAATATGGGCATGGTCTCAGGGATATTGCCTGTCGTGGGGGTGCCGCTACCCTTCATGAGTTATGGCGGTACGGCCTTTATCACGCTCGGCCTTGGCGCCGGCATATTGATGAGTATTCAAAGACATCGTAAACTGGTGCAGACTTAGACTCTGATAAAGGACAGCCAATGGGCGTTCGTACAAGCTTCCTGGCGGTCATACCGGTTGCCATCCTGGTATCGGCATGCAGCAGCACGGGAGAGCACAAGCGGCTCAATCCTTTCCCCTGGCCACATAAACCAAGCGCCAAGCACGGCAAGGCGCCCCAGCTGCCAGCCGCCAAGTCGGGCCGCGGCGGCTATTACAAGGACGACGGCCCGGGCGACAACATCCCCGACGGCCTGCTCGACGTGCCCGACGCCGTGGTCAAGGCCGAGCCCTTCAACAAGTGGACCAGCCGTCCCTACACGGTGCTGGGCAAGACCTATACGCCGTTGGGCAACGACGTGCCGTATAGCGCACGTGGCGTCAGCACCTGGTATGGCGTCAAGTTCCACGGCCAGCGCACGGCTTCCGGCGAACTGTACGATATGTACAAGATGACGGCGGCGCATCCGACCCTGCCGATTCCATCCTATGTGCGCGTGACCAGCCTCGATACCGGCAATTCGGTGGTGGTGCGCATCAACGACCGCGGTCCCTTCCACGCCAGCCGCATCATCGACGTCTCGTATACGGCGGCGCTCAAGCTCGGCCTGCTGGGCAAGGGCAGCCACGAAGTCGAGATCGAGCGCCTGTTCCCGGGCGATCCGATCATTCCGCCGGCGCAGATCGCGGCCGCGCGCCGCGAAGTCGTGTCGATCGCGCAGTCGGCGCCGCCCGAGATCGAGGCCCTGATGCTGGAAGACCGGATCCATTCCGACAGCGCGGCGCTGGTGCGTCAAGCGGAGCCGGCGGCTTCCGAGGACGCTCCCGCACCTGCGAGCGCCGGCCGCTATTTCATCCAGTTCGGCGCCTATGGCCGGGCCGGCACCGCCGAGGCGATGGGCGAAAAGATCACCAACGCCGGCGTCGGGCTGGGCAAGCTGGAGGTGGTGAAGGTGGGTTCCCTGAACCGCCTGTATGGCGGCCCCTACGCCAGCCGCGCCGAAGCGCTGGAAGCCATGCGCGCGCTGCCGGCCAGCCTCGGCTTCAGGCCGATCGTGGTCCAGCGCTGATCCGGCGGCAACGTACGGCCCGTGGCGAACGGTGACGTCGCCATGAAAAATGGCCGGCGAACCGGCCATTTCTTCGAGCGGAAAAGAACCGCTTATGCTTGGGCGGTATTGCGGCGACGGCGCAGGAAGCCGATCGCGGCCAGGCCGGCGCCTGCCAGCAGGACGCTCGATGGCTCAGGCACTTCGCCCGGCACTTCGACTGGATCTTCGACCTTGGTGTAGTCCAGCACGAGGCTGCTGCCGGTCAGCAGCAGGTCGCCGACGACTTTCAGGCTCAGGCTCAGGTCGCCGTTGTTGAACAGCTGGTTGATCAGGTCCCGGTCATTGATAGTGCCGGTAATCGAGAAGCCGCCGGTGTAATCCTGGGTCACGATGGTGGTTTTGGTCTTCACGTCCGACTTGTAATAATCGCACCAGAACAGGAAGCAGTCCTTGCCGTCGACGACGCGCACGGATTTCGTACCGCCATTTTCGCTCTTCTCGTTGTATTCGGTCGCGCCGCTGCCGAGCACCAGGTCGCCGAACGACAGTTGCGCGGCTTCCTGTTTGCTGGTCTTGGTGATCGTATGGCCGACATCGACCGTGCGCAGGTAGGCACCGAGCGAGTTCGACCATTTATAGTTGCCGGCGTGGTAGCTGGTCTGCTTCGGGTCGCTCGTCTTGAAGGTGCCGCCGTTGTCGAGGAAGGCGAACGAGAACGTCAGGCTGTTCAGTTCATACTTGCCTTCGAGGTTCGATTTGAAGACGGTATCGTAGGTCTTGCTCGACAGGCTGGTGCCAAACGAGCCGTCCAGGTTGATGGTTTCGGCGGAGGCCGAGGTCGAGAATGCGCAGGTGGCGGCGAGCAGTGCGGCGATGATGGTCTGTTTCATGGAGATCCCCTTGGAATTAAATTTTAACAACACACTTTGACATGGAGCAAATTGCGTGCCAGAAACATAAGTGTCTGTTTTAATTACATTTATTTTCTTTGGGAAATTCTTGTGTAAAGAAATTCGACATTTTTGCGGAAGTGGTTGGATGGCGAGTTGCCGAAAAAAAAAGCGCACCACAGGTGCGCTTCCAGGCGAGCGGATTACGACGCCGTCAGTTGCAGTCTCGCAGCCCCGCATTCGGATAATCGTCGGCGATGCCGGCCAGCCTGGCGCGCAGCGGCGGTTCGATCGCCCGGTACTGGTAGCCCGCGCGCATCACCTGCGGCCCGCGCGGCAAGACCTGCACGCCGTGCACGCCCTGGCGCTGCAACTGCGCCACCAGCTTCTGGGCCGCGCTGTCGGTCTTGAACACCCCCAGCGAAATCGCCCAGCGCAGCGGCGAGTCGCCCTGCATGATGTAAAAATTTTCGACACCGCGTTCCTTGAGCTCGGCCGCGCGGCGCTGGGCGCCTTCGCGGCCGCCGTTCGGCGGCAGGTAGACCAGGCGGCTGGTCACTTCCTGGAAGGGGACCTCGACCCGCGACTGGCGCGCCGCGAGGTCCAGGCTCGCGATCCGCGCTTCGAAACGGCGTGCGTCCGCTGCGCTGAAAGGTCCGGCCTGGACGCAGGCAACCAGGTTTGCGGCGACGGCAACCGGCGCCGCCAGCGTTGGGTTTGGCGGCGGCGGGGCAGCCTCAGGCTGCGCGGCCTCGTCGGCCTCTTCCTGCTTGGCTTCGTCCAGCGCGCGCTTGGCCTCGACCGCCGTCAGCTGCGTGATGCGTTCGGGCGCCAGCTGGTTCTTCAGCCGCGCCGGCTCGCGTTCGCCGGCCCCCGGCTGGCCGAGCACACCCTGGCCATAGGCCAGCAGCGCCCCGTTCGCGGCCAGCAGCGCCCAGAATACGAATTTCAGCAAGGCGTTTCCCCTTTCGTCGATGCGGCCGCCGCCTGCAGGCCGACCAGCACGATATTATCGACCACCTGGTGCGCAACCTTGAGCGCCGGCGCGATATGCGGCGCTGCGCCGCCCGAGACGATGCAGGCCGACGCGCGATGCCCGGCCACGGCGCGTTCGATCGCGCCGGCCTGGGCCGACAGCACGCCGGAGAGAATCGCGTCGTTGGTATTGTCGCCGAAGAGCGCAGGCAGGGCGCCTGGCGCCACCTGCGGCAGTTGCGCCGTATTCGCGGCCAGGCTGGACGCCATCAGGGCCAGGCCGGGCAGGATCATGCCGCCCACGAACAAGCCATCCGCCGTGACCGCGTCGACTGTGGTCGCAGTGCCGCAGGTGGCGACGACCAGGTCCTGGCCGGGCGCCAGCGCGCGCGCGCCGATGGCGGCGGCGAAGCGGTCGCAGCCCAACCGGCCCGGCTCGCGGTAGCCGTTGCGCAGGCCGGCGCGTTCAAGGGTGGAGGCGAACCATTCGACCTCGATCTCCGTCGGCAGCAGGGCTGCGATGCGCGCGGCCAGCTGCGGACCGGCTACGTTCGACACCAGTGCCCGCGTGACGCCGGCGGCCATCCATTCGGCCGCCACTTCGTCGAGCTGCGCGTGCAGGACGGCGCCGTGGGAGCGCCACTCACCGAGAGCAGCGGGGGCATCGGCCAGCGCCCACTTGACGCGGGTATTGCCCGCGTCGACCAGCAGCATCATGTCTTCACCCGCAGCGAGACGTCGCCGGCCATGACCGTGATCCGGCCCTCCGCCGTGTCGAGCAGCAGGCGGCCGCTGTCGTCGACGCCGGCGGCGCGGCCCTCGTGCCGCACCGTGCCCTGGTCGAGCAAGACCACGGTTTCTCCCTGCCAGGCGTGGCGCAGGTTCCAGCGCGCGGCGAAGGCCGCGAAGCCGCGCGCGGCGAATTCCGTCAGCGCCGCGGCCAGGCCGTCGAGCAGGGCCGCCATCAGGACGTCGCGCTCCATGCGCGCCAGCCAGGGCATGCCGGCGGCGCTGCGGCCCAGTTGCGCTTCCATCTCGTCCGGCATCAGGAGGTTCAGGCCGATGCCGATCACGGTCCAGGTGCCGCCGCCCGACGCGGACTGGGTCTCGACCAGGATGCCGGCCAGCTTGTCGCCATCCTTGAGCAGGTCGTTCGGCCATTTCAGCTGGACCTGCTGGCCCAGGCCAGAGAGGGTCTCGGCCAGCGCCACGCCGATCGCCAGCGGCAGGCCGGTAAGAAGCTGTGGGCCGCCGTCGAATTTCCAGGCCAACGAAAAGGTCAGCGACCCTTCGGGCGAAGACAGCCAGCTGCGGCCGGCGCGGCCGCGGCCGGCGGTCTGATGTTCGGCCACCAGCAGCAGCGGCGCGGGTAGCGTCGCGGCGCGCGCCAGCAGGTCGGCATTGGTGGAGCCGGTCTGCGCCACGACTTCGACCGCCACGCCGGCCTTCGACAGTGCGCGGATGCCGTCGGCGTTCATGCTTCCCCCTGGCGCTGTTTGGTCGGCGCGCGCGCGAACAGGCGGTCGAACACGAAGTTGGGCAGCAGGTGCAGCAGCTTGGCCACGACGCCCATCTGCCAGGGCAATACGCGGTAGCTGTCGCCGCGCGCGATCACGGCGGCGGCTTGCGCCGCGAAGCGGTCGGCGGGCATCAGGAATGGCATGGGAAAACGGTTCTTGCTGGTCATGGGGGTGTCGATATAACCGGGGGCGATCGTCACCACCCGGATGTTGGTGGCGCGCAGTTCGAGCCGCAGCGCCTCGCAGTAGCTGTGCACTGCGGCCTTGCTGGCGCAGTAGGCGCCGGCGCCGCGCATGCCGCGCACGCCCGCCACGCTGCCGATGCCCACCAGGCGGCAGGGCGTCGCCTGCTGCCGCATGGCGGGGATGAAGGGGGCGAAGGTGGCGACCGTGGCATTCACATTGGTGGCGAACACCGCGTCGAACACGGCCAGGTCGGCCGCGCGGTCGGTGAGCGTGCCGTGCGAGATGCCGGCGCTGGCGATGACGACGTCGGCGCCGCCGTTGACCGCGATGAAGTCATGCGCGGCGGCGGCCAGGCCATCGCGGTCGAGCACGTCGACCGCATAGATGTGATGCCGCTCGGGGTGGGGCAGCGAGGCGGCCAGCGCAAGCAGGTGATCGCGCCGCCGCGCCAGCAGGCCGAGCGTGGCGCCGCGCGCGGCGTATTCGCGCGCCAGGGCGGCGCCGATGCCGCTCGAGGCGCCGGTGATGAAGACGCGCTCCGTCCGCGTCATCGTGGGATCAGCGCTGGTTGCGCACGATGGCGACGTCGATGCCGCTGTCGAGCAGCTTGGCGCGCGCCTTGTTGACGGCTTCGACTTGCGAGTAGGGGCCCACCCGCACCCGGTGCAGCACGCCGCTGTCGGTCGTGCGGTCGCTGATGGCGGCCTCGAAGCCGAGCAGGGCGAGCTTGGCGCGGGTGTTTTCGGCATCGGACATCTCGCGGAAGGCGCCGGCCTGCAGGTAATAGATATAGCCGTCGGTCACGGCCGCGGCGCCGGGGGCGGGAGCGGCGGTGTTGACCGGGGCCGGCGGCGGTGGCGGCGCGCTTGGACGCGGCTCCTGCATGCCGGCGATGGCGGCGCCCAGCGGGTCGGAATCGGGCTGCTGCTGGGGCGCCTTCGGCACGGTCGCCGGCGCGCTCGGCTGGGCCGGCGCCTGGGGCACCGGCACCGGCGCCCGGTTGCCGTACATCGGCTTGTTGGGGTCGGACGCCTGGCTCGGCTCGAGGTCGGCCGGGCGGCCCATCTTGTTGGAGCGGTCGGTGAACGGCGAGGCGCCCTTGGTGATCACGAGCGCGACCGCCACCGCGATACCCAGGCCGATGATCAGGCCGATGATGATGCCGGTCAGGGTGCTGCCGCGTTGGTAGCGTTGGCTAAGCTTCGATACGGTACGGATGTCGGTCATGACGCTTTCTGGTGATGAGACGTTGGGCTTGGTGCTACCTGTGCTTTACATCTTGTCCGGCGCCGAGACGCCGATCAGGGCCAGGCCGTTGCGCAGCACCTGGCGGGTGGCGGCGGCCAGCGCCAGGCGGGCCAGCTTGAGCGACTCGTCGTCGTCCAGCAGCCACTTGTGCGCGAAGTAGTAGCTGTGCAGCTCGCCGGCCAGTTCGCGCAGGTAGAACGCGACCTGGTGCGGACCGAGTTCGGCCTGCGCGCGCTGCAGCATCTCGGGGTAGGCGGCCAGCTTGGCCAGCAATTGCGACTCGTGCGATTCGGTCAGCGGCGCCAGATCCACCTTGGCCAGGCCGGCGACGTCGCCGCCCCAGTTGGCCAGCGCCGAGCAGATGCGCGCGTGGGCGTACTGCACGTAGTAGACCGGATTCTCGTCATTGGTCGCGAGGGCGACGTCGACGTCGAACACGAACTCGGTGTCGGCCTTGCGCGAAATCAGGAAGAAACGCACCGCGTCGCGGCCGCGCGTGACGTCGCCATTGCCCGACCATTCGATCAGGTCGCGCACGGTGACGTAGGAACCGGCGCGCTTGGAGATCTTGACCTCTTCGCCGTTCTTCATCACGGTGACCATCTTGTGCAGCACGTAGTCGGGGTAGCCCTGCGGGATGCCGATGTTCACCGCCTGCAGGCCGGCGCGCACGCGCGCGATGGTGCCGTGGTGGTCGCTGCCCTGGATATTGATCGCCTGGTCGAAGCCGCGGCGGAATTTCTGGATGTGGTAGGCGACGTCGGGCACGAAATAGGTATAGGTGCCGTCGGACTTGCGCATCACGCGGTCCTTGTCGTCGCCGTAGTCGGTGGTCTTGAGCCACAGGGCGCCGCCGTCTTCATACGTCTTGCCGGCATCGACCAGGGCCTGCACCGCCGTCTCGACCTTGCCGTCGGCGTACAGCGACGATTCGAGGTAGTAGTTGTCGAACTTGACGCCGAAGGCTTGCAGGTCCTGGTCCTGCTCGTTGCGCAGGTAGGTAACCGCGAAGCGGCGGATCGATTCGATGTCTTCAACAATGCCGCTGGCGGTGGCCGGTTCGCCGTCGCTGGCCGACACGGTTTTTTTGGCCAGGAAGTCGGCCGCGATGTCGGCGATGTAGTCGCCGTTATAGGCCGACTCGGGCCATTCGGCGTCGCCCGGCTTGAAGCCGCGTGCGCGCGCCTGCACCGAGGTGGCCAGGGTGGCGATCTGGACGCCGGCGTCGTTGTAGTAGAACTCGCGGGTCACGTCGATGCCCTGCGATTCGAACAGCGACGACAGCGCATCGCCCAGCGCGGCCTGGCGGCCGTGGCCGACGTGCAGCGGACCGGTCGGGTTGGCCGAGACGAATTCGATGATCGCATGGTGGCCGCTGGCGGCGCCGGTGCGGCCGAAGGCCTCACCCTGCTCGAGCACGTCGCGCACCACCGCCTGCTTGGCGGCGGCGGCCACGCGCAGGTTGATGAAGCCCGGGCCGGCGATGTCGGCCGATTCGATCAGGCCCTGCGCGCCCGGCTCGGCCTGCAGCGCGGCGACCAGGCGGGTGGCCAGTTCGCGCGGATTGGTCTTGAGCTGCTTGGCCAGCTGCATGGCGATATTGCAGGCGATGTCGCCGTGCGAGGGATCGCGCGGACGCTCCAGCACCACATTGGGGGCCAGGTCGGTGCCGGCGACGATCGGGGCGAGGGCTGCCTGGAACAGGGCAACGATTTGTTGTTTTTGTTGGGCGAGCATGGGAATGGTCGAAAAATTAGGTACTACGAATGGACGGCGCCTATTATCGGGAAGATGAGCAGGCAAACAGTGCACATTATACTAGTTTGATGCCACGCTTTGGCTGGCCACGGCGTTCGCGATTGGCGGTTCAACAACCATATTAAGCGTCGCCAAAGGCATAACCGTTACAATGGGAGCCCATTTTCGCAACATTTTATTCGCCATGACTGACAAGCGTCCAACGCTCTCCCTGAAACCCAAGGCCAGGCCCGCCGCCGACCGCCGCACTGCGGGCACGGTCGGCCGCAATCCGGGGCAGGGCGGCCAGGGCGCCGCGGGTCGTGGCGGCGCCAAACCAGGACCGGCCGCTTCTAGCCAGCCGCGTCCGGGCAGCCCCGACAGTCGTCCGGTCGGCAAGCCGCCACGGGTGCAGGGCGGCGACTTCCCGGGCCAGTCGCGTCCGGCGCGCGAGGAACCCCGGCTGCGCGAGAGCCACGAAGTAAAAGTCGCGCCGCAGCGCGACTTCCGTCCCGACCTCAAGTCCGACTCGCTGGCCCTGGCGCTGCTGGGCGCCGCCGGCGCCGTGGCGCGCGTGCGCGGCGGCAGTGCGCTGCCGCAGGCCCTGGCCTCTGTCTTCGCCGCCTACGACGCCACGCCGCAGGCGCGCGGCGCGATCCAGGATATCTCCTACCGCACCATGCGCCAGTTGGGCCGCAGCGAGACCCTGCTGGGCCTGATGACGAGCAAGGCGCCCGAGCCGCCGATGCTGGGCGGCCTGCTGGCTGCCGCCCTCTCCCTGCTCGATACGCCCGAGGGACAGGCCGCCCCTTATGAGGCCTTCACCGTGGTCGACCAGGCCGTCAGCGCGGCCGCTGCCCATCCCGATTTCGCCCATGCCAAGGCCATGGTCAACGCCGTGCTGCGGCGCTTCCTGCGCGAGCGCGAAGCGCTGGTCGAGCAGGCCCTGCGCGAGCCGCTGGCGCGCTTCAATTATCCGCAGTGGTGGATCGACACCATGCGCGCGGCCTATCCGCACGAGTGGGAAGCCGTGCTCGCGGCCGGCAACGTCCATCCGCCGCTGACCCTGCGCGTGAATCGCCGCAAGTCTGACGTCGCCGCCTATCTGCACACGCTGAACGACGCCGGCCTGCAGGCCGAGCAGGTGGGGCCGAATGCGGTGCGCCTGGCCCAAGCCGTCAACGTGGCCCAGATCCCGGGCTTCGCCGAAGGCGTGGTGTCGGTGCAGGACGCCGGCGCCCAGCTGGCCGCGCCGCTGCTCGACCTCAAGGACGGCATGCGGGTGCTGGACGCCTGCGCCGCCCCCGGCGGCAAGAGCGGCCACATCCTCGAGACGGCTGACGTGCAGCTGACCTCGATCGATACCGACCAGGCGCGCCTGGCGCGCGTGGGCGACAACCTCGGCCGCCTGGGCCTGGACGCGACCCTGCTGGCCGCCGACGCCGGCAGCCGCGATTGGTGGGATGGCCGTCAATACGATCGTATCCTGGCCGACGTGCCGTGCACCGCCTCGGGCATCGTGCGCCGCCACCCGGATATCCGCTGGCTGCGCCGCAAGTCGGATACATCCCAACTTGCAACACTTTCTTCCAAAATACTCGACAATCTTTGGCAGATGTTGCTGCCCGATGGTAAATTGCTGTTCGTGACATGTTCGCTCTGGCCCCAGGAATCGGAGGCGCAGGCAGCCGCTTTCGCGGCTCGCCATGACGCGGTCCGCCTCGACGCGCCGGGCCAACTCCTGCCGCTCGGCGGCGCCGGACAGGATCATGACGGTTTGTTCTACGCCCTGTTCCAGAAGAAAGCGGCGTAAGTTCTTTTACACTACGCGCATTTTTTAAGGCCCCGGCTCACCCGTGACGTTACGACTTTTACGCCTCCTCGCCTGCCAGCTGTTGCTGGCGCTTGCGTGCGTTGGTGCGTGGGTACCGGCGCGGGCGGCCGACGGGATCGAGATCGCCCGCGCCGCGATCGAAGCCAGCGACGACGGCTACCGGCTCAACACGGTCTACGATTTCGAGCTCAATAGCGGCTTGCGGGATGCGCTCCAGCACGGCGTGCAACTGCATTTCACCACCGAGATCGAGCTGGTGCGGCCGCGCTGGTGGTGGCGCGACGAGCGGGCGGTGTCCGCCAAGCGCACCATCCGCATTTCCTACGACGTGCTGACGCGCCAGTATTACGTGACGGTGGTCGGCTCGTTCCAGGAACGCTTCCAGACTTTCGAGGATGCGATGTTCATGGTGCGCCGGCCGACCCGCTGGCTGATCGCGCCCAAGGGCAAGCTCAAGCAGGGCGAAGTCTACGAAGTCTCGCTGCGCATGTACATGGACCGCGAATACCTGCAGAAGCCGCTGCAGGTCAACGCCTTCAACGATTCCGACTGGCGCCTGACGTCCAGCCGGAAGACCTTTACCTATCGTGCAGAGTAGACCGGTCAACCAGGTCTTGCGCTACGCCCTCGTCGTGGGCGCGGCCGTGGTGTCCATCCTGCTGTTCCTGCTGGCCTCGGCCTCCGCCAATTCCGAATTCCTCGGCCGCTACTACGCCTGGCTGATCGGCCTGAACGGCACGGTGGCCTTCATCCTGCTGATCTTCGTCGCGGTCGCCCTCGGCCGCCTGTATTCGCGCTACAAGGCCGGCAAGTTCGGCTCGCGCCTGATGGCCAGACTGGTGCTGCTGTTCGCCGGCATCGGCATCCTGCCCGGCCTGGTCATCTTCATCGTGTCGGTGCAGTTCGTCTCCCATTCGATCGATTCCTGGTTCGACGTCAAGATCGAGTCGGCGATCGAGTCGGGCCTGAATCTGGGCCGCGCCGCGCTCGACGAATCGCTGGCCGAACTGGGCGCGACCGCGCAGACCGCCGCCGCGACCCTGGCGGGCCAGGGCGACATGAGCGCGCAGCCGGTGCTGGCGCGCCTGCTGGCCGACACCAGCGGCCTGCAAAGCGCGATGCTGGTCGACGAGAAGGGCGCGGTGCTGGCCGCGGCGCTGGAAGACCGCGGCGCCAACCTCGCGGCCGACGCGCCCAACGAACGCATGCTCAAGAGCGCGGCCATGCCGGGCGGGTATGCGCTGGCCGAAGGCGGCGTCGATCGCGACCTGAGCGAAGAGGGGCTCGACGGCGTCTCGAGCGCGCTCGACGCTGTCACCGGCCTGCGCCTGCGCGTGGTGCTGGCCGTGCCCGAGCCGCCCGGCGCGCCGCAGCGCTACCTGCAGCTGCTGCAATCGGTGCCGGTCAACCTGGCCTCGAACGCCGAGGTGCTGCGCTCGGCCTACAGCGAATACCGGCTGCGCCTGGAAGCGCGCACGGGCCTGCGCAAGATGTATATCGGGATGCTGTCCCTGACCTTGCTGCTGGCGATCTTCGGCGCGGTCGGCAGCGCCTTCCTCATCGCCGGCAACCTGGCGCAGCCGCTCCTGGTGCTGGCCGAGGGCACGCAGGCGGTGGCCGAGGGCGACCTGTCGCCGCGGCCGATCGTCCAGACCAAGGACGAACTGGGCACGCTGACGCAGTCGTTCAATGCCATGACCGGGCAGCTGTTCGAGGCCAGGAGCGCGGTCGAGCGCAACCGCGCCGCTCTGCAAAGCGCCAAGGCCCACCTTGAATCGGTGCTGGCCAATATGTCGGCCGGCGTGATCGTGCTCGACGCCGAAGGCCTGGTGGTGAACTCGAACGACGCGGCCTATCGCATCCTGCAGGTGGAGCCTGGCGCGATGGCCGGGCCGCTGGCCCGGATCCCGGGCCTGGAACACTTCTCGAACTGCATCGCGCGCGCCTTCTCGGCCCAGAGCGCGCACTCGGCCGCCGAGCGGCGCAAGCGCGCGCACTGGCAGCAGCAGATCGAGATTCCGCGCCGCGGCAGCGGCGACGAACACGACCACGACCTGGTGCTGCTGGCGCGCGGCTCGCGCCTGCCGGTGGGCGCCGACAGTGGCTTCATCGTGGTGTTCGACGATATCTCGGACGTGATCACGGCCCAGCGCTCGGTGGCCTGGGGCGAAGTCGCGCGGCGCCTGGCGCACGAGATCAAGAACCCGCTCACGCCGATCCAGCTGGCGGCCGAACGCATGCAGATGAAGCTCGAGGACAGCCTGCCGCAGAAAGAAGCCGAGCTGCTCCGCCGCAGCACCACCACCATCGTCAACCAGGTCGACGCCATGAAGCGCATGGTCGACGACTTCCGCGACTATGCGCGCACGCCGCCGGCAACGCTCGACCAGCTCGACCTGAACGCCCTGATCGGCGAGATCCTGAACCTGTACCTGGCCGAGGATGGTCACGACATCATCCACGCCAGCCTGGCGCCCGATCTGCCGCGCGTGATGGGCGACGCGACCCAGCTGCGCCAGGTGATCCACAACCTGGTGCAGAACGCCCAGGATGCGCTGGTCGAGCGCGGCCCCGACGCCCCGCCGCCGCGCGTGGACGTGAGCACCGAGGCGATCCACTACACCGGCGCCGACGGGCTCGCGGGCACCGCGGTGCGCCTGGCGATCGTCGACAACGGCCCCGGTTTCGCGCCGCGCATCCTGGCGCGCGCCTTCGAGCCGTATGTCACCACCAAGGCCCGCGGCACCGGTCTGGGCCTGCCCATGGTCAAGAAGATTGTGGACGAGCACGGGGGCCGGATCGACGTCGGCAACCGCAGCGATGGAACTGGCGCAGCGGTATCGATTTTGCTGCTAAAGTTAGCTGGAGCGTCCTGAAATGGAGATTCATTGAATCAAACTGGCGAGAATCTGCCTGATACTGCGTCACAAATGCGCGCAAGGCTCCCGGCCTTGCTGTGCTTTGTTCCTTGTCTCAGGCAGATTTCGCCACTTTGATTGTTCAACGAACCTCCATTTCAGGACACTCAAATTCATCCCCATCAGCAAACTTGGCTTAAGTGCAAAAAAACTTATAAAATTGCACACGTGACGGGTAGAAGATCAGGAAGGTAGAAACGATGGCGAACATACTCGTAGTTGACGATGAAATGGGCATACGGGAACTCCTGTCGGAGATTCTCGGTGACGAAGGCCATGCCATCACCCTGGCCGAGAACGCGCAGCAGGCGCGCGAGGCGCGTGCGGCCGCGACGCCAGACCTGGTGTTGCTCGATATCTGGATGCCGGACACCGATGGCGTGACGCTGCTCAAGGAATGGCAGCGCGACGGCCTGCTCACGATGCCGGTCATCATGATGTCGGGCCATGCGACCATCGACACGGCGGTCGAGGCGACCCGCATCGGCGCACTGAATTTCCTCGAAAAGCCGATTGCCCTGCAAAAGCTGCTCAAGGCGGTCCAGCAGGGCCTGACCCGCGCGCAAGAGGTGGCGCGCGCACCGATGGCGCCGCCGCGCCCGATCGCGCCGAGCGCCCCGCCGGTGGCGAGCGACGCCGCCATCGCCGCCCCGAGCGCACCGATGTTCGCCCCGCCGGGCGTGCAGCCCGGCCCCGGCGTCGGCATGGGCAACGGTTCACGCATGGTGCATGCGGTGTCGCAGGGCGAGGGCACCGGTTATACGCTGTCGTTCGACCTGCCGCTGCGCGAGGCGCGCGACGCCTTCGAGCGCATGTATTTCGAGCACCACCTGGGCCGCGAAGGCGGCAGCATGACGCGCGTGGCCGAGAAGACCGGCCTCGAACGCACCCACCTGTACCGCAAGCTCAAGCAGCTGGGCGTCGAACCGGGCAAGCTCGCCAAGAAAGGGGGATGATGGCCCGCGCGGCCACCGTCCTCGTCATCGGCGCCAGCGCCGCCGCACGCGAACAGGCGATCGCGGCGCTGCTGGCCATTCCACCCTCCGTTACTTCCGCTGATGCTGGCGCTGCTGGCGTCGGCACAGACACGTCCCAGGCGTTTGACGCCGTCATCCTCGAAGGCCTGGGCGTGGCCGCCACGGCGCTGGAAACCGCTCCCGGCCTGCAGGTGGTGCGCATCGCCCCGGGTTGCCTGTGCTGCGACGGCAATCTCGTTTTGCGTGTAACATTGAATCGACTGCTACGCCAACGCCCGGGACGCCTGTTCCTCGGCCTGGCGAGCAGCGAACACCTTGATCAGTTGCGATCGTGGCTTGCAGCGCCGCCATACGATCAGCTGTTGGCACTGAACCCCACCGTCCACGCCTGAAGGCACTTGACGGTCTTGAAATCGGTTCGGACAGCCCCACCTCTGAAGCGAAGTGAACAGCCTGCCGTACGCCGCCATGCGGCAGGGTTGCACTAATTTCTGATCGAAGGAGTCATCATGAACATGATCTATAACAGCGAACAGTACAGCGTCGTCGAGTTCGGTGTCGACCGTGAACTCGAAGCGCTGCGATTTGGCGGCTTCGAGATCGTCGACAAGGCCGGCCGTCGCGAGGCCTTCATCGGCGGCCGCCTCGCGCAATCGTTCCGGCGCGACGTCAACAACCTGATTGCCAGCGAACCCACCATGGAAGAAATCGACGATTTCCTGGGCTCGTATGACACCCTGATGAGCCAGCCTGTCGTTCTTCATTGAGCGCCTGCATTGAGCCGTCACACGGGTCTGCTGCGCTGAAGTCCCCGAGCGCCATTGCCACCAGCGGGCGATGGCGCTTTTTTTATCCGGCATGGTAAGCTGCCGCCCATGTGCCAGCTCCTTGGAATGAACTGCAATGTCCCCACCGACATTGTCTTCTCTTTTACCGGCTTCGCCCACCGCGGCGGCCGTACCGACACCCACCATGACGGCTGGGGAATCGCCTTCTTCGAAGGCAGCGGCGTACGCCACTTCGTCGATCACCAGGCCGCCATCGCCTCGCCGATCGCCGAACTGATCAAGCGTTACCCGATCAAGTCGACCAACGTCATCGCCCATATCCGCAAGGCCACCGTCGGCCACGTGGCGCTGGAAAACTGCCATCCATTCGTGCGCGAGCTGTGGGGCCGCTACTGGGTGTTCGCCCATAACGGCGACCTCAAGGATTTCGCGCCCGTGCTCGACGGGCCCTATCGTCCGGTCGGCACCACCGACAGCGAACGGGCCTTCTGTTATCTGCTGCAAAGCATGCGCCGCGAATTCGGCGACACGGCGCCCAGCCGCGAGGCCTTGCGCGGCCTGCTCGAACGCATCATTCCCGGCATCGCCGCGCATGGCACCTTCAATATGATGCTGTCCGACGGCACCGCGCTGTTCACCCATTGCTCGACCAAGCTGTGCTACGTGGTGCGCAAGTATCCGTTCGTGACGGCCTGCCTGTCCGATGAGGACCTGTCGGTCGACTTCTCGCAGGTGACCACGCCCGACGACCGGGTCGCGATCATTGTCACCGAACCGCTGACGACGAACGAGGAGTGGACCCATTTCGCGCCGGGCGAGCTGAAGGTGTTCGTCGATGGACTGCCTCAGTAGACACATTCTTTTGTGATAACTTGGATGTTTCGCGAATAACGTTCTCTCAATAAATTAGTGCCAAGAAGACACACGCCGGGATGGATGCGGTAAAGTAGTCCGATTGACGCGAGAACGAGAACGAGATGACCGATACCGCCAGCCTCGACGAGGCCTCCCAGCCGCTACGCATGCGCCATTTCTACCTCGCGCGCCAGCCGGTGCTGGACCGCAACCAGGCGCTGTTCGGCTATGAACTGCTGTTCCGTGGCAGCGCCCAGGGCCCGGCCCATTTCGATTCGGGCCTGTCGGCCAGCGCCAGCGTCATCCACCATGCATCCCAGCTCGGCCTGCCGCGCGCGATCGGCGACGCCAACGCCTTCATCAACGTCGACAAGGACGTCCTGATGAGCGATATGTTCGCCTTCCTGCCGCGCGAGCGCACGGTGCTCGAGATCGTCGCTTCGGTCGAGCCGGACGACGCCGTCATCGAGCGCATGCGGGCGCTGGGCGCGCATGGCTTCCGTTTCGCGGCCGAGGCGGCGGCCCACGGTCCGGCGCTGTCGCGCCTGCTGCCGGTGATCGACTTCGTCAAGATGGACTTGCGCGCGTTGCCGGCCGTGACCCTGCTGTCGCTGGCGCCGCGCCTGCGCACCACGGGCAAGCGCCTGGTGGCCGAGAAAGTCGAGAACCACAGCGAATACCGCACCTGCCTGGATATCGGCTTCGACTACTTCCAGGGCTATTATTTCGCCAAGCCGTCGGTGATGTCCAGCCGCAAGCTGTCGCCGTCGCAGACGACGGTGCTCGACCTGGTGAACCTGGTGGCCTCCGATGCCGACAATGCCGAGATCGAACGCGTGGTCAAGCGCGAGGTGACGATCGGCCTGAACCTGCTGCGCCTGGTGAACACGCCGGCGCTGGGGGCGGGCCGGCGCATCGAATCGATCAGCCAGGCCCTGACCCTGCTGGGCCGGCGCCAGCTGCAGCGCTGGCTGCAGATCCTGCTGTACGCCGAGCCGGACGTGCGCGGCCACAGCCAGAGCCCGCTCCTGCTGCTGGCCACCACGCGCGCGCGCCTGATGGAGCTGCTGGCCCAGCGCCTGCGCCCCGGCCAGAAGAACGTCGCCGATGTCGCCTTCACGGTCGGCATGATGTCCCTGATGGACACGCTGTTCTGCATCCCGATGATGGACATCGTGGAGCAGATCCCCGTGATCGACGAAGTGCGCGCCGCGCTGCTGCAGCGCAGCGGCTTCTTCGGCGAGCTGTTGAAACTGGCCGAATCGATCGAGCGCATGGACGACGAGGGGGACGACATGCTGGCGGGTCTCAGGAGCCTGTCGATGGATGGCGACGACCTGGCCGAGCTCGAGGTGTCGGCGTTCGAGTGGAGCGACAAGGTGGTGCGCTACGCGATTTGAGGTGAGCTCAAAAACTCGTTAGCGCCAGCACGTCGTTCCCGCCCTTGCCGGGCGCCTTGGCGGGAACCTAAGTTCGCAGGCATCGCGACAACGGATGCAGTACTTGGGTTCCCGCCTCCGCGGGAACGACGTTTTTACGCAGCGGGTGCTTTCTTGCTCCGCAGCGCGCTCGCGAAATTACAGATTCGGCGCCAGGTGACGTTCCACCTCGGCCTTGTCCATCCCGCGCCGCTGCGCCATGTCCTCGACCTGGTCGTTGCCGATCTTCCCGACCACGAAATACTTCGACGCCGGGTGCGCGAAGTAGAAGCCCGACACCGCCGCGCCTGGGTACATCGCGTACGACTCGGTCAGTTCCATGCCGACTTCCCCGGCCTGCAGCGTGCGGAACATATCGGCCTTGACCGTGTGCTCGGGGCAGGCCGGATAGCCCGGCGCAGGGCGAATGCCCTCGTATTGTTCGTCGATCAGCGCCTCGTTCGACAGTTCTTCGTTCGCCACATAGCCCCACAGGTCGGTGCGCACGCGTTCGTGCATGTACTCGGCGAAGGCTTCGGCCAGGCGGTCGGCCAGCGACTTGAGCATGATCGACGAGTAGTCGTCATGCGCCGCCTCGAAGCGCTGCTCGTGCTTCTCGATGCCGAGGCCCGCGGTCACGGCGAACATGCCGATATAGTCCGCGATGCCACTGTCCTTCGGTGCGATGAAGTCGGCCAGGCACTGGTTGGGGCGCTGCACGCCGTCGACGACCGGCCGGACGCCCTGCTGGCGCAGGCCGTAATAGGTGAAGGCCACCTGGGTGCGCGATTCGTCGGTGTACACCTCGATGTCGTCGTCGTTGACGGTATTGGCCGGCAGCAGGGCGATCGCGCCGTTGGCGGTGAGCCAGCGGCCTTCGATGATCTTCTTGAGCATGGCCTGGCCCTCGGCATACACCTTGGTGGCGGCCTCGCCCACCACCTCGTCGCTGAGGATGGCGGGGAAGGGGCCGGCCAGGTCCCAGGTCTGGAAGAACGGGCCCCAGTCGATGTAGCGCGCGATCAGGCCCAGGTCGACATTTTTAAAGACGCGGCGCCCGATGAACTTCGGCTTGACCGGGTTGAATGCCAGCTGCGCCTTGTTGGCGCGCGCTTGTTCGAGCGTCACCATTGGCAGCGCCTTCTTGCCGGCGTGCTGGATGCGGATGCGTTCGTAGTCCTGGGCCAGTTCGATGATGTAGGCATCGCGCGTGTCGTCGGTGACGAGCGCCTGGCCGACCGAGACCGAGCGCGATGCGTCCGGCACGTAGACCACCGGGCCGTCGTAGTGCGGCGCGATCTTGACCGCGGTATGGGCGCGGCTGGTAGTGGCGCCGCCGATCAGCAGCGGCACCTGGCGCTCGCGGAACCACGGGTCGCGCTGCATCTCGCGCGCGACGTGGGCCATTTCCTCCAGCGACGGCGTGATCAGGCCCGACAGGCCGACCATGTCGGCGTTTTCTTCCTTGGCGCGGGCCAGGATGTCGGCGCAAGGGACCATCACGCCCATGTTCACGATCTCGAAGTTATTACACTGCAGGACCACCGAGACGATGTTCTTGCCGATGTCGTGCACGTCGCCCTTGACGGTGGCGATCACCATCTTGCCCTTCGGCTTGGCGACGATGCCGGTACGCGCTTCTTCCGCCGCCTTTTCTTCTTCGATGTACGGCACCAGGTGCGCCACGGCCTGCTTCATCACGCGCGCCGACTTGACCACCTGCGGCAGGAACATCTTGCCCTGGCCGAACAGGTCGCCGACGATGTTCATGCCGTCCATCAGCGGGCCTTCGATCACGTGGATCGGGCGGCCCTTGGCGGCCAGCACCTGCTGGCGCATTTCTTCGGTGTCTTCGACGATCCATTGCGTGATGCCGTGCACCAGCGCGTGCGCCAGGCGCTTCTCGACCGGCGAGTTGCGCCACTCGAGGTTCTGTTCCTGCCTGGCGCCGCCGGCCTTGAGCGTGCCGGCGAATTCGATCATGCGCTCGGTGGCGTCCTTGCGGCGGTTGAGCACCACGTCTTCCACGCGCTCGCGCAGTTCGGGATCGAGGTCGTCGTAGACGCCGACCATGCCGGCGTTGACGATGCCCATGGTCAGGCCGGCCTTGATCGCGTGGTACAGGAACACGGTGTGGATCGCCTCGCGCGCCGGGTCGTTGCCGCGGAAGCTGAACGAGACGTTCGATACGCCGCCCGAGATCTTCGCGTGCGGCAGGTTGTCACGGATCCAGGCGCAGGCTTCGATGAAGTCGTTGGCGTAGTTGTCGTGCTCTTCGATGCCGGTGGCGATGGCGAAGATGTTCGGGTCGAAGATGATGTCTTCGGGCGGGAAGCCCACCTGTTCCGTCAGCACCTTGTAGGCGCGTTCGCAGATCTCGATCTTGCGCGCGAAGGTGTCGGCCTGGCCTTTCTCGTCGAACGCCATCACGATCACGGCGGCGCCGTAGCGGCGGCACAGGCGCGCCTGGCGGATGAATTCCTCCAGGCCTTCCTTCATCGAGATCGAGTTGACGATGGCCTTGCCCTGCACGCATTTCAGGCCCGCCTCGATCACCGACCACTTGGACGAGTCGATCATCACCGGCACGCGCGAGATATCGGGTTCCGAGGCGATCAGGTTCAAAAAGCGCGTCATGGCCGCCTGCGAATCGAGCATCGCCTCGTCCATATTGATGTCGATGACCTGGGCGCCGTTCTCGACCTGCTGGCGCGCCACCGACAGCGCCTCGTCGAACTGCTCGTTCAGGATCATGCGCGCAAACGCCTTCGAGCCGGTGACGTTGGTGCGCTCGCCGACGTTCACGAACAGCGACGATTCGTCGACCGTGAAGGGCTCCAGGCCCGACAGGCGCATCGCGACCGGCACGTCAGGTACCTGGCGTGGCGTCTGCGTCTCGAGGATCTTGGCGATCGCCGCGATGTGTTCCGGCGTGGTGCCGCAGCAGCCGCCGGCGATGTTGATGAAGCCGGCGTCGGCGAATTCGCGCAGCAGGGCGGATGTATCGGCCGGCAGCTCGTCGAAGCCGGTATCGCTCATCGGGTTGGGCAGGCCGGCGTTCGGGTAGATGCAGACGAAAGTATCGGCGATCTGCGACAGCTCCTGCGCATACGGGCGCATCAGCGCCGCGCCGAGCGCGCAATTGAGGCCGATCGTCAGCGGCTTGGCATGCCGCACCGAATTCCAGAAGGCGGGCACGGTCTGGCCCGACAGGATGCGGCCCGAGGCGTCGGTGACGGTGCCCGAGATCATCAGCGGCAGGCGCGGCGTCTCGGGATGCTCGTCGAAATACTGGTCGATCGCGAACAGCGCCGCCTTGCAGTTCAGGGTGTCGAAGATGGTCTCGACCAGCAGCAGGTCGGCGCCGCCGTCGACCAGGCCGCGCACCTGTTCGTGGTAGGAGGCGACCAGCTGGTCGAAGGTGATGTTGCGCGCCGCCGGGTCGTTCACGTCGGGCGAGATCGATGCGGTCTTCGGGGTCGGCCCAAGGGCGCCGGCAACGAAACGCGGTTTATCCGGCGTGGAGTACTTGGCGCAGGCGGCGCGGGCGAGCTTCGCCGCCTCGACGTTCATCTCGTAGGCCAGGTGCGCCATGTGGTAATCGTCCTGCGCCACGCCGGTGGCGCCGAAGGTGTTGGTCTCGAGCAGGTCGGCGCCGGCGGCAAGATAGCGTTCGTGGATTTCCTGGATCACCTGCGGCTGGGTGAGCGTCAAGAGCTCGTTATTCCCTTTCACGAACAGCTCGCGCTGGCCGGCGCCCTCGGGCGCCGCGAAGGTCGCGAAACGCTCGCCGCGGTAGGCCGCTTCATCGAGCTTGTACTGCTGGATGATGGTGCCCATCGCGCCATCCAGGATCATGATGCGGCGCTTGAGGATATCGCGCAGCTGGGTTTCGATCGGGGAGATGGCGGACGTAACGGCGTTCATGATGGTGGTTTTCCAGGATGCGGCTTGACAGGCCGATTGACATTGGGCGGTCAACGATTATACGTCATGCGGGCTGTTTGGCCTGGCGGTGGGGGTGTGTATGTATCGTTATGTATTCAAACCGCCATGCGTTACATGGCGTTACATTTGGTGGGGTGCCTGCAATCTTTACGATACATGGCGAGACGACAATCAAGGTCCGCCTCCACGAGTGGCGAACGTAAAGATGGGATAACCGCATGAACAAAGAATACCAACCGGATTGGGATCAAGCTATGGACCGCAACCCGGAACCAGCAATGTCGTCGAAGCCACAAGTCGCCAGCAACGGTGTGAAACAGATCGTCACGATCCGCCTGGATGTGGATATGCTTGAATGGTTCAAGGGCGCAGGTCCCGGCTACCAGACCCGTATCAACCAGGTGCTGCGTGAGCACATGGACGCGCAGCGTACGTCGCAGGCCGAGTAAGTTTGATGGAATGGCGTCCTCGTGACGCCGTTTCTTCGTCAGCTCTAAAACGTCGTCCCCGCGCAGGCGGGGACCCAAGTTATTCAGCGCACCACTTCAATTGATCGAAGTGGCTACGCCGAGGACTTGGGTCACCGCCTACGCGGGGAGTCGTTACTGCCAGTGGCAGTAACGACGATTTTTGAAAACGATTTCTAAAGCGTTAGCGGCGCCTCAGCTGAACGTCAACCCCGCCAGCGAAAACCCTTTCAGGAATTCCGCCGCCTTCAGGCGTTTGCCGCCCGGCTTCTGCAATTCGTTCAGGCGCAGCGCGCCTTCGCCGCAAGCGACCACGATGCCGCCCGCGTCGGCCTGCAAGACCGCGCCCGGCGCGCCGCTGCCGTCGAGCGCTTCGGCAGACCAGAACTTCACCGCGACACCATCGACCACGCCATTGGCGCCGGGGAAGGGATTGAAGGCCCGCACCTTGCGCGCCAACACTTCGGCCGGCAGGCTGAAATCGAGCTTCGCTTCTTCCTTGCCGATCTTGGCCGCGTAGGTCACGCCTTCGTCCGGCTGTGGCACGGCGGTCAGCTCGCCGGCCTGCATCTTGCGCAGCGCTTCGACGATCATGCGCCCGCCCAGCGCCGCCAGCTTGTCGTGCAGGCTGCCGGTGGTGTCCGAAGCCTCGATCGGCAAGCGCTCGATGGTCAGCATCGGTCCGGTATCGAGACCTTCTTCCATCTCCATGATGGTCACGCCGGTTTCCAGGTCGCCCGATTCGATCGCGCGGTGGATCGGCGCGGCGCCGCGCCAGCGCGGCAGCAGCGAACCGTGGATATTGATGCAGGGGCGGATGTCGAGCGTGCTGCGCGGCAGGATCAGGCCATAGGCCGCGACCACCATCACGTCGTAGTCGATCGACTGCAATTGTTCGTGCGCGGCGCGGGCTTGCGCGGCGCGCTCCGGGTCCCTGGCATCCATGCGCAGCGACAGCGGCTGCGCCACCGGCATGCCGTGGGCCAGCGCGTACTGCTTGACCGCGGAGGCTTGCAACTGCATGCCGCGGCCGGCCGGGCGGTCGGGCTGGGTCAGGACCAGGGGGATTTCGAAGCCGGCCTCGTGCAGGGCACGCAGGGCGACGGCGGCGAACTCGGGCGTGCCGGCGAAGACGACTTTCATCGCGCTCAACGACGGGCGGCGCGCTGGGCGGCGTCGCGCTGCAGGCCGCGTTCTTCCTTCTGCAGCTTGGCCTTGATGCGGTTGCGCTTGAGCGGCGACAGGTATTCGACGAACACCTTGCCCATCAGGTGGTCCATCTCGTGCTGGATGCACACGGCCAGCAGGCCATCGGCGTCGACCTCGAACGGCTTGCCGTCGACGTCGAGCGCACGCACCTTGACCCGTGACGGGCGCTCGACACCGTCGTAGACGCCGGGCACCGACAGGCAGCCTTCGTCATAGACCTGCCGCTCTTCGCTGGCCCAGGTGATCTCGGGGTTGATGAAGACCATCAGCTGTTCTTGCGCTTCGGTCACGTCGATGGTGACCACGCATTCATGCACGTCCACCTGGGTGGCGGCCAGGCCGACGCCGGGTGCGTCGTACATGGTTTCCGCCATGTCGGCCACCAGCTTGCGCAGGCGCTCGGTACCGAATTCGGTGACCGGCTTGGCGACCTTGTGCAGGCGCGGGTCGGGGTAGCGGAGGATGTCGAGAAGTGCCATATCGGATCGGATGTCGGTGGAGTTGTCTAGGTTGAACGGGTACTTGGCTGGCAGGCAAGACAGGACGCAATCCCGCCACACGCCCTGGCGCGCAGACCTCGGTTTGCTTGCTAGTTCAGGGATTTGTGTGCAGAATTTGATTCTATACAGCAACCCTTCCGTGAGCGGGGAGCAGTACGTCGTGCTATCTCTGGCTGCGGCCGGGCCGGATGACGGAGCGGCCTGTTCAGCATCATGACCTGCATTGGATGCAGCTGCAATCTGGCGGCATCATTTATCTTACGCCGCATTAAACGGACGTCTTCAATGAAAAATTTTAGCACAGTCGTGGCCCGTGCTGCTGCGACGGCGTTGTTCGCATGCGCCGCTGCCGCCTCGGCCCAGACCCCGGTGCCCGCCATGACCGCGACTGCCGCCTGCAGCTTCCGCCCGGACGCACCCGACAAGCATGTCGTGGTCAAGGGCGATACCTTATGGGATATTTCTGGCGCCTTCTTGCGCAACCCATGGTGCTGGCCCCAGGTCTGGGGCATGAACCGTGACGAAATTCGCAACCCGCACTGGATCTATCCGGGCCAGACCATCTGGTTCGACCGCGCGCGTGGCCGCCTGAGCCTGCAGCAGCCCGGCAGCGGCCTGGACGCCGGCGACGGCCGCGATGCCCCCCCGCTGACCCGCCTGTCGCCGCAGGTGCGCAGCGAAGGCCTGGCGCGCGATGCCGTGCCGGCGATTCCCGCAGGCGCCATCGAACCCTATCTGACCCAGCCGCTGGTGGTCGAGGCCGACGAGCTGGCGGGCGCGCCGCGCATCGCCGCCTCGCAGGAAGGCCGCGTCTACCTGGGAGAAGGCGACCGTGTGTACGTGCACGGCGAGATCCGGGGTGAGAGCGTGTTCCAGGTATTCCGTCCGGGCACCGCACTGAGGGACCCGCAGACCGGCCAGGTGCTGGCGCACGAAGCTGCCTTCCTGGGCACCGTCAAGCTGCTCAAGCCGGCCGCGCCCGGCGTCGACGTGCACACTTTCCAGGTGGTCGATACCGTGCAGGAGATGGGCGTGGGCGACCTGCTGGTGCCGGCGCCGCCGACGCCGGTGCGCAACTACGTGCCGCATGCGCCGCTGCAAGCTCTCGACGGCCGCGTCATGTCGATCTACTCGGGCGTGACCTACGCCGGACAGAGCCAGGTCGTCACTGTCAATCGGGGCACGGTTGACGGACTCGATGTCGGCGCCGTGCTGCAGCTCTATCATCTCGGGAAGACTGTGGCCGATCCAGCGAGTCGGGGTTTCCTGGGCCTGGGCCGGCAGGGGTTGAAACTGCCCGACGAGCAATACGGCAACCTGTTCATCTTCCGCGTGTTCAAGAACGTCTCGTACGGCTTGGTCATGCAGGTGACGGCGCCGGTGCAGGTGGGCGACGTCGCCAAATCACCGGAGTAAACAGCACCGTGCAAGACACGGAAACCCATCCCATTGCCGAACGCGCCACCCTGATCGCCGACTGGCTGCGCCTGGAACAGGCGGACGGGGTGGGCTGCCGCAGCGCGCATGCGCTGTTGTCCGCCTTCGGGTCTCCCGCCGCCATATTCAGGGCCGCGCCAGCCGCGCTGGCGGCCCACGTGTCTCCCGGCCAGGCGCGAGCCTTGTGCGCGCCGCTCACGCCCGCCCTGGCGGCCCTGGTCGAGGCCACCCTGGCCTGGCTGGAGCAACCCGGCCACCACCTGCTCACCTTCCACGATCCCCTTTACCCGGCGGCATTGGCTGAGATCCCCGATCCGCCGCTGCTGCTGTACGCCGCCGGCCGCATCGAAATGCTGGCGCGGCCGCTGGTCGCCGTGGTCGGTAGCCGCAACGCCAGCGTGCAGGGCAAGCTCGACGCTGAATCCTTTGCCGCGGCCCTGTCCGGCGCCGGCCTGTGCGTGGTCTCGGGGCTGGCGCTGGGCATCGACACCGCCGCCCACGAAGGCGCGCTGCGCGGACCCGGCGCCACCATCGCCGTGGTCGGCACCGGCCTCGACCGCGTCTACCCGGCGCGCAACCGCGCTCTGGCCCACCGCATCGCCGAACACGGTTGCCTGCTCAGCGAGTACGCGCTGGGCACGCCGCCGCTGGCAGCCAATTTCCCGCGCCGCAACCGCGTGATCAGCGGCCTGGCGGCCGGCGTGCTGGTGATCGAGGCCGCGGCCCAGTCCGGCTCGCTGATCACGGCCCAGATGGCGGCGGAGCAGGGCCGGGAAGTGTTCGCCTTGCCCGGCTCGATCCACTCCGCGCTGGCCAAGGGGTGTCACCGCCTGATCCGCGATGGCGCGCAACTGGTCGAGACGGTGGACGAGGTGTTGCTGGCGATGAAGGTCTCGCCGCTGGCGGCCATCGGACAAGAATGCGGCCAAAAGCGGGATGCCGGGCCCGACAAAACGGCGGAAGAAGACGCCGATCTGCTGGCCGCGCTGGGCCACGAACCAGTGGCGCTCGACGATTTGCTGGCGCGCCTTGGGGCCGATGCGGGTGAGCTCGGGGGGCGATTGCTGGGCCTGGAACTGGCGGGCTTAGTAGCGCAATTGCCGGGTGGAAGGGTGCAGCGCATCTGGCATTAGGCCTACGTCAAATAAGGCCGTTCGGATGCACATTTAATAGATTACCTATGCTTCGCATAACGAAGTTTGCGAATTGTATGTTCTTGTTTTTATTGGTTTTTGGTAAGCTGGCTGATCGAACAAGGCTTCGATACAACGTTTTTTCCGCGAGGCAGCCCAGCAGGCGCGCTCTACTTGTGCCGCACGAAGTTTAGCTGCTACAGTAGCGTCACTATGTTCGACATCCTGGTCTATCTCTACGAGACGTACTACCGTCCCGACGCCTGCCCCGAGCCGGCAGCCCTGGCTCGCAAACTGTCCGCCGTCGGCTTCGACGACATCGAAATCTCGGAAGCGCTGGACTGGCTGACCGGGCTGACCGATGCGCCGCTGCCCGAAACCATCGATGCCTCCACCGGCATGCGTTACTACGTGGACGAAGAATATATCGAGCTGGGCAGCGCCGCGATCGGCTTCATCGCCTTCCTCGAAAGCGCCAAGGTGCTCGGCCCCATCCAGCGCGAGATCGTCATCGAGCGCGCACTGGCCTGCGACGAGTCTCCCATCGCCTTGAGCAAGCTCAAGATCATCGTGCTGATGGTGCTCTGGAGCCAGGGCAAGGAACCGGACGCGCTGATGTTCGACGACCTGTTCAGCGACGACGACGAGCAGGAACCGCGTCTGCTGCACTGAACGGCGTACCACACCGCAACATCCATCGAACGGGGCTGAGGCCCCGTTTTGCTTTTCTTGCGCCCCATTTCTGGGCAGCCAAGAGGCGGCATGCGGTGCGCATCGCACCGTCCTGTAGCGCAAGGTGTACTTGCAGGGAGCGCGATAACGCGCTTATCATTGGCCGCTTCATCTTGACAGTTACCAATCAGACACTATGGCCGGAATTTCACCGGCCCGGCTGCGAGCATGTATGATGCGCAAGCCCACACTATATAGATAGCACGACGAGAATCACTATGACCAAATCCCTCATCATCGCCGAGAAACCGTCGGTCGCGAACGATATCGCGAAGACGCTGGGCGGCTTCACCAAGCACGATGAGTACTTCGAATCGGACGAATACGTCCTCTCGTCCGCCGTCGGCCACCTGCTCGAGATCGCGGTGCCCGAAGAACACGACGTCAAGCGCGGCAAGTGGAGCTTCACCCACCTGCCGATGATCCCGCCTTACTTCGCGCTGAACCCGATCGCCAAGACCGAGTCGCGCCTCAAGGTGCTGAACAAGCTGATCAAGCGCAAGGACGTCACCACCCTCATCAACGCATGTGACGCGGGCCGCGAAGGAGAACTCATCTTCCGCCTGATCGCCCAGAACGCGAAAGCCAAGCAACCGGTCAAGCGCCTGTGGCTGCAGTCGATGACGGCCAACGCGATCCGCGAAGGCTTCAACAACCTGCGCACCGACGAAGAAATGCTGCCGCTGGCTGACGCCGCGCGCTGCCGCTCCGAAGCCGACTGGCTGATCGGTATCAACGGCACCCGCGCCATGACCGCCTTCAACTCGAAAGAGGGCGGCTTCTACCTGACGACCGTGGGCCGGGTGCAGACCCCGACCCTGTCGATCGTGGTCGAACGCGAAGAGAAGATCAAGAAGTTCGTGCCGCGCGACTACTGGGAAGTGCGCGCCGAGTTCGTGTGCGCCGCCGGCGTCTACGAAGGCCGCTGGCTGGACCAGAAGTTCAAGAAGGACGAGAACGATCCCGAGAAGCGCGCCGAGCGCCTGTGGAGCCGCGCCGCCGCCGATTCGATCGCGGCCGCCTGCCGCGGCAAGCAGGGCAATGTCACCGAAGAAAGCAAGCCGACCACCTCGATGGCGCCGGGCCTGTTCGACCTGACGTCGCTGCAGCGCGAGGCCAACGGCCGCTTCGGCTTCTCGGCCAAGAACACGCTGGGCCTGGCCCAGGCGCTGTACGAAAAGCACAAGGTGCTGACCTACCCACGTACCGATTCGCGCCACCTGCCGGAAGATTACATCGCGACCGTCAAGGAGACGCTGGGCTCGCTGGCCGAGACCAATAACTACAACCAGTTCGCCAAGCAGATCAGCAAGAACGGTTGGGTCAAGCCGAACAAGCGCATCTTCGACAACACCAAGATCTCGGACCACTTCGCCATCATCCCGACCGGCGTCGTGCCCAAGAACCTGTCGGAACCTGAACAGAAGCTGTACGACCTGGTCACGCGCCGTTTCCTGGCCGTGTTCTACCCGGCCGCCGAGTTCCTGGTCACGACCCGCTATACCGAAGTCTCGGGCCACCAGTTCAAGACCGAGGGCAAGGTCATGACCAACCCCGGCTGGATGGCCGTATATGGCAAAGACCTGGGCGACGACAAGGACGGCGCCAACCTGGTGCCGGTGGCCAAAAATGAGAAGGTACTGACCGACAAGATCACGGCCAACGGCCTGGTCACCAAGCCGCCGGCGCGCTACAACGAAGCGACGCTGCTGTCGGCGATGGAAGGCGCGGGCAAGCTGGTCGACTCCGACGAGCTGCGCGATGCGATGGCCGGCAAGGGCCTGGGCACGCCTGCCACGCGCGCGGCCATCATCGAGGGCTTGCTGACCGAGAAATACCTGCTGCGCGAGGGCCGCGAGCTGATGCCGACCGCGAAAGCGTTCCAGCTGATGACCTTGCTGCGTGGCCTGGGCGTGAACGAACTCACGGCGCCAGAGCTGACCGGCGAATGGGAATTCAAGCTGTCGCAAATGGAGAAGGGCAAGATCTCGCGCGAAGAGTTCATGCGCGAAATCGCGCAGATGACCCAGATCATCGTCAAGCGCGCCAAGGAATACGACAACGACACGATTCCCGGCGAGTACGCGACCCTGGTCAACCCGTGCCCGAATTGCGCCGGCGTGGTCAAGGAAAACTACCGCCGCTTCGCCTGCACCAAGTGCGAATTCTCGATGAGCAAGACGCCAGGCAGCCGCCAGTTCGAGATCGAGGAAGTCGAAGAACTGCTGAAGAACCGCACCATCGGTCCGCTGCAGGGCTTCCGCTCCAAGATGGGCCGTCCGTTCGCCGCCATCCTGCGCATCGTGCGCGACGAAGAGATCAAGAACTTCAAGCTCGAGTTCGACTTTGGCCAGGATGACGAAGGCGAAGAGGGCGAAGGCGTCGACTTCAGCGGCCAGACCCCGGTCGGCCCTTGCCCGAAGTGCAACGGCGGGGTGTACGAAATGCCGCTGGCCTATGTTTGCGAGCATAGCGTGGCCAAGCCGAAGACCTGCGATTTCCGCAGCGGACGCATCATCCTGCAGCAGGAGATCTTGCCGGAACAGATGGCCAAGCTGCTGGGCGACGGCAAGACCGACCTGCTGCCGGGCTTCGTGTCCCAGCGTACCCGCCGTGCATTCAAGGCCTTCCTGGTGCGCGGCAAGGACAACAAGATCAGCTTCGAGTTCGAGGAGCGCAAGGCCAAGCCGGGCGCGGCCGCCAAGGGCAAGGCAGCAGCGGCTGATGGTGCGACGGGCGCCGATGGCGCCGATGGCGCGGCAGCGCCGGTGAAGGCGGCGCGCAAGGCGGCGGCCAAGCCGGCGGCGAAGAAGGCGGCGGCCAAACCGGCCGCGAAGAAAGCGCCCGCCAGGAAAGCGCCGGCGGCGGTAGCCAAGAAGTAAGCATCGGCCGGCGTCTTGGAGCGCCGGCTTTTTTTTGGGAGCGCCACCATGAAACCCCACATCTCCGTCCTGACGATCGCCGTTTCCGACCTCGAGCGCTCGCTGCGCTTCTACCGCGACGGCCTCGGCCTGCCCACCGAGGGCATCGTCGGCCGCGAATTCGAGCATGGCGCGGTTGCCTTTTTCGACTTGTCGTCGGGGATGAAACTCGCGCTCTGGGCCCAGGCCGACATCGCCCACGATACGGGGCTGGCGCTGGCGCCGCCATCGCCGACTTCTTTCACGCTCGGCCATAACGTCATGCGGCGCGAGGAGGTCGATGCCGTCCTGCGCGAAGCTGAACAGGCCGGCGCGCATATCTTCAAGCCGGCAGCCGACACCTTCTATGGTGGTTATGCCGGCTACTTCCAGGATCCCGATGGCCATGTATGGGAAATCGTCTGGAACCCGGACATCCTGCCGACCGACGAACGACGGCACAAGCGGGGTCAGGTCTGACATTCGGACACGGCCTCTGCAATGGTCCTCCATGACACAGTTAAGGTCGTGTCCGAATGTCAGACCTGACCCCGATTTCGTTTACAAGCCCCAAATAAAAATGCCGCTCAGTCTTAACTGAACGGCATTAGCGGCTTGCCGCGGTTTTTTTCATTCCAGCATCAGCTATGCGCGATGCTTATTCTTGCCATTCCTTCAGCGCGAGAATTGCCGCCTCGCCATTGCGGATCGCTTTCACGCGCTGCACCACTTCGTTGCGCCAGGCTTCATCGGCGTCCTGGTCGGGGCCGTCGATATCCTGTAGCAGCAGCTGCATGACTTCCTGTTTTTCAGCCGGACTCAGCAGCTTGAGTCGTTCGGCGATTTCCGCAACGGCGTTGGACATGATGCTCTCTCCTATAATTTTGCTTCGATCATAGCGCGAGAACTATTGATTGTCGACTGGCAGCATATTGTCATTCGGTTTGCGATCGATCAGTTTGTTGTCGGGATCGATGCCGGCGCGTCCCGGTACGCCATCGACCACCAGGGTCAGCTGCTGCGTGGCCTGGGTCACCAGCCGCCGTTCACGCGCCAAGGGGTTGCCATTGCGATCATCCACGCCGAATTCGACGTAGTCGTTCAGCGGCATCGGCCGTTCCTCGCCCCCGTCCGTCATCGAGAGCTTGCCGGCGTGGGCATCGATCGTGACCTCGACCTTGCCGTCCGGGCGGCGGCGTGCGACGGCGCTGGCGGCGCGGTTTTCGTAGAACACGATCGATTCGAACAGGTCGTCGATCAGGTAGGCCTTGTCCTTCGGCGTCACCGCGCGCAAGGCCCCGACCAGGCTGGAAGCGGTGGGGTAGGGCGCGCTCTGATAGGCGTATTGCCGCAGCAGGCCGCGCAGCACGCCATTGACCACGTCCTCGCCCAGCATGTCCTGCAGCAGGTATAGCGCCAGGCCGCCCTTGCGCTGGTGGATGTAGCGCTGGTTCTCGTTGTGCGCCAGCGGCAGTTCTTTTTCCTGTTCCTGGGCGCGGCCCACCAGATAGGCTTCCTGGTCATGGCGCAGGAAGCGCCGCATCTTGTCCGCGCCGAACGCGCGCCGCATGACCACCAGCGCCGTGTACTCGGCCAGGCTTCCGGACAGCACGGTGGCGCCGCGCGTGCCGGCGCCGACCAGCTGCTGGCCCCACCACTGGCGCGCGGTCTCGTGGGCGCTGACGTAGAACGGGTAGTCGAGGTCCTTGGGCGAGCCGGGATCGACGCGCGCGATGAAGGCGGCGCTTTCCGAGAACGGGATCAGGCCCGGGAAGGACTGGGTGTTGCGGACGGTGCGCGGGAATTCGGCGATGCGCAGCTCGCGCAGCGGATAGCGGCCGAAATGGCGCGCGCCGTAGTCCAGGCCGGCCTGGGCGCCGCGGATCATGCGCTCGACGTTGACGTCCTGCCCCGGCTGGTAATAGACGTCGATCGCCACGTCCTGCCAGCGGTCGTGGCGTACTTCGTAGCGCGCCGACTGGAAGGCATAGGCGTTGAGCATCGGACGGTCCATCTTGTAGCGGAAGTGCCGGCGTCCGCCTTCGTTCCATTCGCGCACCAGGGTGCCGGGCGCGATCGCGACCTGGTCGACACTCGTGCTGACGGTGGCGTCGAAGCCGATCCAGTCGGCGTCGACGCCGATGCGGTGGTGGGCACGGCCGGCCGGGTCGTCGCGTGCCGGCATGGGCGGGCGCGCCGCCAGTCCGTGGCGGCGCCGGTCGCGCGGGTCGCTCAGTTCGACCGAGGGTTGATAGCCGATGCGCGGCATGACCTCGTTGGTGAAGAAGGTGCCGTTGGCGATCACCGGCGTGTCGCTGCCCAGGCCCAGCAGGCCGCGCGGCGCGTAGTCGAGCTCGAAATCGAAGTCCAGGCGCGCGCCCGGCGCCAGCGGGGTGGCCAGGCGATAGTGGTAGAGACCGAGATCGGGGTCGATCGTCACGCTTGTCGCCGGCTGGCCGAAGCTGGCCTTGAGCTGCGCGCCGCGCTGCTGGTACAGCACCAGGTCACGGATCGGCGCGCCGCTGCGGTTCTCGAGCCGGTAGCTGCCCTTGACGTGCAGGGCGCGCTGCGCGGGATGGATGGCGGCGTCGAGCCTGACGTCGACGATGCGCGGCTGCGGCAGCCGGGCGAAGCCGTGGTAGCGCTTCTCGTATTCGGCGCGCAGCAGCTCGCTGCGCCATGGAGTCAGGTAGCCGCCGCTCGACAGTTCCCAGGCCAGGAAACCACCGGCGCCCGCGAACACGGCCAGCCCCAGGCCGAAGCATGTCAGCACCTTTGGTGTCAGGTTGCGGCGCGCCAGGCGCAGGCGCTCGCGCCAGGCGTCGTCGACGCCGCGCGGCCACAGCGCGCGCGCCAGCGCCAGCAGCATCAGCGCCGCGCCGCTCCAGTACAGCAGATACAGGCGCTCGCGCGTCAGCTGGTGGCCAAAGCCGTTCATCGTCGAATACGTCAGGTCGGGCCAGACCCCGTACAGCAGCAGTGGATGGTTCTGGCCGCTGCCGTTCAGCAGGATCGCCGCCACGAGCCAGGCGATCATCAGGAAGTTGGCCAAGTATTTGTGGTTGACGATGACCTGCACCGCGATCGCCAGCACTGCGATCAGCGCGTAGTTCGGCAGCAGGATGGTGAACAGCGCGTGCAGGTAAAGCCCCGGCTCGAGCTGGAAGTAGCCCTTGAACAGCTGGATCAGCATGCCGGTGACCATGGCCAGCAGCACCAGCAGCGCCTGCAGGCCGACCAGGGCCAGGGTCTTGCCGGCCAGCGGCAGCCAGCTCGGCACCGGCAGCGCGTCGAGCATCTGGGCCACGCGCGTCTCGCGTTCGCGCCAGACCAGTTCACCGGCATAGAAGATGGTAACGGCCAGCATGAAGAGGCCGAACACCGCGCGGATCAGCTCCAGCACCATATACGTCACCGGATAGGTGGCGACGCCGTAGAGGGCGTCGAGGTCGATCCCGCCGACGACCAGGGTCAGTACGCCGCCGATGGCCAACGCCGCGAAGTAGACGTTGCGGGTCATCTCGCGCAGTTCGCCCCGCGCCAACTTGAACAGCAGCAGCGCCAGGCTGCGCGCCGCGAAATCGGGTTGCGCGGTGGTGTCGCGGGCGGATTGCGACAGTTCGACCGGCAGGTCGGGCTGGGCCTGGCCGCGCCCGCGCGAGTGCACGTCGGGCTCGCCGATGAAGTGGAAGCGCCAGTAGCCGAGCAGCAGCGCCAGCAGTGCAAAGCCGCACCACAGCAGGCGATTGATCAGGTACACGTCCTGCAGGTCGATCGGATTGAGGTTGCGTTCGGCCAGCGGCCAGTACTCGGTCAGCAGGAACAGGGAGGTGGTGCCGAACGGGTCGATCAGGGCGGCCAGGGTCTTGAAGTCGAGGTCGCGCGCCAGCGACGGTGCGACGGTATAGCCGATGGTCATGACCACGGCGGCCACGTAGACCGGCAGCATGCGCCGGGTGAGGGCGGCGAGCACGAAGAAGATCGCGCCGAAGATGAACAGGTTGGGCAGCAGCGTGAACAGGTAGGGCTTGATCCAGGTCGACGCCGTCGATCCGCCCAGGCGGTCGGGCGCGATGCCGGGAATGAAGGTGCCGAGCCACAGCCCGACCAGGATGCCGGAAAAGATCACCGCCAGGGTCGCGAACGCGCCGAGGAAGCGGCCGAACACGTAGTCGGCCTTCTTCAGGGGGGCGCTGAAGAAGAAGTGGTGCATCTCGTGTTCGAAGTCCTGCTGCACCGCGCGCCCCATCACCGCCGCCGTGATCACCGTCCCCAGGCTGCCAAGCAGCGCCGTCGCGATCGCGATCTGGCGCGGCGCGTCGACCAGGACCCGGCTGCCGAAGGTGACGACCAGGTCGCGGAACGCGCCGCCCGAAGCGGCCATCCAGGTCATGGCGAGCGCCACGAAGACGGCAAAATAGACCCAGGTCGAGAGCCGCCGCAGGCGCTGGCCCGCCTCGAAGCGGGCGATGACGAGCAGGGCGCGCACGGTCAGCAGTTCCCCGCGGCCGGGTTGTGGCGGCCGGCGATGGTGGCGAAATACACGTCTTCCAGGCTGGCGCGCGCCGGCTCGAAGCCGTCGCCCGGATCGTCCTCGGAGTACACATGGATCAGGGTGCGGCCGCTGAGCAGGCGGGTCGATATCACGCTGTAGCGCGACTGGAAAGCTGGCAGCTCGGCCTTGGTGACGAAACGGGCCCAGATGAAGTCTTCGATCCCGTAGATCAGCTCTTGCGGCTCGCCGCACAGCAGCACCTGGCCTTTGTTGATGATCGCCATATTGGCGCACAGGTCGGCCACGTCAGACACGATGTGGGTCGACAGCAGCACGGTGCGTTCTTCGCCGATGTCCGACAGCAGGTTGTGGAAGCGTACCCGTTCCTGCGGATCGAGGCCGGCGGTGGGTTCATCGACGATGATCAGGCGCGGGTCGCCCAGCAGGGCCTGGGCGATGCCGAAGCGCTGGCGCATGCCGCCCGAGAAGGTGCCCAGGCGCTGGTCGCGCACTTCCCACAAATTCGTTTGCTGCAACAGGCCGTCGACGACCTCGCGCCGGCGCGCCTTGTGCGACAGGCCTTTCAGCTGGGCGAAATGGTCCAGCAGTTCGTGGGCGCTCACCTTCGGGTAGACGCCGAAATCCTGCGGCAGATAGCCCAGCATGCGGCGCACCGCGTCCTTTTCGTCGAGCACGTCGATATCGTCCAAAAATACCGAACCCGAATCGCATTCCTGCAGGGTCGCCAGGATCCGCATCAGGGTCGATTTGCCCGCGCCGTTCGGGCCGAGCAGCCCGAACATCCCGGCCGGGATGTTGAGCGTGACACGGTCCAGCGCGACCACGCCATTGGCATAGGTCTTGGACAAATTGCGGATTTTCAGTTGCATGACGACTCCTGGCTACTGCCCCGCGTGTCTTTACGCAGGACCAAACACTTTTTCACACTGGCATTGTATTCAATCGGCACGGCAGTGGCGGACTCCGTGCGACACACGGTCCAAACAGGGACCCAGGCCGCATTATCCGGTGACAGGACGCACGAGGGTTTTCTTTCCATAAATTTCTTGCAATAGCAGGGTTTGCGTGCGGCCCAAGCCGGCGCAAAGCGTGGATAATGCAAGCATGGACTCCGTCACCCAAGAAAAGCTCTTGATCCTGATGCGCGAAGGGCGCAGCCGGGCCGAATCCACCGACTGGTTCCGCGTCGCGCTGGGCCTGGTCTACCTGGCTGGCCTGATGACCAAGGAGGCGATCGACTTCAAGACGGTCGACCGCGAGTTCAACCGCTTCATCTACCACACGCTGGGCAAGGGCCACACCATCACCAGCGTGCTGCAGTTCATGAGCGGCGCCAGGGTAATGCCGACGGTGGAGTCGGCGCGCTTCTTGGACGCCTTCAAGCGCCATTGCCCGGGCGTGCCGCTGGTGTCGGTGCCGTTCCTGATGGAGCTGAACCTGGGCGTGGCCAAGAACATTTCGGGGCTCGAGCCCGAGGGGCCGCTGGCCGGGTGGATCGCGCGTAAAAAGAAGGAGCAGGAGGCGCCAAAGGCAGAGGCGGGCTCTGGACCGCATGCCGAAGACTTATAATGAGCGCTTCAGCGACCAGAACATCGAGCACACCATGATTGCGAACCGTTTCATCAGCCCCCTGGACCAACTGATCGTCGGCGTCGACAAGGCCTTGCGCGTCGTCGGCGGCGTGGCGGCGATGTCGCGCCCGAACCCGGGCGCGCATGCCATCGACAGCGAATTGAGCGACGCCGAGCGCCGCCACGCCGCGGGCCTGATGCGGGTGAACCACGTGGGCGAGGTATGCGCGCAGGCGCTCTACGATTCGCAGGCCAGCTTCGCCCATACGCAAGAGGTGCGCGCCCAGTTCGAGCACGCCGCGCGCGAGGAAGAAGACCACCTGGCCTGGTGTGCGCAGCGCCTGAGCGAGCTCGGATCGCAACCGAGCGTATTGAATCCCCTGTGGTATGCGGGCGCCTACGTGATGGGCAGCGTGGCCGCGCGGATCGGCGATCCGATCAGCCTGGGCTTCGTGGTCGAGACCGAGCGCCAGGTCGAGGCGCACCTGAACAGCCACCTCGAGCTGCTGCCGGCGCAAGACGCCAAGTCACGCGCCATCGTCGACCAGATGCGCATCGACGAGATCGCGCACGCCGACGCGGCGCAGGCTGCGGGCGCAGCCTCGCTGCCCTTGCCGGTCAAGGTGGCGATGCGGGCGATGGCGAAGGTGATGACTACGACTGCTTATCGGATTTGATCCGCTGCCGCGACGCGCATTTCGACCCGCGCCTTATGCACGTCATTCCCGCGGAGGCGGGAATCCAAGTCCGACGCGCTGCCACCGACTTTTGACGGTCCTGGCCTGCCAGCACACTTAGGTTCCCGCCTTCGCGGGAACGACGGTCTTGGGGCCAACGAGATCGTCGAGCGGGATCAGACCTCGACGATCTCGAACGAATGCGTCATCTCGGCCGTCTTGGCCAGCATGATCGACGCCGAGCAGTATTTTTCGTGCGACAGCCTGACCGCGCGTTCCACCGCCGTCGGTTTCAGCCCGTGGCCAGTCACCGTGAAGTGGAAGTTAATCTTGGTGAACACCTTGGGATCGGTGTCGGCGCGTTCGGCCTGCAGGGTCACGTCGCAGCCGCGCACGTCTTCGCGGCTGCGCTTGAGGATCAGGACCACGTCGTAGGCGCTGCAGCCGCCGGTGCCCACCAGGACCATCTCCATCGGGCGCGGCGCCAGGTTATGGCCGCCGCCGTCCGGCGCGCCGTCCATGGCCACCATGTGGCCGCTGCCGGTCTCGGCCCGGAAACTCATGCCCGACGGGCCGTTCCAGCTGACTTTCACTTCCATGCGATTCTCCGTGTTGCTGATGGTCGATAAGAGCGTCGATTGTACGGCAGCCGCCGCCCTTGCGTGCGGGGCGGCCGCCGTTTCTCAGACTCCCCGCATCAAACACCCCGCATCAAACACCCCGCATCAAACACCCAACACGTACTTCTCGCTCTTCATGCGCCAGCTCGCGAAGGCGACGATCAGCAGCGCCGGGACCAGCGAACACAGGAAGGTCAGCACGAAGGGCAGGGCGCCGATGTCGCCGCTCTTGGCCAGTTCCTTGATCAGGGTCTGGTTCGACAGCATCGGCAGCAGGTACATCCACTGCGCCGTCTTGAGCTCCATGAACGAGACCACGAAGCCCGGAAGCAGCGGCAGGATCATCACCAGGCTGACCGTGGTCTGGGCTTCCTTGAACGTCTTGGCATTCATCGCCATGGCGATGTAGAGGGCGGAAGACAGCAGCGCCAGCGGCAGCGTGGCCAGGCAGACCAGCAGCAGCTCGCCCCAGCCGAGGTTCCACGACATGCCGATTTCTTCCAGCGGCAGCCATCTCAGGATCGCGTGGCCCAGCATCAGCACCACGGTGACGCCCAGCATGGCCAGCACGCTGGAGGCGAGCCACTTGCCGCTCACCAGCTCCCAGCTGTGCGCCGGCTGCGCCATGAGCACTTCCAGCGAGCGCCGTTCGCGTTCGCCGGCGGTGCTGTCGACCGCCGACGACATGTTCAGGAGGAAGGCCGGGAAGAACAGGAAGCCGATCAGGCCGCCGATCATCATGGCCGAGCGCGAGGCATTGGTGCCGGTGTCGTAGCGTTGCAGCTGGATCGGCGCCAGCGTGGCCGGGGACACGCCGTGCGCCAGCAGGCGCGCGCTGGCGATATTGCTGCCGTAGGCCTGCAGGATATCTTCGAGCTCGCGCCGTTGCGGGCCGCTCTCGGCCGACGAGTCGAACCACAGCTCGATGCGCGCGGGCCGCATCGACTGGTAGTTGTCGACGAAGTCGTCCGACAGGCGCAGCACGGCCGCGATCTTCTTGCCGTGCAAAAGTTCGCCGATCGCTTCCTCGGTCATGGGTCCGGAGTCGTTGATCGTCACGCTGCGCTCGCGCAGCTGGGCGATCAGGGTCGGTGCCCTGGCGCCGCCGATCACGGTCAGGTGGACGCCTTCGCGTTCGGTGCGGGTGCTCTTGTCGATCAGCTGGTGCAGCGTGAAGCCGAGGATCGCCGGATAGAACAGCACCGCCAGCACCAGGAAGCCGAAGGTGCGCCGGTCGCGCAGCGTCTCGCGCAGCTCTTTCAGGAATACGACCTTGAGTTTGGACTTCATGCGATACCTTCCTCGGTGCCCACCAGGCTGACGAAGGCGTCTTCCAGGTCGGCGATGCCGGTGCGCCGGCACAGTTCTTGTGGCGAGCCCTGGGCCACGGTATGGCCCTTGGCGATGACGATCACGTCCTCGCACAGGTGGATCACTTCCTGCATCACGTGGGTGGCCATGATGACGCAGCAGCCATCCTCGCGCAGGGCGTTCAGCGCGGTGCGCAGCGCGCGCGTGCTCATCACGTCCAGGCCGCGGCTCGGTTCATCGAGCAGCAGGTGGCGCGGGCGGTGCAGCAGGGTGCGCGCCAGCGCCACCTTGATGCGCTGGCCCTGCGAGAAGCCCTTGGTCTGGCGCTCGAGGATGTCGTCCATCCCGAGCAGGTCCGACACTTCGCCGACGCGGGTGCGCAGCGCGGCGCCGTCCATGCCGTTCAATTCGCCGAAATAGTTCAGGTATTCGCGCGTGGTGAGGCGCTCGTACAGTCCGAACTGGTCGGTCAGGAAACCGATATTGCGGCGCACCGCCATCGGGTCCTTCTCGGGGTCGACGCCGCCGATCGAGATGGCGCCGTGGTCGCGTTTGAGCAGCCCGACCAGGGTGCGCAGCAGGGTGGTCTTGCCGGCTCCGTTGGGGCCCAGCAGCGCGGTGATCTGGCCGTCGCGCGCGGTGAAGGAAACGCCGCCCAGCGCCTGGACGGCGCCGAACTGCTTGCGTACATCGTGGACTTCGATCATGGAGTTTCCGAATTCAGGGTTGCGGCCCGGCGTTGCCGAGCTGGAAGGTGGGGGCCGGCACCTCGGCCATGCAGGCGGCGTCGAGCTTGTCTTGCGGCCGGTCGAGGAAGGCGCGCAGCAGGCGCGGCGCGCAGCCGAGCTGCGACACGCCGTGGCCGGCATTGGCCACCACGACGTGCTGAGCCCGGGCCATCGACTTCGCGGCCGTCGCGGCGCGGTGCGGCGGCGTGACCGGATCGAGGGCGCCCGACAGCAGCAGGGTCGGCGCCTCGATGCGCGATGGCGCTACGTATGGCACCGCGGGCACCCTGATGTCCTGGCACAGTTTCGGGATCATCTCGGCCAGCGGGCGCGCCAGCACGGCGGCGTCGGCTTTCATCAGCTCGGGCGAGAAGCGCGGCACGTCTTCGGCGCACACCACGGCGAAGTGCAGCAGCATCGACATGCTGGCGTCGTTGCCGAAGTCGCCGACCAGGTTCTGGCGCGCGACGAAAGGCTCCCAGCGCCCGCGGCTGGCGCTATGGATCAAAAAGGGCAGGCGGCGCGCATCGGCCGGCGCATACAGGATGTTGTGCACGGTGCCGAGGAAGCGCTGCGAACTCATGGTGAACTCGGTCGGCTCGGCGGTGCGCGGATTGGGCAGCGACAGGTGGACCTCCCCGGCCTCGACCTTCTGCACCAGCGCATCGAATTCGGCGCGCAGTTTCGGATACGCCTTGTTGCAGGCAGCGTCTTTGGTGCAGGCGGCGAACAGGCCGTCGAGCGCGGCCTGGCCGTCACGGCCGCCGGCCGGAATCACTTGGTCGGGCGCGGCCACGCCGTCCAGCACCAGGCTGCGCACGCTGTCCGGATAGGCGCGCGCATAGGCCTGGCCCAGGCGGGTGCCGTAGGAGCCGCCCCACAGGTTCACCTGGCGGTAGCCCAGCGCGCGCCGCACCTGCTCCAGGTCGCGCGCGGCGTTGGCCGTGGTGTAGGCGGCCAGTGGCTGCCTGTTGTTGGCGATGCAGGCGCGCAGCTCGGCCATCAGCTCGTCGTCCGTCATGCGCTCGTGTTCGGGCTTGCTTTCGCAATCGAGCTTGCCCGAGCGGCCGGTGCCGCGCTGGTCGATGAAGACGATGTCGCGGGTGGCGCGCACGCGGTCGAAGGCGAGCTTGACTAGGGGCAGCACGTCGCTGCCGGCCTGGCCGGGGCCGCCGGCCAGCACGAATAGCGGGTCGCTGCGCGTGCCCTGGCGGTAGGCCGGGGCGACGGTCACGTGCAGTTTCAGTGGCGCGCCTTGCGGCTTGGCATAGTCGAGCGGGACATCGACGCTGACGCAGCGCAGCGCTTCGACCACGCCGGGCAGGTGGCAGCTGCGTTCGGTCTTCGACGGCGCCGGCGTGCTGGCGGCAGGCTGGGCGCTGGCAAGGCTCGTCGCCCCCAGGAGTGGCAGGAACAATATGGCGGGCAGAATCTTGGATCTCTTCACAGCATCTCCTCAGGTTGCAACGATGATAAGTTCGCGTTGTTTCTCCGGTCAACCGATTGTTTCAACGATGCATCAAGGTATGCGCTTCGGGTAGCGGTGCTTGCGCAAGCTGCGGGCTGCGCTTGCTCGACGTGGATGGGGATTGACGGCAAGGAGGTAATGGCGTTATGATTGCCGGCTTTCCGTTTGCTCAGGAAAGACAATAAGGACGAGTCCGCTGAAGCATTTGTGCGGAACCACCATTTGAGCAATTTTTTCTTTTGGAATAAACATGAAAACTTTTTCCGCTAAGGGCCATGAAGTCCAGCGCGACTGGTTTGTCATCGACGCGACGGACCTGGTCCTCGGACGTGTTGCCAGCGAAGTGGCACTCCGACTGCGCGGCAAGCACAAGCCAGAGTTCACCCCGCACGTTGACACCGGCGACTTCATCGTCGTGATCAACGCCGGCAAACTGCGCGTGACCGGCACCAAGGCCACCGCAAAGACGTACTACCGTCACTCGGGCTACCCGGGCGGTATCTACGAAACCAACTTCCTGAAAATGCAACAGCGTTTCCCAGGTCGCGCACTCGAGAAAGCTGTCAAGGGCATGCTGCCTAAGGGCCCACTCGGCTACGCCATGATCAAGAAGCTGAAAGTGTACGCGGAAGGTTCGCACCCGCACGCTGCTCAGCAACCACAAGCACTGACCCTCTAAGGAACTGACATGATCGGTAACTACAACTACGGCACCGGCCGTCGCAAGAGTGCAGTCGCTCGCGTGTTCATCAAAGCTGGCACCGGCCAGATCATCGTGAACGGTAAACCGGCATCGGAATACTTCTCGCGTGAAACCGGCCTGATGGTGATCCGTCAGCCGCTGGAACTGACCGGCAACGTCGAACGTTTCGACATCAAGGTCAACGTGCACGGCGGTGGCGAATCGGGCCAGGCTGGCGCCGTCCGTCACGGCATCACCCGCGCTCTGATCGACTACGACGCAGCACTGAAGGGCGACCTGGCACGTGCCGGTTTCGTCACCCGTGACGCCCGTGAAGTCGAGCGTAAGAAAGTTGGTCTGCGCAAAGCACGTCGCGCAAAGCAATTCTCGAAGCGTTAATCGTCTTCCTCAGTGCCTTCGGGCACTGGTTCAGAAAAGCCGTCCGCCGCAAGGTTGGGCGGCTTTTTTGCTTTGGGGATAGATACAGCACCCGGCTACACAGACTGTTAAAATGCAGCCTCGTCCTAACAGGGGCCTTTTTACCATTATTGAAGGAAAAGACATGATTAAAGTTGGCATCGTCGGCGGAACCGGATACACGGGCGTGGAATTGCTGCGGCTGTTGGCCGTTCATCCGGATGTGCAACTGACCGCGATCACTTCGCGCAAGGAAGACGGCCTGCCGGTGGCCGATATGTTTCCTTCGCTGCGCGGCCGCGTCGATATCGCCTTCTCGAGCCCGGACAAGGCCGACCTCAAGCAGTGCGACGTGGTGTTCTTCGCCACCCCGCACGGCGTGGCGATGGCCCAGGCGCCCGAACTGCTGGCGGCCGGCGTCAAGGTGATCGACCTGGCGGCGGACTTCCGCATCAAGGACCGCGCCGTCTTCGAAAAATGGTACAAGATCGAGCACACCGCGCCCGAGCTGCTGGATGAAGCGGTTTATGGCCTGCCGGAACTGAACCGCGACGCCATCAAGGGCGCGCGCCTGATCGCCAACCCGGGCTGCTACCCGACCACGATGCAGCTGGGCTACTATCCGCTGCTGAAAGCCGGCCTGATCGATGCCGGCAGCCTGATCGCCGACTGCAAGTCGGGCGTTTCCGGCGCCGGCCGCAAGGCCGAGATCGGCACGCTGTTCTCGGAGTCGAGCGACAACTTCAAGGCCTATGGCGTGCAAGGTCACCGCCACACGCCGGAGACCTCGGCCCAGCTGGCGCGCTACACCGACCAGAAGGTCGGCCTGATCTTCACCCCGCACCTGGTGCCGATGATCCGCGGCATGCACGCGACCCTGTATGCGCGCCTGACGCAAGAGATCGACAACGCCGCCCTGCAGGCGCTGTTCGAAGAGCAGTATAAAGACAGCGAATTCGTCGACGTCATGCCGTTCGGCTCGCATCCAGAGACGCGCTCGACCCGCGGCTCGAACATGCTGCGCCTGGCGCTGCATCGTCCGGAAGGCACGGACACCGTGGTGATCCTGGTGGTGCAGGACAATCTGGTCAAGGGCGCCTCGGGCCAGGCCGTGCAGTGCATGAACCTGATGTTCGGCCTGGAAGAGTCGAAGGGCCTGCAGCAGATCGCGCTGTTGCCATAATCGTCACCCTTGATCTGCGACCCGACGCAGATCAAAGCGACGACCTTTGAGCCGGGTAAATTGACTGTTGGACACGTTCAATCCAACGGTCACTATCCTCAGAGGTGCGTCATGTTCGGTCGACAAGTGAAAAGCGAGATAGACAGCCTGGTCGGTATCTCGGCCCGCATCGAGGGTGACCTGTGTTTCACCGGCGGGCTGCGTATCGACGGTGAAGTCCATGGCAATGTGGTGGCGGTGGATGGCGCCGACAGCATGCTGATCGTGTCGGAGCACGCGCGCATCGAAGGCGAGGTGCGCTGCGCCAGCCTGGTGGTCAATGGCTATATTGCCGGGGCTGTTTATTCGTCGGAACTCCTTGAATTACAGCCGAAAGGCCGCATTAATGGGGATGTACATTACCGTTTGCTCGAGATGCATGGCGGGGCGTTGGTAACAGGTAAATTAACGCACCAACCCGCCAGCGAGCCGGTGTTTCATCTAGCCGACGCTGTGGAAGGCTCGGCAGCATGACTTCCGCCAACCGTCTATAATGGACGGTGTTTGATTTATTCAGGAGCTTTCCCATGACCGCAGTCGCCGAAGTAGTAGATTTCGACACGATTCCCGTACCAATCAACTTCACCGACAGCGCGGCTCAGAAAGTTGCTCAGCTGATCGAAGAAGAAGGCAACCCCGACCTGAAACTGCGCGTCTTCGTGCAGGGCGGTGGCTGCTCGGGCTTCCAATATGGTTTCACCTTCGACGAGATCGTCAATGAAGACGATACGACGATGGAAAAGGCAGGCGTCCAGCTGCTGATCGACTCGATGAGCTACCAGTACCTGGTCGGCGCCGAGATCGACTACAAGGACGACCTGGAAGGCGCCCAGTTCGTGATCAAGAACCCGAACGCCACCTCGACCTGCGGCTGCGGTTCGTCGTTCTCGGCGTAATCGTTGCCCGCTCATCCAGGCCACGGTCTGGATCATCGACGGCCCGCTTGTGCGGGCCGTTTGTATTTACCGTGTGTGCTGTCGGCCCACGGTGGTAGCATGACGATTTTTTAAGACAGAGGTAGCAATGACCGTATTCGCCATGCCCGTATTCGACGCCACCGTCATCTACGAGGGCAAGGAACTGTTCAAGGGACAGGGAGCCGCCAAGGGCTGGGCCGAGAAGCTCGCCCGGGAGATCGAGAGCGAGGTCACGGTGGAAAAAATCGGCACCGGCTGGGTGCTGTGCGGCACGGTCGATGGCGTGCCGTGCCAGTGGGCCATCCTCGGCCAGCGGCTCAAGCGTCTAGACTGACGCTCCAAACTATCAATCCAACAACAAGGTAAGTAATGGACAAGACCAACCTCGCGAAATACGATGCAAAGAAGCTGATGAACAAGATGGGCCCCAAAGGCGCCGTCATCGGCAAGGCGGGGGATGCGCCCGCGGCGGATCGCCGCGAACAACGCGAACGCGACCGCGCGCTGGGCCTGGTGCCGTTCGCGGTCAAGCTCAATGGCGACCTGGTCAAGCAGTTGCAGGCGCAAAGCAAGGAACAAGGCGTCGACCTCAACGAACTGGTGGCGCAGTTGCTGCAAAAAGGCCTGGCCGCCTGAACTTCAGGCCGGGTACAACGCCCCCAGGATGCGCGGGCCGCGCGCGCCGGTGACCGCCGGTAGGTTGCCCGCCTCGCGGTTCACGAAACGCCAGCCCAGCCAGGCGAAGGCCAGCGCCTCGACCCGGTTCGGCGCCACGCCCAGTTCGGCCGTCGAGGCCACTTTCACGCCGCCGAGTTCGGCGCCAATGGCGCGCAGCAGCGCGCCGTTATACGCGCCGCCACCACAGACATAGACCGCGTCCGGCGTCACGCCCTCGTCGCGGATTGCGCGCGCGATCGTCACCGCAGTAAATTGCACCAGGGTCGCCTGCACGTCGGCCGGCGCGAGCTTTCCGAAGGTCGAAAGCTTTGCATCGAGCCATGGAGCGTGGAACAGATCGCGTCCCGTGCTCTTGGGCGCCGGCTGGCGGAAGTACGGTTCGTCGAGCAGGGCGTCCAGCAGCGGCTGCTGGACCGTGCCGGTGGCGCCCCAGGCGCCATCCTCGTCATACGCGCGGCCCTGGTGACGCGCGATCCACAGGTCGAGCAAGACATTGCCTGGACCGGTATCGAAACCGGTCACGCGGCCGTCACCGTGCAGCACGCTGATATTGCCGATGCCGCCGATATTGACCACCACGCGCGCGGTGCCCGGCTTGCCGAAGGCGGCCTCGTGAAAGGCCGGTACCAGCGGCGCGCCCTGGCCGCCGGCGGCGACGTCGCGGCTGCGGAAGTCGGCGATCACGTCGATGCCGGTCAGCTCGGCGAGCAAGGCCGGGTTATTGGTCTGGCGCGTAAAACCCAGTTCCGGGCGGTGGCGGATGGTCTGGCCGTGAACGGCCACCGCGGTCACCGGCGCCGGGCAGGATGGCAGCAGTGAGCGCACGCAGTCGGCATAGACCAGGGCCAGTGCGTTGGCGGCCAGCGCTTCGCGCTCCAGTTCGTTGTGGCTGGCGGCTTGCAGCGCCATCAGTTCGCTGCGCAGTTCGGCGGGGAAGGGGGTGAAGGCGGCCGACAGGGTCTGGATGGCGCCGTTCGAGAAATCGGCCAGCACGCCATCGACGCCGTCGAGGCTGGTGCCGGACATCAGGCCGATGTAGAGAGAGTGAGTGTCGGTCATGGTGTTCTCAACGCATACAAAAGAAAACGCCCTCCGGCATCGCAATGCGAGGAGGGCGTTCTATATAGAGCGGCGCGGCTTAGCGGGCTGCCATCGACGAGCCGCTTGGCGCCATCAGCGAGAAGCGGTGGTTCATCTCGGCGGCCGCCATGCGGAAGCGTGCCAGTTCGGCCTGGTTCAGCGGTTGCTGGGCCAGCGACTTGAACTTGTTCGGATCCTTGGCCACGCCTGCAACGCGGAATTCATAGTGCAGGTGAGGGCCGGTCGACCAGCCGGTCGAGCCGACGTAGCCGATCACCTGGCCCTGGCTGATCTTGCTGCCCTTGCGCATGCCCGGTGCGATGCGGCTCATGTGGGCGTAGGCGGTGCTGTAGTTCGACCAGTGCTTCAGGACGACCATATTGCCGTAGCCATTACCGTTGCCCGCGAAGTCGACGGTGGCGTCGGCCACGGCGCGGATCGGGGTGCCGGTGGCGGCGGCGAAGTCGACGCCTTTATGCGCCTTGAACTTGCCCGAGATCGGGTGCACACGCATCGAGAAGCCCGACGAGACGCGCGAGTATTGCAGTGGCGACTTGAGGAAGGCTTTCTTGAGCGACTTGCCGTCCAGCGAGTAGTAACCACCCTGCTTGGAGACCGGATCTTCGTACCAGACCGACTGGTAGCTGGTGCCGCGGTTGACGAATTCGCCAGCCAGGATGCGACCGGTCTTGATCAGTTCGCCGTCGAGCCAGAAGGTCTCGTACACGACATTGAAACGGTCGCCGCGTTTGACGTCGCTACGGAAGTCGATATTGGTCGAGAACATCTCGATGATCTGGCCAACGACCGAATCCGGGATGCTGCCGCCGTCGACATTGGCGTCGGTGGCTGCGTACAGCGAGCTGGCGATCTCGCGCGAGCGCATTTCGACGCGGCGTTCGAGCTTGGCCGGCGTCTCGAGGGCGACGAATTCCTCGCCCTTGCGCTCGACGCTGATCGTACGTGCTTCGCCGCTCTTGCCGTCGGTGACGGTGGCGCGCATCGACAGCAGCAGGCCGTTTTCGTCGGTCTCGGCCTGGATGCGCTTGCCGGTCTGGAGCGACAGCAGGCGCTTGGCGAGTTTGTCCGAACGAACGAACTTTTGCGCTTGCGCGTCTTCGATGCCGAGGCGGGTGAAGAGCGAGCCGAGCGAATCGCCGCGGCGGATGCGTTCTTCGTGGATGAATTGCTGCTCGTCTTGCTGGAGCGCGGCGATCTGGTCGGCCAGGTTCGGCAGTTCCAGGTCTTGCGCAACAGAGGTGACGGGCAGGTCGGAGGGATCGGGAGCGATCGGTGCAACGCCCACGGCGCCAAAGGCGCACACGCTCAGGAAGACAGCGCCGGCGCTCAGGACGCGGGCTTTGCGGGTCTTCGGCAGCAGCGCTAGCAGGCTTTTACCAGTGATTTTCTGTATAGGGTTCATGCAATCAGTTAAAATTTGCGGCTGAACTTTCAAGGACCATGTTCTGACGTTTCCGAAAAAGTTTTCTCTAGGAAACTAAAACAGGATCGTGAATTATACCAAAAGATATGGTCCTACAACCGTTTTAGCCAATTTCCTACACGAATTTATGACCTCTAACGCAGCCTTTAATGGTAGTGCGGCAACTTCCATTAAACCTTTGCCACTGACTGACAAGGTTCTTGAGTCTCTTGCCATTGCCAAACGTGGCGTCGATGAACTCCTGATCGAAAGCGACTTCGCCCAAAAGCTGGCGCGCTCCGAACAAACCGGCAAGCCGCTGCGCATCAAGCTGGGCCTGGATCCAACGGCGCCGGACCTGCACCTCGGCCATACAGTGGTGCTGAACAAGTTGCGTCAATTGCAAGACCTGGGCCACCAGGTGATCTTCCTGATCGGCGACTTTACGTCGATGATTGGCGACCCGTCGGGCCGCAACGCCACCCGCCCGCCGCTGACCCGCGAGCAGGTCGAGGAAAACGCGATGACGTATTTCCGCCAGGCGTCGCTGGTGCTGGACGCCAGCCGCACGGAAATCCGTTACAACTCCGAATGGTGCGACCCATTGGGCGCGCGCGGCATGATCCAGCTCGCCTCGCGCTATACCGTGGCCCGCATGATGGAGCGCGACGACTTTACCAAGCGCTACAAGAGTGGGACTCCGATCGCTGTGCATGAGTTCCTGTATCCGCTCATGCAGGGCTACGATTCGGTCGCTTTGCAATCAGACCTTGAGCTGGGTGGAACGGACCAGAAATTCAACTTGCTGGTTGGCCGCGAGCTGCAGAAGGACTACGGCCAGGAGCCGCAGTGCATCCTGACCATGCCGCTGCTGGAAGGCCTGGACGGCGTCGACAAGATGTCCAAGTCCAAGAACAACTATATTGGTATCACCGAAGCTCCAAACAGCATGTTCGGCAAGCTGATGAGCATCTCGGACGAGATGATGTGGAAGTATTTCAACCTGCTGTCCTTCCGCTCGCTCGACGACATCGCCCAGTTGAAGGCGACGATCGATGGCGGCGCCAACCCGCGCGATGCGAAAGTGGCACTGGGCAAAGAAATCGTCACACGCTTCCACTCGGCCGCGGCGGCCGACGACGCGCTGGCCGACTTCGTCAACCGCTCCAAGGGCGGCATCCCGGACGACGTGCCCGAGGTATCGCTGTCCGGCGCGCCGCTGGGCCTGCCGCAGCTGCTGAAGGCCGCCGGCCTGTGCGCCTCGACCTCGGAAGCCATGCGCATGGTCGACCAGGGCGGTGTGCGCATCGACGGCGCCGTGGTCAGCGACAAGGGCCTGCAAGTGGCTGCCGGCACCGTCGTGGTGCAAGTCGGCAAGCGCAAGTTCGCCCGCGTGACCCTGGCCGCCGGGGCGCCGGACCGATGATCGGCCTGCTGCAACGCGTGAGCGAAGCGGCGGTGCGCGTCGACGGCCAGACCGTCGGCGCCATCGGCCCCGGCCTGATGGTGCTGGTATGCGCCGAAAAAGGCGATACCGAGCGTGAGGCCGACCTGCTGCTGACCAAGCTGCTGGGCTACCGCGTGTTTTCCGACGAGGCCGGCAAGATGAACCGCAGCGTGACTGACGTCAAGGGCGGCTTGCTGCTGGTGCCGCAATTCACCCTGGCGGCGGACACGAAATCGGGCACGCGCCCCTCGTTCTCGCCAGCCGCCGCGCCGGAAGACGGACGGCGGCTGTTCGAGCATGTCGTGCGCCAGGCGCGGGAACGGCATGGCATTGTCGAGACCGGCGTATTTGGCGCTGACATGAAAGTATCGCTCATCAACGATGGCCCGGTCACATTCTGGCTGCGTATTGATCCCGTCGGGGCGGCGCGCTGAAACCCGCGCCTGGCGCCGCGGTCAAATTGAGTAGCAGGGTTAGTAGCCACGGAGGTCACATGCGAATCTGGAGCGACTCATTCACCGACGGGGCCGACATCCCCGCCGCCTGCGCGTTCGCGGTCAGCGATCCGGCTACCCACGTCAAGCTGTCGAGCAACCGCAACCCCCATATCGCCTGGGACGACGTGCCGGCCGGCACGCAGTCGCTGGTGCTGATCTGCCACGATCCCGACGTGCCGTCCGAAGGCGGCGACGTCAACAAGGAAGGCCGCACCGTACCGGCAACCTTGCCGCGCGTGGATTTCTTCCACTGGACGCTGGCCGACATCCCGGTCTGCCTCAAGTCGCTGGCCGAAGGCATGTTTTCCGACATGGTCACGCCGCATGGCAAGCCCGGCCCCGAGGTCGCCTTCACCGTCAAGAACGGCACCGAACACGCGCTGCGCCACGGGGTCAACGACTACACCGGCTGGTTCGCGGGCGACCCCGACATGGCGGGCGAATTCTATGGCTATGATGGCCCGTGCCCACCCTGGAACGACGAGCGCGTACATCATTATGTGTTTACGCTGTATGCGCTCGACATCCCCCGCCTGCCGCTGGAGGGGCGCTTCTCGGGCTCCGAGGCGCGCCTGGCGATCCAGGGTCATATCCTCGACGAGGCGCGCATTTTCGGCACGTATTCGCTCAATCCCCAGGTCGCAGCCGACCTTTTAAAATAATCAATCATCTGATTTTTCACCGCCCCGAGGTTCTGGGGCAAGGACCTCATGACATTGAACGACGCGCCTGCGGGCACGACCACGATCCTCCTGATCCGCCACGGCGAAACGGCCTGGAATGCCGAACGCCGGCTGCAGGGCCATCTCGATATCGCACTTAATGCCGAAGGCGAGCGCCAGGCCGCGGCGCTGGGTGCGGCGCTGGCCGGCGAACAGATCGACCTGGTCATTTCCAGCGACCTGGCGCGCGCGCGGCAGACGGCCGAGGCGGTCCAGCGCGCCCGTGGCGCGGCCGATGCCGGCCGTGTCCAACTGGATATCCAACTGCGCGAACGCTGCTATGGCGGCTTCGAAGGCTTGTTGTACAGCGAGATCGCGGCCCGCTTCCCGCTCGAGTTCGCCGCATGGCAGGCGCGCAATGTCGATGCGGTCCTGCCGCCAGGTAAGAACCAGGGAGAGACCTTCCGCAGTTTCTTCGAACGGGCCACGAAGGCGATCCTGGGCCACGCTGCCCGCCATCCCGGCCAGACCCTGGCGCTGGTGGCGCACGGCGGTGTACTCGAGTGCGCCTACCGGGCAGCCCTCGGCCTGCCGCTGGAAACGCCGCGCGACTTCAAGGTGCACAACGCCAGCATAAACCGTTTCGTCGTCGAGCAGGGCAAGCTGAAGCTCGTCAGCTGGGGCGAAATTGAGCACCTGCGCCAGGTGGCGTTGGACGACCTACCCTAATAGCCAGGCGCATAAATCAGGCGTCACAACGCCTGTTTCTCCCTCCTGCCAATATCGCACGCGCAACAATCAATGTAAATTTGCTGATAATTTGAGCAGCGCTTGGGGTAAAATAGCAGGTTCCCAAGAAACTTCTGAGTTTTTCTGCTGTGCAAATCGGTCCCTATCACCTGCGTAATAACGTCTTTGTCGCCCCCATGGCCGGAGTGACGGACCGTCCGTTCCGGCAGCTGTGCAAGCAGCTCGGCGCGGGCTATGCGGTGTCCGAAATGGCGGCGTCGAACCCGCGCCTGTGGGCCAGCGAGAAGACCTCGCGCCGCATCGACCACGCGGGCGAGATGGAGCCGAAGGCGGTGCAGATCGCCGGCGCCGATCCTAAAGACCTCGCCGATTGCGCGAAGTTCAACGTCGAGCGCGGCGCCCAGATCATCGATATCAATATGGGTTGCCCGGTCAAGAAGGTATGCAATAGCTGGTGCGGTTCGGCCCTGTTGCAGCACGAAGACCTGGTCGAGCGCATCCTGCACGCCGTGGTCGAGGCGGTCGACGTGCCGGTCACGCTGAAGTTCCGCACCGGTTGGGATCGCCAGAACAGGAATGCGCTGCGCATCGCGCGCCTGGCCGAGCAGGCCGGCATCCAGATGCTGACCCTGCACGGCCGCACCCGCGCCGACGGCTACAAGGGCGAGGCCGAATACGACACCATCCGCGCCGTGAAGCAGGCGGTGAGCATCCCGCTGGTGGCCAATGGCGACATCACGACGCCCGAGAAGGCGAAGTTCGTGCTCGACTACACCGGCGCCGATGCGGTGATGATCGGCCGCGCGGCCCAGGGCCGTCCATGGATTTGCCGCGAGATCGACCACTACCTGCGCACCGGTGAACACCTGCCGGCGCCGCTGGTGGACGAGGTGCGCGAATTGATGAACGAGCACTTGCCGGCCCATTACGCCTTCTATGGCGAATACGTCGGCGTGCGCACCGCGCGCAAGCATATCGGCTGGTATGTACAAGACCTGCCAGGCGGCGAGGAATTCCGGCAGCGCATGAACCTGCTGGAATCAACGGCCGAGCAACTGGCGGCGGTCGATGACTTTTTCAAATCGCAGCACAGGCATGGCGAGCGGTTACAATACCGCCCCGCGCATCCTGACCTCGACGCGATCGCGGCATAGGCAAGTCCGGCAACAAGCAGCAAACCAGAACAAGAACACGGGGACGCGCTTCGCGAGAGCGGAGCAATCATTAAACCAGGATGAAGCAGCAGAAGACATGAGCAAAGAAAGTATCCAGGAAGTCGTCCAGAAGAGTCTCGAAGACTATTTCAACGATCTGGGCGAACAAAAGCCGACCAACATCTACGACATGATGGTGTTGACCGTCGAAAAGCCCGTCCTCGAAGTCGTCATGTCGCGCGCCGACGGCAACCAGTCGCACGCCGCGCAGATGCTGGGCATTAACCGGAACACTTTGCGCAAGAAACTGCAGGAGCACGGGCTGCTCTAAGCGTGACCCACGTGGCCGCGCACCTAGCGCGCGGCCACGGCCGGATCCCCGATCCGCCTGCCCGCCGCCAGGAATTCTCAACCATAGGCCACACCATGATCAAACAAGCTCTCATTTCCGTATCCGACAAGACCGGCGTGCTCGATTTCGCACGTGCGCTCTCGGCGCTCGGCGTCAATATCCTGTCCACCGGCGGCACCGCCAAGCTGCTGCAGGATAACGGCGTGCCGGTGACCGAAGTCGCCGACTACACCGGTTTCCCGGAAATGCTGGATGGCCGCGTCAAGACCCTGCACCCGAAAGTGCACGGCGGCATCCTGGCGCGTCGTGACTTCCCCGAGCACGTCGCCAAGCTGGAAGAGCACGGCATTCCGCAGATCGACATGGTGGTGGTCAACCTGTACCCGTTCCAACAGACCGTTGCCAAACAAGAGTGCTCGCTGGAAGATGCGATCGAGAACATCGACATCGGCGGCCCGACCATGCTGCGTTCGGCGGCCAAGAACCACCGCGACGTGGTCGTGATCGTCGACCCGGCCGACTATGGCGTCGTGCTGGCCGAAATGAAAGGCCAGGGCGAAGCCACCGGCCCGGTCAGCTATGAAACCAAATTCCGCCTGGCCAAGAAAGTGTTCGCGCACACCGCCCAATACGACGGTGCGATCACCAACTACCTGACCAGCCTGGGCGAAGACCGCGCGCACGCGACCCGCTCGAGCTTCCCGCAAACGCTGAACATGGGCTTCGAAAAAGTCCAGGACATGCGCTACGGCGAGAACCCGCACCAGGGCGCGGCCTTCTACCGCGACCTGATCACGATCGACGGCGCGCTGGCCAACTACACCCAGCTGCAGGGCAAGGAACTGTCGTACAACAATATCGCCGATGCCGATGCGGCCTGGGAATGCGTCAAGTCGCTGGGCGGCATGCAGCAGCCGGCCGGCTGCGTGATCGTCAAGCACGCCAACCCGTGCGGCGTGGCGATCGGCTTTGACGCCCTGGACGCCTACTCGCGCGCGCTGCAGACCGACCCGACCTCGGCCTTCGGCGGCATCATCGCCTTCAACGTCGAAGTCGACGGCAAGGCGGCCGAAGCATTGTCGAAGCTGTTCGTTGAAGTGCTGATCGCGCCGTCGTTCACGGCGGAAGCGCGCCAGATCATGGCGGCCAAGCAGAACGTGCGCCTGCTCGAGATCGCCCTGGGCGCCGGCCAGAACGCCTATGACGTCAAGCGCGTCGGCGGCGGCCTGCTGGTGCAGTCGCCGGATGCGAAAAACGTCGGCCTGGGCGACCTGCGCGTGGTCACCAAGAAGCAGCCGACCCCGCAACAACTGCAAGACATGATGTTCGCCTGGCGTGTGGCCAAGTTCGTGAAATCGAACGCGATCGTGTTCTGCGCCAATGGCATGACCCTGGGCGTCGGCGCCGGCCAGATGAGCCGCATCGATTCGGCCCGCATCGCCTCGATCAAGGCCCAGAACGCCGGCCTGTCGCTGGCCGGCTCGGCCGTGGCGTCGGACGCCTTCTTCCCGTTCCGCGACGGCCTGGATGTGGTGGTCGATGCGGGCGCGACCTGCGTCATCCACCCGGGCGGCTCGATGCGCGACCAGGAAGTGATCGACGCCGCCGACGAGCGCGGCGTGGTGATGCTGTACACGGGCACCCGTCACTTCCGTCACTGATCCGGTGACACCATCGGGCAGGTGGAATTTGCCGGCCCGATGCGATCCAACCGTGGTGAACTGTGTTTTTGCACAGTATTTTTCCCACGAACACCCCCAGCCGGGGTAACATTCCATCATGATTATTCTCGGCATCGACCCGGGCCTGCGCACGACGGGGTTCGGCGTCATTGAAAAACACGGCGCCAGGCTGCGCTACATCGCTTCGGGCACCATCAAGACCGGGCTGGAGGGCGCTTTGCCGCCGCGGCTCAAGGTCATCCTGCACGGCGTGAGCGAAATCATTGCCACCTACCGGCCCGCCTGTTCCGCCATCGAAAAAGTCTTCGTCAACGTCAATCCGCAATCGACGCTGCTGCTGGGCCAGGCCCGCGGGGCGGCGATCACGGCCCTGGTCAGCGCCGACCTCGACGTGGCCGAATACACGGCGGTGCAGGTCAAGCAGGCCGTGGTCGGCACCGGCAAGGCGGCCAAGCCGCAGGTGCAGGACATGGTCGCGCGCCTGCTCAAGCTGCCGGGCCTGCCTGGCACCGATGCTGCGGACGCCCTGGGCGTCGCCATCTGCCACGCCCACAGCATCGACACCTTGTCGCTGCTCAATGGCTTGTCGCCTGCCGGGCAGGCGCTGCGCATGAAGAACAGCCGCCTCGTTTCATAAAACATGTAAGGAAAACCGATGATCGGTCGCCTCTCTGGAACCCTGCTCGAAAAAGCGCCGCCGCACGTGCTGGTCGATTGCAATGGCGTCGGCTACGAAGTCGACGTGCCGATGAGCACCTTTTATAACTTGCCGCATACCGGCGAAAAAGTCGTGCTGTTCACCCACCTGGTGGTGCGCGAGGATGCGCACCTGCTGTTCGGCTTCGGCGCGGCTTCCGAACGCGCGCTGTTTCGCCAGCTGATCAAGATCACCGGCATCGGCGCGCGCATGGCGCTGGCGATCCTGTCCGGCATGACGGTGGCCGAGCTGTCGCAGGCCGTCACCCTGCAGGAAACCGGCCGCCTGGTAAAGGTGCCGGGCATCGGCAAGAAGACGGCCGAACGCCTGCTGCTCGAACTGAAGGGCAAGCTCGGCGCCGACATCGGCATGGTCGCGGGCGCTGCCCGGGACGACGCGCAGGTGGACGTGCTCAACGCGCTGGCCGCGCTGGGGTATTCTGACAAGGAAGCGCTCCTCGCGATCAAGAACATGCCGGCCGGATCGAGCGTGTCGGACGGCATCAAGTTCGCGCTGAAGGCGCTGTCCAAAGGCTAATGTAGAAAACACGTCATGAGCATCCAGACCGACAGCTTTACCGAACAGCGCGTGATCGACGCCGCGCCGGCCTCGCCCAACGAAGAGGCGATCGAACGCGCCTTGCGTCCCAAGCAGCTGGACGAATACGTTGGCCAGGTAAAGATCCGCGACCAGCTCGAGATCTTCATTCAAGCAGCGCGCAAGCGGCGCGAAGCGCTCGACCACACGCTGCTGTTCGGCCCACCGGGCCTGGGCAAGACCACGCTGGCCCACATCATCGCGCGCGAGATGGGCGTCAACCTGCGCCAGACCTCGGGTCCGGTGCTCGAGCGTCCCGGCGACCTGGCGGCGCTGCTCACCAACCTCGAACCGAACGACGTGCTGTTCATCGACGAGATCCACCGCCTGTCGCCGGTGGTCGAAGAGATCCTGTACCCGGCGCTCGAGGACTACCAGATCGACATCATGATCGGCGAGGGTCCGGCCGCGCGTTCGGTCAAGCTCGACCTGCAGCCGTTCACCCTGGTCGGCGCCACCACCCGCGCCGGCATGCTGACCAATCCGCTGCGCGACCGCTTCGGCATCGTGGCGCGCCTGGAGTTCTACAACGTCGAGGAGCTGACCAGGATCGTGCTGCGCAGCGCGGCGCTGCTCGGCGCGCCGATCGACGAGGACGGCGCGCGCGAAGTGGCCAAGCGCGCACGCGGCACGCCGCGTATCGCCAACCGCCTGCTGCGCCGCGTGCGCGACTACGCGGAAGTGAAGGGCAATGGCGAGATCGTGGCCGACATCGCCGACCGCGCCCTCAAGATGCTCGACGTCGACAGCGTCGGCTTCGACGTCATGGACCGCAAGCTGCTGGAGGCGGTGCTGTTCAAGTTCGCCGGCGGCCCGGTCGGCATCGGCAACCTGGCGGCGGCGATCGGCGAGGCCGCCGATACCATCGAGGACGTGCTGGAACCCTATCTGATCCAGCAGGGCTACCTGCAGCGCACCCCGCGCGGACGCATCGCCACGCCGCTGGCCTACCAGCACTTCGGCGTCAGCGCGCCGCGCATCAGCCCGACGGGCGATTTGTGGGACAGCCTGCCGCCCGGTTGAATCGCGTTCAGGCCCCCGGCGCGGGATGACGGCGTCGCCGCTGCAACAGCGCGGTGAGGGAAGGGACCGGGCGGTAGACGAGCGTCGGGTACAGCAGCATGCTCAAGCCGATGACGGCGCCGGCCAGCCACAGTACTGCGGGCGAGCTGCCGCGCCACAGCAGGGCAGCGCTGGCGAGCGTCGGCACGCCCAGCAGGATCGCCGCCGCCGTGCGCAGCAGGGCCGAGCGGCGCAGGCGCTGGCCTGCCATCCCGACCATGATGAAACCGCTCGACGCCAGCACCACGCAGGCCAGCGCCGCGCTGGCCCGGGCTGTATCCGGCGGCATGCCACCGGCGCGTATCAGTATGGCGGGTGAGATCAGCACCAGCACGCCGGCCACCAGGCTGGCGAGTCGAAGAAAGATCATGGCAAATCCTTGTTGAGTGAAAAGACGGCAAAGGCCGGATTCTTGGATAGCCATACGAAAAACGTCCTGCCGGTCCGGCAGTGAAACCAAGATAGCACACAGGGAAAAATACTTGTCGTAATTGTTTCCTCGTGCGCAACGGTTTCTTTACATCTACCGGGCGCCGCTCACATGCTGTTTCCGCGCGCATGCACGGCGATCCGCGCCGCATCGCGCGGGCGGCAGTCCGAACAGGCGCGCGTACTCGCGGCTGAACTGGGTCGCGCTTTCATAACCGACCTCGAAGGCGGCGCCCGTCACGCTGGCGCCATGCGCCATCATCAGCATGCGCGCCTGCATCAGGCGCACGCGTTTCTGGTATTGGAGGGGGCTCAGGGCGGTGGCGGCCTTGAAATGGCGGTGGAAGGACGATGGACTCATCGCCGCCTTCTCGGCCAGCGTCTCGACCCGCAGGGAGCTGGCGAACTCGCGCCGGATCCACGCGATCGCGCGCTGGACCCGCGCCAGTGCGCTGTCCGGCATGGCGATCGCGCGCAGCATGGCGCCATGCGGTCCCTGCAGCACCCGGTACAGGATCTCGCGTTCATACGCCGGCGCCAGCGCCGCGATGTCCTGCGGCTGGCGCTCAACCAGAGCGCGGCCGAGGGCGCAAGTGGTTGGCAGGAATAGGCAAGAATCTGGCAGGGATCCGCATCTCACGGGCAGCGCCATGACATTTGTCAGCCAGGATCGATGGCAAGCGATTCTATCGGGCCGGGCAGGGCGTCGACATACTGGCCTCACACCAACCCCGTGAGGAAACCATGTCCGCTCCCGTCCTGAAAACAATCGCCGCCGTCGCCGGTCTGTCGCTGTCCACCCTGGCCCTGGCCGCCGCCACCCTGGTCCAGGACGTGCGCGTCTTCGACGGCAAGACCGTGCACGAACGCCGGTCGGTGCTGTTCGACGGCGGCGTCATCGTCGATGCCGACTTCCGCGGTACGCCGCCCGCAGGCAGCCGCATCGTCAGCGGCGCAGGCCGCACCCTGCTGCCGGGCCTGATCGATTCTCATACCCATGCGTTCAGGCAGCTCGACCTGCCGCTGCTGTTCGGCGTCACCACGCAGGTCGATATGTTCACCGCCGTGCCGCTGATGCAGGAGGTCAAGGGCAGCATGGCGGCCGGCCGCAACGCGGGCAGGGCCGACATGTTCTCGGCCGGCACCCTGGCCACCGCTCCGAACGGCCACGGCACCCAGTACGGCCTGCCCATCCCGACCCTGAGCCGGCCGGACCAGGCGCGCGACTTTGTCGATGCGCGCATCGCCGAAGGCTCCGACTTCATCAAGATCGTGCTCGAAGCCGGAGGCCAGGGCACCAGCAAGATGAATTCGCTCGACCTGGCGACCGCCAGGGCGCTGATCGAGGCCGCCCACCTGCGCGGCAAGCTGGCCGTGGTCCACGTCAGCAACGAGCAGGATGCGCGCGCCGCGCTGGAGGCCGGCGCCGACGGCCTGGTGCACCTGTTCCTGGGCGCGGCGCCCGATCGACAGGCCGTCGATGGCCTGGCCCGGCTGGCCAGGACCAGGGGCGCCTTCGTGATTCCGACCTTCGCGGTCCTGGAAAGCATGGCCGGCGTGCGCGGCGACGACCTGCTCGCCGACTCCCGGCTGGCGGCGCTGGTCGACCGCGAAGGCGTCGCCACGCTCAAGGCGCGCTATGGCGCGCAGGCGCGGCCCCAGGCGCTGGCGGCGCCGAAAGCCGTCACCGCCGCAATGCGCAAGGCCGGCGTGCCGATCCTGGCCGGGACCGATGCCGGCAACGCCGGCACCCTGTACGGCATCAGCATGCACCGCGAACTGGCGGCGCTGGTCGAGGCGGGCCTGAGCCCGGCCGAGGCGCTGGCCGCCGCCACCAGCGCGCCGGCCGCGGCCTTCCGACTGGGCCAGCGCGGCTGCATCGCCAGGGACTGCAAGGCAGACCTGCTGCTGGTCGAGGGCAATCCGGCGGCCGACATCAAGGCCACGCGCCGCATCGTCGAGGTCTGGAAGGATGGCCAGAGCGCCAATGCCCTGCGCGATGCGCGGCGCCAGCGGGTGGCGCAGGAAAGCAGCGGGGCCACGCGCCAGGCGCTGCCGCCGGATGGCCGCATCAGCGACTTCAGCGCCAGCCGCCTGGGCAGTCCGTTCGGCAGCGGCTGGATGCCGTCGACCGACCAGATCGCGGGCGGCAAGTCGACCGTCAAGCTCGACGTGCTGGCGCCGCTGCCCGACGGGCAAGTGCCGCTGGCGGTGCGCGCCACGGTCGCGCCGGGCCTGCCGTTCGCGTGGTCCGCCGTGGCCTTCATGCCCGGCGCCCAGCCGATGCGGCCGGTTGACCTGAGCGCGGCGAAGACCCTGCGCTTCAAGGTGCGCGGCGACGGCAAGACCTATCAGGTGATGCTGATGGGCGCCGGCAACGCTCGGCCGAGCACCGTGCCCTTCGTCGCCAAGGGCGAGTGGGCGGAGATCAGCATGTCGCTGAGCGCCTTCGCCGGCATCGATCCGGCCGCCATCGCCATGCTAGCATTCAGCGCCGGACCGCAAGCCGGCGACTACCGCTTCGAACTCGCCGACGTGCGCCTGCTGGAACAAGAATAATGACGACGCCAACCATGATGACCACGCTCCGGCACGCGCTGGCGCGGCCCTGGATCCCGCCCGCCTACGGCAGGTTGCAATACCTGTGGCTGCTGTCGCTCGGCTACCTGTTCTGGAAATTCGCCTACGTGACGCCCGGCGCGCTGGAGGCGGCCCTGCTGGCGCTGACGCTGGTGGCCTTCGTTGCGTTGTACTGCTTCAGCTTCTGGGCGCGCGGCTGGCAGGTCCACGCCTGCGTGGCGGCGGGCTGCCTGTTCGGCGCATTGTGGGCGCGCTGGAATCCGGGCGCGGCCTGCTTCTTCATCTTCGCCTGCGCCATGTGCGCCCGTATCCCGCGGCCGGGCCACGCCGTCGGCGGCATGCTGGCGGTGCTCGCCGGCGGGGCGGCGGCGTCGTTCCTGGTCGAGGGCCGGATGCAGATGGTGTTCCTGTTGCCGCTGCTGCTGGTCGGCCTGCCGGTGGGCCTGTCGACCCTGATGGACCAGCGCCTGCGCGACTCGCGTGCCCGCTTGACGCGCAAGCAGGAAGAAGTGGAGCACATGGCGCGCATCGCCGAGCGCGAACGCATCTCGCGCGACCTGCACGACCTGCTCGGCCATTCGCTGTCGACGATCGCGCTCAAGGCCGAACTGGCCGGCAAGTTGGCGCGGCGCGACCTTGATGCCTGCGAACGCGAGATCGCCGACATCGAAGCCAGTGCGCGCAATGCCCTGGCCGAGGTGCGCGCGGCCGTCACCGGCTACCGCGAGAGCGGCCTGGCCCAGGCCCTGGCCAGCGCCCGCGCCAGCCTGCTGGCCGCCGACGTCGTGCTCGACGAACGGGTCGAGCGCATCGACCTGCCCCCCGCGGTGGAACACGTGGTGGCGCTGGCGGTGCGCGAGGCGGTGACGAATATCTTGCGCCATGCCCGGGCGTCGCGCTGCACGCTGTCCCTTAGCCGAGAAGATGGCCACGCCGTGCTGCGCGTGCACGACGACGGCCGCCTGCGCGATACCGATGAGCTAAGGCATGGCAACGGGCTGGCCGGCATGCAGGAGCGGGTGACGGCCCTCGGCGGGCGCATGAAACTGGCGGCCGGCGACGGCTTGGCGCTCGAGCTGCAGGTGCCGGCATGATCCGCGTCCTGATCGCCGAGGACCAGCAACTGGTGCTGGGCGCCCTGAGCGCGCTGCTGCGGCTGGAGCCGGACATCGAGGTGGTGGCCGGCGCGCTCGATGGCCGCGAGGCGCTGGCCCTGTGCGAGCGCCTCGTTCCCGACATCGTGCTGACCGATATCGAGATGCCGCACATGACCGGCATCGAACTGGCGCAGGCGCTGTCTTCGAGAAAGCTGGCCTGCCGCGTGGTGGTGGTGACGACCTTCGCCCGCAGCGGCTACCTGCGGCGCGCGATGGAGGCGGGCGTGCGCGGTTACCTGCTCAAGGATGCGCCGGTCGAGGCGCTGGCCGACGCCATCCGCGCCGTGCACGGCGGTGGCCGCGCGATCGCGCCCGAGCTGGCTTTGGCAAGCTGGAACGGCGGCAGCGATCCGCTGACCGAGCGCGAACGGCAGGTGCTGCGCCTGGCGGGGGAGGGCCGTTCCAGCGTCGAGATCGCGCGCCAGGTCCACCTGTCGGAAGGAACGGTGCGCAACTATCTGTCGGAGGCGATCAGCAAGCTGGGCGCCGGAAATCGTGTGGAAGCGTACCGGATGGCGCGTGACGCCGGTTGGTTATAGCGTTTGTGTGGTGCTGCGTTCGCGCTGTGCGTTGCGGCGCAGCGGGATCCATTGGATTGGTTTTGGCCCGCGCCGGGAAGGCGTCCTGGGCACGATCGGCTGTTGCGGCACATGGGTCAGCGGATAGATGAAGCTGAAATACAGAAGGATCGTCAGCATCAACAGGAAGGTACACAGATAGACCATCAGCATATTGCTGGCATGCCAGATGACGACGCCGCTGGCGCTGAAGGGCATCATCAGGAGCAGGGCGGCGAACGAGCGCAGCATGGCGTCGCGGTTCATGCGGTGGCCGGCCATCGCGACCAGGAAGAAGCCGCCCGAGCCGAGCGCCACGCCGACCAGCACGATGTACGGCTCGATCCAGTCAGGAATGCCGTGCGCGGTCGAGGCCAGCAAGGCGGCCGGCAACAGGATGCCGAACACGCCGCCAGCCAGGCTGAGCAGGCGAATCACGCGCATGGCCCGTCCGCGGAAGACGGGGCGTGCGGCACGCGCTACGGAAGTCGGTTTCATTGCGCCAGTCAGGTTCCAAGGTGGGTTGGAAGTAACGTCCGGCAACACGTCACGGTTGACGTGATGTTCGCGATAGCATAGCCGACATTGCCCGGGGCGTGAACCAGGCTAGTGCCCGACGCTCTTCGAAAACAGGTTAATGACCAGCACGCCGGCAATGATCAGGCCCAGGCCGGCGATGGCCGCTAAATCCAGGCTTTGCTTGAAATACAACCAGCTGACCAGGGAGATAAGCACGATGCCGACGCCGGACCAGATCGCATAGGCGATGCCGGTGGGCAGCACGCGCAGGCTGAAGGTGAGCAGGTAGAACGACAGGGCGTAGCAGCCGACCGTGATCAGGCTCGGCAGCGGGCGGGTGAAGCTGTCGGAAGCCTTGAGAGCGGTGGTGCCGATCACTTCGGCGACGATGGCAAAGCCAAGGAAGATATAGGCTTGATTGAGGGTCATCAGGATGAAAAACGGCCCGTCGCCGGGCCGCAGTGAGGTTTATTGTTCGCGCTGCCAGGTCTGGGTGCGGCCGAACATCGGGGCGCCGACATAGCCGCGTACTTCGAGCTTGCTGCCGTTGTCGGCCAGGCTGGCCTTGCTCTTGTAGGTCTTGCCGTTGGACGGATCGAGGATCTGGCCGCCGGTGTAGTCGTTGCCTTCTTTCTTGAGGCCCGAGAGGATCGTCATGCCGATGATCGGCTGGTCCTTGCGCGCGTCGCTGCATTTCACGCACTTGGGATTCTGGTCCTGGTCCGCCGGGCGGAACAGTTTCTCGATCTTGCCGGTCAGGACTCCGCCTTCCTCGGTGATGCGCACCAGCGCCTTCGGCTTGCCGGTCTCGTCATCGATGGTTTTCCAGGTGCCGACCGGCGAGGCGCCTTGCGCGAACGCGGCGGCGGGCAGGGCGAACATGGCGGCGATCAGGCCGGCGCGCATCAGGTGTCGCATGGGGTGTCTCCAGTGTTGTTGTTGGTACGGCAGAGTGTAGCAAAGTCACCTGGCACCGGGAGGGGCCGGAATCAGAGGATTCCTTCCAAAACCGGCATCAAGGGGCGTTGCGCACGTCTTCCGGCGTGACCTGGTGACGCCGCTCGGCCGGGCGGGTCAGCACGCGCATGGTGACGTCCAGCGGCACCCCGAGCTCGGCGAGCTGGCGCGCGGCGCTGGAACGGTTCTCGGCGGACGCTTCGTGGATCACGGCGTCGATGCGCAGGGAGGTCTTGTAGTCGCTTCGTCGGTCCATGCGCCGATCCTACCATGTCTTGACACATTGCCATTTCCTGTTGGGCTGGTGGCGAATGGCAGCCAGTCTATTTTTTTCCGATGCATGTTTTTCATGAATTGTTGTATCTTGTGGCATCTTTTTTCCACGTCACAAGGACATTGCATGCTCGACCTGGTCAACGCCATCAACGGCATCATCTGGAGCCCCATCATGATCGCCCTGTGCCTGGGCGCCGGGCTGTATTTCTCGGTACGTTCGCGCTTCCTGCAGCTGCGCCACGTGCGCGAGATGGTGCGCCTCATGCGCGAAGGCAAGAGTTCGGAGCAGGGCGTGTCCTCGTTCCAGGCGCTGGCCATGACCTTGGCCGGCCGGGTCGGCACCGGCAATATCGCGGGCGTGGCCACCGCGATCACCTTCGGCGGTCCGGGGGCGGTGTTCTGGATGTGGATGATGGCCTTCCTGGGCGCCAGCTCGGCCTTCGTCGAGTCGACCCTTGGCCAGGTCTACAAGGAACCGGTGGGCAACCAGTACCGCGGCGGTCCCGCCTTCTACATCGAGAAAGGCCTGGGCATGAAGCGCTACGCCTGGACTTTCGCGCTTGCCACGCTGCTGGCGACCGGGCTGCTGCTGCCGGGCGTGCAGGCCAACTCGATCGCCGAGGGCCTCAAGACCGCGGCCGGCATCGATCCGCTGTACACCGGCATCGGCCTGGCCGTGGTGCTGGCCATCATCATCTTCGGCGGCGTGCGCCGCATCGCCAGCTTTGCCGAAGTCGTGGTGCCGTTCATGGCCGCCGCCTACATCCTGGTCGCGATCGTGGTCGTGGCAATGAACATCGGTGAGCTGCCGGGCGTGCTGCAACTGATCTTCAGCTCGGCCTTCGGCCTGGACGCCGGCTTCGGCGCCATGCTCGGCCTGGCGATCCAGTGGGGCGTCAAGCGCGGCATCTACTCGAACGAGGCCGGCCAGGGCACCGGCCCGCATGCTTCGTCGGCGGCCGAAGTGAGCCACCCGGCCAAGCAGGGCCTGGTGCAGGGGTTCTCGGTATACATCGACACCCTGTTCGTGTGCTCGGCAACCGCCTTCATGCTCCTGATCACCGGCCAGTACAACGTCGAAAACCCGGACGGGACGCCGGTGTTCGTCGGCATCCAGGGCGTGGCCTCGGGGCCGGGCTATGTCCAGACCGCGCTCGAGAACGTGCTGCCGGGATTCGGCGCGCTGTTCGTGGCGATCGCGCTGCTGTTCTTCGCCTTCACCACCATCGTCGCCTACTACTACATCGCCGAGACCAATATCGCCTACATGGACCGCCACGGCCGCCATCCGTGGCTGCCCTTCGTGCTCAAACTGTGCATCGTCTCGGCCACCATCTACGGCGCGGTCAAGACCGCCGACGTGGCCTGGGGCCTGGGCGACATCGGCGTCGGCCTGATGGCGTGGCTCAACATCGTCGCCATCGTGATGCTGCACAAGGTAGCGTTCAAGTGCCTGCGCGACTACGAGGCGCAGAAGAAGGCCGGCAAGGATCCGGAGTTCGATCCGAAGGCGCTCGGGATCGAGAACGCGCATTACTGGGAACAGCGCGCGGCCGCCTTGCGCGCGCCGCAAGCGCCTGTGCGCGACGACGCGCCGGTCAAGTAAGCCACTCGCGCAGCGCCAGCCAGGACTGGCGCAGGCTGCGCTCCCCATTGGCGAGTGCCGCCTTTGGCATGGTGCGCCATCTGGTCCATGAAAACGGCGGCACGGTGTGCTATGCAAGGTCGGTGGGCAAGGGCGCCCGCTTCGTGAACATCTTCTGATGGCATCCGGTTCGCGTCCGTCCGCGTATATGGGTCAACGCCAGGATGAAGGGAGCGATCGATGTCGATTATTACGGGTACGCACAACGTTACATGGCGCTTCCAGGGGATGATGAGTTCTTGCTGGTTAAAGTGCATTGAAATGCTCATGGAAACCAAGCACAACACCATTTATGGCTTGGACCAGCGTGGCGCCAGGCGCACTGCTCACACGCCGGGAGTAATCGACGCGTACCGGAAAAACCGCGGTTCGCGCATTGAGTTGCATGCGCAGGAATACGGACTCGCCACCAATGGAAGCCTGGTAACGTGCGAGGAGGTAAGCGTGTGGAGGGCAGCGCTGAGGAAAGGTCCGGTTATCGCCGAAGGCTTGTACGGCGCCGGCAAGCTCGGCTGGGGTAGGCATGTGATCCTGATCGTCGGCATCAGTCGAGAGGGCAAGCTGGCTTACCTCAATCCGAACATCTTCAGCTATGTCACGAGCAAATCGACGCGCCTGTCGTATATGTCGATAGCGCGTTGTCAGAAGTTGGCGTCGGTACCCCTGCTCAACGGGCCGTTCTGGCAGTTGACGACGGATATCCTCGCCGCCGGGCACATTGTCAGGAAACCGGAATAGGTCCTCACCGGTTGAATCGACGTCAGCCGCGCCTGCGCAATGTCGGCCATCGGCGCGCCAGGCGGCAGCGGCAGCGCAGGGCGCCCGCGCCGTGCCCGACTTTTAGCTGGCGAAGTAGGACAGGAACATCGATACCGCGGCGTCGATGATTCGCTCCTGTTGCTCGGGCGAGAGTGGCGCGGCGCCCATCGCGATCTGCGGCCAGAAAGCGAAGGTCTTGATCTGACCCTGCAGCAGGGTCGCCGCGAACGAGGGATCGCCCGGTTTCAGCTTGCCGTCGGCCTGGGCCGCACGGATCCAGACCGTGACACCTTCTTCGCGCTCGCCCAGGCGGGCAATCACCGGCAAGGTGCGCTCGGGCGCGTGAATCGCTTCGCCGATCGCCACCCGCGCCAGCGCGATGAATTCCGGATCGGCCAGGGTGCGCATCTTCAGCGCCATCAATTCGACCAGCTGCTCGCGCAGGCTGCGGTCGGGCCGGTAGCCCAGTTCGAGCTGGCCGGCGCTGCTCTCGAACATCTGCATCACCGTTTCGGCGAACAGTTCTTCCTTGCTGGCGAAGTGGTTGTAGACGGTGCGCTTCGAAACTTCCGCAAGCGCCGCGATGGCATCCATGCTGGCGGTTTCGTAACCGTGGACGCGGAACTGCTCGGCAGCGGCGGCCAGGATGGCGCTGCGTTTTCGGTCGGTCAGGCGGGTCGGCGTGTGCATACGCGAATTCTACACTCAGTAGTTTACTTTCTCAAAAGTAGATACTACACTGTGTAGTGTACTTTACGACTATCCATTCATATCATGCGCCTACTATTCGGCACTATCCTACTTGGAGCAATCGCTATCATGGCTGCCTGCACCTCCTTCGCCAGCACCACTACCGCACCTGTTTCGCCACAATTCCACGACGGGAAATACCGCAACCCGGTCGAGATGCACAAGATGAGCTTTGGCGAAATGGCCAAGCTCTGGTGGATTTTCCTGTTCGACAAGCCCAAGGGCACGATTCCCGAGCAGGCGGTGCCGGTGCGCGCCCTGAGCCAGGCGGCGCTGCTGGCCGCGCCCGACAACACCTTGTATCGCCTCGGCCACTCGACCATGCTGATCAAGCTCGGCGGCGAGTTCTATCTCACCGATCCGGTGTTCTCCGAGCGCGCTTCGCCCGTGCAGTGGGCCGGCCCGGCGCGCTTCCATGCGCCGCCGATCTCGATCGACGAACTGCCGCCGATCAAGGCCGTGATCCTGTCGCACGACCACTACGACCACCTCGACCACGCTTCGGTGAAGGCACTGGCGGCCAAGACCACGCTGTTCCTGACGCCGCTGGGCGTGGGCAACCGCTTGATCGACTGGGGCGTGGACCGCGCCAAGGTGCGCCAGTTCGACTGGTGGCAGGGGACGGAGGTGGGCGGCGTGCGCATCACCGCCACCCCGGCCCAGCATTTCTCTGGCCGCGGCCTGCACGATGCGGGCAAGACCCTGTGGGCCTCGTGGGTGATACAGCATGACGCGCTGCGCCTGTTCTTCAGCGGCGACACCGGCTACTTCAAGGGCTTCAAGGAGATCGGCGCCAGGTTCGGCCCGTTCGACGTCGCGCTGCTGGAAACCGGCGCCTACGACAAGCGCTGGCCCGACGTCCACATGCAGCCCGAGGAAACCATGCAGGCCTTCCTCGACCTGAAAGCGGGCTGGCTGTTCCCGGTGCATAACGGCACCTTCGACCTGGGAATGCATCGCTGGCAGGATCCGTTCGACCGCATCGCGCAGCTGGCCGACGACAAGGGCGTCAAGCTGACCACGCCCGAGATGGGCGAGGCGCTGGACCTGAAACAGCCGCATGCCGGCGGCCGCTGGTGGCAGGGCTTGAAATAAAGAAAGGCTGCGAGAGTCTGCGTATCGAAACGCTCATTTTTCCAGCAACCAAAAAACGTCGTCCCCGCGGAGGCGGGGACCCAAGTTTCAAGCAGACCACTTATGCGAATTTAAGTGACTGCTCAAGCTAGCTTGGGTCCCCGCCTGCGCGGGGAGTCGTTACTGCCAGTGGCAGTAACGACGCGCATCTGACAACGACGATCAGGCGGCCGGCAGCTTCTCCAACTGCTCCTGCATCTTGGCCAGCGTGGCCGAGAAGTTCGCCACCCGTTCCTGCTCTTGCGCCACCACGGCGGCCGGCGCGCGGGCCACGAAGCTTTCGTTCGACAGCTTGCCGTTGGCCTTGGCGATCTCGCCGGAGACGCGGGCGATCTCCTTCGACAGGCGCTCGCGTTCTGCGGCGACGTCGATCTCGACCTTCAGCATCAGCTTGGTGGTGCCGACGATCGACACCGCGGCTGGCGATTCCGGCAGCGCGTCGACGATCTGCACTTCGGCGAGTTTACCCAGCAGCTGGATGTACGGTGCGAACACCGCCATCCTGGCGCGATCGGCTTCATTGCCCGGCTCGACGATCAGCGGCACGCGCACCGACGGCGACAGCGACATCTCGCCACGCAGGTTGCGGGTGGCGTCGGTCAGCGCCTTGAACTGCTCCATCCAGGCTTCGGCTTCTTCGTCGACCAGCGAGGTATCGGCCAGCGGGTAGGGCTGCAGCATGATGGTCTCGCCCGATTTGCCGGCCAGCGGAGCGATGCTCTGCCACAGGGCCTCGGTCACGAACGGGATGATCGGATGCGCCAGGCGCAGGATCACTTCCAGCACGCGCAGCAGCGTGTGGCGGGTGGCGCGCTGCTGGGCTTGCGTGCCTTGCTGCACGCGCACCTTGGCCACTTCCAGGTACCAGTCGCAGTACTCGTCCCATACGAACTTGTAGATGCTGCCGGCGATATTGTCGAAGCGGTAGTCGGCAAAGCCTTTCGCGATGTCGAGCTCGACGCGGTTCATCAGCGAGATGATCCAGCGGTCGGCGGGGGACAGATCCTCCGCAGCCGGAGCGCCGCAATCCTTGCCCTCGGTGTTCATCATCACGAAGCGGGTCGCGTTCCACAGCTTGTTGCAGAAGTTGCGGTAACCCTCGGCGCGGCCCAGGTCGAAGTTGATGTTGCGGCCCAGCGAAGCGTAGCTCGCCATGGTGAAGCGCACGGCGTCGGTGCCGAAGGCCGCGATCCCGTCCGGGAATTCCTTGCGCGTGGCCTTGGCGATCTTCTCGGCCGCGCGCGGGTCCATCAGGCCGGTGGTGCGCTTGGCCACCAGGGTCTCGACGTCGATGCCGTCGATCAAGTCGATCGGGTCGAGCGTATTGCCCTTCGACTTCGACATCTTCTGGCCCTGCGAGTCGCGCACCAGGCCGTGCACGTACACGGTCTCGAACGGCACCTTGCCGGTGAAGTGGGCGGTCATCATGACCATGCGCGCCACCCAGAAGAAGATGATGTCGAAGCCGGTGACCAGCACCGACGACGGCAGGAACATCTTCATGTCCGGCGTTTCTTCGGGCCAGCCCATGGTCGAGAAGGGCACCAGGGCCGACGAGAACCAGGTGTCGAGCACGTCGTCGTCGCGGCGCAGCGCACCGGTGATGCCTTGCGCGGCGGCCTTAGCCTGGGCTTCCTCCTCGTCGCGCGCGACGACGATGCTGCCGTCCTCTGCGAACCAGGCCGGGATGCGGTGGCCCCACCACAGCTGGCGCGAGATGCACCAGTCCTGGATATTACCCAGCCACTGGTTGTAGGTGGTGCTCCAGTTCTCGGGCACGAACTTGATCTCGCCGCTGGCGACTTTTTCCAGCGCCACGTCGGTGATCGATTTACCCGGATTGAACGTGCCTTCCGGGGCCGGCTTGGTCATGGCGACGAACCACTGGTCGGTCAGCATCGGCTCGATCACGACGTTGGTGCGGTCGCCGCGTGGAACCATCAGCTTGTGCGGCTTGATCTGTTCCATCAGGCCCAACGCTTCCAGGTCGGCGACGATCTGCTTGCGCGCGGCGAAGCGGTCCAGGCCCTGGTATTGGGCCGGGCCGTTTTCGTTGATCTTGGCGTCGAGCGTGAAGATGCTGATCGGCGCCAGGTTGGCGCGCTGGCCGACGGCGTAGTCGTTGAAATCGTGGGCCGGGGTGATCTTGACGCAGCCGGTGCCGAATTCCTTGTCGACGTAGCTGTCGGCGATGATCGGGATCTCACGATCGGACAGCGGCAGCTTGATCATCTTGCCGTGCAGGTGCAGGTAGCGCTCGTCGGTCGGATCGACCGCCACGGCGACGTCGCCCAGCATGGTTTCAGGACGGGTGGTGGCCACGGTCAGGTGGCCGCTGCCATCGGCCAGCGGATACTGGATGTACCACATCGAGCCGTCTTCTTCCTGCGAATCGACTTCCAGGTCCGACACGGCCGTGCCCAGCACCGGATCCCAGTTGACCAGGCGCTTGCCGCGGTAGATCAGGCCCTGCTCGTACAGGCGCACGAAGACTTCGACCACCGACTTCGAGCGGGTCTCGTCCATCGTGAAGTATTCGCGCTTCCAGTCGGGCGAGGCGCCCAGGCGGCGCATCTGTCCGGTGATGGTATTGCCCGACTTTTCCTTCCACTCCCAGACTTTTTCCAAGAAGGCGTCGCGGCCGAGGTCGTGGCGCGAGATCTTCTGGGCGTCGAGCTGGCGCTCGACCACGATCTGGGTGGCGATGCCGGCGTGGTCGGTGCCCGGCACCCAGGCGGTGTTGTAGCCGCGCATGCGGTAGTAGCGGGTCAGGCCATCCATGACGGTCTGGTTGAACGCGTGGCCCATGTGCAGGGTGCCGGTCACGTTCGGCGGCGGCAGCTGGATGCTGAACGACGGCTTGCCCTCGTCCATGGTGGCGGTGAAGTAACCGCGTTTTTCCCACTCGGCGCGCCAGAACTGTTCAATATCGGCTGGCTCGAAAGACTTGGCTAATTCCATGATGTGGTCGGAGTGATATTTTCGAAAACAACCATTATAAATTACAAGCGCGTATAATTTACTGCGCTGGACCGGGGAAACTCGGCCGGCAAAACGCTAGGGGTCCTATGCGTCGTTACAACGGCGCGTGGGTGAGAAATACCCTCCGAACCTGATCTGGATAATGCCAGCGAAGGGAAGCAGCCGAATCGATGCAAGCGTGCGCACATCCGCGTCCGCCCTGCACCCGGCACCTCCTTTGCTGGCTCCGCAAGCAAGGGAGCCACATGAACGCACCTCTGAAGTCATCCCGGGTATTCGATGCCGCCACCGCCACGGTGGACCATGCGGCCATCAACCCACTACCCAATTCGCGCAAGGTCTATATCGAGGGCAGCCGGCCCGACATCCGTGTGCCGATGCGCGAAATTGGCCAGTCGCCTACGCCCGACAGCTTCGGCGCCGAGCCGAATCCGCCCCTGTTCGTCTACGACACCTCCGGCCCGTACACCGAGCCGGGCACGGCGATCGACATCCGCAGCGGCCTGGCGCCGATGCGTCAGGCATGGATCGCCGAACGGGGCGACACCGGGCAACTGGACGGCCCGACCTCGCACTATGGCCAGGCACGGCTGAACGATCCGCAGTTGGCCGCGCTGCGCTTCAACCTGCAGCGGGCGCCGCGCCGCGCCCATGGCGGGCGCAACGTCACCCAGATGCACTACGCGCGCGCCGGGATCATCACGCCCGAGATGGAATTCATCGCCCTGCGCGAAAACATGCAGCGCAAGGAATACATCGCCTCGCTGGAGTCGTCAGGCCCGATGGGCCAGCGCGTGGCGGCGCTGCTGGGCCGCCAGCATCCGGGGCAGTCCTTCGGCGCCAGCATCCCGGCCGAGATCACCCCCGAATTCGTGCGCTCGGAAGTGGCGCGCGGCCGCGCCGTCATCCCGGCCAACATCAACCACCCGGAACTAGAGCCGATGATCATCGGCCGCAATTTCCTGGTGAAGGTCAACGCCAATATCGGCAACTCGGCCGTCACCTCGTCGATCGGCGAGGAAGTGGAAAAGATGACCTGGGCCATCCGCTGGGGCGCCGACACGGTGATGGATCTGTCGACCGGCAAGCACATCCACGAGACGCGCGAATGGATCCTGCGTAACAGCCCGGTGCCGATCGGCACGGTGCCGATCTACCAGGCGCTGGAAAAGGTCAATGGCAAGGCCGAGGACCTGAGCTGGGAGATCTTCCGCGACACGCTGATCGAACAGGCCGAGCAGGGCGTCGACTACTTCACCATCCACGCCGGCGTGCTGCTGCGTTATGTGCCGATGACGGCGAACCGCCTGACGGGCATCGTCTCGCGCGGCGGCTCGATCATGGCCAAGTGGTGCCTGGCCCACCACCGCGAATCGTTCCTGTACACGCACTTCGAGGACATCTGCGACATCATGAAGGCCTATGACGTCTCGTTCAGCCTGGGCGACGGCCTGCGTCCCGGCTCGATCTACGACGCCAACGACGAAGCCCAGCTGGCCGAACTGAAGACCCTGGGCGAGCTGACCCAGATCGCCTGGAAGCACGACGTGCAGACCATCATCGAGGGCCCTGGCCACGTGCCGCTGCACCTGATCAAGGAAAACATGGACCTGCAGCTGGAGCAGTGCCACGAGGCGCCGTTCTACACGCTGGGACCGCTCACCACCGACATCGCGCCGGGCTACGACCACATCACCTCGGGCATCGGCGCGGCCAATATCGGCTGGTACGGCACCGCCATGCTGTGCTACGTGACGCCCAAGGAGCACCTGGGCCTGCCCGACAAGAACGACGTCAAGGACGGCATCATCACCTATAAGATCGCCGCCCACGCGGCGGACCTGGCCAAGGGCCATCCGGGCGCCCAGCTGCGCGACAACGCGCTGTCGAAGGCGCGCTTCGAGTTCCGCTGGGAAGACCAGTTCAACCTGGGGCTCGACCCGGACAAGGCGCGCGAATTCCACGATGAGACCCTGCCGAAGGATTCGGCCAAGGTCGCCCACTTCTGCTCGATGTGCGGCCCGCATTTCTGCTCGATGAAGATCACCCAGGAGGTGCGCGAATATGCCGCCGCCAGGGGCGTGCAAGGGGAGACCGCGCTAACGCACGGCATGCAGGAAAAGGCGATCGAGTTCGTCAGGAACGGCGCCCAGCTGTACCGGGAGGTGTGAATGACGCCAATCGAAGTCAACGGGGCGCCGTGCACGGTGCCGCAGGGCCAAACCCTGTTCGGCCTGCTGGAACAGCTAGGCCTGAGCGGACAGGGGATGGCGCTGGCGGTCAACCGCGAGGTGGTGCCGCGCCAGCAATGGCTGCACCGGCGCCTGCAGGAGCAGGACCGGGTCGATATCGTGCGCGCCATCGGTGGCGGCTGACAGGAGACGAGACATGAATGCATTGAACGACATTAAACAGGACGTGCTGACCATCGCCGGCCGCGCTTACCAATCGCGCCTGCTGGTCGGCAGCGGCAAGTACCGCGACCTGGCGCAGACCCGAGAAGCCACCCTGGCCGCCGGCGCCGAGATCATCACGGTGGCGATCCGCCGCGTGAACATCGGCCAGGACCCGAACGCGCCAAGCCTGCTGGACGTGCTGCCGCCGAACGAATTCACCATCCTGCCGAATACGGCCGGCTGCTACACCGCCAAGGATGCGATCTACACCTTGCAGATGGCGCGCGAGCTGCTGGGCGGCCACAAGCTGGTCAAGCTCGAGGTGCTGGGCGACCAGAAGACGCTGTTCCCGCACATGCCCGAGACCCTGGTCGCGGCCGAGGCGCTGGTGAAGGACGGTTTCGACGTCATGGTCTATTGCAGCGACGATCCGATCCAGGCCCGCATCCTGCAAGAGATCGGCTGCGTGGCGGTGATGCCGCTGGCCTCCCTGATCGGCTCTGGCATGGGCATCCTCAACCCCTGGAACCTGTCCCTGATCATCGAGCAGGCCACGGTGCCGGTGCTGGTCGACGCCGGCGTCGGCACGGCGTCGGACGCCGCGATCGCGATGGAACTGGGCTGCGACGGCGTGCTGATGAACACCGCGATCGCCGCCGCGGGCGATCCGGTGCGCATGGCGCGCGCCATGAAGCACGCGGTGCTGGCGGGGCGCGACGCCTGGCTCGCCGGCCGCATGCCGAAGCGCTTCGCCGCCTCGCCTTCGTCGCCCGTCGAAGGAAAGATCACGGGATGACACCCTGCGTGCTGGTGTTCGCCGGGCTCGATCCCGGGGGCGGCGCTGGCCTGGCCGCCGACATCCTGGCGATCGCGGCGCAGGGGGCGCACCCGCTGCCCGTGGCCACCGCCCTGACGGCGCAGGACAACAACCGGGTCCATGCATCCGCGCCGGTCGATGCCGATTGGGTCGCGCGCCAGGCCGCGCCGCTGCTGGCCGCCTTCGACATCGGCGCAGTCAAGCTCGGCATCCCCGGCAACGCCGCCAACGCGGCGGCGATCGCGGACGTCATCCGAGCCTTGCGCGCGCGCCGGCCCACCTTGCCGGTGGTGCTCGATCCGGTACTGTCCAGCGGCCATGGCGATGCGCTGGGGCAGGGCGACGCTATCAAAGCGCTGCGCGAACTGCTGGCGCTGGCGACGATCGTGCTGCCCAACCTGCCCGAGCGCGAGGCGCTTGGGGGGCATGGTGGCCGCCAGATGCTGGTGACCGGCGGCCACGCCTTTGGCGACACCGTCGTCAACCGCTGGCTGGTCGACGGCGTCGAGGCGCGCGCCTGGCGCTGGCCGCGCCTGCCGCACGGCTACCACGGCAGCGGCTGCACCCTGGCCGCGGCGCTGGCGGCGCGGCTGGCGCTGGGCGAGCGCATGGAATCGGCGCTCGACGCGGCCCAGGCCTATACCCACCACACGCTGGCGCAGTCGTATGCGCTGGCGCCAGGGCAGCGCATCCCGCGCCGCTTATTGCAACTGACAACCTGAAAGGAGTCGACATGCGCGGCTTGTACCTCGTTACCCCGAACTGGGACGATACGGAAAAACTGATCGCCGCCACCGACGCCGCCCTTGGCGCCGGCGCCGCGCTGGTCCAGTACCGCCACAAGGAAGCCGGTCCCGACCTGCGCCGCGAGCAGGCAACAAAGCTGCTGGCGCTGTGCCGCCGCCATGGCCGGCCGCTCGTCATCAACGACCACCTCGACCTGTGCCAGGCGATCGACGCCGACGGTGTGCACCTGGGCCATACCGACGTCGGCATCCGGGAGGCGCGGGCGCTGCTGGGCCAGGACAAGATCGTCGGCGCCTCGTGCTACGGCGAGCTGGCGCTGGCGCGCACGGCGGTCGAAGCCGGCGCCAGCTATATCGCCTTCGGCGGCTTCTATCCATCGCCGGTCAAGAAGTACACCTTCGTCACGCCGCCCGAGATGCTGGACCAGGCGCGCGCCGAATTTTCAGTGCCGATCGTGGTCATCGGCGGCATGACACCGAGCAATGCGGCGCCGCTGGTGGCGCGCGGGGTCGACCTGGTGGCAGCCATCACGAGTGTTTATGGTTCGCGCGATCCCGGTGAAGCGGCGCGCGCGTTCGGCGCGCTGTTTCCGCCCGCCTGAACCTACAATGGGCGCATCGCGATCACCGTCGTCCATCCATGCGCCCATTGCTCCTGTTCGCTCACACCCGCCGCCACCCGTCCGCCATCCTGTTCCTGGTCCAGCTGATCGGCATGCTGGCCTATCCCTTCATCGAGGGCACGCCGGCCGGCCAGGTAGGCTTCAATGTCTTCGGCATCGTGGTGCTGGCCTTCACCATCCGCATGGTGCGGCGCACGCCGGGCGAGGTGCGGGTCAGCTGGGCGCTGGCGGTGCCGATCATCGCGCTGCTGCTGGCGCAGATCCTGTTCGGGATGCGCGAACTGCTGGCATGGTCGTCGGGGCTCGAGGCGCTGTTTTATTTCTATGCGGCGGGCAGCCTGATCGCCTACATGATGGACGATGAGCTGGCCACCACCGACGAGCTGTTCGCGGCCGGCGCCACCTTTACCCTGATTGCATGGGGCTTCACCCACCTGTACGTGCTGTTGCAGGAAGTTCACCCCGGTACCTTTGCCGCTGCCGTGAACTCGGCCGCGCCGCGCACCTGGACCGAACTGAACTACCTGAGCTTCGCGCTGCTGTCGAGCACCGGCATCGGCGACGTGATTCCGCTGACCGTGCATGCGCGGGCGCTGGCCAGCGTCGAGATGCTGATCGGGCTGATGTATTTGGCGGTGGTGGTGGCGCGGTTGATCGCCTTTACCACGCGTAACCGGATCGCGGTGGGGAGAGCGCGCAAGCAGCGCATGGAGGACTGGGAAAAGGACTAGTTGACTGGCACCACGATGGCACGCAGCTCCGCCATCTTGCCATCGCGGAAGCGCCAGACGTCGCTGTACGCGTTTTGCACCGGCTTGCCTTGCTCGTCCTTCGATTCGATGTCGCCCAGGGCGACCACGAGATCGCCTTCCGCGACGAGTTCGCACACAGTGAACTTGGGCGGCTGGGCATAGCCATCCACCATCCAGGCCCGCACTGCCTCCTTGCCGCGCAGGGTCTCGCCGCCGACCGTCGACCAGACCAGGTCGTCGGTGCAGCACGCCAGGAATCCTTCGTTGTCGCCGCGGGTCACCGCGGCATTCGCCTTCAGCAAAACGTCCTTGTTCGATGCGGACATGGTCATCTCCGTGGTTAAAGATGAAAATGTACCGATTGTCGGCAATGCGTGGCGCTCGGCAATGGGCCGATTCCTCCCTGCTAGAATTGTTTTCCGACAGTAACCGAAAGTCTTTCATGACGCATACAGCTGCTGTATTCTCGATCAGACCATTCAGGGCCGAGGAATGGCCAGCCTACCGCGCGATCCGCCTGCTTGCACTGGCTGATGCGCCGGGCGCCTTCGGCAGCACCCTGGCCGCCGAAGAGGCGCTGGCGTTCGAGACCTGGGCCGCACGCCTGGCACGCTCGACCACGTCAGGCATCGACCGCGCGCTGGCCGCCGAGATGAACGGCGCGCTGGTCGGCCTGGCCTGGGCCAAGGAGGACGGCGACGACGCAACTGTCGTCAACCTGTTCCAGATGTGGGTGGCGCCCGAGGCGCGCGGGCAGGGGGTGGCCGGTGCGCTGCTCGACGAGGCATTGCGCTGGGCTACGGAGCGCGGCGCGCAGGCGATGCAACTGGGCGTGACCTGCACCAATGCCGACGCCTTGCGCCTCTATGAGCGCGCCGGTTTCGTCGAGGCCGGCGTGCGCGAGCCCTTGCGGCCGGGCTCGGACCTGATGGAGCAGCGCATGCGGCTCACGCTTCCCGGCCCAGCGCACGCAGGCAGGCGATGACGCGCTTGCCCGGATAGTCCAGCAGCGGCGGAGGGCCGCCCCGGAACCGGTAGCTGACAGTCCGGCGTTCGATCGTGTCCAGGTAAGCCGGGTTCTCGCGCACGAAGCCGGCAAGGGCTGCCCGCATGGCCGGGTCGAACGCCGGCAGCGCCGCCTCGATTCGCTGCACGATCTCGATCACGTATTCGCCGACGAGATGCACGATGAAGGGCGCCATCCAGCCTTGTGGCGCGGCCAGTACCCGTGCCAGGCACGCCTCGCGCACGTGGCCGTCGTGATGGCGGGTGCCCAGGCAAGATGCGATACCGCGTTCGATGGCGCTGCGACCCGCATCGTCCAATGGCAGGCCGGGATTGAAATAGAGGCGTACGGGGATCGTCAGGGTCTCGCCTTCGAGCGTGACCTGGTAGGTATAGTGGAGACCTTCGGGGCGCCACGCAGCGCTTGCCGTCAGGGCAGCTGCCGCGGGCCGCAGCGCGGCAGGGAAGGCGAGGGACAGGTCGAGCGCGGGCATTCCCGGCAATGGCATCGGCGTCGCGGCGTTGAGGTGCGCGGCGCGCACCTTCGCGGAATCGGGCATGGGATTCTCCATTTGGCCCTGCAAAGGTGCAGGGAACGATGGTAATCCAAGAAATTCATCGGCGCCAGCCATTCCATGAATCTGACAGTGTGTCGTTTCTAACTGGCGCGTTCACATTCTTGCGTGCTATATTTTTTTCATGCTCCAGCACGTCAGCGGCGCTGACGTCCCATGTATTGACAGGAGGAAGCATGAACTCACAATCACCAGCGCGCCGCCTGGTACTGATCGTCGACGACGATGCGCTGCTGCGCGAATACCTGGCCGAAGTGCTGCAGCACGCCGGCCACGACACCCTCGGCGCCGGCACCGCGGCCGAGGCCTTGCGCACGATCGAGGAGCGCGGCGATGGGATCGCCCTGGTCCTGCTCGACATCGAGATGCCCGGCATGTCCGGCCTGGCGCTGGCGCGCCTGCTGCGTGAAGAGACCACCATTCCCTTCATGTTCCTGTCCGCCAGCGACGATGCGGAGACGGCGCGCGCCGCCGCCGATGCCGGTGCGGTCGGCTACCTGGTCAAGCCGGTCGACGGCGCCCAGTTGTTGCCGGCGTTCGAGGCGGCACTGGCGCGCGGCGACGACATCCGGCGCTTGCGCCGCAGCGAGGAAAGCCTGACCTCGGCGCTGGCGGCGGGACGCGAGACCAGCATCGCGGTCGGCGTGCTGATGGCGCGCTTCCACATCGACCGCCATCAGGCTTTCGATGTGCTGCGCGACGAGGCGCGCTCGCAGCGGCGCAAGATGGGCGAGGTGGCCGAGCAGATCCTGGCTGCCGAGGAAACCCTCGGCAGCCTGCATGGGGCCATCGGCGAACGATTGCGGGGCCGGGGCCGGACGTGATTTCGCAAGCTTGTTATCATGTCACTTTTGCGGCGCGCTCATGGACGCGCGGTTTTTCTTCAAGCAACGGGAATACGACATGAAAACGAAGGCAGCAATTGCATGGAAGGCGGGCCATCCGCTCACGATCGAAGAGGTCGAACTCGAAGGTCCGAAGGCGGGCGAAGTGCTGGTCGAGGTCAAGGCCACCGGCATCTGCCACACCGACTATTACACGCTGTCGGGCGCCGATCCCGAAGGCATCTTCCCGGCCATCCTGGGCCATGAAGGCGCCGGCGTGGTGGTCGACGTCGGTCCCGGCGTGACCAGTTTGCGCCGCGACGATCATGTGATCCCGCTGTACACGCCGGAATGCCGCCAGTGCAAATTCTGCCTGTCGCAAAAGACCAACCTGTGCCAGGCGATCCGCACGACGCAGGGCCGCGGCCTGATGCCCGATGCGACCTCCCGTTTTTCGCTGGACGGCCAGCCGATCTACCACTACATGGGAACGTCGACCTTCTCGAACTACATCGTGGTTCCCGAGATCGCCCTGGCCAAGGTGCGCAATGACGCGCCGTTCGACAAGATCTGCTACATCGGTTGCGGCGTCACCACCGGCATCGGCGCCGTGATCTTCACCGCCAAGGTCGAAGCGGGCGCCAACGTGGTCGTGTTCGGCCTGGGCGGCATTGGCCTGAACGTGATCCAGGCGGCCAGGATGGTAGGCGCCGACAAGATCATCGGCGTCGACCTGAACCCGGAACGCGAAGCCATGGCGCGCAAGTTCGGCATGACCCATTTCATCAACCCGACCAAGGTCGAGAATGTCGTCGACACCATCATCGGGCTGACCGACGGCGGCGCCGACTACAGCTTCGAGTGCGTGGGCAACGTCAACACCATGCGCCAGGCGCTGGAGTGCTGCCACAAGGGTTGGGGCCAGTCGATCATCATCGGCGTGGCGGCGGCCGGCCAGGAGATTTCCACCCGTCCGTTCCAGCTGGTGACCGGCCGCGAGTGGAAGGGTTCGGCCTTCGGCGGCGCACGCGGCCGTACCGACGTGCCGAAGATCGTCGACTGGTATATGGAAAACAAGATCAATATCGACGACCTGATCACCCACCACTTGCCGCTGGACCGCATCAACGAAGGTTTCGATTTGATGAAGTCGGGCGAGTCGATCCGCTCGGTCGTGGTGTACTAAATGATCCCGGCGGGCCGCCCGGCCTGCCGCATATGCATGCTTCCAGCGCGGCCTTCGGGCCGCGTTGTCTTTCCGGCGACCGTTTTGCCGCCTGTTCCGCGATTTCGACCGTCTGTCGCAGCGCGCTGGGCGGCGCATGCCGGATTGTCTACAGTGTTTCCATCGCCGGCTGCATCCGGCCCATCACTGGAGACCGACCCATGTCACGCACCGCATCGCCCCACTGGAAACTGGCGCTTCCGCTTCTCGGCCTGGCCGCCATGGCCGCTTTCGCCGTGCCGACCCAGGCGGCCGACGGCAAGGCGCGCGTGGTGCGCGTGGCGGCCGCGGACGAGCCGTATGCCCTGGTGCGCGGCACATCCGGCAGCTTCGACATCAGCGGCAGCAGCGACGACTGGGACGATGTGCGCGCCGCCCAGCGCGCCATCGACGGCGAATTCATCTGGTTCCGCGACGGCGGCCGCAGCTACGTGATCCAGGATCCGGAGACCCTCAAACGGGCGCGCGCCGCCTGGGCGCCGCTCGACCGGCTCGGCGAGCTGATGAAGGTCCACGGCAAGGAAATGGAAAAGCACGGCAAGAAGATGGAAGTGCTGGGCCGCGACATGGAGCGCGCGGCGGCCAAGCCCGCCAACTTGCCGAGCGAGCGCGACATGCGCGAAGTCGACGACGGCATGCAGGCGCTGAGCAAGCATATGGACCTGCTGAGCCGGCAGATGGCCGCGGCGCGCGACGATGCCGAACGCCGGATCATCCAGCAGAAGATGGCCGAGACCGGCAAGCGAATGTCCGACGCCGGCGAGCGCATCGGCGAAGCCTATAACGGCCCGCAGGCGCGCCAGCAGCGCGCCTCGATGGAAGACATCGGCCGCCAGATGGAAATCGCCAACCAGCCAATGGAAAAGCTGGGCAAGCGCATGGGCGAACTGGGCAAGGAAATGGAACGCGAGAGCAAGGCCGCCGACAAGACGGTGCGCGCCCTGATCAGGGACGCGCGCGCGAAAGGACTGGCCAAGCCGGTGCCGACTGCGAGCTGAACGCTTGCTTAATCCGCAAGCGGCAGCATCGATCCCGTCTCGCGATAGCGCACGTGCCACGAATACGCCTTCTCCAGCACGTGAGGTGTATGGCCGCCGCGCCCGTTCGCTTCCTCGACGTAGTCGCGCAGCATTTGCTTGTACGGCTCGGCCACGCAGTGGTCGATGATGCGCTGGGCGCGTTCGCGCGGGGCCAGGCCGCGCAGGTCGGCCAGGCCGACTTCGGTCACCACGATGTCGACGTCATGCTCGGTGTGGTCGACGTGCGAGACCATCGGCACGATGCTCGAGATCTTGCCGCCCTTGGCCACCGACTTGGTCGCGAATACCGATAGATAGGCATTGCGCGCGAAGTCGCCCGAGCCGCCGATGCCGTTCATCATATGGGTGCCGCCCACGTGGGTCGAGTTGATATTGCCGTAAATGTCGAACTCGAGCGCCGTGTTGATGGCGATGAGCCCCAGGCGCCGGATGACTTCGGGATGGTTGCTCACTTCCTGCGGACGCAGGACCAGGCGGTCCTTGTACTTTTCCAGCTCGGCGAACACCTGTCGCCCCTTTTCCTCGGACAGGGTGATCGACGAACCCGAGGCGAAATCGAGCTTGCCGGCGTCGAACAGGTCGAAGGTCGAATCCTGCAGCACCTCGGAGTACATGGTGAGGCCCTTGAACGGACCGTCGATCAGGCCGGCCAGCACGGCGTTGGCGATGGTGCCGATGCCGGCCTGGATCGGCATCAGCCGCTCGGTCAGGCGGCCGGCGGCGATTTCGGCGTTGAAGAAATCGGTCAGGTGGCCGGCGATGGCGGCGGTGTCGTCGTCCGGCGGCTGGATGGTCGAGGCGCTGTCGTGCTTCTCGGTCATCACGATGGCGACGATCTTCTCGGGCGGGATGACGATGGCCGTGGCGCCGATGCGGTCGCAGACGTTCATGAGCGGCATCGGCTCGCGCTGCGGGCGGTGCTTGGGGATGAAGATGTCGTGCAGGCCTTCGAGCGCCGGCGACTGCGAGAGGTTGATCTCGACGATCACCTTGTCGGCCAGGATCGCGAAGCTGGCGCTGTTGCCGACCGAGGTGGTCGGGATGATGGCGCCCGTCTCGGTGATCGCGATTGCCTCGATGATGGCGACGTCCACCGGCGCGAGCTGGCGCGTGCGCAGCAGCTCGACGGTCTCGGACAGGTGCTGGTCGGTGAACATGACTTCGCCGCGGTTGATCGCGGCGCGCAAGGTGGGATCGGTCTGGAAGGGCATGCGGCGCGCCAGCGCGCCGGCCTGCGTCAGCGCCGCGTCGGTCTCGCCGCCGAGCGAGGCGCCGGTGATCAGGGTGATCGCCAGCGGCGCGCTGCGCGCGCGCTCGGCCAGCGCCAGCGGCACCGCCTTGGCGTCGCCGGCGCGGGTGAAGCCGCTGGTGCCGACGGTCATGCCGTCCTGGATCCATTCGGCGGCGCGTTCGGCGCTGGTGATGCGTTCGCGCAGCTGCGGCAGGCGGACGCGGTCGTGGGCAAGGTGGTGATCGTGGTGCATGCTTTCTCCTCAGGTTCGGACTTGGTGTGGCTTTGCTTTTCTCGATGGTTGTCAGGTCAGGCAGTAGTGGACCGGTTGCAGCGGCGGCGGGACGTGCTCGTCGCGCAGCGCATTGCGCAGGTCGATCTCGATGGCGCGGCAGATGGCGTCCAGCGGCAGGTCGTTGGGTTCGGTGCCGAACGGCTCTTCCAGCTCGTCGCCCAGCGCGTCCAGGCCGAAGAAGGTGTAGGCCACGATGGCGACCACGAACGGGGTCATGAAGCCGATCGAATCGACCAGCCCGAAGGGCAGCAGGAAGCAGTAGATATGGGCGGTGCGGTGCAGCAGCAGCGTGTACGAATAGGGGACGGGCGTGTTCTTGATGCGCTCGCACGATGCGGCGGCGGCGGTCAGGCTTGAGAGGGTGTTGTCGATATTGGCCGCCAGGCAGGCTTCGATGCGCCCCTCCTTGATGCAGCGTTGCAGGTCGTCGCCCATGTGGCGCATCAGGCTGTCGGGCTTGTTGTGGGCGCGCGCCATGTCTTCGGCTTCGTCCGGCAGCAGGAAGGTGGCCAGGCAGGGCGAGCCGGGCTGGTCGCGCAAGTGGTCGCGCAGCGCGTGGACGAAGGCAATCGCGCGGTAGATGACGCGAACCCGTGTATCCTGCAAGCCATTACTTGCAAGTGCGGGCCGTGGATCGTCGATCAGGCTCGTGGCCTGGCGCGCCAGGTTACGGCAGCGCAGCACCAGTTCGCCCCACAGCTTGCGGCCTTCCCAGAAGCGGTCGTAGGCGGAGTTGTTGCGAAAGCCGAGGAAGATCGCAATCGGCAGCCCGATCAGCGTGAAGGGGATCGTGGTGAGGGTGATCTTGAGGTCCCACAGGTCGCCGTGCGACCAGGTGACCAGGGTAGCCACCGCAATATTGACCAGCAGGGTAGGCAGGATGCGGGGCAGGACCGAGCCGCGCAACAGGAGGAACAGCTTGAGCCCGGAAGGGCGCTCTCGGATAATCACGGTACCGACCGCATTCGCAAAAAAATAGACGGAGTCAAGGAAAACTCACTAATATATTCGCAGTTAATCACTAATATCTTAGTAAGTCAAGCGCTTGCGCTTGCACTTGTATTCACGCGATCATTTTGATGTAGACCATTTAATAACTCGGAGCACGCATTGGCCCGCCGTATCACTCACCGCAACCTGCCCCAGCTTTTCCTGAAAGCGCGCGAATCGTTGATGTCGCATTTTCGTCCCATCCTCAACCACTTCGGCGTGACCGAGCAGCAGTGGCGCATCCTGCGCGTGCTGGACGAGCGCGAACAGCTGGAGCCGCGCGAGATGTGCGACCTGTGCCAGATCCTGAGCCCGAGCATGACCGGTGTGCTGTCGCGGATGGAAGAGCTGGGCCTGATCGAACGCCAGCGCGTGGCGGCCGACCAGCGCCGCATCTGGGTGCGCCTGGCGCCGAAGGGGGACAAGCTGATCGACGAGATCGCGCCGCTGATCGAGCAGCAGTACACCTTGATCGAGGCGGCATATGGCAGCGGGGTTGTCGACGACCTGTCGCGGGCGCTGGAGGGATTCATTGCGGCGCAGGCGACGCCGGTGCAGAGGGTGGAATTGCCGGCGACGACGAAGGCGGTGAATAGCCGTCGGCCGTGAACATATAGTTGTCTTTAACACGTCATTCCCGCGCAGGCGGGAATCCAAGTCAGTTAGCGTCGAGGTGGCGCATGCAGATTCGGCTGCTTGAAATACTTAGGCCCCCGCCTTCGCGGGGGCGACGTGCTGACGCTAGCGGCTAGCGTCAGCGTAGCGGTTCGCGCAAGCGTCCCGGTTCAGGGTCAATCATCGATCAATGCTGATCGATCTTCCCGCGCCAGCCGCCGGTCTCGCTGCCGCGCTTCTCGAGCAGTTCCTTGAAGTTGGACAGGTTGGAACGCGCTTCCATGCGCACGGCGCCCAGGGCGTCGCCCAGGGTTTCCAGCGGGCCTTCCGGCTCGTAGTCCATCTGCAGCGCTATGCGGGTGACGGTGTCCGAGATCTTGTGGAAGGTGACCACGCCGCCGTTCTTGACACCGGTGACGCTGCGCCAGGCGATGCGGTTGTCCGGGATCTGCTCGGTGATCTCGGCATCCCATTCCTTGTCTTCGCCGGCCACGTTGGCCTTCCAGTGCAGGTGCTTGTCGTCCAGCTGGCGGATCTCTTTCACGCTCTTCATGAATTGCGGGAAGTCTTCGAACTGGGTGAACTGGTTGTAGGCGGTACGCACAGGTACGTTGATTTCGATCGTTTCGACGATCGACGAGCTGGCGCCAAAGCCACGGTTTTGCTTGAGTTTCTTCGACAGCATTGCGCCGCCGACGGCCAGTGCGGCCACGGTAACTACACGACCCAACATAGTGTTCTCCTTAGGTTTCGCCCCGGCGCGTTGCGCCTGGGCTCGAATGAATGCACTTGCGAACGGGGTTCGCGACCTTGTCGCGAATCTGTCATTAAAATAAGCGAAAAGACAAGGGAGGGGCGCGCGGCTGGGGTTTCGTTTCAAAGAAGTTGCGCGATGTTAATGTCGTTTCCTGTGTGAAATCGACGACGATGCGTCGAGGGGAGATTCAGATGAGCTTGCAAGGTGGATGCTTCTGCGGAGCGGTGCGCTATGAGGCGCGCGGCGAACCTTTCAACAGCACGCTGTGCCATTGCACCGATTGCCGCAAGGCGTCGGGCGCCCCGGCCTTCGCCTGGTTCAGCGTCAAGACAACGAGCCTGCACTGGACCGCCAGCGCACCGCAGCGCTTCCGCTCCAGCGACCATGCGCTGCGCAGTTTCTGCGCGTCCTGCGGCACCACGCTCACCTGGCACGACGAACGCTGGCCCGACGAGATCGACCTTGCCACCGCCAGCCTGGACGACCCGGAACAGGTGCCACCGGTCGACCATACCTTCGCGCGCAGCCGCCTGGGCTGGCTGAAGCTGCAGGACGGCCTGCCGCAATACCAGAAGACGCGGTCGGAAGGTGAATAGGTGGATTTCATGCGGAACGCATTGTTATCCGTGCAGGAAGATGCGAGCATGGAATCACCGTAACTTTTCGAAAGGCGTCGGCCATGAGCGCCCCATCGTCCAATCGCAAGCGCCGCCAGCTTTGTCTCGCCCTGCCTGTCGCCGCACTCGCCGGAATGGTCGGCTCCGCCGCGCAAGCCCGTCCCTGGCCTCCGGCCGGGATCGGCCACACCAACCACCATACGGGATTCGAGGTGGCGCTCAAGTTGGACATGTTCGGCGAGGTCAGCAAGCCGGTCGTGGTCGCGCAGAATGCCGAGCGCATCAAGCTGAGCGGCGTACATGCCGACACGCCATGGACCCTGGAATTCACGATCGTCCGCGTGGGCCATGATGGCAACCTGCGTGTGCTGACCAGGTTGAGCAGTGGCGACGATGTCCTGGCTGCGCCCATCAGGACTGCCGTGGTCGGCCAGCGGGTCGTGGTGCGCGCCGATGACGAGTTCAATGTCGTCATGTTGATCAGGCGGGTGTAAGGCACAAGCCGCCGGCGCAACCAAACTGGATGGGCATACAGTAAAACGCGGCGGTATAATGGCCGGATGCAGACCCTTCTTCACAACCTTAATCCCGAACAATTGGCCGCCGTCACTCTGCCATCGCAGAGCGCGCTGATCCTCGCTGGCGCCGGCTCCGGCAAGACGCGCGTGCTGACCACGCGCATCGCCTGGCTGATCCAGACCAACCAGGTGTCGCCCGCCGGCATCATGGCGGTGACGTTCACGAACAAGGCCGCGAAGGAGATGCTGACCCGTCTGTCGGCGATGTTGCCAATCAATACACGCGGCATGTGGATCGGTACTTTCCACGGCCTGTGCAACCGCCTGCTGCGCACGCATTATCGCGACGCCGCGCTGCCGCAGACCTTCCAGATCCTCGATTCGCAAGACCAGCTGTCGCTCATCAAGCGCATGCTCAAGGCGCACAATGTCGACGACGAGAAGTATCCGGCCAAGACCCTGATGTACTTCATCAACAACGCCAAGGACCAGGGCCTGCGCGCCTCGCAAGTCGAGGCCTACGATCCGATCGAGCGTCGCATGGTCGAGCTGTACGAGTTGTACGACCAGCAGTGCCAGCGCGAAGGCGTGGTCGATTTCGCCGAGCTGCTGCTGCGTTCCTATGAACTGCTGGCGCGTAATGGTCCGCTGCGCCATCACTATCAGATGCGCTTCCGCCACATCCTGGTCGACGAGTTCCAGGATACCAATGACCTGCAATACAACCTGCTGAAAATGCTGGCAGGGCAGGGCGAGACCGGTGGCGGCGCCATCTTCGCCGTGGGCGACGACGACCAGAGCATCTATGCCTTCCGCGGCGCCAACGTCGGCAATATGTCGGCCTTCGAGCGCGACTACCAGGTCAAGAACCTGATCAAGCTGGAGCAGAACTACCGCTCGCACGGCCACATCCTCGACAGCGCCAACTTCCTGATCGCCAACAACACCAAGCGCCTGGGCAAGAATCTGCGCACGGATGCGGGCCAGGGCGAGCCGGTGCGCGTGTACGAGGCCTCGTCCGACCTCGAAGAAGCGCAGTGGATCATCGAAGAGGCGAAAAGCCTCATGAACGAGGGCATGCCGCGCAACGAGATCGCGATCCTGTACCGCAGCAATGCGCAAAGCCGCGTGATCGAGCACGCGCTGTTCGCGGCCGGCGTTCCATACACCGTCTACGGCGGCCTGCGCTACTTCCAGCGCGCCGAGGTCAAGCACGCCATCGCCTACCTGCAGCTGATGGACAATCCGCACAACGACTCGGCTTTCCTGCGCGTGGTGAACTTCCCCACCCGCGGCATCGGCGCGCGCTCGATCGAGCAGCTGCAGATGGCGGCCGACAGCTATGGCATTTCGCTGTACGCGGCCGTGCCCTATATGAGCGGCAAGGCCGGCACGGTGCTGGGCGGTTTCGTGAAACTGATCGAAGGCGCGCGCTTCGAGACCCAGCAACTGCCGCTGCCCGAACTGGTGCGCGTGGTGCTCGAGCGCAGCACCTTGCTCACGCATTACGGCAACGAGAAGGAAGGCGCCGACCGCATCGAAAACCTGGAGCAGATGGTCAATGCCGCGACCCAGTTCGTGCAAGAAGAGGGGTTCGGCATTGGCGCACCTGCCCACCTTGGCCCGCCATCCCAGGCCCAGGCCGGCGAGGCGGTGGTGTACCAGGACGGCATCGAGATCATCGACGGCGGCGCGCCGCTGCCGACCGTGATGTCGCCCTTGTCCGCCTTCCTGTCGCATGCCTCGCTCGAGGCGGGCGATGCCCAGGCCCAGGCCGGGCAAGAGGCATTGCAGCTGATGACGGTGCACTCGGCCAAGGGCCTGGAATTCGATGCGGTGTTCATCACCGGCCTCGAAGAAGGCCTGTTCCCGCACGAGAGCAGCGCGCGCGAAGCCGAGGGCGTGGACGAAGAACGGCGCCTGATGTACGTGGCGATCACGCGCGCGCGCCGGCGCCTGTACATGAGCTTTACCCAGCAGCGCATGCTGCACGGCCAGACCCGCTTCAACATGAAATCGCGCTTCTTCGACGAGTTGCCTGAGGAAGCGCTCAAGTGGCTGTCGCCGCGCGTGCAGACCGCCTGGTTCGGGGGCCGCAAGCAAACGACGGCCTGGGACGACGCCAAGTTCCGCGATGGCGGCAGCGACAACAAGATCGCGCAGCAGATCACGCAGAAATCGGGCAATGGCACCGGCTGGCGCGTGGGTGAATCGGTGTCGCACGCCAAGTTCGGCGAAGGCGTGATCGTCAATATCGAAGGCGGCGCCGGCGCGGCGCGGGCCCAGATCAATTTCGGTTCGGCCGGGATGAAGGTGCTGGACCTGTCGATCGCGAAGCTGGAGAAGCTTGGGCGCTGAATAGAAATGTAGCGTCAGCGCATCGACGTCGTTCCCGCGCAGGCGGGAACCCAAGCTAGCGAGCGCTGTCGAAACGCTCGCAACTTAGGTTCCCGCCTGCGCGGGAACGACGTGTAATTTGGCGTTCCGCGCATCCGTATATTACTTCTCGAGGCTGATCTTATCGCCCGGCGCCGCTTCCGGCTTGCCGAAAATCTCCCGATACCCCGCATACATCGCGCACTGCAACAGCAGGATGAACAGGAAGATCACCCACATGATCACCACCCGCGCGAGATTGTTCCCGCCCAGCAGCATGGCGATCACCATGCACACCGCGAAGAAGATCGCGAACCAGGCCAGCAGCAGCACCAGGAACACGCCGGCGCTGCGTTTCACGGCAAAGAAGCTGTAGAACACGGCCTTGAACGGCGGCATCTTTTGCCAGTAGGTGAGCGGGGCGGCGAAGCACAGCGAGATCAGCGCCGCGACGTCGACCGCGAAGATCAGGAACATCGCCAGCACGTCCGATCCCGCCAGCACGGCCGGGGTGCCGGTCGTGCCCTGAGCCCGGACCTGTTCCCAGAACGTCGCGTCGACGGCGAAACGGGTGATCAGCGCCAGCACCAGCGACACGCCCAGGTAGACCACGCCGACCTTGCACAATTGGCGGAACACCGGCTTGCGGAAGCCCGTCAGCAGCACCGCGGGCGAGACGCGCTGGCCGCTCTCGATCAGCGAGCAACCCATCATGAAGGCCATCGAGAACGAGGGGATCAGCACCACCGCCACCATCGGCCCCAGCAGCGGCACGGCGCTGATCAGGATGCTGATGAGGATGTTGGCGAATAGCAGCGTGGTGAGGGCCGCGGGTTGTTGACGGAACAGGCTGGCGCCGCGTTTGAGCCAGATCCAGCCGGTGATAGCAGGCAAATTGTTCATTTAGGGCAAATTCGGCGCCGGGCGAGCGATGCGCTCGCGCAGGATGCGTTCGAAATGGGTCGGATCGTGCGGCGTCAACAGCTCGGCCGCACGGGGAAGATGCAGATCATACAGGCGCGACAGCCAGAAGCGAAGCGCGCCGGCGCGCAGCATCGGCTGCCAGGCGGCTTGCTCGTCGTCGGTGAATGGCCGCACCTCATGGTAAGCGTCCAGCAAGGCGCGCACCCGGGCCGCGTCAAGAACGCCAGTGGCCACGTCGACGCACCAGTCGTTGACGGTCACGGCGACGTCGTACAGCCAGGTGTCGACGCCGGCAAAATAAAAGTCGAAGCAGCCGCTCAAGCGCTCGCCCTCGAACATCACGTTGTTGCGGAACAGGTCGGCGTGCACCGGTCCGCGCGCCAGCTTGGCATAGGTGGCGCCGGCGGCGAACTCGCTCTGGTAGGCCACTTCGCTGCGCAGCAGCGCGGCTTCGGCGTCACTGAGGAAGGGCAGGACGGCCGGCGCGGTCTCCACCCACCAGTCCAGGCCACGCAGATTCGGCTGATGCAGGGCGAAATCCTGGGCCGCCAGGTGCATGCGCGCCAGCATGCGGCCCACTTCGGCGCAGTGCACCGGTTGCGGGTCGAGCTGGGAGCTGCCTTGCAGGCGGCTGGCGATGATCGCCGGCTTGCCGTGCAGAGCGACCACCAGTTCGCCGTCCGTGTTCGGCACTGGCGCCGGCACTGGAATGCCACGTTCGGCCAGGTGGGCCATCAGCTTGACGTAGAAGGGGAGCTGGTCGAAGCGCAGGTTCTCGAAGATCGTCAGCACATACTGGCCAGACTGTGGCCCATGCGCAGTGTTCAAGAAAAAATTGCTGTTATCGATGCCGGAGGAAATGCCTTCGAGCCCGACGGCCTGGCCGAGCGGGTACTGCTTGATCCACTGGTGAAGGTCATCCAGCGAGACCGCGGTAAATACTGCCATGTGCTAACAAAGAGTAGGTGAGAACCCGCTGCCGCGGACTTGCGCCGCGGTCAGGGGATCATTGTTTGGTGGTCGGCTCCAGCGCGGGCGGCGGCGGCACCTCGGCGCGGGCGGGCACGCCCGGACGCGCAGGGGCCGGCGCGACCGGCTGATCGGCTGTGTCCTGCTTCTTGGGATTGCCAAAGTCGAATTCCATCACCGTCCATTGTGGGGCACGGATGTTGTTGGCAGTGGCATCGCCGGGTTGGGCGTTACCTGGTGCAACGTTGGGTTTCATGGTGTAGCGGCTCGGGCCGCTTTCTACCTCGACCTGGGTGACCGTACCGTCATTGCTGCGGCGCTCGGTGATCTTGGTGCGCTCGCGCGGCGGAATCGTGGTCGCCGGCGTGTCGCTGCCCGGCTCGATGCGTTCGAGCTGGGGCGGCGCATCGCTGGGGCGCTGCTGGTTCTGCGGCGGGGTCGGCGTCGATTGCGTCGGAGGCAACGCCGACTGCTGGGCCGCGGCCGAGCCGGCGAGCAGACAAAGCGTCAGGAGGGCGAAGCGGGGTGTCGAGCGCAGCATGATGGTCACCTAATGTCGTTTAGTCCATTGTAGCAAACAGCGTCCCTTCCCTGTGAAAAGTGTGCCAAAACCTTATGTTTTCAGAGAGGCAAGTGTCTTGAAGCTCAGGCGCGGCTGCCGATACGGATTCTGCGATAATGGCGCTTACCCTGGCGCCACGGATGGCGCCGCCTGCCGAAATCCTGAATGCCTCCCCCTTATGGACAATACCCTGCTGCTCGTTGACGGTTCCAGTTATCTTTATCGCGCCTACCACGCGCTGCCCGACCTGCGCAGCCCGGACGGCTTCCCGACCGGCGCCATGCACGGCATGGTCAATATGCTGCGCCGCCTGCGCGCCGATTTCCCGGCGGCCTATATCGCCTGCGTGTTCGACGCCAAGGGCAAGACCTTCCGCGACGACCTGTATCCCGAATACAAGGCCACGCGCGCCTCGATGCCGGAAGACCTGGGCAAGCAGATCGAACCGATCCACGAAGTGGTGCGTTACATGGGCTGGCCGATCCTGATGGTCGATGGCGTCGAAGCGGATGACGTGATCGGCACCCTGGCGGTGCAGGCGACGGCGCGCGGCATGAAGACCGTGGTCTCGACCGGCGACAAGGACCTGGCCCAGCTGGTCAACGACAAGGTCATGCTGATCAATACCATGACCAACGAGCGCATGGACGAAGCCGGCGTGCTGGCCAAGTTCGGCGTGCCGCCGAACCGTATCATCGACTACCTGACCCTGGTCGGCGACACCGTCGACAACGTGCCGGGCGTGGCCAAGTGCGGCCCCAAGACGGCCGTCAAATGGCTCACCCTGCACGGCTCGCTCGATGGCGTGATCGAGAACGCGGCCAGCATCGGGGGCGCCGTGGGCGCCAATCTGCAGGCGGCCCTGGAATGGCTGCCGAAAGGCCGCGAGCTGATCACCGTCAAGACCGACTGCGACCTGGTCAAGCACGTGATCTCGTTCGAGGAAACGCTGGTGGGCCGTCCCGAAGACGCCGAGGCGCTGCGCGATTTCTTCGCGCGCTACGGCTTCAAGACCATGCTGCGCGACCTGGGCGGCGCCAAGGCAGCGGATGGCAGCGTGCGGCCGGCCGCTGGCAGTGCGCCGGGCGGCGGCGCCCTCAATTCGCCGGAAGGCGCGGCGAGCTATGCCGGCATGCCGGTCATCAAAGGCGAGTACGAAACCATCCTCACCGACGAGCAACTGGACAAATGGCTCGCGCTGGCCGACGCGGCCGAGCTGACCTCGGTGGACACCGAAACCACCTCGCTCGACCCGATGACGGCCGAAATGGTCGGCATTTCGCTGTCGGTCGAAGTGGGCAAGGGCGCCTACATCCCGGTGGCGCACCGCTACGCCGGCGCGCCGGACCAGCTGTCGCGCGAGCACGTGCTGGACAAGATGCGCGGCTGGCTGGAAAACCCGGCCAAGCCGAAGGTGGGCCAGAACCTCAAGTACGATATGCACATCTTCGCCAACCATGGCGTGACCCTGAAAGGCATCGTGCACGACACGCTGCTGCAATCGTATGTGTTCGAGTCGCACAAGCCGCACGATATGGACACGATGGCGATGCGCCACCTCGGCTACACCACGATTCCCTATGTGGACGTGTGCGGCAAGGGCGCCAAGCAGATCTGCTTCGACCAGGTCGAGCTGGGGCGCGCCACCGAGTATGCCGGCGAGGATTCGGACATCACCCTGCGCCTGCATCAGAGCATGTTGCCGGAAGTCGAGAAGGACAAGGGTCTTGCGTATATCTACCGCGAGATCGAGATGCCGACCATGGAAGTGCTGCACAAGATCGAGCGCAACGGCGTGCTGATCGACAGCGCGCTGCTCGATGTGCAATCGGGCGAGCTGGGCAAACGCATGATGGAGCTGGAGCAGCAGGCCTATGAGGCGGCCGGCGGCCCGTTCAACCTGGGTTCGCCAAAGCAGATCGGCGAGATCTTCTTCGGCAAGCTCGGCCTGCCGGTGATCAAGAAAACCGCCACCGGCGCGCCGTCGACCGACGAAGAAGTGCTGCAAAAGCTGGCCGAAGATTATCCGCTGCCGAAGATCCTGCTCGAGCACCGCGGCATGTCGAAGCTGAAGTCGACCTATACCGACAAGCTGCCGAAGATGGTCAACCCGAATACGGGCCGCGTGCACACCAATTATTCGCAGGCGGTGGCCATCACCGGCCGCCTGTCGTCGAACGAACCGAACCTGCAGAACATCCCCGTGCGTAACGCCGAAGGCCGCCGCATCCGTGAAGCCTTCATCGCCGCCCCGGGCCATGTGATCGTGTCGGCCGACTATTCGCAGATCGAGCTGCGCATCATGGCGCACATCTCGGGCGACGCCGCGATGCTCAAGGCTTTCGCCGACGGCGAGGACATTCACCGCGCCACCGCCGCCGAGATCTTCGGCATTCCACCGGCCGACGTGCAGAGCGAGCAGCGCCGTTACGCCAAGGTGATCAACTTCGGCCTGATCTACGGCATGAGCGCCTTCGGCCTGGCCGCCAACCTGGGCATCGAGCGTGGCGCGGCCGCCAACTATATCGAGCGCTACTTCGCACGCTTCTCGGGCGTGAAACAGTATATGGACAACACGCGCCTGGAAGCGAAGGCGCGCGGCTACGTCGAAACCGTGTTCGGCCGCCGCCTGTGGCTGCCCGAGATCAACTCGCCGAACGGCCCGCGCCGCGCCGGCGCCGAACGCGCGGCGATCAATGCGCCGATGCAGGGCACGGCGGCCGACCTGATCAAGCTGGCGATGATCGCGGTGCAGGGCTGGATCGAAAGCGAAAAGCTGGGCACCCGCATGATCATGCAGGTGCACGATGAACTGGTGCTCGAAGTGCCGGAAGGCGAGCTGGAACTGGTGCGGGTCAAGCTGCCGGAGCTGATGGCGGGCGTGGCCGAGCTGAAGGTGCCGCTGGTGGCGGAGACCGGGGTTGGCAAGAACTGGGAAGAGGCGCACTGAGCGAGCATCGAGACGGGCCGGCGAGGCGCCGGCGCCCGGTCCAAGGAGGAATCTTGAAACTCTATATCTACGAGCATTGCCCTTTCTGCAGCCGCGCGCGGCTCGCCCTGGGCCTGAAGGACCTGGCCTTCGAGACCGTCGTCCTCATGGAAGACGATGCCGCCACGCCCACGCGCCTGGTCGGTAAGAAAGCCGTGCCGATCCTGGAAAAGCCCGACGGCAGCCATATGGGCGAGAGCCTCGACATCGTGCGCTATGTCGACACGCTGGGCACGCCCATGTTCGACGGACCGCCCGAGGCGGCCCTGGATGCCTGGGGCGATGCCGCGTGGCCGCTGGCCTTGAAGCTGTTCATCCCGCGCTTCACCGAAGGCGATTTCGCCGAGCTGGCCACGCCTTCCGCGCGCGAAGCCTATCGCCAGCGCGAGGAACGCGCCTTCGGCGACCTGGATGCGCTGCGCGCCGACAGCGCGCGCTACATCGGCAAGATGAACACGAAACTCGAGACGCTCGCGCCGCTGCTGGCCGGGCGCGACACGATCGGCATCAGTGACGCCAAGCTTTGGCCGATCCTGCGTTCGCTGAGCATCGTCGATGGGCTGCGGTTCCCGCCGGCCGTGCGCGCCTATATGGAGCGGCTCGCAGCCGCCGGCAAGGTGCCGCTGCTGTTCGCGCAGGCCAGATAGGCGCTTCCACGATCCGTTCTCAATCGAGCGCGGCGGCCACGATCTTTTCGATATCCGATTGCGCCACCTCGCAATTGGCCAGCTGGATGACCGACATGCCGCGGGCTGGAATCCTGAGGATCAGCGTGTCGAATCCCCACAGGCCGCCGCTGTGGAACACGACGTCATGGCCTGCGCGCTGGATCACCTCCAGCCCGAAGCGGTAGGTTGGCACCGAACCGTCCAGCAAGGGCGATGGCTGCAGCATCGCGTGCAGCAGGCTCGATGGATCGGCCCACTGGCGGTGCCACTCCTTTTCCCAGCGCAGCAGCTCGCTGACGCTGGCATATACGCCGCCGTCGCCGACGGTATTGGCATTGCCCAGGTGCTGCTTGTAGCCGAACGGACGCCCAGCATCGGCCGCATAGCTGAAGACCCGGTGTTCGATGATGCTGAAGCGGTCCTCGTCGAACGCGATGCGCCGCATGTCCAGCGGTTCGAACAGCTTTTCTCTCGCATAGCGGCCGAGCGGCATGCCGCTCAGGCGCTCGACCAGGGTAGCGAGCAGGATGTAGTTGCTGTTGCTGTAGCGGTAGCCGGTCGACGTGGGGATGACGACAGTGTCAAGACGCTTGATCAGCGCCAGGATCATCCGGTTGTCGAAGTAGTCGGCCTCGTGGCGCGACAACTGGCATTCGATGAACTGGAAATAGCCGGGAATGCCGCTGCTGTGATTGAGCAGGCTGCGCAGCGGGAAGGGCTGTTCGAAATTCGCCAGCTCCGGCAGGTGGGCGCAGACATCGTCATCGAGCCCGATGGCGCCCTCGCGCACCAGCGACAGCACGCAGGCGGCGGTGAACTGCTTGGATTCGGAGGCGAGGTAATAGGCCGAGTCGGACGACAAGGGCACCTTCAGTTCGAGCGACGCCATGCCGTGGTGAAGCTCGAATACGGGTTTGCCGTCGCGCAGGACGGCGGCGCTGAAGCCAGGGCCGTCCGGCGGCAAGGCCGATTGCAGTTGCGTGAAATAGTCTTCCAGCCGGTGCACGAAAATCCCTGTCTTGTCCGCGATGAGCCGACAAGTATAAGCTCAGCCGCCCTCCGCATTCAGGTAAATCGGATTGCCGAGCAAAATGAGCTTGCTCGCGCTATCACGTACGTCGACCCGCACCCAGTGGCGTTTGCCGTCGCTGCGCCAGGTGAATTCACGCACCACGTCGTCGCCATCGACCTCGCGTTGCGCCAGCAGGGCCGGGCGTTCGCCATCGAACAGCACCTCGATCCGCGCTCCCTTCGCCTGCGCCACGCGCACCGTGAAGCGGGCGCTGTCGCCTTTTTTCACAGCCAGCGCATCGCCCATCATCGCCTGCTGCCCGGCCGCCTGCGCCGTCAGTTCCAGCGTACGGCCCGGCACATTCTTGAGGTCGATGAACACGCGGCCGGCGCGGATCCCTTCCAGCAGCGCGAGCTGCGACAACTCGCGCGCATGCACGACCGTGGTTGGCTCGCCCAGTGCGCCGGGCGTGCCGCGCGCCTCGTGCGGACGGTGGTTGTCGCTGCCGCCGATGGCGGTGATGCGCAGGCCGCGCTGCAGTTGCGCATGCCAGAACGGGATGCCCGACCATTCGCTGTCCGCGTCCGGACCATTGACCACCTCGATCGCCTGCACCCGGCGCATATCGGTCGCCTGTTCCCAGCCGCAGCCCATGCACTGTTCACCCGAAGGCCGCACCGGGTGGTTGATCGACAGCAGGCCGTTCAGGTTCGCGGCAGCTGCCAGCAGGCTGTTGGCATCGGCATGCGCGCCCGGCGCGATGCGAAAGTCGAGCGGGGCCAGGGTGCCGAACAGGTTGGCGTGGCCGTGGAAAGTGGTGATCTCGCGCGCCGGCATCAGGAGCAGGCGGTCGAAGCGCGGCTGCATCTCGCGCATCGCGTTGGCGTGGCCGACGTAGTTATGTTCGGTGATGGCGACGAAGTCGAGCTTTCTCTCCTGCGCCGTCAATGCCGTCATGTAGAGCGGGCAGGGGACGGGGCCAGCACCATCCGTCGTCGGACAGCTGCCGTCGCTGTGCCCGGTGTGGGTGTGCAGGTCGCCGCGGTACCAGCCGGCCCCTTTGCGCAGGACAGGCCGCAGCAGGGCTGGTTCGTCGGCCACGTTCAGCGAGCGCGAAAAATAGACCTGCGCCGTGTACTCGGCGCGCGCGTGCTGGCGCATGTTCGGAATGCCGAGCAGCAGGGCCCAGGTGCCCGGCGTGGTTGGCGTCGGCTGGTAGGACGGCGTGGCATCCACGCCGCTGACCGTGAAGGCGCGCTTGTTGCCGCCGCTCCAGCCGCGCAGCGTTCCGTCGGGGCCGAGCAGGCCCAGGTCGATGACCGAACGCTGGTCCTTGCCGTCGTAGTCGAATTCGACGGTGATGCGCTCGACGCCGGCCGGCACGTCGAACGGCACGCTGCGGTAGGTCTGGTGGTCGGCGCCGGTCAAGGCGCCGCGCAAGACCAGGTCCGGCGTATCGGCGTGGGCCTTGACGCTGGCAAGCAGCAGCAAGAGGAACAGCAGGCGCATGGGTTTTTCCTCCTGATCAGAAGTCGATCTTGAGCGCCGCCCTGATCGCGCGGCCCAGGACCGGGCGCGCGAGGAAGGTGTTGGCGCCGGCGTCGGCATTCTGCAATTCGCCCGCACGCGGATTGCCCTCGGTGAGGCCCTGCGAATTATTGATGTTGTCGACGTAGACGAAGCCCGTCATCTTGTTTGACAGCCGATAGCGCGCCGAGAAGTTCAGCATGCGGTAGGAGGGCAGGCGCACCGAATTGGCTGAATCGACGAAGCGGTCGCCCTGGTATTCCCAGGTCAGCTGCAGGCGCAGGTCGTCGCCCAGCAGGTTCAGGCCCGGCACCAGGCGGAAGCTCGTCTTGGGCACGCGCACCAGGCGGTTGCCGCTGAAGTCGCGCGGCACCGGCTGGCCGTTCACCTGGTCGGTATAGCGCAGATTGTCGTACTCGGGATTCTGCAGCGTGACGTTGAAGCCCAGGTCGGCCCAATCGGTCGGGCGCAGCATGCCTTCGAGTTCCAGTCCCCAGGTGCGGGTGGCGGCATAGCCGGTCTGCGGCGCGGCGCTCGCGTTATCGAGCGAGAACACGTAGTTCGTATAACTGACGTTGTCGTACTTCGAATAGAACAGCGTCGGATACAGGTCGATCAGCGGGCTGCGGAACTTGTAGCCCACTTCGGCCAGGTCCATGGTCTGGATGATCGGCTTCGCGGTCGGGCTGGTGATGTAGGAACTCAGGTTCGGCAGGCGGAAGGCGCTGGTCCAGCGGCCGAACAGGCCGGCGTTGCGGTCCAGCTGGTAGTTGGCGCCGAGGGTCCAGCCGGTCTTGTCGAAGTGGTGGTCATAGGTGTCGAACACGCCGCTGCCGGTGCGGATCTTCGAGGTGGCGAAGGTGCCCCCGTTGACCGTGGTCGGACGCTCGACCCAGCCTTCGGTCTGCACGCGTTCCCAGCGCAGGCCGGCGTCGACGCGCAGCTGGCTGTTGACCTGCCACTCGTCGGCCAGGTACAGCGCGTGGGTGGTCGAGCGGCCTTCCGCGTTCTCCCACTCGTAACCGTAGTTGTAGATGCCGTGGTCGGTCAGGGTGCCGAGACGGTTGCCGGCGGAATCCAGGGCGACCAGGTCGAGCAGCGGCGCCTGGTGCCGGGCGCCCAGCAGCACGGTCGACGAATAGCGGTCGAAGCCCTGGTCGAAGCGGGCGAAGTAGTAGCCGACGGCGATGTCGTGGGTCTGGCCGCCCACGTTGAAGCGGCGCGACAGCCGGGTGTCGTTGATGATTTCTTCGAGCGGCATGGTGATGCCGCGCAGGCCGCCGACGATCATCAGGCCGTTGTCGACCGCGCCGTTGCCTGGATAGGCCCCGCCGGGCAGGTTCGCGTACTGCAGCGAGAGCCCGGTCGCACCGGGCACCTGGGCCAGCAAGCCCTGGGAAGTCTTGAGAAAGGCGTCGATGCTCTGCAGCTGGTTGGCGAACACGCCGTTGCGCTGGGTGTGAGTGTCCGAATAGCGCAACGACTGGTCGATGCGCCAGTCGTTGCCCAGTTCCTTCTCGAGCTTGAAGCTCAACTGGTCGCGGCGCACGTGGGTGCCTTCGGTGTTGTCGAAGTCGTAGGTGCCGCCGTCGCCCATCCGCATGCGGATGTGGCGGGTGTCGGGGCCGGCCACGGTGCCGTAGTTGCCGTCGAAGCCGGGGACGGCGCGGATCTTGCCGTCGTCACCGGTGCGCATCGGGATCGCCAGGAACAGCGCCACCTTGTCGTCCAGGTGCTTGACGTCGAAGCTCATGCGGCCGCGGTCGATCTCCTTGACCAGCTTCAGGCGCACCTGGCCGCCGTCGTTGGCGCGGTAGCCGGGATCGCGGATGCCGTCGTCGACGCGGTAGAAGCCGCCGATGCCGACGCCCCAGCCATCGCCCAGCGGCGTGCCGTACCAGAAGTCGGCGCGGCGCTGGCCCTTGTTACTGCCCGTGAACTTGATCGAGCCGCCCGGTGTGTCGCCGATCTCGCGCGACAGGAAGTTGATCGCGCCGGCCGGGGCGTTGGTGTAGAACACCGACGAGGGGCCGCCGCGCACGACCTCGATGCGGTCGCTGGTTTCGTCCAGGCGGAAGGCCTGGTCGGCGTTCAGGTAGCCGAGCGAGGGGTCGTGCTGGACCGGGATGCCGTCTTCGAGCAGGGTGACCGAACCGAAGCCGTCGACCGGGATGCCGCGCGCGCGGATATTGCCCGAGGCTTCGCCGCCCGAGGCCTCGACCCAGAAGCCGGGCACCGATTTCACCGCCTCGGTGACCGAGGTCGGGGCCTGCATGCGCAGGGTGTCTTCGTCGATGGTGGTGATCGAGTAGCTGGCCTTGATCTTCGACTGCTTCGATGCAGTGCCGGTGACCACGACCACGTCGGCTGGCACCGCTGCCGGGGCGGGTGCGGCGGGCACCGGCGTGTCCTGGGCATGCAGCGGCAGGGCCGTGAGGCCGAACATGACGGCGCTGCCGCCGCAAAAGGCCGTGCGCAGGGCTTGTTGGATGACTGTCGACTTCATTGCTGGCGTTTTCCTTTGTAGAGACCGTGCGGAGCATCCGCGGCGATGGCGGCATGACGATCGGAAAACGATAACGATTAAGTGTTAAATCGGCATGACAGAAGTATCACGAAATATGCGAAAGTCATAGCCTGAGGCAATGACCGCACGCTCAGGGCTTGATCACGACCAGCAGGACGATGGCCGTGACGCTGGCCAGGATCCCTGTTCCCGCATGTCTCGACAGCGCGGACGACGCGGGCACGCCGCCGGCCATGCGCCGCACGCTGCCGCTCACGACGCCATGCACGGCCGAGAGGGCGACGACCAACACCAGCTTGACGATCAGCCAGGGCGAGGAGAACCAATGGCCGATGCTGGCCAGCGCCAGGCCGCAAGCCCAGGCCAGCATCATCGCCGGCGCGGCCAGGCGCCGGTCCCAGCGCACGGCCGCGTCGAGCACATGGCGCTGGTGCGGCCCTGGCGCCATCGTGCGCAGTAACAGCACCTGCGCCAGCATGCCGCCGATCCAGGTCATCAGGGCGACGATGTGGCCTGCCTTCAGCAGCAAATAGATCATCGGGGCGCCACCCCCGCCACCCCCGCCAGCGCGGCAGCCTTGCGCCGGACCAGGCGGATGCTGAACCATGCGCCGAAAGGAACCATGGCACACGCCACCATGCGGCCAATGTCGGCGCGGGTCCAGTCATCGCCAGCTGCAGTGTTCGAGATGGTCCAGAGGTAGTAGAGGAAAGCCAGGCCGTGGAGCGGGCCCAAGACCGTCACAAAACCGGGCAGGCCGGCGAGATGCTTCAGTGGCACTGCAATGCCCAGCAAGACAATGAGGGTCGCGCCTTCCGCCAGTGCGGCATGGTGCAGGCGCCGCAGTGGTCCGCGCAGTTGTCCGGTGGTGGAATCCATCGTGCCGTCTCCAATCGTTGTGCGAACCATGATTGTGAGGGAGGGAGATAGTCGCCAACACTGGCTGGAATGCCATTCTTCGCTTGTTTCCAGCCAAGCTCTACTTCAGGGCCTGGCAGGTATCGAGCGGCTCACTATAATCGCGCCATGCACACCATCGCCATCCTCGCGCAGCACGGCTGCATCCCATTCGACCTGGCCACCGCCTGCGAAGTATTCAGCCGTGTACGCGTGCCGGGCTTGAACACTGCCTACGATGTCAGGGTCTGCGGCGAGGCGCCGTCGGTCGGCGCCGGGCTGTTCGACCTGCATACGCGCTGGAACCTGGGCCACGCCCGCACGGCCGATACGGTGATCGTGCCCGGCATCGACGACATCGATGCGCCGCTGCCGGAACCCGTGCTCGCGACGATCAGGGAGGCATCCGCACGCGGCGCGCGCATCGCCTCGATCTGCACCGGCGCCTTCGTGCTCGCGGCCAGTGGCGTGCTCGATGGCGTGCGCGCCACCACCCACTGGATGGCGGCGGGGGAGCTGGCGCGGCGCTTTCCGGGAATCGACGTCGACCCCAATGTCCTGTTCATCGACAACGGCAAGGTGCTGACCTCGGCGGGCGCCGCGGCCGGACTCGACCTGTGCCTGCACCTGGTGCGGCGCGACTACGGCGCCGCCGTGGCCGCGGACGCGGCGCGCCTTGCAGTGATGCCGCTGGAGCGCGCTGGCGGCCAGGCCCAGTTCATCGTGCACCCCGAGCCCTCGTCGTCGCTGGCGCTGCAGCCGGTGCTGAAATGGATCGAATCGCAACTGCATTGCGCGCTGACCCTGGATACCATCGCGGCGCACGCAGCGCTGAGCAAGCGCACGCTGAGCCGGCGCTTCATCGAGCAGACAGGCACCTCGCCGCTGCAATGGCTGCTCGGCGCGCGCGTGCGGCGCGCCCAGTATCTGCTGGAGACCAGCGCCCTGTCCGTCGAACAGGTGGCCAACGCCACCGGATTCGGTTCCAGCGCCGCCTTCCGGGCCTGCTTCAGCAAGCAGGTGGGGACCAGCCCGCACTACTACCGGCGCAGCTTCCGGCCGCGTTGAATCGCACGCCCAGCCCCTGCAAGCGATGCTAAACTGGCAATCCTGTCCAACACTGTCCAGAAGGGGGAAATCCATGAAAGATCTCGTCAACGACGGCAACAGCCTGCTGGGAGCCAGCGCCTACGACGACGGCGTGAAGCGGCGCGACTTCCTGAAGGCGGCGGTCGGCACCGGCTTTGCCGTGTCCGCGCTGCCGGTGGCCGCGCAGACCCAGGTCCAGACCGATACCGAAGGCCTCGACGCGGCCGACAGTATCCTCGTCATCGAGGGTCAGGACGTGCCGGTCTATCGCGCCCAGCCGCGCGGCAAGACCAATGTCCCGGTCATTCTGGTGGTTTCCGAGATCTTCGGCGTGCACGAACACATCAAGGACGTGGCGCGCCGCTTCGCCAAGCAGGGCTATATGGCGATCGCACCCGACCTGTTCGTGCGCCAGGGCGATGCGACCAAGGCGCCCAATACCGCTGAACTGATCAAGACCATCGTCTCCCGGACGCCGGATGCGCAAGTCATGTCCGACCTCGACCGGGTCGTCGACTGGGCCAGGCAGCGCGGCGGCGACACGAAGAAGCTGGGCATCACCGGTTTTTGCTGGGGCGGGCGCATCACCTGGCTGTACGCGGCGCACAACCTGGACGTCAAGGCCGGCGTGGCCTGGTACGGCCGCCTGGTGGGCGAGGCGACGTCATTCACGCCCAAGCACCCGGTCGACGTGGCCCAGAACCTGAAGGTGCCGGTGCTGGGCCTGTACGGCGCAAAGGACACCGGCATCCCGTTGGACACGGTCCAGCGCATGCAGGCCGCGCTCGACAAGGGCAACAGCCGCTCGACGATCCACGTGTATCCGGATTCCGGCCACGCCTTCCATGCCGATTACCGCCCGAGCTTCAATGCTGCCGACGCCGCGGACGGCTGGAACCGCGCGCTGGCATGGTTCCGCAAGCACGGCGTCGCCTGATGCCTGCAAGCCAGTCTGTTTAGGCTGGCTCTTGGACGACCGTGGGCCGGGAGCGGTACAATGTCCGGTTTGCGGATCGTCGCAAGAACAGAACAAGAGGCTTTCAAATCGACCCGCTTTTCGACCCGACCCTGAGTTCCATCCTGCTGGCGACCGTGATCGCCGGCGTCGTCAGCATTTCCGGGGCTGCGCTTTTTTCGTTCGCCCTGCTGTCGAAAGTGGTCGAAAAGATGGTCAGCCTGTCGGTCGGCATCATGCTGGCGACGTCGCTGCTGCACGCGCTGCCGGAGGCCTTCGAATCGGGCGCCGACATCAAGAGCCTGTTCGCCACCTTGCTGGCGGGCCTGCTGGCGTTCTTTTTACTGGAAAAAGTGGCGCTGCTGCGCCATTCGCACCACCACGAGGGCGACGGACACCACCATGCCCACGGCCATGACGCGCGCGAGGCCGGCAAGTCGGGCTGGATGATCCTGCTCGGCGACGGCATGCACAACTTCACCGACGGCATCCTGATCGCGGCGGCCTTCCTGGCCGACCCGGAAGTGGGCATCGTGACCGCGCTGGCCATCGTCGCCCACGAGATCCCGCAAGAGATCGGCGACTTCATCATCCTGCTCAACGCCGGCTTCTCGCGCCTGCGCGCCTATGTGTTCAACCTGCTGTGCAGCCTGCTGGCGGTGGCGGGCGGCCTGCTGGGCTACTTCACGCTGGACCAGGCAAGCGGGCTGATTCCCTATGTGCTGGTGTTCGCGTCGTCAGGCTTCATCTATATCGCGGTCAGCGACCTGATGCCGCAGATGCAGCGCCGGGCGACGCTGAAGGAGACGGTGCCGCAGGTGTTGCTGATCGGGCTGGGGGTGGCGATCGTGGTGGCGTTGCACGCGTTTTGAGGGTGGTGGCTGCGGTAAAAGCTTGGGTCCCCGCCTGCGCGGGGACGACGGTTCTTAGGCAGGGGGCTCGCTAAGATTGACGTAGTACGCGCCCGCCGCACGTCGTTCCCGCCCTCGCCGGGCGCCTTGGCGGGAACCTAAGTTCGCCAGCTTAATCCACACCCTTCGCGACCGGCCGCGCCGAATCCCCAACCCACTCGCTCCACGATCCCGGATACAGGCTCGCCCCCGGCATCCCCGCCACTTCCAGCGCCAGCAGGTTGTGACACGCGGTCACACCCGAGCCGCACTGCATGATGGCGCGTTGCGGATCGTCGACCAGGGCGCCGAACTCCGCGCGCAGGTCTTCGGGGGCCTTGAACCGGCCGTCGGCCTGCAGGTTGTCCTTGAAGAAGCGGTTCCTCGCGCCCGGGATGTGGCCACCCACCGGATCGATGGTCTCGTTCTCGCCGCGGAAGCGGTCGGCCGCGCGGGCGTCGATGACGATGCGCCGGCCGCTCTCCAGGTTGTCCATTACCTCCCGTACCGTCACGGTAGGCACAAAAGGAGCGCGTACGGTCAAGCTGCCGCGCGGCTTGACGGGGGCATCGGTCGACAAGGGTTGTCCCAGCGCCTGCCAGGCCGCCATGCCGCCATCGAGCACCGCCACCGCCTCGTGGCCCAGCCAGCGCAGCAGCCACCACAGGCGCGCTGCGAACATGCCGCCGTGGGCGTCGTAGGCGACCACTTGCGTGTCGTCGCCGATGCCGAACTCGCGCAGGGCTTGCACCAGCGCTTCCTTCTCCGGCAGCGGATGGCGGCCGAGGAACACGCCATCCGGGCTGCGCTTGGCGCCCGACAGCACGGTCTCGATGTCGGCGAACACCGCGTTCGGCAGGTGGCCGGCGGCATAGCCGTCGCGCCCGGCGGCGAGGTTCACCAGATCGTGGCGGCAGTCCACCACGACCCACTTCGGGTCGTCGATATGGGAGGCCAGCTGGCTGGCCGAAATCAGGGTCTTGAACATGGCGTAAAGTCTCCTTCTACGATTCGCTGACCACGGGGTCCTGGTCCTTGACGACGGCGCCGCGCGCCGTCTTGCGGGTATTGTAGAACGTCGCGGCCAGTCCCGAGAGCAGGATCACGCCGATGCCCAGCCACACATGCCAGTCGAAGGCGTCGCCCCACAGGATCAGGCCCCACAAGGTGGAGAACACGATGCCGGTGTACTGCAGATTGGCCACCACCAGCACCTTGCCCACGCGGTAGGCGCGGGTCATGCACATCTGGGCAATCAGGGCGGCGCCGCCGATCCCCAGCAGCAGCAGGAAGCCGTATGGGGTGTGCGAATGGAACAGCGCTTCTCGCGGGCCGTCGCCGGCCAGGGTCGCAAACAGGCCAACCACGGTCGTGGTCAGCGAGAAGTAGAACACCACGCGGTATTCGGGCTCGCCCAACTGGCCAAGTTTACGCACCTGCATATAGGCCATGGCCGAGATCATCGACGAGCACACGCCGGCCAGGCCGCCCAGCCACTGCTGGCTCTCGACGGCCGGCTGCAGCACCATCGTCACGCCGAAGAAGCTGGAGGCGATCGCCACCACCAGCGGCCATTCGGCATGCTTGGTCTTCGTCCACCAGCCCATGGCGAACATCCCGGCCGCGATCCAGATCGGGGCCATATAGTTGAGCGTCATCGCGGTGGCCAGCGGCAGGCGGCCGATCGCGAAGAACCACAGCCACAGCGAAGTCACGCCGACCAGGCTGCGCCACAGGTGGGCCTTGCCGAAATCCGTCTTGAAGGTGCCGCCCTGGCGGCGCACCATGAGCAGCAGGATGAGGGTGCCGATCAGGCCCCGGTACATCAGGAGTTCGGAGGTGGAATAGAACTCGGAAGCCAGCTTCACGCCCGCGCCCATGGCAGCGAACGCGAAGCTGGCGTACAACATCCAGAGGGAAGCCATCGGATTTCCAGTGAAAGACCGTGCGGCATTGGCGCCGCGCGGTCCGTGGCGCCAGGGTGCGGCGCCGGTTTTACGACTCAGGGGTTACAAGGCGATCCTGCTGCGATACCACTCGTGGAAGTGCTGCATGCCGTCTTCCATCGGCGACTGGTACGGGCCGACTTCGTTGACGCCGCGCGCCACCAGGATCTTGCGGCCGGCGTCCATGCGCAGGCCGATCTCGTCGTCCTCGACCGCCGTCTCCATGTAGGCGGCGCGTTCGGCCTCGACGAATTCGCGCTCGAACAGCACGATCTCTTCGGGGTAGTAGAACTCGACCACGTTGCGGGTCTTCTGCGGGCCGTCCGGCCACAGGGTCGACACCACCAGCACGTTCGGGTACCACTCGACCATGATGTTCGGGTACAGCGTCAGCCAGATCGCGCCGTACTTCGGCGGCTGGCCGTTGTTGAACTTCAGGACCTGTTCCTGCCAGCGTTTATAGGCCGGCGAGCCGGCCTTCTGCAGCGCGCGGTTCACGCCCACGGTCTGCACGCTGTAGTCGCTGCCGAATTCCCATTTCAGGTCGTCGCACGAGACGAAGTTGCCCAGGCCCGGGTGGAACGGTTCGACGTGGTAGTCCTCCAGGTAGACCTCGATGAAGGTCTTCCAGTTGTAGTCGCACTCGTGGATTTCGACGTGGTCGAACATATAGCCCGAGAAGTCGAGGTCCTTCGTCACCGACAGCTTGCCCAGCTTGTCCATCACGTTGTAGCCGTTCTGTTCGAACAGCAGGCCATTCCAGTTCTGCAGCGGGGTCTTCGACAGGTTCAGGCACGGCGTGTCCGCAAAATGCGGTGCGCCGATCAATTCGCCCTTCAGGTCATAGGTCCACCGGTGCAGCGGGCACACGATGTTCTTCGCATTGCCGCGGCCATTGAACATCAGCGCCTGGCGGTGGCGGCAGACGTTGGACAGCACTTCGATGCCCCCGGCGTTACGCACCAGCATGCGGCCTTCGTGCTCGGAGGCGAGCGTCGCGAAGTCCCCGGTTTCCGGCACCATCAATTCATGGCCGATATAGCGCGGGCCATTGTGGAACAGTTGCTGCATCTCGCGCTTGAGGAGCGCGTCGTCAAAATAAACATTTACCGGAAGCTGTGCGTTCGAGCGCGCCAGCTTGGCGTGGGTAGCCAGATCGGACATCCCAACCCCCCTTTAAGGTAGCTTCCAAAGAAGAGAAAGAATCCAAAGACCAGTATTTAAGTAGAGGAATACGGTATTTCGGACAGAACCGGAGATTATACTGCGTAACAGGCTCTACCGTCTTGGGCCGGCGCGAGTTTGTGGTGCGCGGCGTTTGATGTGTTGCCGATGAGGCATGGTTTTCATGTCGGAAAAAAGGGCAGGGTGGGGGCGTCGACCGGATTGTTGACGCACTTGCTAGTTGTGAATGCTGCAATGTGCGCCCCCCGTGGGGTGGGATTGATCTAAAATACGCGATTGGACTGACCCACGGCGCACAACTGGACGCCTTCACGATAGCGACTTATGGCAAAGAATATGACAGCGGATAGCGCGCCTGCAGCAGCAGCTGCGCCTCCGCAATCCTTCGAGCAGGCGATGGCCGAACTGGCGCAGCTCGTGACACAGATGGAATCCGGCGCCTTGCCGCTGGAAGCCTCGGTGGCGGCCTATGCGCGCGGCTCCGAGCTGGTCAAGTATTGCGCGGCCCAACTCGAAAAAGTCGAGTCCCAGGTCAAGGTGCTCGAAGGCGATATGCTCAAGCCATTTAGCGACGACGAGGCGGCGCAATGACGCCAGATCTCATGACGGCGCAGGATTTCGGCGCCTGGACCCGCGCCGTCCAGGCCAGGGTCGAGGAAGCGCTCGACACCTTCCTGCCCCCAGGCGACCGGGTGCCGCACAAGCTGCACGAGGCGATGCGCTACACCACGCTCGGTGGCGGCAAGCGCGTACGCCCGCTGCTGGCGTATGCCGCCGGCGCGCTGTTCGACGCCGATCCGCAAACGCTGGCCCGGGTCGCGAGCGCGGTCGAAATGATCCACGTGTATTCGCTGGTGCACGACGACATGCCGTGCATGGACGACGACGCCCTGCGCCGCGGCAAGCCGACGGTGCACGTGGCCTATGACGAAGCGACCGCGCTGCTGGTCGGCGACACCTTGCAGGCGCAAGCTTTCGAGGTGGTGGCCGGTGCCGACAGCGCAACGCTGCCGCCGGCGCGCCAGCTGACGATGGTGCGCCTGCTGGCGCAAGCTGCGGGTTCCGCCGGCATGTGCGGCGGCCAGGCGATCGACCTCGATAGCGTCGGCCTGTCGCTCACCCGCGAACAGCTCGAGCGCATGCATCAATTGAAAACCGGCGCCATGCTGCGCGTGTCGGTGCTGCTTGGCGCGCTCGCCGGCCGCGACCTGGCGCAGCAAGAGCTGCAAGCATTGGACGCCTATTCCGCCGCGGTGGGACTGGCGTTCCAGGTGGTCGACGATGTACTCGACGCCACCGCCGATTCGGCCACGCTGGGCAAGACCGCCGGCAAGGACGCGGCCGACAACAAACCGACCTATGTGTCGATCCTCGGCCTGGAGCCATCGCGGGCGCTGGCCGAGCAACTGCGGCGTGACGCGCACGAAGCGCTGGCGCCATTTGGAGACAAAGCACAGCGTCTGCGCGAACTGGCAGACCTGATCGTGCAGCGGAAGGCCTAAATGAACCTGCTAGAAAAAATCAACGAACCATCCGACCTGCGCAAGCTGCCGCGCACCCAGCTCACCCCGCTGGCGCACGAGCTGCGCCAGTTCCTGCTCGAGTCGGTGTCCAGGACCGGCGGCCACCTGTCGTCCAACCTGGGCACGGTGGAACTGACGATCGCGCTGCACTATGTGTACGACACGCCGCGCGACCGCATCGTGTGGGACGTCGGCCACCAGACCTATTCGCACAAGATCCTCACCGGTCGCCGCGGCCGCATGCCCACATTGCGCCAATTGAACGGCCTGTCGGGCTTCCCGAAGCGCGACGAGAGCGAGTACGACACCTTCGGCACCGCCCACTCGTCGACCTCGATCTCGGCGGCCCTGGGCATGGCCGCAGCGGCCAAGATCAAGGGCGAGGACCGCCATGCGATCGCCGTCATCGGCGACGGCTCCATGACCGCCGGCATGGCGTTCGAGGCGCTCAATAACGCGGGCGTCGAGGACGACGTCAACCTGCTGGTCATCCTGAACGACAACGACATGTCGATCTCGCCGCCGGTCGGCGCCCTGAACCGCTACCTGGCGCGCCTGCTGTCGGGCCAGTTTTACGCCGCGGCCAAGAACGTGGGCAAGAGCGTGCTGCCGGCGCCGGTGCTCGATCTCGCGCGCAAGCTCGAGGAACACGCCAAGGGCATGGTGGTCCCGGCCACGATGTTCGAGGAATTCGGCTTCAATTACATCGGCCCGATCGACGGCCATGATCTCGATTCGCTGATCCCGACGCTGGAAAACATCAAGAAGCTCAAGGGGCCGCAATTCCTCCACGTGGTGACCAAGAAGGGCCAGGGCTACAAGCTGGCCGAGGCCGAGCCGATCCTGTACCACGGCACCGGCAAGTTCAACCACCTCGAGGGCATCAAGCCGTCCACCGCGCCGGGCAAGATCACCTATACCGAGGTATTCGGCAACTGGCTGTGCGACATGGCGGCCGCGGATAAACGCCTGGTCGGCATCACACCCGCCATGCGCGAAGGCTCGGGCATGGTGCGCTTCCACCAGGAGTACCCGCAGCGCTACTTCGACGTCGGCATCGCCGAGCAGCATTCGGTGACCTTCGCGGCCGGCATGGCCACCGAAGGCGTCAAGCCTGTGGTCGCGATCTACTCGACCTTCCTGCAGCGCGCCTACGACCAGCTGATCCACGACGTGGCGCTGCAGAACCTGGACGTGACCTTCGCGCTCGACCGCGCGGGCCTGGTCGGCGCCGACGGCGCGACCCACGCCGGCAACTACGACCTGGCCTATCTGCGCTGCATCCCGAACATGGTCGTGATGGCGGCGTCGGACGAGAACGAGTGCCGCCAGATGCTGACCACCGCCTACCACTATCCCGGCCCGGCCGCGGTGCGCTATCCGCGCGGCGCCGGCGTCGGCGCTCCGATCGTCGAAGCATTGACTTCGATCGAGATCGGCAAGGGCGAAGTGCGCCGCACCGGCAAGGACGTCGCGATCCTGGCGTTCGGCTCGATGGTGGCGCCAAGCCTGAAGGCGGGCGAGGAACTCGATGCGACCGTGGCGAACATGCGCTTCGTGAAGCCGCTCGACGTCGAACTGGTCAAGCGCCTGGCGCAGGAGCACGACCTGCTGGTGACGGTGGAAGAGGGCTGCATCATGGGCGGCGCCGGCGCCGCCGTGATGGAAGCGCTGGCCGCCGCCGGCATTGCCAAGCCGGTGCTCAACCTGGGCCTGCCCGACAACTTCATCGACCAGGGCGATCCGGCGGCGCTGCTGGCGTCGGTCGGCCTGGATGCCAAGGGCATCGCGGCGTCGATCCGTGCGCGCCTGGTGGCGCAGGATGAACCGCGGCTGGTGGTCAACAACGGCTGATCGCCCGCACAAGCACCATGAAAAAAGCCCCGCTTTCGCGAGAAAGCGGGGCTTTTTGCTGTGTCAGCTTTTAGTTGATGAATGGATTGAACGCAACGTCGCCATTTTGATCGACGAAGATGGTGCCGTAGTCGGCTCCGACGATCTGCACCACGATGTCCTGGGCGTCGATCTGGCTGTCACCATTGTCCAGCACGAGGAAGACCAAACCGTCATCGTTCGACATCAGCACGGCGGCGCCGCCTTGCTGCTCCGCCGCGGCGGTGTAGGTAGCGTTGAGCGCCACGAAGATCTCGTCGATGGTCGATTCCGGATGCAGGTCCAGGAACTGGTCGTACGCCTTCGTGACATTGGCCTTGAAGTCGAACACGAGCGTGTCCGGCGATTCGATCTCGACCTGGTCGAACATCAGCTCGAAATCACCCTCGAACCCGAGGTAGGATTCGCTGGCATCGTTGATCACGATCCTGTCGTAGCCGCCAGTGGCGACAATGAGGTCGCCGCCGGCGCCGCCGATGATCGTGTCGTCACCAAGACCGCCATCGATGGTGTCCTGGCCGTCGCCGCCGGACAGGAAGTCGTCGCCGACGGTGCCGGTCAGGGTGTCGTTGCCGCCAAAGCCATACGCGTGGGAGCCGGTGATCTCCTCGCCCGCATCGGTGCCCAGGGTAAAGGCACTCTCCTTTGGATCGAGCAGCACCGAGTCGTTCAACGACAGGACACCGACGACGCCAGTCACCTGCTGATTCGGCGCCGCAATCTTGAACCAGCCATCGACTGCCGGGGTGGCGTTAAAGAGGGGGATTGGCGACAGCGTGTTGTCCTCGGGGACCAGCACCAGCATGCCTTGTGCGTTCTGTTTCACCTCGATGCCGAACTGGCCGGCCCGCACTTCCACTGGCCCCTGGTCGGCGATCGTGAATGCCAGCGCAACGCTCTGGGTGCTGACGTTGCCGGCGCTGTCGAACTGGCGCACCAGCACGCTCTTGTCGCCGGAGCCGGTCACGTTGAGGGTGGCCTCGCCAAGGTTATTGGCTGCCTTGTTGCCGACGGTCCAGGTGTCACCGCCATCCACGCTGTATTCCCACGCGCTGTCCGGACCGCTTTCCAGGCCGCTGATGTCGATCTGGCCGTCCGACAGCGGCAGGCTGCTGGAGCTGTCGGTGGTGCTGCTGTGCAGCTCGATGGTCGGGGCCTTCGGCGCCACGCTGTCGAGCGTGAAGTCGAATTTGCGGAAGCTCTGGTTGCCGGCGATGTCGGTGACGCGCACCCAGACGGTGTTCGGGCCCTGCTCGTATTGCGGCGTCTTGGTCCATTCGGCGTCGACCGGAGGCAGGTCGACGTTCACGTTCGAACCCGAACCCGAACCCGAATCGGAATTCGACGTAGGCGTAGGGCTGCTCGTCGGCGTGCTGGATGGACCGACGATTTTCTGTGGCTGCTGCGAGATCACGACATACTCGACCTTGGCGCCCGGCTCCACGTTGGTCACGTCCAGCGCGCCATCCCTGGTCACCAGATCCACGTTGCTGCCGAGCTCCTTGTGGAGAGTGTCGTTCTTCAGTGCAACGAGGGGCTGCGTCACGAAGCCGTCGTACACGATCTTCTGGACCAAAGGCGTGGTGTGGGCGCCGCTCGAGTCGGCCGCGCGTACATAGATTGTGGTCACCGTGTTGAATGGGTCCAGGTTCGGCACATTTGGCAACGTCGGCAACGTTGGCAACGTCGGGAAGATCGGCATCGTCGGCAGGGGCGGCAGGGTCGTCACTGGTGTGATGTTCGACACGTCCGGCGATACGCCCGCGAAGGTAGTGATGTGCTGCAGATAGCCCAGCTGCACATCTTTCAAGACCACGGTATTGGTCGCGGCGTCGGTCACGACGTTCTGGTCGGTGTAGTTCACGCCATCGAGGCTGTATTCGAAATGCTGGCCCGGACGCAGATCGCGGCCGACATAGCTGAAGGTGACGTCAGCCGTGCCCTGGTTGGTGATGTTGTCCTTGAGGTTCAGATCGAAGTCGCCCTGCTTGACGGTCTGGAACGACAGCTCGAGACTGAAAGTCGGGGATGGGACCGATGGCGTATCCGGCGTGCTCGGCGCGGTCGGGTACACGACCTCGACTGCCGCTGGCAGGCCGCCCTTGCCCAGCGCATCGACCACGTCCTTCAGGGTCGCATTAGCCGGCATCACTTTCAGCACCTTGTCCATGCCGCCGCCGCGCAGCAGCGACTCCAGCGTGACCGGGTCGCCCGCGGCCGCCTTGGCGGTATCGGCCAGGGCCTTGGCCAGCGCCACCGGTTCCTTCACGCCGCGCGCGGTATCGAACAGTGCCAGCAAGGTGGTGTTGATGGCGATCGCCTCGACCACTTGCGGGGTCTTGGTGGCGGTGTCGGCAAACGAGACGGCGGCTTTCACCAGCACGTCCAGGTCGGTGGCGGTGGTGTCGGCGGTCACGGCGCGCACCAGGATGCGGGCCGCTTCGATCGAGGCGTAGCCGCCGTACTGGGTGTCGCCGGCTTCGACCTGTGCGGTAAAGGCGTCGACGGCCTCCTGGCGCAGTTGCGACAGGGTCGCATCGCTCTCCCTGGCGCCTTTCAGGATGGCGATGGCGACGTCGGCCACCGAGGCATTGCCCTGTTCGATCACGCCGGTCCAGTAGGCCAGGCCCTCGGCGTCGGGCGTATGGTTGAACAGCTGCTGGTAGATTTCGACGATGCGATCGTTGACGCTGTCGGTGCCGAAGCGTACTTGCGCTTCTTCCGAGGTGGCGAAGGCTTGCGTGATCGCGCCAAGGTTGCCGTCATTGTTGGCCAGTTGCTGGGACCAGAACTTCAGGCCGGCCGGGTCGGCCGGACGGCCATAGAAGGCCAGGTAGAAGGAATTGACGGTCGAATCGAAAGTGCTGAAAGTGCTCATGATGTGCCGAGTGAAAGTAGCGGAACAGGATGTTTCCGTGGGGAACCAGTCTACTCATGGAGTAGATGAACGAGAAACGTTTTTGCGGGTTTGTGGTGGTTTCCAGACAGACTAGTAGCAATAAATTACTGATTTAACAGATTTATTCGCCTGTTTAATGATTCTGCGCCACGCAATAGTGAAACTTTTGATAAAAATGAAATCGCGATTTACAGTCGTGGCGGCGAAGGCGCTGGCTGCCTGCGCGTGCAAACATGGACTGCGCCGGCCGTGACCACGAAACCTGCCAGCGTCATCGTACCCAGCGTTTCGCCGAGCACGGTGAATCCCATCAGGGCGGTCGTGCCCGGAATCAGGTAGAACAGGCTGGCCACCTTGCTGGCCTTGCCCTTGCGGATCATGAGGAAGAGCAGGCTGACGGCGCCGATCGAATTGACGATCGACAGCCAGCCGGACGCCAGCAGCAGCTGCGTGGTCCAGCGCACCTGGAAGTCTTCGACCCACAAGGCCAGCGGCAGCGCGACGATGCTGGCGACCGCCAGCTGGATGAAGCCGCCGGTACGCAGATCGGCATTGGCGCAATACTTTTTTTGATACAGGGTGCCGAGCGTGATGCCCGCCAGCGCCAGGCTCACCGCGCCCAGGCCGGCGAGGCTGGCGCTGGCGATCCGGTCGGCCACCACCAGCGCCACGCCGCCCAGGCCTGCCGCGAGGCCCAGCCACTGCCGGCCACTGACTCGTTCATGCAGGAACACGCTGGCCCCGAGCGCGGTAAACAGCGGCATGGTGCCGACGATCAGGGCCGACACGCCGGAGCTTACGCCGAGCTTCAGGCCGGTGTACAGGCTGGAAAACTGCAGCGCCTGCATCAGCAGGCCGACCACCACCAGGTGCGCCGCCGGCTTCCAGCTGGCTGGCCACGGCGCCCTCGTGAGCAGCGCGGTCGCCAGCAGCACCAGCGCCGCCACCGCGAAACGCAGGAACAGCAGGGTGAACGGTCCGGCGTAGGGCAGTGCGAGCTTGCCCACCACGTAGCCCGAACTCCACATCAGGATGAACATCAAGGGCAGGGTGGACGAGGGCGCCGCGAATGTGAGTCTGGAAATGCTGGATGTCGTCATGATCGTCTCCGGTTATCGGGAGACCAGATTACGACCGCCTGTTTATGGATACAATACGTTCGAGCGATAACACATTGTTTCCAACGGGGATACCATGAGCGAGCTGGCGCCGCGCGATTTTTCAGACCTGTGGCCTTTCGTCCAAGTGGTCGAGGCGGGCAGTTTTTCGGAAGCGGCGCGCCGCATGGGCACGACCAAGGCCAGCGTCAGCAAGGCGGTGGCGCGGCTCGAAAAAGCGCTGCAGGTCAAGCTGCTGAACCGCTCGACGCGCCGCATCGGCCTGAGCGAAGCGGGGCGCGACATCTACCAGCATGCGCTGCGCATGATCGACGCGGGCAGGGCCGTCGAGGCCGCAGCGGCGGGGCAGCAGTCGGGGCCTGGCGGCACGCTGCGCGTGTCGACCTCGATGGCGTTCGGGAACACGCAACTGGCCGCGCTGCTGCCCGGCTTCATGGCGCGTTACCCCGAGGTGCGCGTGGTCCTGAACCTGACGGATCGCCACGTCGACCTGGTGGAAGAAGGCATCGACGTCGCGCTGCGCCTGTCACCGAAGATCGACCTGATGAGCGTGGTCGCGCGTCCGGTGGCGCCGCTGCGCTACGTGCTGGCGGCCTCGCCCGATTACGTGCGGCGCTGCGGCATGCCGCCCGACGTCGCCGGCCTGGCGGCGGCGCGCTGCCTGACCTTCGGCGAGGCGGGGCCTGGCGCGGTCTGGGAATTCGACGCGGACGGCGCACCGGTCCGGCTCAAGCCCGCCAGCGCGTTGACGATCAACAGCAGCCAGGCGCTGCGCGAAGCCATGCTGGGCGGCGCCGGCATCGCCCTGCTGCCGACCTTCGTCGTGGGCGAGGATATCCGCACCGGCCGCGCGCTGCAGGTGTTGCCGGCGGCGCGGCCGGCGGGCATGTTCGGCAGCCAGGTGCTGGCCGTCTATCGCGAGAACCGCTTCCTGCCGCAGAAGGTGAGGGTGTTCATCGACTACCTGCTCGAAGAATGGGGCGAGCGGCCGCCGTGGGACGATTTCCTGGCTGCCGTTACAACCCCTCCGGCTGGCCGAACAGCGCCTCGGCGCGCTGGTACAGGATCCAGGAAGTAGCGATGTATTTGTCGCCACTCCGGGCCACATTGCCACGGTGGGTATGGGTGAAGCCAGCCGGCGCGATCACCAGCCGCCCCTTTTTTGGCGCAATCTTGCGCCCCTGGTACAGGAACTCGGTCTCGCCGCCATCTTCCACGTCGTTGAGGTAGAACATCCACAGCAGCACCCGGTGCAGCGAATCGCAGCTGGCGTTCTGCGGATAGATCTCGGAATGCCAGTGGTGATAGCCGCCGCTGGCCTGCCGGTACTTCTGCAGATTGATGGTGCCGGGGCGGTACAGCACGCGCACCAGTTCTTCGATATAGGGGCGTCCCACTTCCTCGAAGTTGTCCATCGATAGCACCGTCGGCGTGCCGGTCTGCGGATGCTCCAGCGTCGGCGACAGGGAACCCATGAGCAGCATGCGGTAGCGGTCGACGTACTGCACCAGGTGGCGCGACATCGTCTCGAGCAGCAGCTGGGTGACGTCGTCCCACTCGCGGTGCAGGTTGATGGTGATGTCGTAGCTGTCCTTCTTGTCGACATCGACGCCGTTGCCGGTGCGCCCGCGCACCACCTTGTCGCTGGCCTCGAAGCGCGCCAGCAGCGCGTCGCATTGCTGCGCGCTGAGCGCGTCGTCGAATACGCCGATGAAGTCTTCCATGGATCAGCCCCGCTTGCGTTCGTGCTGCCACAGCACGTCGCTGCCGCCGGCATGGCGGTTCAGCACGCGCGCCAGCACGAACATCAGGTCGGACAGGCGGTTGACGTACTGGCGCGGGTGGGCGTGGATCTGCTCTGCCTTCGACAGGGCCACGATGGCGCGCTCGGCGCGGCGGCACACGGTGCGGCAGACGTGGGCAGTGGAGGCCGCGCGCGAGCCGGCCGGGAGGATGAATTCCTTCAGGACGGGCAGGTCGGCGTTGTATTTCTCGAGCAGGCCGTCCAGGCGCGCCACGTGTTCTTCCTTGATCATCTGGTAGCCGGGGATGCACAGCTCGCCGCCCAGGTCGAACAGGTCGTGCTGGATCGAGACCAGCTCTTCGCGCAATGCGCCCGGCATGTCTTCGCACAGCAGCAGGCCGACGAAGGAATTGAGTTCGTCGACTTCGCCCAGCGCGTGGATGCGCGCGCTGTCCTTGCCGGTGCGGCTGCCGTCGCCCAGGCCGGTGCTGCCGTCGTCGCCGGTGCGGGTCGCGATTTTCGAGAGGCGGTTGCCCATGATCTTGCCTTATGCGTTGGTGAGAAAAAACGATGGGATGAGCATACGACAAAACGTGGCGAATGTGCTTGCTTCTGCTTACAATCGAAGCATGCCCGATCATGCTTTCCATCCCGACCCGGCGCCGCGCCGTGCGCAGGTGGCGGCGGCCTTGCGCGCGCGCCTGCCGGCGTCTTGCGTGCTGTCCGATCCCGAAGACACCCGGCCATACGAATGCGACGGCCTGGCCGCCTACCGCCAGCTGCCACTGGTCGTGACCCTGCCGACCGACGAGGCGCAGGTACTCGCCATCCTCGACGTCTGCCGTGAGCTACAAGTGCCAGTGGTGCCGCGCGGCGCCGGCACCGGCCTGTCGGGCGGCGCGCTGCCGATCCGCGACGGCGTCGTGCTGTCCACCGCACGCATGAGCCAGATCAAGCGCGTCGACCCGCTGGCGCGCACCGCCGTCGTGCAACCGGGCGTGCGCAACCTGGCGATCTCCGAGGCCGCCGCGCCCTTCGGCCTCTACTATGCTCCCGACCCGTCGTCGCAGATCGCCTGCACCATCGGCGGCAACGTGGCCGAGAACGCGGGCGGCGTGCACTGCCTCAAATACGGCCTGACGGTACACAATGTGCTGCGGGTGCGGGTGGCCACCATCGAGGGTGACGTCGTTGAACTGGGCGGCGCGGCGCTCGACGCGCCCGGGCTCGACCTGCTGGCCGTGTTCATCGGTTCCGAGGGCATGCTCGGCATCGTCACCGAGGTGACGGTGAAACTGGTGCCCAAGCCGGCGCTGGCGCAAGTCATCATGGCCTCGTTCAACGACGTGGTCACGGCCGGCAATGCGGTGGCCGACGTGATCGCGGCCGGCATCATTCCGGCCGGCCTCGAGATGATGGACCGCACCTCGGTGCGCATGGTCGAGCCCTTCGTGCAGGCCGGCTACGACCTCGACGCCGCGGCCATCCTGCTGTGCGAGGCCGACGGCACGGCGCTCGAGGTGGCCGAGGAAATCGCGCGCATGAGCGCGGTGCTCGAGCGCGCCGGCGCGACCGGGATCACGGTGTCGCAGAGCGAAGCGGAGCGGGTGCGCTTCTGGTCCGGCCGCAAGAATGCCTTTCCGGCGGCGGGCCGCATCTCGCCCGACTATTACTGCATGGACGGCACCATCCCGCGCAAGCAGCTGGCGCGGGTGCTGGCCGGCATCGCCGCGATGGAACAGACCTACGGCCTGCGCTGCTCGAACGTGTTCCACGCCGGCGACGGCAATATGCATCCGCTGATCCTGTTCGATGCCAGCGCGCCCGGCGAATTCGAGCGCGCCGAAGCCTTCGGGGCCGCGATCCTGGCGCTGTGCGTCGAAGTGGGCGGCACCATCACCGGCGAGCACGGTGTGGGCAAGGAAAAGATCGACTCGATGTGCGTACAGTTCGGCCGCAAGGAGCTCGACGCCTTCTTCGCGGTCAAGCATGCCTTCGACCCGGTCGCGCTGCTCAATCCGGACAAGGCGATCCCGACCCCGCACCGCTGCGCCGAATTCGGCAAGCTGCACGTGCACCACGGGGAGGTTCCGTTCCCGGACCTGCCGCGTTTTTGAACGAGAGCCGATATGGGAACGATCGAACGATTTCAGGAGCGGGTGCAGGCGGCGGCGCGCGAGCGTGAACCGCTGCGCATCCGCGGCGGGGGCAGCAAGGACTGGTATGGCGGTGCGCCGGCCGGAGCCATTCTCGACACCCGCGGCTACGCCGGCATCGTCGACTACGAGCCGACCGAACTCGTGATCACGGCGCGCTGCGGCACGCCGCTGGCCGAGATCGAGGCGCTGCTTGCCCAGCACAATCAGATGCTGGCCTTCGAGCCGCCGCATTTCGGGGCCGGGGCCACCGTGGGCGGCACGGTCGCGGCGGGCCTGTGCGGGCCGCGGCGCGCCAGCAGCGGCGCCACGCGCGACTTCGTGCTCGGCGCCAGGCTGCTGGACGGGAAGGGCGACGTGCTGTCGTTCGGCGGCAAGGTGATGAAGAACGTGGCCGGCTACGACGTCTCGCGCATGCTGGCCGGTTCGATGGGTACGCTCGGCCTGCTGCTGGAAGTGTCCTTGAAGGTGCTGCCGCGGCCCTTCGCCGAGGCCACGCTGCGCTTCGAGATGAGCGAGATCGACGCCATCCAGCGCCTGAACGAATGGGGCGGCCAGCCCTTGCCGCTATCGGGCAGCGCCTGGTGCGGCGGCCAGCTGGCGCTGCGCCTGTCCGGCGCCGAAGCGGCGGTCGATGCCGCGATGCGCCTGCTGGGCGGCGAAGCGGTGCCGCATCCGGATGCGGCTGCGTTCTGGGCCGACCTGCGCGAACAACGTCAGGCATTCTTTTCTGGCGGCGAGCCCTTGTGGCGCCTGTCGGTGCCGTCGACTACCGGCGCGCTCGTGCTGGGCGGCGACCAGCTGATCGAGTGGGGCGGCGCCCAGCGCTGGCTGCGCGCCGGAGGCGGCGCCGCGACGGCCGGGGCGATCCGGCGCACGGTAGAAGCCTGCGGCGGCCATGCGACCCTGTTCCGTGGCGGCGACAAGGGCAGCGGCGTGTTCCAGCCGCTGGCGCCGGCGCTGGCGCGCATCCATGCGCGCATGAAGGATGCCTTCGATCCCGCCCACATCTTCAACCCGGGCCGCCTGTATCCCGAAAGCGCCTGATCCATGCAAACGACACTCGCCGACTTCATCAAGGGCACGCGCGAAGGCAACGAGGCCGAAGCAATCCTGCGCGCCTGCGTGCACTGCGGCTTCTGCACCGCCACCTGTCCGACCTATCAACTGCTGGGCGACGAACTCGATGGCCCGCGCGGCCGCATCTACCTGATCAAGCAGGTGCTCGAAGGCGCGCAACCGACCCGCAAGACCCAGCTGCACCTGGACCGCTGCCTCACCTGCCGCAACTGCGAGACCACCTGTCCGTCAGGCGTCAAGTATGGGCGCCTGGTCGACATCGGCCGCAAGCTGGTCGACGAGCGCGTCCCGCGTCCCTTGAATGAACGGATCAAGCGCGCCACGCTCAAGGAATGCCTGCCGCGCGCAAGCGTGTTCAAGCCGGCTTTCAGGGCGGGGCAGGCGCTGCGGCCCTTGTTGCCTTCAGCGCTGCAGGACAAGCTGCAGCCGGCCCGCGCCGCCGGCCACTGGCCGACCCGCGTCCACGCGCGCAAGATGCTGCTGCTGGACGGCTGCGTGCAGCCGGCGATGGCGCCGAACATCAATGCCGCCACGGCGCGCGTGCTCGATTCTCTCGGCGTGCAGCTGATGCTGGCGCCGAAGGCCGGCTGCTGCGGCGCGTTGCGATACCACATGAACGACCAGGTCGGCGGCCTGGACGACATGCGCCGCAACGTCGATGCCTGGTGGCCGTATGTGGAGCAGGGGCAGGTCGAGGCGATCGTGATGACCGCCTCCGGCTGCGGCGTCACGGTCAAGGAATACGGCCACCTGCTGGCGCACGATCCGGATTATGCCGGCAAGGCGCGCCGTATCAGTGAGTTGACGCGCGACCTGTCCGAGATCCTGCCGCAGTTCGAGGAGCAGATCAGGATGCGGGCGCAGGGTGGTAGCGCGCCGCGCGTGGTGTATCACCCGCCCTGCACCTTGCAGCACGGCCAGCAGATCCGCGGCAAGGTCGAAAGTGTGCTGCACGCGGCCGGCGTGGACGTGGTGCTGTGCGCCGACAACCACCTGTGCTGCGGCTCGGCCGGCGCCTATTCGGTGCTGCAGCCAGAGATCGCGCACGCGCTGCGCGACCGCAAGCTGGCCAGCCTGGATGCGACTGGAGCGGACGAAATCGTGTCGGCGAACATCGGCTGCCTGAGCCACCTGCAGTCGGGGACGGACAAGCCGGTGACGCATTGGATCGAGCTGCTCGAACGCGCGCTGGCGTGATCGCGATCGCAAGCCGTCCCTTGACATTAGTTTCCATGGAAACTATCATGCTCTCTCGTATTCAAGGAGATCGGCATGCCACCTGTACTGCATTCGTCGCCCAGTTCGCTGGACAGCCATCTCGGCTTCTGGCTGCGCTATGTGTCCAACCACGTGTCGGCGCGCTTCCAGAAGCTGCTGGAAGCGCAGGATATCTCGGTCACCGAATGGGTCGCGCTGCGCACACTGTTCGATAGGGACGAGACCACGCACGCGGCGCTGATCGGCGCCCTGGGCATGACCAAGGGTGCCGCTTCCAAGGTCGTCTCGCGACTCGAAGAGAGGGGCCTGGCCAGCCGGCGCCAGGCCAAGGGCGATGCGCGCGAGCAGGCGCTTGGCCTCACGCCGAAGGGCAGGGCGCTGGTGCCGCGCCTGGCGGCGCTGGCCGACGACAACGACGCGCACTGCTTCGGCCATCTTGCGACGCACGAGCGCGACGCCTTGATGAAGATGCTGCGCACCTACGTCGCCCATCACGGACTCGACTCGGCTCCGGTTGCCTGAAAGTTGACCACCTAACCACCCAAGGAGATGTGCATGAAACCGGATATTGAATGTCGTATCCGCGAAACCTTCGACGGATCGAATGAAGGCCGCCTGCATTTTGGGGAAGTCATCGGCATGCTGGTCGAGGCAGGTGTCGAATCCTACCTGGTCGATTATCGTGGCCGCCATGCGGCGTATTACCTGCTCGACGACGAGACGCTCGCCTTGCCGATCGAAATACCGGAGGTGGAGCTGGCGCAGCAATTCGATGCGCAGGCCCTGGTGGCCGCCATCCGCAGCGCCCAGCGCGGCGACGTCATGTACCCCGAGTTCAAGCGCCGCTCGATGCTTGCCGGCTGCGTGGGCTATGTGGTCTGGATCGCGGGCCGTCACGTCACCTATTTCGGGCGCAAGGGCGAGACCCATGTCGAACGCTTCCCCGACTGAACTGGCGGCGGCGATCGAGGCGCGGCTGCGGCCGCTGACGGACGTTGGACGTGCGGCGCCGATGCGGGCCTACCTGCTCGACCAGTTCGACTTCCTCGGGATTCCAACGCCGGTGCGGCGCGCTGCCATCAATGACCTGGTGGCGCTGCCGCTGCCCGACGCGGCGACGGTGCTCGCTGCCGCCGAACTGCTGTGGCGTTTGCCGGAGCGCGAATTCCGCTACGCGGCCATCGACTTGTTGCGGCGCCAGCAGCGGCGCCTCGATCCATCTCATCTGCCTGCGATCCAGGCCTTGCTGCTGCGCGAGCCATGGTGGGAAACCGTCGACGGGCTGGTCGCCGTCATCGGCGCGATCCTGCGCGCGGCAAAAAAGGAGCATATCGATGCGCCGGCCGTAATGGATGCCTGGGTGGCGCACCCCAGTTTCTGGGTGCGCCGCGCCGCGGTGCTGCACCAGCTGGGCTGGCGCCTCGGCACGGACGAGCTGCGCCTGCGTGCCTATTGCATGCAGCTGGCGGACGAGCGAGAATTCTTCATCCGCAAGGCCATCGGCTGGGCCTTGCGCGACTATGCGCGCTGGAATCCGAGCTTCGTGCGCGTCTTCGTTGCCGATAATGCCGGCCGCCTGTCCGCGCTGACGGTGCGCGAAGCGTGCCGGCGCCTGCCGGCCGCGGAGGCCGCTACCATCGAGGAGAAGCCATGACAGCGCTAAACGAATCAGACATCATTCACGCCGAGGAGCGATTGCGTCAGGCGATGCTCGCCTCGGAGGTCAACGCGCTCGACGCCCTGATATCCCCGGAACTGCTGTTTACCAACCACCTTGGCCAGGTGTTCGGCAAAGACGAAGACCTGGCCGCGCACCGGTCCGGCGTATTACGCTTCCATGCGCTCGATCCCGCTGACATGCGGATCGGGATGCATGAAGGACTAGCCGTCGTCTCGGTGCGCATGGCAGTGACGGGCGCTTATGGCGGTGACGACTTCGCCGCCGACCTGCGTTTTACCCGCGTCTGGCGGCGGGCGGAGGGCGGCGACTGGCGGGTCATCGCCGGCCACAGCAGCCAAGTGCGGAACTGAATGCGCGCTGCATGCCCGCAGCGCCGATTTTCCTGTCGTGTTAGCATCGCGCCGAACCTGCCAATCGGCAGCAAACAGGATCGATCTTGAGCTTTACCTTCCAACTCGTGCGTGACGACGAGGGCGGCCCGGCCGCCGTGGTCTTCGAAGACAGCAGCAGCCCCGGCCTGGTGCCGGTGTGGGAAGCCGCCGGCGTCTACGACGCGCTGTACAACAGCGACGGCCGCATGGCGCGCGACGTGTCGCGCGCCATCGCCTACGGCCTCGACCAGTTGAACGAGAACGCCGCACTGGGCGGCCTGCTGCCGCCGGGCGTGTCGATGACCGAGGCCATCCGCTTCCTCGACAACGTCAGCCGCGGCTGCACGATCCACGGCGTGGCGCGCATACAGACGCGCTGACGACGAATCCGTGCGCTTGTCACAAGCGGTTACGACGGCGCTATGGTGTTCAAGTGCAAGGGCTTGTACCATGTGAGCGTTTTGCTCGACTACGAAAGCCTCTTATGACCTTGCCAATCTTTTCACGTTCCCTGTGCTGCGGCCTGTTCGCGATCGCCTGCGCCATCCCGGCCCACGCCGAAAGCTTCGCCTCCTCGGCCTCCAGCGCCGGTTCGGCGTCGTCGGCCAGCATTTCGGATTCGATCAGCGATTCCAGCACCAGCTCGAGCGGCGACAACAAGGTGGCGGCGGGCGACTACCGCGTGATCGACATCGCCAACGCGCCGAACAAGCCCGACACCACCCGCCTGACCCTGCGCGCCGAAGCCGGCCAGGCCCGCACCTTCTTCCTCGACGTGCCGAACCGCGCCATGGCCCAGCGCCAGGTCAATTCGGGCGACGTGGTGCGCGTGAACGAACGCGTCTACGGCTACGAGTTCGCCTATGCCGACACCCAGCGTCCGTTCTTCCTGGCGCTGCAGGACGACTGGCAGCGCGACCTGGCGTCGCGCAAAGTCGTCATCTGATGCGGCTGCGCAGGACGATCGCCACGTTGGCGCTCGGCCTCTGCGCCACCTTGAGCGGCGCCGCCTGGGCCGGCCTGCCGACCTTCTGCGAGCGCGAGAGCGACATCACCGCGCTCGAACAGGATCGCGTGCTGCGCTTTGCCGGCGTGGTCCGCCAGGAACTCGAACGCTCGGGCGGCAAGGTCGCCCTGGTCTCCCGCGCCGGCGTAGACCTGAGCCGCTTCGGCCTGCTGTACTCGCATGCCGGCGTCGCGCTGCGCGATGAGACGGATGGCGCCTGGGCCATTCGCCAGCTGTACTACGCCTGCGAAGATGCGCGTCCGCACCTGTTCGACCAGGGCATCTCGGGCTTCGCGCTCGGGGCCGACGCGCCATCCAGCGGCCATGTGTCGCTGCTGTTCCTGCCTGATCAAGACGGCGCGCAGCTCGAACGCGCCGCGCGCGACAAGCATCTGGCGCTGGCGCTGCTGGCGGGGAAGTACAGCGCCAACGCCTATGCCTTCGGCACCGATTACCAGAACTGCAACCAGTGGGTGGCCGAACTGCTGGCTGGCGCCTGGGGCGGAGTATCGGGACACGGCGCAGGGCAGGGAGGGCAGGTGCGCGAGCAGGCGCAGGACTGGCTGCGCGCGCAGGGCTACGTCGCCGGGCCGGTCAGGGTGCCGGGACATATATTGATGTTCGCCGGACAGTTCGTGCCGCTGGTGCACGTGAACGACCATCCGGTGGACGACCTGCACGCCCTCGCACTGCAGGTGAGCGTACCGGCCTCGATCGAAGCCTTCGTACGTCAGCGCGCGCCGCAGACGCAGCGCGTGGAGATCTGCCACGACGAGGGCCGCATCGTCGTGCGGCGCGGCTGGGAGCCGCTCGGCGCGGCGTGCGAGCCGGGGCCGGATGACGAGGTAGTGATGCTGGCGCCGTGAGCGTCGATGTCGGCAAAGGGGAAGAAGATGGAACGTCGTTCATGGAAGGCGGCCTTGCCGGGCAAGCGTACTATGATGTTCGCATGCGTGCTGGGCTGGCATGCGCTTGGCCGCGCGGCCGACGTCCTGCCCGCCCACCTGACAGGAACCTGGGGCACGGCGGAGTCGCTGTATGCTGGCGAGGCCGGACAGGCGGAGATGCATCTCGATGCCGATGGCTATGGCGTCATGGTCGGTTCCACGCCACGTGCCACGCGCCTCGACGGCAAGGATGACGGCGGGCCGGGAATGCGTGCGCTCATCGGTTTTCCGCTGCGTGCGACGCTGGACGGCTCGACGCTGACGGCCCGAGTGGTCGCACTCGATCCGAAGGATGCCGAAAAGGCCCGGCGCGCCGAAACCACCTGCCGCTACGACGCTGCAGGTCCGACACTGACCTGCAGCGGGCCGGGGCGCGAGTCCGTGGTCATGAAGCGACGCAGTGGGACGGTGCCGGCGGAGATCGCCCGCACGCTCGCGCAAGTGCGATCCGTGGCGCAGTAAGATCTGAGACCTCAGGTCAGCAGTTTCTCGATATCGCCCGTCAGTTCTTCCGGCTTGGTGGCCGGCGCATAGCGCTTGACCACCGCGCCGTCCTTGTTGATCAGGAACTTGGTGAAGTTCCACTTGATCGCCTCGGTGCCCAGCACGCCTGGCGCCTCGCCCTTCAGGAAACGGAACAGCGGATGGGCGTCGTCTCCGTTGACGTCGATCTTGGCGAACATCGGGAAGGTCACGCCGTAGTTCTTTTCGCAGAAGGCGCCAATCTCGGCCTCGCTGCCCGGTTCCTGGTGGCCGAACTGGTTGCACGGGAAACCGAGCACCACCAGGCCCTGGTCCGCGTAGCGGCGCTGCAGTTCTTCCAGGCCCTGGTATTGCGGGGTAAAGCCGCAGGCGCTGGCGGTGTTGACGATGAGGAGCGCCTTGCCGCGATAGCGTGCCAGGTCGACCGGCTGGCCGTTGAGGGCGGTGGCGTTGAAATCGTAGGCGGTCATGGCGTTCTCCTTGTGGTTGAAGCGTCAAGTTTACGCGAAGGCGGCGCGCCGTGCACGACGTCTCGACGCGGCGGCCCAGGACGAATCAAGGCGGTGACTTTTATTGCGTCTTAGCATTTCTTAACGAATTTTGGTCAAACCGCGTGCGACAATTACGCTCGTCCAATTGTCCAGCATCCCGGGTTGTCATGCCACGTCACCGTTCTTCCGTCTTGCTTCTTGCGCCGCTCATCGCGCCGATCGTGGCCGGCACGCTGCTCGCGCCTGTCAGCGCCCGCGCGAGCGTCCAGCAGCCGCCCACGGCGCCCACGCCGGTCGCCACGACGCCGGCCACCCCGGCACCGGAAGCTCCTCCGGCCCAGGCCGAGGTCCCGGTCCAGTCGACGGTCTCGGTCAGCGCGGTGCGCTCGTCGAACCGCATCGACCGCCAGGCCTATGACGTCAAGAGCGATGCGGCCGCGAGCAACGACACCATCGCCGACACCCTGAACAAGGTGCCGTCGGTAGCGGTCGACCCGGACGGCAACGTGACCCTGCGCGGCCGCAGCAATGTGCAGATCCTCATCGACGGCAAGCCGTCCGCCATGATGCAGGGCGAGAACCGCGCCGCGGCCCTGGGCGCGCTGCCGGCCGCCGACCTCGAGTCGGTGGAGGTGATCAACAATCCCGGCGCGCAGTTCGGCAACGAAGGCGGCGGCGGGCCGATCATCAACCTGGTGATGCGGCGCGAACGCACGCCGGGCAGCTTCGGCGTGGTCAACGCCAATGCCGGCGCCGAGGGCCGCTTCAATGCCTCCACCTTCGGCAGCTACACGGGCGGACGCCTGAGCGTACAGGGCGCGCTGTTCGGCCGCCGCGACAGCCGCGGCTCGACCGGCGAGACGACGCGCGACCGCATCGACCCGGCCACCGGCGCCGTGGCCAGCAGCGTGCAGACCTCGACCAGCGAGAACGACACCGAGTCGGCCGGCTTCAACGGCTCGCTCACCTACAACCTGGGCGAGAAGGATGTGGTGTCGGTCAAGGCCAGCTTCAACGCCAACAACCAGGATGGCCTCTCGTCCGAGCGCTATCGCGGCACCGACGCGTCCGGGGCGGTCGAGAGCGACTACCTGCGCTCGACCGTGCGCGACAACAGCAACCGCAGCGCGAGCCTGAGCGCGAGCCTCGACCACAAGGGAGACCGGCCGGGCGAGATCTTCAAGACCGACCTGCGCCTCTCTGGTACCCGTGGCGAGGGCGACGCCCGTTTCGCCAGCGACTACACGGTGCGGCCGATCAATTCGTCCGATCCGCTGACGCGCCAGGACAACCTGAACGAGACCCGCATCATCGACTTCACCGGCGACTACGAGCGTCCGGGCGAGGCCGGTGTGCTCAAGCTGGGCTACAAGGTGATACGCAACAGCAGTGTGATCGACACCCGCTTCCTCAACGTCGATCCGGGCACCCTGTTTGAAAGCGTCAACGCATCGCGCACCAACCGCTTCGAGCTGGTCGACACCACGCTGGCGCTGTACGGCACCTACCAGATGCGGCTGGGCGAGAAGTGGGGCGTGCTGGGCGGCCTGCGCACCGAATACACCGATCTGGACATGGACCAGGTGACGACCGGGATCCAGGCCGGCAACCACTACCTGGAAGCGGTCCCCAGCGCCTTCCTCACCTATGACCTGTCGGACCGCACGGCGCTGCGCCTGAGCTATGCGCACCGCATCCGCCGCCCCGGCGCCTCGGACCTGAATCCTTTCGTGATCTACCGCGACGAAACCAACGTCTCGTCGGGCAATCCCGAGCTGATGCCGACCGAGTCCGACTCGCTCGAACTGGGCGTCGAGACCAAACTTGGCAACGTCGAGACCAATGTGCGCCTGTACGCGCGCCGCGACACCGACCTGATCTCGGAGCGCCGCTACTTCATCTCGGATACCGTGCTCTTGACCACGCGCGAGAACGCGGGCACAAGCCGCTCGGGCGGCCTGGAATTCACCTTCAGCGGCCGCGCCACGCCCAAGCTGACGATCAATGCCAGCGGCAATATCGGCTATTCGGAGCAGTCGGTGCTCGGCAACGTGGACGACGACAAGCGCAGCGCGACCTCGATCGCCGGCCGCGCGCGCTTCAACTACCAGTTCAATCCGGCCAACAGCCTGCAACTGGTGCTCAATGCCCAGGGCAAGACGCTGTTCGGCGAGGGTTATCGGCAGCCGACCCGCACCGCGGACCTGAATTACCGCCACAACCTGAGCCAGGCCCTGAGCCTGGTCGTCAACGTCAACGACCTGTTCGATTCGCAGAAGTCGGAGTCGATCACCGAAACCGACCGCCTGCGCGAGTACAGCCTGCGCCGCCAGGACGGGCGCCTGGTCTACGTCGGCCTGTCGTACCGCTTCGGCACCTTCGGCGGAGGGCGCGGCCCGCGTGGACCCGGCGGGCCGGGCTTCGGTCCGCCGGGCGGCGGCATGGGGCCACGGTAAAGACATCCGGTAAATACAGGCGATATGCCGGATGAATAATTCCGGCGAGGCGGTTTGAGGGCGGCGAGCTGTGACAGAATGCGGGGACCTTTGTCCACTTCATCCCCCGCTCCGATGCTCAGACCAACGCTCATCGCGCTGACCCTTTCGTCACTGTTCGCACTGCCCGCCGCCGCACAGGTCAGCCCGCCATCCGACCCGCCGCCGGTCAGCCCCGATACCATGCAGAAGGTCGAGGTCAAGGCCGATGCCAACAGCTACGACCCCCGGCGTGACGACACCGCCAGCCGCATCGTGGTCTCGACCGAAGAGATCAAGCGCTATGGCGACACCTCGGTGCTCGACGTCTTCAAGCGCCTGCCCGGCATCACCGTCGGCGGTGGGGGCGGCCGTGGGGCGGGCGAGATCCGCATGCGCGGCCTGGGCAGCGGCTACACGCAGATCCTGATCAATGGCGAGCGGGCGCCCGCCGGCTTCGACATCGACCAGCTGTCGCCCGACGTCATCGAACGGATCGAGATCCTGCGCGCGGCCAGCGCAGAATTTTCTACCCAGTCGATCGCCGGCACCATCAATATAGTGCTCAAGCGGGTGGTGCGAAAGGCGCAGCGCGAACTGCGGGTCGGCTATGGCAAGAGCGAGGACGCCAGCAACCCGAGCGCGAGCCTGAACATGTCGGACCGTCTCGATGGGCTGTCGTACTCCCTCGGCGCCAGCGTCTGGCGCTACAACTTCGACCGCCCGCAACCGTACGAGGAAACGCAGATCGATCCGGAAGGCCGCCTGACGCAGCTGCGCCGCACCGAGCAGACCGACAGCGGCAGCCCGCAGGGCTTCAACCTCACGCCACGCCTGAACTGGACGCTCGAGAATGGCGACACGGTCAGCTGGCAGACGATGGTCTCGTACAACCGCAACGATTACCACGGCTATGCCGTCACGGAAACCGAACTTGGCGCGCCGCCGCCGTACGACGTGCGCGACATGGACAGCGGCGGCAGCCAGGCGATGCTGCGCACGGACCTGAACTGGGTGCACAACCTGGAAGAGGGGGCGAAGCTCGACCTCAAGCTCGGCGTCAACGGCATGCGCAACCGCGGCGACTGGCGCGAGTTTGACTACAACCTCGATCGCCTGGCGCGCGACTCCACCGTATTGAGCGGCATCGATGAACGCGGCTTGACCTCGGTCGGCAAGTACACGACGCCGTGGAGGAAAGACCACGCGCTGGCGATGGGCTGGGATGCCGGCTACACGCGGCGCGAGGACGAGCGCGGCGAAGTCGAGGTATTCCCGCTGGCAGGGCGCGAGCTCGCATCGAACGAGGAGTATGACGCCACCATCAAACGCCTGGCGCTGTACATCCAGGACGAGTGGAACGTGAGCAAGCAGTGGTCGATGTATGCCGGCCTGCGCTGGGAAGGACTGGAGACGACCAGCGAGGGCAATACCTTCGAGACCAGCACCAACCGCGCAAGCGTGTTCTCGCCATTGGCCCAGACCCTGTACAAGATCCCGGACAGCCGCGACCAGGTGCGCCTGGCGCTGACCCGCACCTTCAAGGCGCCGTCCGCCGGCAACCTGATCCCGCGCCGTTTCACGACGCCGAACAACAGCCAGACCGAGCCCGATTACCGCGGCAATCCCGACCTGCAGCCGGAACTGGCGACCGGCATCGACGCCGCCTACGAGCACTGGTGGGCCGAGAAGGCGCTGCTCAGCGCCAGCGTGTCGGTGCGCCGCATCGAGGATTACACGCGCCAGGGCCTGATCCTGGAAGACGGCCGCTGGATCCAGACCCCGGTCAACGACGGCGACGCGCTCACGCGCAGCCTGGAGCTGGAAGCGAAGTTCCCGCTGTCGGCGGTGCTCGCGGACGTGCCCGAGATCGACCTGCGCGCGAGCGTGTCGCGCAACTGGTCCGAGGTGGACGCGGTGCCGGGGCCGGACAACCGCCTGGACCAGCAGGTGCCGCTGTCGGCGACCCTCGGCATCGACTACAAGACCCGCGACGGCAAACTGAGCACCGGCGCCAGCTTCGCGTTCAAGGACGGCGGCCCGGTGCGGGTTAATGTGGAGCAGTCGCGCTACCAGAGCGTGCGGCGCGACCTGGATGTGTATGCGTTGTGGAAGTTCAATCCGAAGTACCAGCTGCGGCTGGCGGCATCGAACCTGCTGCGCCAGGATGGGGTGTCGGATTCGCGCTATACCGATGAATTCGGAACGCTGCGCAGGACCAGTTTCAGTGAGGGGCAGACCATGGCGAGGGTGACGCTGGAGTCGCGGTTCTGAATTGTCTGAATGCCTGCTGCGCTATTCCATCGTTGGCCTGAACACGTCGTTCCCGCGCAGGCGGGAACCTAAGTACTTTGCGCCGCCACCAGTATGATCGTATGTGGCTGCGCATGAAACTTGGGTTCCCGCCTGCGCGGGAACGACGGGCAGGCGATGGTGGTGGAAGGAGATGTTGGCGGTGCGTTGAAGTAGATGGCCGCATTACGCTAACCGTCAGATCAACCCCAGCTTCTCGGTCCCACTCGAAAAATCCCGATTCTTCGCGTGCTTGCTATTGAGCTTGATGTTCAAGCGCAGGTCATTCACCGAATCCGCATTGCGCAGCGCATCCTCATAAGTAATCTTGTCCGCCTCATACAGGTCGAACAAGGCCTGATCGAAAGTCTGCATGCCCAGCTCGCGCGACTTCTTCATGATCTCCTTGATCTCATGCACCTCACCCTTGAAGATCAGGTCCGAGATCAGCGGAGAGTTCAGCAGGACCTCGATCGCCACTACGCGCCCCTTGGCTTCCTTCTTCGGAATCAGGCGCTGCGAAATCAGCCCCTTGAGGTTCAGCGACAGATCCATCAACAACTGCTGCCTGCGCTCTTCGGGGAAGAAGTTGATGATGCGGTCCAGCGCCTGGTTGGCGCTGTTGGCGTGCAGGGTGGCCAGGCACAGGTGGCCGGTCTCGGCGAAGGCGATCGCGTGTTCCATCGTCTCGCGGTCGCGGATCTCTCCGATCTGGATCACGTCCGGCGCCTGGCGCAGCGAATTCTTCAGCGCCGCCTCGAAGCTCTCGGTGTCCACGCCCACTTCGCGCTGCGTGATCACGCAGTTGCGGTGCGGGTGGACGAATTCCACCGGGTCCTCGACCGTGATGATGTGGCCATAGCTGTTCTCGTTGCGGTAGCCGACCATCGCCGCCAGCGTGGTCGATTTGCCAGAACCCGTGGCGCCGACCATGATCACCAGGCCGCGCTTGGTCATCACGACGTCCTTGAGCGTGTCGGGCAGGTCGAGGTCTTCGAACTTGGGGATCGCGGTGGTGATCACGCGCAGCACCATGCCCACGCAACCCATCTGCATGAAGGCCGAGACACGGAAGCGTCCCAGGTCGCCCGGCGTGATCGCGAAGTTCGCTTCGCGCGTCAACTCGAAGCCGGCCGCCTGCTTGTCGTTCATGATCGCGCGCGCCAGGTCGGCCGTGTGGCCGGCGGTGAGCGGCTGGCTCGACACCGGCGTCATGCGGCCGTCGATCTTGATCGCCGGCGGGAAGCCCGCTGTGATGAACAGGTCCGAACCGCCCTTGCTCACCATCAGGCGCAGCAGGTCGAACATGAACTTGGATGCCTGGTCGCGTTCCATGATGCGTCCTTAGCCGAGGAAGTTTTCCGGGATCTTCGCCGCAGCGCGCGCGGCGCCGGTCGAGATCACGTTGCGGCGCACCAGCTCCGTCAGGTTCTGGTCCAGCGTCTGCATGCCGACATTGCTGCCGGTCTGGATGGCCGAGTACATCTGGGCGATCTTGGCTTCGCGGATCAGGTTGCGGATCGCCGGCGTGCCGATCATGATCTCGTGCGCCGCCACGCGGCCCGAGCCGTCCTTGGTCTTGAGCAGGGTCTGCGAGATCACGGCCTGCAGCGATTCGGACAGCATCGCGCGCACCATCTCCTTCTCTTCGGCCGGGAACACGTCGACGATACGGTCGATGGTCTTGGCGGCCGACGAGGTGTGCAGGGTGCCGAACACCAGGTGGCCCGTCTCGGCCGCCGACAGCGCCAGGCGGATGGTTTCCAGGTCGCGCAATTCGCCGACCAGGATCGCGTCCGGGTCTTCGCGCAGCGCGGAGCGCAGCGCGTTGTTGAACGACAGCGTGTGCGGACCGACTTCGCGCTGGTTGATCAGGCACTTCTTGGAGTCGTGCACGAATTCGATCGGGTCTTCGATAGTAAGGATGTGGCCGTACTCGTTCTCGTTGAGGTGGTTCACCATCGCCGCCAGCGTGGTCGACTTGCCCGAGCCGGTGGGGCCGGTCACCAGCACCAGGCCGCGCGGCTTCATTGCCAGGTCGGCGAAGATCTTCGGCGCGTTCAGCTCTTCCAGGCTCAGGATCTTGGACGGAATCGTGCGCAGCACGGCCGACGCGCCGCGTTCCTGGTTGAAGGCATTGACGCGAAAGCGCGCGAGGCCAGGGATCGCGAACGAGAAGTCGCACTCGAGCACTTCTTCGTACTGCTTGCGCTGGCCGTCGTTCATGATGTCATAGATCATGCCGTGCACGTCCTTGTGCTCGAGCGGCGGCAGGTTAATGCGGCGCACGTCGCCATGCACGCGGATCATCGGCGGCAGGCCGGCCGACAGGTGCAAGTCCGAGGCCTTGTTCTTGACCGAGAAGGCGAGTAATTCCGAAATGTCCATTTATAATCCCAGTGGCTCGAGGTGCGCCTTTGTCATCATCGCTGCTCGAAAAATATTTCCTATAGAAAATCATTATGTCCACAATCGCCGCCAACTTGCAAGCTGTCGAAGCGACAATCGGGGAGGCTGTCCAGGCCGCCGGACGCGCTCGTCGCGAGGTGCAATTGCTCGCTGTGTCCAAGACGTTTCCCGCACAAGCCGTGCTGGATGCGATGGCGTCCGGACAACGTGCGTTCGGTGAAAATTATCTGCAAGAAGCGCTCGACAAGATCGTGAACGTCGCGCAGGCGCAACCCGATGCGCCGATCGAATGGCATTTCATCGGCCCCATCCAGAGCAACAAGACCCGCCCGATCGCAACCAGCTTCCACTGGGTGCATACGGTCGAGCGCCTCAAGATCGCCCAGCGCCTGTCCGAGCAGCGCCCGCCCGAGCTCGGCCCCCTGAATATCTGCCTGCAGGTGAACATCAGCGGCGAGGCCAGCAAGAGCGGCGCGTCCGAGGCCGAGTTGCCCGAACTGGCGCGCGCCGTGGCGCAGCTGCCGAACCTGCGCCTGCGCGGCCTGATGGCGATCCCCGAACGCGCGACCGAACCCGAGCAGCAGCGCGCCGCCTTTGCCCGCCTGCGCAAGCTGCACGACGCGCTGCGCGCCGATGGCCTCGCGCTCGATACGCTGTCGATGGGCATGTCGGGCGATATGGCCGCTGCAATCGCGGAAGGCGCGACCATCGTGCGCATCGGCAGCGCCATCTTTGGCGCACGCAATTACGAATAACAGGAAAAACACATGAAGATCACGTTCATCGGCGGCGGCAATATGGCTGCAGCGCTCATTTCGGGCATCGTCCGGCAGGCCGGTTCGGGCGCCAACATCCATGTCGTCGACCGCAACCCGGAAGCGCTGGAGCGCCTGTCGCAACAGTACGGTGTGCGCACCGCGACGGCGATCGACGAACAGGTCGGGCAGGGCGAAGTCGTGGTGCTCGCGATCAAGCCGCAGCAGATGCGCGAAGTCGCGGCCGAGCTGGCGCCGCACCTGACGCGCCAGCTGGTGCTGTCGATAGCCGCAGGCATCCGCAGCAGTGATTTGTCGCGCTGGCTCGGCGGCTACGACGCGATCGTGCGCACGATGCCGAACACGCCGGCGCTGATCGGCATGGGCGTGACCGGCCTTGTTGCGCAGACGGGCGTGAGCGAGGCCCAGCGCGCGCAGGCCGATACCGTGATGCGCGCGGTCGGCAAGACCGTGTGGCTGGATGACGAAGCGCAGATCGATCCGGTGACGGCGGTGTCGGGCAGCGGCCCGGCCTATGTGTTCTTCTTCCTGGAAGCGATGCAGGAGGCGGCCCTGCAAATGGGCTTGAACGCGGAGCAGGGCAGGGAGCTGGCGCTGGCCACCTTCACCGGGGCGGCGCAGCTGGCGGCGCAGTCGGATGAACCGGTCGAGGTTCTGCGCCAGCGTGTGACGTCGAAGGGTGGGACCACGCATGCGGCGATTACCAGCATGGAAGCGGCCGGGGTCAAGGAGGCCATTGTCGCGGCGATAAAGGCGGCGGCGGCGCGTGGACGCGAGCTGGGCGAGGAACTGGGCAGCAACTAAGGGCGCCCGACAAAACCGTTCGGCATATCATGCTCGGACTGAGCATGGGTACGTCCGCAACCGGCCAAACCCGGCCGTTCAGCCGGGCATATCAGGTCACCGAGGCGAAAGATTCGCGGACTGTCACGACGCGCGGGAGCCGACCTCAAGCCAATGGCCAGCATCCGCAAGCGACCTCATTGCTTTCTCAGCGAAGTCGAGCGTCCCATAGGGCGCTGAGCATGCTGACCGCTCATACGTAGAAACGCCAGGAGCGTTCACCAAGGTAACCACATGATTTATGGGTGTGCGTGCGTTGACGCACCGCGCGGCCCATGCCACCCGTCTAATCTCGACACCCCAATGTAACGGCGCATAGCATTGCCACAAGCAGCTTGGCTACTAAAGAAAGAAAGGTGAATATGTCAAAGGAATCGAAGCAGGCAGTACTGCACCGGATGGTCACCCCAGAACATACTTGTCCATTTGGAGTCAAGTCACTCGAACTATTGAAACAGGCGGGTTACCAAGTCGAGGATCATCAGTTGACTACTCGAAATGAAGTCGGCACGTTCATGCGGGACGAGGGAGTCCAGACTACGCCGCAGACCTACATTAACGGGCAGCGTATTGGCGGGCATGACGAACTTTTCGCTTTTTTAAGCGACAAGTGAAGGCCAACTGCCTGGTCGAATAGCGCCTGAATGTCCGCTCTTGACAGGGAGAATGCGCCGACGCGATGGGCGCCATCGACGCGCACAGCGAGCGTGTCAGGCGATTGCCCCTGCATGGCTGCCGCCGATAGCGGCAGCAGGAAGGTCAGTGCCAGGAAGGTCAGCGACAGAACAGGCCGCAGGATTCGTTTGCGCATGGTGCCTCCAACCGTGGTCGCTCGTCCGGTTGGACAGCGGCCCGGTTGGCGCGTTCACGCGCACCCGGATCAGTGGATCTCGAACTTTCTCCAGCCCAGCACCGGCAATACCTTCTGCGCCAGCTTGTAGACGGACAAGGCGCCGGTCACCGCGCCGACAACCCACTTCGGCTTGGTGACCAAAAAGCCCAGGCCCAGGCCGGCGGCGGCCAGGACGGCGGTCTTGTGCTGCGCCACGTAGCCGGGGGCGCCGCCGAGTTCGGACGGATGGCGCAGCAGCGCCACGTCATGCGCCATCAGTGCGCGCTGTTCAGCGCACTGGGCGGACAGCAGGCGGCGGCGCGCCGCCAGGGTTTCATTGCTGCTCATGGAACGGCTCTCCTTTGACGGCTTGCGCATCCTTGCGCAGTTCGGCCAGCGTGGCGGCCATCAGCGGCGGACGCGTCACCAGGTCGCCGCGCACCTTGAAGAAGGCGAGCAGGCTGCTCAACGCGAACAGCCCCGTCATGACGCCGATCGCCAGCAGGCGATGCGTGTCCCAGAACAGGACCAGCACGAACAGGATCGCCAGCAATACCGCGACCACCGCGAAAAAGGCGGCCGCGACGCCCCAGGCCAGATAGCCGATCAGCCGGTGTGTCTCTTCCTGCAGCTCGATCGCTGCCAGTTCCAGCCTGGTCCGCACCATGGCGAGCAGGTTGGATCCTATCCTTCCGATGGTCGCGGAGATCGTCATCTTATTTACGTGCGATCAGCATGCCGATCACGACGCCGATGGCGGCGCCCAGGCCGACCGACTTCCATGGATTGTCCTTGACGTATTCGTCGGTGGCCTTGGCGGCGACCTTGGTGCGCTCGACCACGGTTTCTTCGGCGTGGATCAGGCTGGTCTTGGCGGATGCCAGGGTCTGCTCGAACTTGACCTTGGCGGCCTTCAGCTCTTCGCCGGTCAACTGGCCGCCGTTGCGCAGCCAGGATTCGGCGTCGTGGATCACGGTCTTCAGGTCGCTGACCAGTTGGTCGCGGGTGCCGGTCTGGGTCGGGATTTTTTCGATCATCGTGGGCCTCTTCTGTGTTGTGGGTGAATGCATTTTGGACAATATTAACCTAATGCATAGTCGAGCGCGACACCAATGAACAGTGCGGCCCCCAACCAGTTGTTGTGGCGGAAGGCTTTGAAGCACTTCATGCGGTCGCGATCGCGGATCAGGGTGTAGTGGTAGAGCGCCATGCAGCCGGCCACCGCCACTCCACCCACGAACCACCAGCGCAGGCCCAGCGACCAGCCGCATAGCAGCAGGATCGCCAGCGAGGCGCCGTAGCACAGCATGATGGCGGCCACGTCGAAGCGCCCGAAGGTGATGGCCGAGGTGCGCATGCCGAGCTTGAGGTCGTCGTCGCGGTCGACCATGGCGTAGGCGGTGTCGTAGGCCACGGCCCAGAACACGTTCGACGCCAAGAGCCACCAGGCCACGGCCGGCACCTTGTCCTGCACGGCGGCAAAGGCCATCGGGATGCCGAAGCCGAAGGCGATGCCGAGATAGGCCTGGGGGATCGCGAAGAAGCGCTTGAAATACGGATAGGTGCCGGCCACCACCACCGCCACCACCGACAGCTGCTTGGTCAGCGCGTTGAGCGGCAGGATCAGCAGGAACGACACGATGGCCAGCACCGCCGCCACCATCACCGCTTCCTTGCCGCTGATCTTGCCGCTGGTGAGCGGGCGGTCGACGGTGCGCTTGACGTGGCGGTCGAAGTCACGGTCGGCGTAGTCGTTGATGGCGCAGCCGGCCGAGCGCATCAGCGCCGTGCCGATGACAAAGATCGCCAGCACCTGCAGGTCCGGCACGCCGCCGGACGCCATCCACAGCGCCCACAGGGTAGGCCACAGCAAGAGAAGAATGCCGATCGGCTTGTCGGCCCGGACCAGGCGGAAATAGAGCGCCAGCTTGTTCATGGTGAATTGCGTCTTGTCAGAGAAGCACTGTTGAGCAGGAAGCAGCGATTCTAGCCCCTTTGGCGACATGCCGGCTATGTCGCCTTGTGCATACGGGCTCTATACATTGTGCATGACACGACCGCGTATTTATCGCATGGCGAATACTTCATTGTTGTCATTTTATCGTCATGGATTTGACATTTTTGTTTGTTTTAATGCATCAGTCCTACCGGGGGTGGTAGGGACAGGACGGGCCTGATGCACGGGCGCCGCCAACGACACCAGACGCCGGACCACCGGCTCGATCCTATTCTTTGGAGCATCTCAATGAACGAACACGATATGTCGCCTTCGCGGCGCAACCTGCTCAAGGGCATGGCCGGCGCTTCCGCGCTGCCTTTCGTCGGCGCTTTCGCTGCGCTGCACGCCCGTGAAGCGCTGGCGGCCAATGGCGCGACCGCCCTGGTCGACAGCCCCTACGGCCCGATCGCCCCGGTCAACGACCTGGCCACCGGCCTGCCGCTGCTGCAACTGCCGCCGGGCTTTAGCTACAAGAGCTATGGCTGGCGCGGCGACACCATGAGCGACGGCCGTCCCTGCCCGGGCGGCCATGACGGCATGGGCGTGATCGTCACGCGCAAGGTTGGTCGGAGTACGGAACAAGTGTTGGTACGCAATCACGAAATCAGCGGCAGTGCCGCTGTCAATTTCATCAATGCCTACGGCCTGTACGACACCGGCAATGTGAGCGGCAGCTCGAGCAACCGTTCCTGCGGCGGCACGACCAATCTGGTGTTCCGCGACGGCGACTGGGTCAGCATGACCCCGAGCCTGGGCGGCACCCAGCAGAACTGCGCCGGCGGCATCACCCCCTGGGGCACCTGGCTGACCTGCGAGGAGATCGGTTCGGACACGGTCAGCGCCGGCGGCAAGAAGCACGGCTATGTGTTCGAGGTGACGGCCGATCCGCAGCAGGTGACGGGCCAGGCTATCGTCAATATGGGCCGCTTCGCGCACGAAGCCGCCGCCGTCGATCCGAACAACAGCAATGTCTACCTGACCGAGGATTCCTCGGGCAAGTCGGGCTTCTACCGTTACATCCCGGACGTCAAGACCGGCGCGCCCGGTTCGCTGGCGATCGGCGGCGTGCTCGAGATGGCCAAGGTCAGGGGCCGCAACAACGTCAACCTGGCGGTGGCCTCGGTCGACGACACCTATGAGCTGGAGTGGGTGCCGATCGCCAATCCGGACGCCAACCGCGGCAGCGGCGTGGGGCTGAATGGCGAGACGATCAACAGCGCCGCCGGCCCCTTCGTGCAGGGCTGGACGAAAGGTGCGCTGCGCATGAACCGCGGCGAAGGTATCTGGTATGCACAGGGCAAGATGTACGTGATGGACACTTCGGGCGGCCACGTCAACCGCGGCGCGATCTGGGAACTCGATCTGGCGCGCCAGACCCTGAAATGCATCTACTCGAGCCCGAGCCAGCTGGTGGGCAATATGGGCGATAACCTGACGGTCAGCCCGCGCAACGCGATCCTGATCTGCGAAGACTCGTCGAGCGCCATCACCGACCACTTCGGCTATGGCCAGCGCCTGATGGGCCTGACCGGCGCCGGTGACGCCTACATCTTCGCCAAGAACAATATCAACCTGACGGCCGCCCAGCTGCAGGGCGCAGGCAAGCTGCCTTCGCTCGCCGGCGACCGGCGCGGCAACGAATTCGCCGGCGCCTGCTTCGACCCGACGGGCCGCTACCTGTTCGTAAACATCCAGACCCCGGGCGTGACCTTCGCGATTTCGGGCCCGTGGGCCAAGGGCCCGCTGTAATCGTCATTTTTATAAAAGGAAAACGAACATGAGCATGAACAAATTCGTCGCCGCCACCGCCGTCGCCCTGAGCGCGCTGGCCTTTTCGCATTCCGCCAGCGCCGTCGTCCTGACGAGCAGCAGCGGCGCCAATATCGTGACCGACTACAGCGAAGCCGGCGTCGTGTCCTTCGATCTCGACCTGGTCGACTTCAGCACCACCACGCTGAATTTCGTGCTGGAAGAAGCCGACCTGGCCGGCCCGCTGAGCTTCAACGCCATCATCCGTAACCTGGTGGGCCTGTCGATGTACCAGTTCAACTTCGGCCTGCAGGGTATCGGCTACGCAGCGGCGGGCAGCGTGTCCTCGTTCTCGGGCGCCGCGGCCAGCTACTCGAGCAATAACGCCGTCATCAAGTTCGCCAATGGCGAGACGGCCGACGTCCTGTTCGGCAATCCGACCTTCCTGGACGGCCGCAGCGACTGGCTGCTCGACACCACCGGCCTGTCGACGGGCGACACCTTCTCGATCGTGGCGCAGGTGCCGGAGCCGTCGACCGTGGCCATGATGCTGCCGCTGATGGCGGGTCTGCTGCTGGCGCGCCGCCGCAGGCGCGATTGAGGTTTTCGCAGGGCGTTTGACATGCCTGTCACTTGGTGACATAGTAGACGTCACTAAGTGACAGGCATGGAGCATTATGGGAGTGCAGGACGACGCGAAGCTGGCGGTATCGCGCCACGCGGCAAAGCTGTTCGTAGAACGCGGCGTGGCCGCGACCAGCGGCGACGACATCGCCGCGGCGGCCGGCCTGTCGAAGCGCACGGTCTGGCGCTACTTCCGCAACAAGGAAAGCTGCGTCGAGCCGCTGTTCGATGCGACCTCGCTGCGCTTCATCGCCATGCTGCGCGACTGGCCGCGCGATGCATCGATCGAGTCCTGGCTGCAGACCTGCTTGGGGAGTGAGCGCGCCGCCGCCGACCTGGCCGACGACGTGCTGGCCGTGCGCCTGCTGGCCATGCTGCCGGACGAGCCGGACCTGCGCGCTTCCTGGCTGATGGCGACCCAGCGCGCCGAAGACGCGCTGGCCGCGATCGTCGCCGACCGCCTGGAGCGTTCACCCAGGGACCTCGAGGTGCGGCTGTGCGCCGCGACCGTCATGGCCGCCATCCGCGTGATCGACGAAACCATCAGCATCGCCGCCGTGAAGCACCGGCAACCCTTCACCACCCAGGACGTGATCGACCGCCTGGCGCACGCCATCCGCGTGGCCAGCACCCTGCCGATCTGCGATCCGGTCCTTGCCTGATAAGGAGATTCGCTATGCATCCCATCGTCTATCCCTCCACCCGCCGCATCGACACCTTTGACATCCTGCATGGACAGCGGATCGACGATCCTTACCGCTGGCTGGAAGGCGATGCGCGCAGCGACGGCGAGGTCGCGGCCTGGATCGCGGCGCAGAACGCGGTGACGAATGCCTGCCTGGCCGAGCTGCCAGGCCGCGAGATTTTTCGCGCGCGGCTCGAGGCGCTGCAGAATCACGAGAAATTCACGATCCCGCGCGAGCGGGGCGGGCGTTATTTCTACACCCGCAATCCCGGCCTCGAGAACCATTCGACCCTCCTCGTGCGCGACAGCGTCGACGGCCCGGACCGTGTGCTGATCGACCCCAATACCTGGTCCGAACACGGCACCCGAGCCCTGGCCGAATGGGCGCCGTCGAAAGACGGCGCGCTGCTCGCCTATGCTGTGCAGGAAGACGGCGCCGACTGGCGCACCATCAAGGTGATCGAGGTCGCCAGCGGAAAAATCCTCGACGATGCGTTGGCCTGGGCCCGCTTTACGACCATCGCCTGGGCGCCCGATGGCGCCGGCTTTTTCTATACTCGCTATCCCGAATCGACGGCGGGCGACGCCGCCCTGGCCAACCACGCAGTCTATTTCCATGCACTGGGCACGCCGCAGTCGAGCGACCGGCTGCTGTATGCGACGCCAGAACGTCCCGAGCTGCTGCACTTCGTCGAGGTGACCGACAGCGGCCGTTACGCGCTGATCACGTCCACGCCCGGCACCCAGACCAACAACCTCGTCGTCATCGACCTGCACGACGAACGCTGGCAACCGCGCACCGTGGTCAAAGGCTTCGACGCCGAATGGTCGCCGGTGGGCGACGCCGGCAACACCTTGTACCTGCTGACCAGCGAGGGCGCCGAACGGCGCCGAATCGCCACCCTCGACCTCGCCGACCCCGGCGCCGCGCCGCGCGACCTGATTGCCGAGGACAGCGCCGTGCTGGGCGACGCGCGCCTGGTTGGCGGGCGGCTGATTGCGACCTACCTGGTCGACGTCAAAACCCAGTTGCGACGCTTCACGCTCGACGGCCGGCCGGATGGCATCGTGCCGCTGCCGGGCATCGGCAGCGCGGGCGGCTTCCAGGGGCATCCAGATGACAACCAAGCCTTTTTCGTATTCACCAGTTTTAATGCGCCGACGACGATCTACCGCTACGACGTGGCCGCAAACACGGCCAGCGCGTGGGCGTCGCCGACGGTCGACGCCGACCTGGAACACATCGTGGTCGAGCAGCGCTTTTATGCGGCGCGCGACGGCGCCCGGGTGCCGCTGTTCCTCATCCGGCGCAGCGACGCTGCGGGGCCGGCGCCGACCCTGCTGCATGGTTACGGCGCCTTCGGCATCAGCATGATCTCGTACTACGAGCCAAGCCTGCTGGCCTGGATCGAGCAGGGAGGCATCGTGGCGATCGCCAATATCCGCGGCGGCGGAGAATATGGCAAGGCCTGGCACGAGGCGGCCCGTCTCGATAAAAAGCAGACCAGCTACGACGATTTTCTGGCCGCTGCCGAGTACCTGCACGCGCACGGCATCGTGACGCCGGACGGCCTGGCCGTGCATGGCGAATCCGGCGGCGGCCTGCTGGTGGGCGTGGTCGTCAACCAGAGACCAGAGCTGTTCGCGGCCGCCTTGCCCGGGGTCGGTGTGATGGACATGCTGCGCTTTCACCATTTCACGGGCGGGCGCCTGTGGATGGGCGAGTTCGGCGACCCGGACGATGCGGTGCCGTTCCGCAATCTGCTGTCCTATTCGCCTTACCACAACGTGGCGCCCGACAAACGCTATCCGGCCGTCCTCGTGACGACGGCGGACACCGACGACCGCGTCGTTCCGGCCCACAGTTTCAAGTACGTCGCGGCGCTCCAGCACATCGATACCGGACCGCGTCCGCACCTGGTGCGCATCGAGACCCAGGCCGGCCACGGCGCCGGCAAGCCCACCGCCAAGGCCATCGCGGAGATGGCAGACAAGTGGGCGTTCGCCGCGGTTTGGACGGGGTTGGAGGTGGAATGAACGTAGAAGCTGGGCAATAGTGCGAGGGCCGGACTCGGCCGGATGCTAGACTTTGTTGAAAGCGGACATGAGATTGTCCGTTTTCATTTTCAGCTTTTGCTTTTGTTCCGCATCGGCCAGATGCCCAGTCAAAGGAGTCGACTTGCTTATGCGCGCCCATTTCAGTTTCCTGTTCCTGTTGTTGATCGCCCTGGCGGCGCCACTGTCACCGACCGCCTTCGCCGCCGGCCAGGCCGAAGAAGCGGCGCCCGCCGAGGAAGTCATTCCCGATCCGCTCAAGCGCGAGACGCCGCGCTCGATGGTGTCGGGCCTGATTTCCGCCCTGGCCGAGCCCGATTACGATCGCGCCGCCCAGTACCTCGATACACCGGCCGGAACCAACCGCCAGCGCACCAATGCCATCTCGCAGGCGCGCAACTTCCATGCGCTGCTGGACAACGGCGGTTCGCTGTCGCCGTTCGTCGCGCTGTCGAACGAAGCCATCGGCAAGATCGACGACGACTTGCCGGCCGAGCAGGAAAATGTTGGTGTGTTGACCATCCAGGACAAGAAGGTCCCGGTGCTGCTGACGCGCAGCCAGGACGGCGACCACCAGGTCTGGCGCGTATCGCGCGAAACGATCGACCAGGTCGCACAGGCGGCGCGCCAGGAGCCGGTGGCGCAGGAGCCCGACAAGAACGAGTTTACCTTTGCCGGCGCGCCGCTGAAGGACTGGGCGATGCTGGTCGGGCTTGGTGTGCTGATCTTCGGCGGCCTGTGGACGGTGGCTGCCCTGATCGTCGCCGCCATGCGCAGGCTGGTGCCCGACGCGGATGCCAACGGCCTGGTGCGCTTCATGGAGGCGGCGCTGCCGCCGGCCAGCCTGCTGATCGCGGTCGGCCTGTTCTACAGCTGGGCCGAACGGCTGCCGGTGTCGATCGTCGCGCGCACGACCCTGCTGCGCTATACCGGCATTGTCTCGGTCATCGCGCTCGTGTGGTTCGGCCTGCGGCTGATCGATGCGGTCGCCGAGCTGGCCACCGCGCGCATGCAGCGCAGCCAGCGGCGCCAGGTGGTGGCCGTCATCACGCTGGCGCGGCGCGCCGCCAAGATCCTGCTGCTGGTGTTCTCGGGCATCGCCATCCTCGGCACCTTCGGCATCGACGTCACGACCGGTATCGCGGCGCTGGGTATTGGCGGTATCGCGCTGGCGCTGGGCGCCCAGAAGACGGTGGAAAACCTGGTCGGCAGCGTCACGGTGATCGCCGACAAGCCGCTGCAGGTGGGCGACTTCGTCAAGGTTGGCGACGTGGTCGGCACCGTGGAAGACGTGGGCATCCGCTCGACCCGTATCCGCACCGGCGAGCGCACTGTCGTCACCATCCCCAATGGCGACCTGTCGGCGCGCCAGATCGAGAACTTCGCGGCGCGCGACCGCTTCCTGTTCAACCCGACCATCGCGGTGCCGCTCGGCACCCCGTCGGCCAAGCTGAAGGAGGCGATCACTATCGTCCAGCAGGTGCTGACGGAAGAGAAGAACATGGCCGAGGGCCATCGCGCGCGGCTGGGCAGCATCAACGATCGGGCCTTCAACATCGATGTCTGGTCGTACATCAATGTGAGCGAGTTCGACACCCAAGTCATCATCCGCGAGACGCTGCTGCTGAAGATCCACGAGCGGCTGGAAGCGGTCGGCATCCCCTTCGCCTTCCCGACCCAGAAGATCGTGTTTTCGCGGGAGCAGACCGGCGCCCGGGAACAGCCAGGTGGTCTTGGCGAGGGGGGAGAGGATGCAGGCCTGGTGACGCTGGATAAGACTATGCCGCAGCCTCGAGCATGACCATCTCGACGCCAGGCAGGTGGCATTCGCCCACCGCGCGCACCACCGCATCGATCGCGGCGCGGCGGGTGAAGCTCTTGCGCCAGGCGATCACCACGCGGCGCGACGGCGCCGGCGGCGAAAAGGGCACGTAGGCCAAGAGGCCGTTCGGGTCGCGCATATCGGCCACCGAGGCGCGCGGCAGCACGGTCAGGCCGATGCCGCTGGCGACCATGTGGCGGATCGTCTCGAGCGACGAGCCTTCGAAGGTGCGCTGCATGCCGTTGCCGGCCGCTGGCGCCGAGAAGCGCGCCATTTCCGGGCACACCTCGAGCACCTGGTCGCGGAAGCAGTGGCCGGCGCCCAGCAGCAGCATGGTTTCGCTTTTCAGGTCTTCGGCCGAGATTTCCTTGCGGCCCGCCCACGGATGGCTGCGCGGCATGGCCACGACGAAGGGCTCGTCGTACAACGGCTGCACCGACATGCCGTGATCGGGCAGCGGCAGGGCCATGATGGCGGCGTCCAGCTCGCCCTGGCGCAGCAGTTCCAGCAGTTTATGCGTGTAGTTCTCTTGCAGCACCAGCGGCATCTGCGGCACGGTGTCGATCAGGTTCTTCACCAGCGGCGGCAGCAGGTAGGGCCCGATCGTATAAATCACGCCCAGGCGCAGCGGGCCGGCCAGCGGATCCTTGTTCTGCTTGGCCAGCTCCTTGATGGCGGCGGTCTGTTCCAGCACCCGCTCGGCCTGGGCCACGATCTGGGCGCCCAGCGGCGTTACGGAGACTTCGGAACCGCCACGCTCGAACAGGGTCACGCCCAGCTCGTCCTCGAGCTTCTTGATGGCGACGGACAGGGTGGGCTGGGCCACGAAGCAGGCCTCGGCGGCATGGCCGAAGTGTTTGGCGCGCGCGACGGCGACAATGTATTTCAGCTCGGTCAGTGTCATGTTTATGTGTTTCGGGTAGCGCACCGTGGCCGACGCCGGGGCGACGGACCGGGGCGGCAGACCCGTTTTAGCCATGAAATAATAGTTTAACGAGAATCATAGTCGATATAATTGCCCGGCGACCTACAACACTGCAATTTTTGAAAGGCCCGCATGTCCTCGACGTTCGGCCCGGCGGAAGCCCAGGCCTATATCCACAAGCTCCTGACGGTGATGCACCACCAGGGCGGCTCCGACCTCTTCATCTCGGCTGACTTTCCTCCAAGCATCAAACACCAGGGGGCGATGAAGGCGCTCAGCCAGCAGCGCCTGACGGGCGAAGTCACGCGCGCGCTGGCGCTGTCGATCATGAACGAGCGCCAGCGCGCCGAGTTCGAGGCCGAGATGGAGTGCAATTTCGCGATCTCGCTGCCGGGCGTCTGCCGTTTTCGCGTCAACGTCTATGTGCAGCAGCAGAGCGTGGGCATGGTGGTGCGCACGATTGCCTCCGAGATTCCCAACTTCGAAAAGCTCGACCTGCCCGAGGTGCTCAAGGACGTGGTGATGACCAAGCGCGGCCTGGTGCTGGTCGTGGGCGGCACCGGTTCCGGCAAGTCGACCACGCTGGCGGCGATGATCGACTACCGCAACAGCAACTCGGCCGGCCACATCATCACGGTGGAAGACCCGGTGGAGTACGTCCACAAGAACAAGAACTGCCTGGTGACGCACCGCGAAGTGGGTGTCGATACGCTGTCGTGGCACCACGCGCTCAAGAACACGCTGCGCCAGGCGCCGGACGTGATCCTGATCGGCGAGATCCGCGATACCGAGACGATGGAACATGCGATCGCCTTCGCCGAGACCGGCCACCTGTGCCTGGGTACGCTGCATGCCAATAACGCCAACCAGACGATGGACCGGATCATCAACTTCTTCCCGGAAGAGCGGCGCAATCAGCTATTGATGGATTTGTCGTCGAACCTGCGCGCCATCGTCTCGCAGCGCCTGGTGCGCCTTGATGATGGCAAGGGCCGCAAGGCGGCCATCGAGATCCTGCTGAACACGCCGACCATCGGCGAGATGATCCTCAAGGGGAACTTCCAGAACATCAAGGAGATCATGCACAAGTCGCGCGAACTGGGCATGTGCACCTTCGACCAGGCCTTGTTCGACCTGTACAACAAGGGCCTGATCGGCTACGACGAGGCAATCCGCAATGCCGACTCGGCCAACGGCCTGCGCCTGCAGATCAAGCTGTCGGGCGAGCGCCGGGAACCGGGCGGGGGCGCGGTGCGGCCGGCCGAGCTGTCGATGGCGATCGAAGAAGAACTCGACGACGAACCTCCGAAACACTGACATTCGCTTTATCTTTACTTATGCCTTTATTCGAAAACAAACTCTGCACGCGCGCCGAGCTCGCCGCGCGTATCGCCGCACTGCCAAAACCGGTCGTGCTGACCAACGGCGTGTTCGACATCCTGCACCGCGGTCATGTGACCTACCTGGCGCAGGCGCGCGAACTGGGAGGTTCGCTGGTGGTGGCGGCGAACACCGATGCTTCGGTCAAGCGCCTGGGCAAGGGCGACGACCGTCCGCACAACACGCTGGCCGACCGCATGGCGGTGCTGGCCGCGCTGGAATCGGTGAGCCTGGTGGTCGAGTTCGACGAGGACACGGCGCTGGAAGTGGTGCAGGAGGGCCGCCCCGACATCTATGCCAAGGGCGGCGATTACGTGATGGATCAGATCCCCGAAGGCAAGGCCGTGCTGGCCTATGGCGGCCGGGCGGTGGCGATCGACTTCGAGCATGACCGCTCGACCACCAAGCTGGTGGCGCGCATTCGCGGCTGACTGTTTCTTCAGTTTGCCGCGGCAGGCAGGCGGTCGTATTGCACGACACCGCCCGCCGACTGCGTGAACACCAGGTCGCATCCGGCGAAGACTTGTGCGCTCACGCCGTCGTGGACCGAGTCATAGAGCCATGCGGCCATCGCGGCATTCGTCGCCTGCATCTCGATTTCCTGGCCGGTTTTGTCTGCTTGCAGCGCATCGACCAGTTCCTGGACGAAGAAGGGGATGGCGCCCGCCGTCCATTCGGCTCCGCGCTCGTGCGCCTCGGCTGCGCGCGGCTGCGCCATCGCCATCAGCGCGGCGGCGTCGACCCGGGTTTCCATGGCCAGGGAAGGTTCGGATTGGTCATCGGTCGTGAAGACACGTATCAGCATGGTGGTCGCTTTCGTTTCATTGGTTGGATTCAGCCCATATGGTACGCGTAGTACGCGTCCCACAGCTTGTTGCGGAACCTGTACGCCGGGTCGACCCTGCGCTTGAGCGCGAAAAAGCGTTCGGCGTCCGGGTAGGCGGCGTGGAATTGCTCGACGGTCGCGTGAATCTGGTAGGGCAGGTAGTAGGAGCCGTTCAATGCCGTCGCGGCGTCGACCAGCGCGCGGGTCCAGGCGCGCACCGCGTCCCGGTCCTGCGGCGCGGTGTGCTGGCGGTAGTACAGCACAAAGGCGAACACGTCGCTGCGGGCCCAGGCCAGCAGCGTGCCCGGGTCCTTGCGCGCATGGCGGATCGAGACGTTGATCACGTTCACATGGTGCTGACGCAGGATGGCGCGCAGCCGCGCGGCGAAGCTTTCCATCGCCGCGACCGGCACGAAATACTCTTGTAGCGCGTAGGCGGTCCCGGCGCCGGCCAGCGGCGCGAGCGAATGGATGTCGAGGCCGGCCTGGTGGTTGCGCCACTCGACCGCGTCGGTCGAATAGAGCAGCGGCTCGAGGATGCGCCGGCGCAGCTCCTTGCCCCAGTGCGAAGCCGAGATCACTTCCTGCAGCCGACGTTCGATGCGGTAATCGCCGCCCGTGGCAGTGAGGCGGTTAGGTAGCGTCACCGCGCGGCTGGTGCGTGAGAAGGTCACCGCACGCACCAGCGAGTAGTCGTCGGGATACAAGGTGGCGTTGTGCATTACGGCATTCGGGTCGGCGCCGATGCGCGCTTCGAAGAATCGGCGGTAGCCAGACAGCGGCATGACCTGCGAGCGCCGCTCGAGCGGGCCGTTGTCGGCCAGGCGCAGGGTCGCTTCGACGATCACGCCGATGCCGCCATAGCCGCCGATCGCCCCGTAAAAGAGGTCGCTGTTGCGGGTAGGGCTGGCGGCGAGCAGCGTGCCGTCGGCCAGCAACAGACGGATCGCTTCCACGCTCGACACCAGCGGGCCTTGCCCGACATAGCGGCCGTGGGCGTTGACGCCGAGCGAGCCGCCCACGGTGAAATCGGCATACGACTGCATTACCTGCAGCGCCAGGTCGTGCGGATCGATGACGGCCTGGATGCGGCGCCAGGTGATGCCCGGCTGGACCGTGATGCTGCGCTCGGCGGGCACGAAGCGCACTACCTGGTCGAAGCCGCGCATATCGAGGTGCAGCGACCGTTCGGCGGCGATCTGGCCGCCCATGCTGTAGCGGGCGCCGCCGATCGAGACCGGACCGGCGTGCGTGCGCAGCGCGGTGACGATATGGTCCACCGTGCGCGGAACGAGGATGCGCTCGACATTCACCGGATTCAGCTGCGTCGCGTCGTTCACCACCGGCTGGCGGGCGAGGGCCGGCAGGCCGAGCGAGGCGAGCGCGAGCGCCAGGCGGCGGCGGGTGGGCATCGGCGATCTGGGCAAGCGCGATCTCCAGGGCAGGCAATGGATGAGCAAACTACGCATCGACGACGCCGGTGTCAACGGCTGGGGTCCTTATAATGAGCGCTGCATAAATTCTCCGAGGAATATCATGATGACGCCGTCCTTCCACTCACCGATCACGCCGGACCTGGTTCATGGCGCCGTCGAACTCGAGCGCACGGAAGCGGGCCTGCTGCCGCACCGCCTGCCGGCCTGGGCGCGCGCCCAGTACCAGGATCCGCAACTGGCGATGGTGGAGGCGCAGCCTTCTGGCGTGCGCCTGGCGCTGCGCACCGCGGCGACGGTCGTGGAACTGGTCGTCTTGCCGACCAAGCGCCGCTATGGCGCCATGGCGCCACGCCCGGACGGCATCTATGACCTGCTCGTCGATGGCGAGCTGGCGCAGCAGGCCAGCGCGCCGGGCGGCAAGATCATGGACATCGACGTATTGTCAGGCGCGGCCAAGGTGCAGCCGGGCGACGTGCAGCGGCTGCGCTTTGCCGGCCTGCCGCCGGGCGACAAGACGATCGAGATCTGGCTGCCGCATGACGAGACGACCGAGCTGGTGGCGTTGCATGCCGATGCACCGATCGCGCCGCTGACGACCCTGGGCCAGCGCCGCTGGCTGCACCATGGCAGCTCCATCAGCCAGGGCTCCAATGCGACCAACCCGACCGGCATCTGGCCGGCGGTCGCCGCCCGGCTGGCCGGCGTCGACCTGCTCAACCTGGGCTTTGGCGGCAATGCATTATTGGACCCGTTCACGGCGCGCACGATCCGCGACTTGCCGGCCGACGTGATCAGCCTCAAGCTGGGGATCAACCTCGTCAACACGGATGCGATGCGGTTGCGCGCCTTCGGGCCGGCCGTGCACGGTTTTCTCGATACGATCAGGGAAGGGCATCCGACCACGCCGCTGCTGGTGATCTCGCCGACCTGGTGTCCGATCCATGAGACGACGCCCGGCCCGACCATGTTCGATGGCAAGGCGCTGGAAAAGGGGACATTGCTGTTCCGCGCAATGGGCAACGACGCCGAGCGCCGCCAGGGCAAGCTGACCCTTGGCGTGATTCGAGAGCAGCTGCAGAATATCGTTCAGCAGCGGGCCCCGGCCGATGCGAATATCCACTACCTCGACGGCAGCGCGCTTTACGGCGCCGAGGACAATGCGCGTTATCCTCTACCCGACGAGCTGCATCCCGAGGCAGAGGCGCACCGCCTGATCGGCGAACGGTTTTGCGCGCTGGCGTTTCATGCCGGGGCCTTTGGCGAAGGCGGGGCCCGAATTTGAGTTTTCCCTCCGTTGGAATATACGCTTCCGAGAAACTACTATCTCTTGACCTGCGAGACTCCCATGCCACATGAAACCAGTTCGGACAACCTGATCTCTTTGCTGTCGCTCATGCCGCATCCGGAAGGAGGCCACTTCAAAGAGACATACCGAAGTCAACACGGCGTGAACAGGGAGCAGGACGGGGTTAGCCGTTCTGCCTCGACCGCGATCTATTACCTTCTGCGCGGAAGGGAGAGATCTACCTGGCATCGGATTCGGTCGGACGAGATGTGGCATTTCTATGAAGGTGTCCCAATTCGGATCTACGTCCTGGAGCCGGATGGAGGACTCAGCGTTCTCAGACTCGGTAATCCATTGCGGCATGAAGGCGCGAATTTCCAGGCGCTGGTTCTTGCTGGACGCTGGTTCGCTGCTGAATGCGAGGAGCCCGAGGGCTACAGCCTGGTGGGTTGTACGGTAGCCCCGGGCTTTGAGTTCGAGGAATTCGAGATCGGGGATGCGAGCGTCCTCAAGCGGGATTGGCCCGCGCATGCGGAGTCGATCGCGCGCCTGGCGTAATACGGAGGTTTGTGGGACTCTTAACCTTCAGTATCAATATCACCCTGGACGGTTGCGTCGATCACCAGGAAGGAATCGCTGACGACGAGACACATGCATACTTCACCCGGCTCATGGACGAGAGCGGGGCGATGCTGTGGGGCCGCGTCACCTACGAGATGATGGAGAGCTACTGGCCAGCGGTCGCCACGGGCGCTACGGATGCACCGCCGGCAATGCGCGAGTGGGCGCTCAAGCTGGAGGCCAAGCCGAAGTACGTGGTGTCCTCGACACGCGCCGACTTCCTCTGGAACAACAGCCACCACATCGCTGGCAACCTGGGTGCGGGCGTGCAGCAGCTCAAGGACGCGACGCCGAATGGCGTGCTCCTCGGTAGCGGCAAGCTCGCGACTGCGCTGGATCGGCTGGATCTGATCGACGAGTACAAGCTACTCGTCCATCCCCGGATCGCAGGCCACGGCCCGACCCTGTACGAAAGCGGACTGCGCAGCACGCGACGGCTCGAACTGATCTCGGCGAAACCACTCCTCAGCGGTGCGGTCGCCATGCACTACCGGCGCGCGCGCTGACTCGGCGATGCGCGGCATGCAAAAATTGCAGATGTGGCAAATAATTCGGTAGGCTGAAGATCGGCGTCGACGTTACCATCAGGCCACCTATCATTCGAGGAATTCACATGGGGATATATACGCGCTGTGTCGTAGACCGTGAAACGGACAGTCTTGAGGAAGCAAGTTGACTCGGCGAACAGATCGTTGCATGGCTTGCCGAACGGCAGATCATTGAAAGCCGCTTGATCGACTGACCTCTTGGCGACCAAGACTATTCGCCAGGTCCGCACTGTTGCGGGCATGGGGCGCTCCCTCTTGTGCGGCACGTGTGGCCCGGTGTTCTGGAACTGGCCGAGCTTGTCACCGGAATTTGTACATGAACTGTCTGAACGGATCGGGCGCCGCGTGTCGCTGATTGAAGGGAAGCAGTTGTGCCGATATCGACGCTCCAGAGGGGACACAGATGATTGATTTCCGACTAATTGCAACCGTCGCGTTAAGTGTCAGTTCAATTGCTTCTAGGTACTTGGGCGTCACCTTACCGCGCGCTGAGATAAGCGCGCCAGTTGGTATAGGCGACCGTTGGGCATCGAAGCGTTAGTGAACGTGACGTACTGTCGCAGTCCAGGATTGGCCCGAGCATTCGAAGTTGATCGCACGTTTGACGTAGTGATGAGATTGTAAAGATGCGCTTGGATCGATTGCTGCTCTACAATGAACGGTCGATATCGGCCGAAAGTGGGCGGTAGACACCAATTCACCATTCAAGGACGCACTTCTCATGGATCACGCCCTGACGATTTCCGTACCTCGCCTGCACACAGATCGGCTTACGCTTCGGGAATATCGTGTTGAAGACTTCGAATCATTCGCAGACCATTTGTCGAACGCCGAAAGCTCGGCGCATTTAGGCTCGGCAGACCGTCAGACCGCCTGGCGCATCTTCAACTCACATGCCGGATTGTGGCTCCTGAACGGGGCTGGCTGGTGGTCGATCGAGGACCGGCAGACAGGTCAGCTGGTCGGCTGCGTGGGAGCTTTCTTCCGCTGCGACTCAGCAGTGATGGAGATGGGATGGAATACTTATCGAGAATTCTGGGGAAGAGGCATTGCGAACGAAGCGGCGGCGGCTGTCTTGCATCATGTGTTCGAGGTTCGGCGTGAACCGAAGGTGCGGGCGCTGATCGATGCTGGCAATGAATCATCGCGTCGTGTTGCCGAGCGCCTGGGAATGACGTACGAAATGAAAACCGAGTTGAGTGGCAAGGAAGTCAATAGTTATATGCGTGAGCGCATCTAAGGCGGTCGTGTTCGACGACGGCCTTATCCCATGACCTTGGGTTCGGACCTAAGCCCCACCCTGGTAACCGTTCTGCCGCCAGGCCTCGTACACCACGATCGCCACGGTGTTCGACAGATTCAGGCTGCGGTTATCGGGTCGCATCGGCAGGCGGATGCGCTGGGCAGGCGGGAAGGTCTCACGAAACGCCGGCGCCAGGCCGCGCGACTCCGGCCCGAACACGAACACGTCGCCCGGCTGGAAGCTGGCCTCGGCGAACGGCGACGAGCCATGCGTGGTGAGCGCGAACATGCGAGATTGATCGGGCTTGACCGCCTCCAGGAAGGCATCCCAGTCCTTGTGCACCTTCATATTGGCGTACTCGTGGTAATCAAGCCCGGCGCGGCGCATCTTGGCGTCGTCCAGCGGAAAACCGAGCGGTTCGATCAGGTGCAGCTGGGCGCCGGCGTTGGCGCACAGGCGGATCACATTGCCGGTATTCGGCGGGATTTCTGGTTCGACCAGGACGACGTGAAACAAGGTACTTCTCCTCAGTGATAGTTCATGCATGCGGCGGCGTGCGCGCAAACACGAGGTTCGTGACGCGCGCTGCGCCGGCCCCTTTCAGGACGGCCGCGACTTCGTCGAGCGTATGCCCGCTCGACATGACGTCGTCGACCACGCCCACATGGCGTCCGCGCACGTCGCACGCGGCGTCCACCCCGAACGCCCCGCGCACATTCTTCTTGCGTTCTCCCGGCGCGGCATTCGACTGCGCCTGTGTTTCCCGCACCCGTTGCAAGAGCCGCGGCGCTACGGCCACGCGCAAGGCGCCGGCCAGCGGCCGCGCCACCTCGAGCGCCTGGTTGTAGCCGCGCTCGACCAGGCGGCCTTGCCCCAGCGGTACCGGGCAAAGCACGTCAGGCAATGCTGGCGCTGCACGTGCAATGGCGCCCTGCAGCACGCGCGCCATCCACGGCGCCAGCGCCAGCTGGCCCCCGAATTTCAGCTGCAGCACCAAGCCGTCGAGCGGCGCCGCGTAATCGCAGGCGGCCACGGTGGCATCGAAGGCGGGCCTGTCGGCCAGGCAGGCGCCGCAATGCCGGCCGAGATCGGGCGCGCCGACCGGATTGGCGCAGCACGGGCAGCGCGTCACGGGCAGGACGTAGGCCTGCTCGCAGGCCGCGCACACGGCTTGACCCGAGTGGCCTCCGCACAAGGTGCAGGCCGACGGCAGCATGGCGCCCAGCAGGCGGCCGGGCAGTGCGCGAAGGTCCAGCATCGGCTCGACTTCCCACAACCGGTTAAACTGCCAACATTATCTCATCTCGACTTGCATCCCATGGCTTCTCCTCAATCCTCGTCCAGGCTGAGCGCTCCGATCGACCTGTCCCGCGTGCGCGAGCTGTTTGCGCATCCCGAACGCATCGCCCCGTCGGATTTCCTGCGCCGCGAGATCGCCGGACGGATGCATGAGCGCCTGAGTCTCGTCAAACTCATTCCGAAGCAGGTGCTGGACGCCGGTTGCGGCGCCGGGGCCGACCTGGCCTTGTTGCAGAAGACCTATCCGGCTGCCCAGATCCTGGGCCTCGACGGAGCAGGGGCCATGGCGCGCGCGGCGAAGGGGCCGGTAGCGCAGGGCGGTGCGCTGAACCAGCTGCTGACGCGCCTGATGCCGGCCAAGGCCGGTGTCGACGTGCTGTGCGGCGACTATGGCAACCTGCCGCTGGGGCCAAACTCGCTCGACCTGCTGTGGTCGAACCTGGCGCTGCACTGGCATCCGCTGCCCGATCGCGTGTTCGCCGAATGGCGCCGCGTGCTGCGGGTGGAGGGGCTGCTGATGTTTTCCTGCTTCGGTCCGGACACCTTCACCGAGCTGCGCAGCGCCTTCGCCGCGCTCGACGCCTACCCCCACACCTTGCCCTTCGTCGACATGCACGATTTCGGCGACCAGCTGGTCGAGGCCGGCTTTTCGACGCCCGTGATGGACATGGAACGCATCACCGTCACCTACGCCACGCCGCAGGCGGTGCTGGCGGACGTGCGGGCGCTGGGCGGCAATCCGCTGGAATCGCGCCGCCGCGGCCTGATCGGCCGCCCGGCCTGGCAGCGCATGCTCGACGCCCTGGAGGCGCAGCGCCGCCCGGACGGCAAGCTCGGCCTGACTTTCGAAGTCATCTACGGCCACGCCTTCCGCCCCGCGCCGCGCACCACTGCCTCGGGCGAGTCGATCGTGCGCTTCCAGCCTCGCAAGCCCTAATACCCGTTCTGCATGGCACATATTGCAATCAGGGCGATTTTCCTTGAATAAAAATTAGTGCTTTAGATATAATCAATTGCTATTTTTTTCGTCTGACCAATAGAATCGCTTAAAAAAGCGGCACTTCAGCGCGAAAAATAGAAAAAAGAATTGCAGCAGTCGCAGAGTCGCCCGGTCCTGGCAGCAACGTATTGCCAGGGGGGCGAGATGGTTTCCCACCATTCCGCAGCGCAATTTGCGGGACGACCCGGCAAGCCCTCTGTGAACAGTACGGAGCGGCAGCGGTTCGTTCACGGAATTGCTGGCCCGTTAAAAATATTCTTATTTTTTGGGTGGTTGGGGACATACATGACATATGCAACGCGACTGAAGGCCGTGCTGTCCGGCTTTGCCGTACTCGCAGTAGCTATTTCTGCGCCGACATGGGCGCAGCAACAGCCGATCACAGGCCGGCCTCTCGAGCACCAGCTCAATATGCAGGCCCCCGTCACCGCCGTCGGCGCCGACATCTATTCCTTGCACAACTGGATGATGATCGTCTGCCTGGTGATCTTCGTCGCTGTATTCGGCGTCATGTTCTATTCGGTGTTCAAGCACCGCAAATCGCTGGGCCACAAGCCCGCCACCTTCCACGAATCCACCGCCGTCGAGATCGCCTGGACCGTGGTGCCGTTCCTGATCGTCATCGGCATGGCGCTGCCCGCGACCAAGACCGTGGTCGCCCTGAAGGACACCTCGAACGCCGATCTGACCATCAAGGCCACCGGCATGCAGTGGAAGTGGGGCTACGACTACCTGAAAGGCGAGGGCGAAGGTATCTCGTTCCTGTCGAACCTGGCCACCCCGCGTTCCCAGATCGGCGAACCGGGCGTCAAGCCCACCGAGGCGCGCACCGAGAACTACCTGCTCGAAGTCGACAACGAGATGGTGGTCCCGGTGAACAAGAAAATTCGCATGGTGTTCACCGCCAACGACGTGATCCACGCCTGGACGGTTCCGGCGTTCGCGATCAAGCAGGACGCCATCCCCGGTTTTGTCCGTGACGGCTGGTTCCGCGCCGAGAAGACCGGCGTCTATCGCGGCAACTGCGTCGAGCTGTGCGGCAAGGATCACGCCTTCATGCCGATCGTGGTGCGCGTGGTGACCGACGCCGAGTACACCGCCTGGGTCGAGGGTAAGCAGAAGGAAATGGCGGCCCTGGCCGACGATCCGACCAAGACCTGGACCATCGACGAACTGAAAGTGCGCGGCGAGCAGGTCTACGCCGCCAACTGCGTGGCCTGCCACCAGGCCAACGGCAAGGGCGTGCCGGCTGCGTTCGCGGCGCTGGACGGTTCGCCGAACGTGCTGGGAGAGAAGGCGCACCAGATCGACATCCTGCTCAACGGCCAGAAGTCCGGCAAGTTCCCGACCGAAATGCCGGCGTGGAAACAGTTGTCCGATACCGAGATCGCCGCCGTGATCACCTATACCCGCAATACCTGGTCGAACAAGGCTGCGGAAAATATCGTTCAACCGGCCGAAGTCCTGGCCGCACGCAAATAATGCAGGGGTAACGACATGAGCACCACGACGATCGACCACGGCCACAATCACGAGCACGACCAGGCGCACGGGCACGACCACGGCCACGACGAGCATCACGACCATCCACACGGCTGGCGCCGCTGGCTGTTCGCCACCAACCACAAGGACATCGGCACGCTGTATTTATGGTTCTCGTTCATCATGCTGCTCTCGGGCGGCGTGTTGGCGCTGATGATCCGCGCCGAGCTGTTCCAGCCCGGCCTGCAGTTCGTGCGTCCCGAATTCTTCAACCAGCTCACCACCATGCACGGCCTGGTGATGGTGTTCGGCGCGATCATGCCGGCCTTCGTGGGCTTTGCCAACTGGATGCTGCCACTGCAGGTGGGCGCCTCGGACATGGCGTTCGCGCGCATGAACAACTTCTCGTTCTGGCTGCTGCCGCCGGCCGCGCTGCTGCTGGCCGGTTCCTTCCTGGTGCCGGGCGGCGCGACCGCCGCCGGCTGGACCCTGTATGCCCCGCTGTCGACCCAGATGGGCGTCGGCATGGACATGGCGATCTTCGCGATGCACATCATGGGCGCCTCGTCGATCATGGGCTCGATTAACATCATCGTCACCATCCTGAACATGCGCGCGCCGGGCATGACCCTGATGAAGATGCCGATGTTCTGCTGGACCTGGCTGATCACCGCCTACCTGCTCATCGCCGTGATGCCGGTGCTCGCCGGGGCCATCACCATGACCCTGACCGACCGCCACTTCGGCACCTCGTTCTTCAACGCCGCCGGCGGCGGCGACCCGGTCATGTACCAGCACATCTTCTGGTTCTTCGGCCACCCCGAGGTCTACATCATGATCTTGCCGGCCTTCGGCATCGTCTCGCAGATCATCCCGGCGTTTGCCCGCAAACCCCTGTTCGGCTACGCCTCGATGGTGTACGCCACCGCCTCGATCGCGATCCTGTCGTTCGTCGTCTGGGCCCACCACATGTTCACCACCGGCATGCCGGTGACCTCGCAGCTGTTCTTCATGTACGCCACCATGCTGATCTCGGTGCCGACCGGCGTGAAGGTGTTCAACTGGGTCGCCACCATGTGGAAGGGCTCGATGACCTTCGAGACCCCGATGCTGTTCGCGGTCGGCTTCATCTTTGTGTTCACCATGGGCGGCTTCACCGGCCTGATCCTGGCCGTGACCCCGATCGACATCCAGGTCCACGACACCTATTACGTGGTGGCCCACTTCCACTACGTGCTGGTGGCCGGTTCGCTGTTCGCGCTGTTCGCCGGCTTCTACTACTGGGCGCCGAAGTGGACCGGCCATATGTATCCTGAAGGCCGCGGCAAGATCCACTTCTGGCTTTCCTTGATCACGTTCAACATCACCTTCTTCCCGATGCACTTCCTGGGACTGGCCGGCATGCCGCGCCGCTACGCCGACTACGCCGTGCAATTCACCGACTTCAATATGATCGTGTCGATCGGCGCGTTCGGCTTCGGCTTCAGCCAGGTGTACTTCCTGTTCGCGGTGGTGCTGCCGACCATCCGCGGCGGCGCCAAGGCCCCGGCCAAGCCGTGGGAAGGCGCGGAAGGCCTGGAGTGGACCGTGCCGAGCCCGGCGCCGTTCCACACCTTCGAACATCCGCCGCTGGTGAAGTGATGAGCGCCCGCAAACCGAATAATTTGCGGACCGCCCTGTGGGTGGGCGGCCTGGCGCTGTTCTTCTTCGTCAGCGTGTTCGTCAAGTTCACCTTGCTGAGCTGAGGCCGGTCATGAGCAGCAAGTTGCTACGCTTGAATCGCACCATGCTCGGCAAGCTGGTGGTGGTGGCGATCGGGATGTTCGGCTTCGGCTATGCGCTGATACCGGTGTACCGCCAGGTGTGCGAGGTGCTTGGCATTAATGTGCTGACCCAGAAGGGTGAGTTCGTGGCAGCGCCCACCAACACCCAGGTCGACAAGTCGCGCACCATCACGATCGAGCTGGACGGCAATTCGCAGGGGCCGTGGCGCTTCCGTCCGACCACGCGCAGCATCGACGTGCACCCGGGCGAGCTGGCCACCGTCATGTACGAGGTGGTCAACACCCAGGGCAGGGCGGTCAAGGCCCAGGCGATCCCGAGCTATGCGCCGCAATCGGCCACGCCGCATTTCATGAAGGTGGATTGCTTCTGCTTCCAGGAGCAGACGCTTGCAGCGAACGAGGCGCGCCAGATGCCGGTGGTGTTCTTCATCGATCCCAAGCTGCCGCGCGAAGTGAAGAACATCACGCTGTCGTACACCTTCTTCGAGATCGGCGGCGCGTTCAAGGCGGCGGCAGCGCCACCCGGATCGGGAAAGAATGGATAAGCCACACCAGCGCAAGGCGAATTTCCTCGCCACCATGAAGGCTGTATTCTGGTCCTTCTTCGGCGTACGCAAGCGCAAGGATTACGAGAACGATGCCGCCAACCTGAACCCGGTGCACGTGATCATCGCCGGGTTGATCGGGGTAGCGATCTTCATCGGACTGATCATGCTGGCGGTGCGGTTCGCAGTGTCGGCAACATAGACGCAACATAAATAGAATCACAGAGGAGATAAACATGAGTTCGTCACCAGTGAGTTCCCCAGGCACCGCGCCTTACTATTACGTCCCCGGCCCCTCGCGCTGGCCGATGCTGGCCGGCATCTCGATGCTGGTGACGATGGCCGGCGCGTCCGGCTGGGTCAACAGCATGTCATGGGCGCCGGCCGTGTGCCTGGCGGGCATCGCCGCCATGCTGGTGGTGCTGTATTTCTGGTTCGGCGACGTGATCCGGGAATCCGAATCGGGCCTGTACGGCAAGCGCATCGACCTGTCCTACCGCTGGTCGATGAGCTGGTTTATTTTCTCCGAGGTGATGTTCTTCGGCGCCTTCTTCGGCGCGCTGTTCTATGCGCGCGCGATCTCGATGCCCTGGCTGGCCGACCTCGACCACCAGATCCTGTGGCCCGACTTCTCGGCCCAGTGGGGCAATACCGGCCCGGCCAATATCGTCGACGGTTTCCGCACCATGGGACCGTTCCCGATCCCGACCATCAATACCGCGTTGCTGCTGACCTCGGGCGTGACGCTGACCATCGCCCACCATGCGCTGCGCGCCGGACATCGCAACAAGACCGCGATCTGGCTGGCGGCGACGATCCTGCTGGGCGCCGTGTTCATGGGCTTCCAGGCTTACGAATACATCCACGCCTACCGCGACCTGAACCTCAAGATGACCTCGGGCATCTACGGCTCGACCTTCTTCATGCTGACCGGCTTCCACGGTTTCCACGTGACCATGGGTGCGATCATGCTGGCGGTGATCCTGTATCGTGTCATGAAAGGGCACTTTACGGCAGATAACCACTTCGGCTTCGAAGGCGCTGCATGGTATTGGCACTTCGTCGACGTGGTGTGGCTTGGGCTGTACGTCGTCATCTACTGGCTATAAGAGCCACTGAGAGGTTCAACGCAAGCCGGTTGGGGCGATCCACCCCAACTGGTAGGCTGCCAGCAAACACAGAAACAGGACGATCGACAAACCGACCCGCATCGCCAGCGCATTGACGGTGCGGTTGCTGCGCCCCTTGTCGCGCATCAGGAAGAACAGGGCCGAACCGAGGCTGGCCAGGATCAGGACGAAGGCGATGGCGACGAAGATTTTCATGATGGACCTGCGAAAGGTTGAGGCTTCATTGTAATGCGGTTCGGCTTCCGTTTTCGTCCCATCGCCTTCGCCGCGGCCGTGGTCGTGGCCATCATCGGCATCCTGCTCGGCAACTGGCAACAGGGCCGGGCCGCCTATAAAACCGAGCTGCAGGCGCGCCAGCTGGCGCGCGCCGCCGACCTCCCGCTCGATCTCACCCCGTCCGCACAGCTCGGCCCGGAAGATGAATTCCGCAGCGTGCGGATGCAGGGCGAGTTCGTCGCCGGCTGGCCGGTCTTCCTCGCCAATCGGCCCATGGGAAGCCAGTCCGGGTTCTATCTCGCAATGCCGTTTAAAATAGCGGGTTCTGACATGCATGTGCTGGTGCTGCGTGGCTGGCTGCCGCGGCCCGCCGGGGCCGAATATGGCAAGCTGCCCGCGTTCGCCACGCCCGCCGGTCCGCTCCTGCTCAAGGGCCGGATCGTGTCAGGGGCCGGGAAGGTGATGGACCTGGGCGAGGGGGCTCCGCTGGCGCCCGGCGCCATGGTCCAGAACCTGACGCCCGAGACGCTCGCCGCGGCCAGCGGCCTGAAGATGCAGCCCTTCGTGGTGCAGCAGACCCAGTCCGCCGGCCGTCGCGACGCGCTCGCCCGCAACTGGCCCGCGCCCGATGCGGGCATCGACAAACACCGCGGCTACGCCTTCCAGTGGTATGCACTGGCGGCGCTGGCCCTACTTTTTTATGTGATAACGGGATTCCGACGTGGCTCAAGAACAAATCGCTGACCCAACACCTCCGAGCGACCCCAACGCAGCGCGCCGTCGCGGCCGCATGAAGCTGATGATCGTGCTCCTGATCTGCGCGCTGCCGATCATCGTGTCGTACATCACCTTCTATATCGTCAAGCCGGATGGCCGCACCAATTACGGCACCATCCTCGACGCGCGCAGCCTGCCGATCCCCGAGATGGCCACCACCACGCTCGACGGCAAACCGCGCACCCTGGCCGACCTGAAAGGCAAGTGGGTCATGCTGCGCGTCGGTGGCGGCGTCTGCGAAGACGAATGCCAGCGCCAGCTGTATGCGATGCGCCAGTGGCGCACCATGCAGGGCAAGAATATGGAACGCATGGAGCGCGTCTGGCTGATCACCGATAAGGAGCCGCTCGATACCGTGCTGATGCGCGAGTACGACGGCATGGAACTGCTGCGCGCGCCCGCCGCGACGGTGGCGCAATGGCTGCCGGTCGAGTCCGGCCAAAAGATCGGCGACCACATCTACCTGATCGACCCGCTCGGCAACCTCATGATGCGCTTCCCCTACCAGCCGGAACCGGGCCGCGTGTACAAGGACATCGCCAAGCTGCTCAAGGCCTCGTCCATCGGTTGAACCTCCAAGGTTGAGCTTCATAGTCACAGTTAAAAGAAACACATGGATCTGTCTTCACTGCTTCACCTGCTTCTGATGGGCGCACTGGTTGCCAGCCTGCCGCTGGCGATCGTCTGGATGTCGACCGACCCCAATAAATACCGCAAGCTGGTGTGGGTGATGGTGTTCCTGACCTTCGACCTGATCGTGTTCGGCGGCTTCACCCGCCTGACCGACTCGGGCCTCGGTTGCCCGGACTGGCCGGGCTGCTATGGCGAAGCCAATCCCTTCCTGGCCCATGAACACATCGCTGCCGCCGAGGCCGCGATGCCGACCGGCCCGGTGACCGTCGCCAAGGCCTGGATCGAGATGATCCACCGCTACCTGGCGATGGGCATCGGCGCGCTGATCCTGGCGCTGCTGTTCACGTCGGTCAAGCAATGGCGCCGCACCCACAACGAAGTCTTCAAGCCGGGCATGCCGCTGGCGCTGCTGGCCTCGGTGCTGGTGCAGGGCGCCTTCGGCGCCTGGACCGTCACGCTCAAGCTGCAGCCGGTGATCGTCACCATCCACCTGTTGCTGGGCATGATGTTGCTGGCGATGCTGGTCTGGATGGGCTGCCGCGAAGACTATCTGCTGAAACCGCCGCCGCAGGTACGCAGCCAGGGCCCGGGCCTCGTGCGCCGCCTGCGCGGCCTGCGCATCCTGTCGCTGCTGGCGGCCATCGTACTTACGGCGCAGATCGCGCTCGGCGGGTGGGTGAGCACCAACTACGCCACCATGGCCTGCGACACCTTCCCGCTGTGCCAGGGCGCGCTGGTGCCGGAACTCGACTTCGAGCACGGCTTCCACCTGTGGCGCGAGCTGGGCATGACGATGGAAGGCCATTACCTGCCGTTCTCGGCCCTGGTCGCGATCCACTGGGTGCACCGGGCATTCGCGCTGGCGGTGGTGCTGGTGCTGGGCCTGGCGGCCTGGCGCGCCTGGCATCTGCCGGAGGTCGGCAAGACCGCGCGCCGGCTGCTGCTGGTGATGGTCGTGCAGCTGTTCACCGGCATCGCCACCGTGTATTTCGACTTCCCGCTGGCGATCGCCGTCATGCATAACGCCGGGGCGGCCCTGCTTGTCATTCTGGTGACCATGTTAAACTACCGGGTGAAGTTCCAACTCGACGCGGCCCGCGCCACCCCGGCGCCAGAAGTTGCCGCGTCTGCTAGCGCCCCCAGATGACGATCCAGACAGCCATCCCTAAAACCTCGAACCGGTTCTCGCAATACTGGACCCTGACCAAGCCGCGCGTGACGCAGCTGGCGGTGTTCTGCGCCGTGATCGGGATGTTCCTCGCCACCGACGGCTTCCCGGGCTGGCAGACGTTGGTCGCCGGCACGGCCGGCATCTGGCTGCTGGCCGCCGCCGCCTTCGCGGTGAACTGCCTGGTCGAGGCCGAGGTCGACGCGCGCATGGCACGCACCGCGCGCCGCGCCACCGCCTCGGGCGAACTAAGCCAGCCGCAGACGATCACCTTTTCGCTCGTGCTGGGCGGCCTGGGCATGTACATCCTGTACGCCTTCGTCAATCCGCTGACCATGTGGCTGACCTTCGTCACCTTCGTCGGCTATGCCTTCATCTATACCCTTTTGCTCAAGCCGAACACCTCGCAGAACATCGTGATCGGCGGCCTGTCGGGCGCGATGCCGCCGGCGCTGGGCTGGGCCGCGGTGGCCAACGACGTGCCGATGGAAGCCTGGCTGCTGGTGCTGATCATCTTCATGTGGACCCCGCCGCATTTCTGGGTGCTGGCCATGTACCGCCGCGACGACTACGCCCGTTCGGGCCTGCCGATGCTGCCGATCACCCACGGCATGAAGTTCACCGGCCTGCAGGTGTGGCTATACACGATCGGCCTGGCCGCGACCACCTTGCTGCCGTTCGCGGTCGGCATGAGCGGTTTGATCTACCTGGCGGCGGCGGTGCCGCTCAACGCCATCTTCCTGCGCCACGCGTGGCGGGTGCATCGCAACTACAGCGATATGGCGGCGCGCAAGACCTTCACCTGGTCGATCGTCTACCTGTCGCTGCTGTTCGCGGCCTTGTTGGTCGACCATTACTTCAGGTTCTGATAGGACGGGTTCAACGATGAAGAAACTCCTGGGCGTACTGGGATTCACGGCTGTCGCGCTGCTGGCAAGCGGTTGCGACAAACTCGGCGACAAGCCGCCGGCCTTCCACAACACCGACGTCACCGGCGTCGACTACGCCAAGGGTTTTGCGCTCACCGACCATACCGGCAAGCCGCGCACGCTCGCCGATTACAAGGGCAAGGTGGTGGTGATCTTCTTCGGCTACACCCAGTGCCCCGACGTGTGCCCGACCACGATGGCCGAGATGGCCACGGTAATGAATGAACTGGGCCCGTCGAGCGCCGACGTGCAGGTGCTGTTCATCACCGTCGACCCCGAGCGCGACACCCAGGAACTGCTGTCGCACTACGTTCCCGCCTTCGACAAGCGCTTCGTCGGCTTGTACGGCGATGCTGCAGCGACGGCCAAGGTGGCCAAGGAATTCAAGGTGTTCTACGCCAAGGTGCCGGGCGCCGATCCCGGCACCTACACGGTGGACCACACGGCCGGCAGCTTCGTGTTCGACAAAGAGGGCCGCCTGCGCCTGTTCGTGCGCCACGGCCAGGGCCCGGCGCTCATCGCCCACGACCTGCGCCAACTGCTATGAACGCTGGGAGCGGATGGCCTTTAGCCGCTGGATAACGTCCGACCGGTATTGCTGATGGCCGCGCTGCGCCCTCGGGTGGGCGATGCGAAAGCATGTTGCGTCGCCCGCCTGGAACTCCCACATCTTTCCGGGTTCCGTTTTGATGGTCTTGTGTCCGTCAAAGTGCTCGCTGAACAGCTGCTTGATATAACCGTCGATACCAGCTCGACCCGTCGAAAACACGATGGCATCAGGTTTGAAAAACTTGATTTGCATTGCGAGCAGCTCCAGGGAAATCATGCTGACGGCGGCCAATTCTGCTGGAGGGCGCTCGAGCGGCGATTGGCCAGCGTAATCCCACGCGAACAAATTACCGTAGATGAGCGCTGTGGGCGCGAGGCATAATTCTTTCGCGATCCGGAAATAGTACTGCTTGAAACGACTCCTGGTTGTTGTGCTCACCTTTCCATCTGGTCGTATCTGCAAATGCTTGCGATACCGCGCTACCGCTTCGTCGACGATCTGCCGTGTGGCTCCCGCCTGGTTGGCGGTAAAGATGCGATCAAGCTTGTTAAGGCCGGTTCGCGTATTCCATCCTGCGGTTTCGCGTCCTACATGCATCAACCGGAAATCGCTCGTCCAATAATCGGCGGAGGCTACCGGCAGGAAAACACCTGAATAGCGATCTTCCGCAATCGGAAAGCTTTCTCGTTTCATTCGGCCCAAGACGTCAGCATATTGATTCAGGACTGTGTGCAACAAATTCTCCAATGTATTGGTTGTAATTGGGGTGGCTCGTGAGCATTCTTCACAAGCGAAAGTCTATCCGGTTGGCGACGGATAGATCACGCTACTGCTGATAAGATGGCGTAAACATCAACCACACACGAGCCGCATGGAAGCACGCCCTGGCCGGAACTACACCCGCATCGCCATCGTCGTCCTGCTGACGCTGGGCTGCCTCTACGTCCTGCGGCCCTTCCTGCCGGCCATCCTGTTCGCCGCCGCTGTCGCCATTTCGACCTGGCCCCTGTACCTGCGCCTGCTGCGCGAGCTGCGCGGCCAGCGCACGATCGCGGCGCTGACGATGACGCTCACCCTGACCCTGCTGTTCATCATCCCGCTGTCGATGGTGGCCTATAACCTGGGCGACGACGTTGCGCGCGGCTTCGGTCAATTGCGCGTCCTGGTCGAGCACCGCGAACTGGCGCCGCCGGCCTGGATCCGTGAGATCCCTCTCGTCGGCGGAACACTCGACACCTACTTGCACGACCTGATCGCCAGCCGCGAACAGATGCTGTCCCTGGCCCAGCGCATGCTGGAACCGGCCCGTACCTGGCTGGTCAAGGGTGGCATCATGCTCGGCACCGGCGTCGTGCAGATGAGCTTGGCGGCCTTCGTCAGCTTCTTCCTGTACCGCGACGGGAATGCGCTCTTGGCGGTGATCGCGGTGACGATGCGCAAGGTGATGGGCGAAGGCGCCGAGTCGATCCAGCATACGGTCAGCCAGACCGTGCGCGGCGTGATGTACGGTTTGCTGGGCACGGCGCTGGCCCAGGCGCTGGTGGCGGCGGTCGGGTTTGCGATTGCCGGCGTGCCGGCGGTGCCGCTGCTGTCGGTGCTGGTGTTCCTGACTTCCCTGATCCCGCTCGGCCCGCCGCTGGTGTGGGGCGGCGCCACCGTGTGGCTGTTCGCCCATGGCGAGACGGGTTGGGCGATCTTCATGGCGATCTGGGGCACGGTGTTGATCAGCGGCGTCGACAACGTCGTGCGGCCGATGCTGATCAGTCGCGGCAGCAGCCTGCCGTTCCTGCTGACCCTGCTCGGGGTGCTGGGCGGCGTAATCGCTTTCGGCTTTGTCGGCATGTTCATCGGGCCGGTGCTGCTGGCGGTGGGCTATTCCCTGATGAGCGAATGGACTGGGACCGAAGACCCCATCGTCAAGCATGAGGACGAGCATGCACACGAATAACCGGCAGTTTGTCGGAGAACTTTACAAGGCAGTCCCCGTCCGCGGATTAAGGTTTGTTTTTATTGAGTTAATTTAATTGGTACGGAAGTTGCTGTGCTGATTGTTCCATAACAATTATTGGGATGATCATGGACAAACGATTTACTGGCGGTTTGGCAGCGATCCTTTTGGCAAGCATGGTGCCCGCCAAGGCTGGAAGCATCGTTCTCGATTTTGAAGCTTTTATTTCGCACAGCCAGATCGGCGATTTCTATAACGGTGGGCGCGACAGCCACAATCGCCAGGGCCACCATGACTATGGCCTGAGCTTTCGCAACGAGTTCATCATGCATACTCCGCGCGGCGCGTTTCTTGGCGGCCCAGTAGAGCTCACGATCGATCCGGCCAAGCTGCGCGCCGCTCTCGGCAGCGACAAGTACTATATTTCGTTTAACGCGGCGCGGTACGACGTCGATGGCGGCCCCGTCGGCGTTCTGTTTGAAGATGGATTCTATGAGCCCGCTACCTGGGTTTCCGGTAATGGCAATCCTTATTGTCCTGCGGACCCGAGTTTCTGTGGATTTCCACACCTTGGCACGATGGGCAGCTATGTCGTCTATTCGCCCTATGGCGAAGCCATGGCCACCCATATCCGTTTCAATACGGACCGCCTGGATAACCTCCAGTTTCACGCTTATACGGGAGGCGAGTTCATTCGTCCAGACCCAATCTACGGCGTGGAACCGCTTGACCGCGTGATTCCAGAACCGGCATCAATGGCCTTGCTGGGTGTTGGCATGCTGGGCTTGTTCATGCGCCGTCGGCGGACTTGATGCCGTGCTTCCAGCCGAAGCAGTATCCGGTACTGGAAGCCGTTCGTTCTGGAATCAGCAGGCTGCCAGCTTCCACACCAGCTTGTCCCTGCCTTTTTCCAGCAGCTGCACCTCGACGCCGTTCTTCACCGAGCGCGTGATCGTGACCGCGCGCGCGAAGTAGCCATACTCTGTCTTGAGCGCGTCCTTGCTCTCGGTCTGCTTCACCTCGGCGCGGTCGATCTGCAGCCGCAGGTTCTGCAGGATCTGCGCGTCCGGCCAGAGGGCCGACAGGGCGACGTGGCGGGTGCTATCGTCTTTATTTGCTTCAGGATAACGTCGCTCGCAGGCAGTTGCGGTGCCGGCATGCATCAGCGAAGCCAGGCACAACAGGCCTGCAGCCAGCCGGGGAAGCATTGAAAACTGGATGGTCATGGGTCGTGCTCGAAGTTATCAAGCGCTCATCGTAGCAGCAAGCGCAGCTGCTCGAAATCGATCGGCTTGGTCAAATGATGATCGAAGCCCGCGTCCAGCGCCAGCGTGCGGTCCTTGTCCTGGCCCCAGCCGGTGGCGGCGATGAGCGTCGTGTCCAGCCCGCGGGGCAGGGCGCGCAGGCGCCGTGCGAGTTCGTAGCCGTTGTAGTCGGGCAGCCCGATGTCGAGCAGGGCGACGTCGGGTGAAAATTCGGCCGCGACTTCCAGCGCGGCCGCCGCGGTGTGCGCCATGCGCGTCTCGCAGCCGAACAGTTCCAGCGCCAGCGCCATGGTCTCGGCGGTATCGAAGTTGTCGTCCACTACCAGCACCCGCTTGGCCGAGACCAGCGCGGTCGGCGCCGCCGTCGCTTCCGGCAAGGCGCAGCCGGCGATCAGCGGCAGGCGCAGGGTGAATTCGCTGCCCAGGCCGGATCCGGCGCTCTCGACCAGGATCGCGCCGCCATGCAGGTCGACGATGCCGCGCGCCAGCGCCAATCCAATGCCGAGCCCGCCTCTGGCCCGGTCGAGGGCGGGTTCGAGCTGGGCGAACATATTGAAGACGGCGCCCAGCGCGTCCGGCGGGATGCCGATGCCGTTGTCGCGCACGCGCAGCTCGGCGTGGCCGTCCGCGCAAGCGAGTTCGACGTCGATCAGGCCGCCGTCCGGCGTGTACTTGGCGGCATTGGCCAGCAGGTTGATGACCACTTGCGCCAGGCGGGTGGCGTCGCCGTCGACTACCAGCGCCGCATCCGGCACCGACAGGCGCAGCGTATGGCGCGCCGCCGCCATGGCCGGCGCCATGTCCTGGGCCGCGCCGCGCACCAGCGGCGCCAGGTCGAGCGGCGCGCGCCGCAGCCGCATCCGGTTCTGGGTGATGCGCGAAACGTCCATCAGGTCGTCCACCAGCTGCGTCAGGTGGCGCAGCTGGCGATCGAAGGCCTGCAGCAGGCGCTCGTCGGCGTTGCTGCCGTACTTGAGCTTGAAGACGTCGACCGCGCTGCGCATCGGCGCCAGCGGGTTGCGCAGCTCGTGCGACAGGGTGGCCAGGAATTCGTCCTTGCGCCGGTCGGCCGCCGTCAGTTGCAGGTTCAGCGCCTGCAACTGCAGGTCGGTCGCGCGCTGTGCCTCGAGCGCTTCCTCGGCCACCTTGCGCGCGCTGAGCAGGGCGTGTTCATAGGCGTGGCGCGCGCCCGACCTGAACACGGCCCAATGGTCGAGCCAAGCGCCGTCGGCGGCGGGGTGACGCACGATATTGAGCAGCACCGGCAGGTGCCGGCCGTCCAGGGTGAGCAGGTCGACCTGGACCTCGTTTACCGCGCCTTCGAGCTCCAGCAGCGGCACGCAGCGGGTGTGGTGGAACAGGCGGGCGCCGACCGACAGCAGGTCGCAGAAACGCAGCTTGCCGGTCAGGGCATCGGCTTGCGCCCCGAGCCAGGCGTGGATGGTTGCGTTGGCGCGCACGATCATGCCGGCGGCATCGGTCGCCAGCAGCCCGCACGCCGCCTGCTCATAAAAGGCATCGACGGCGGGCAGGGCGGCGTTCATCGAAGCCTAGCGCAGCGTTTGCGCGAGGAAGACGTCGATCGCGCGCGAGCTTGCGGTCGGCGCGCTCATGTGCGGGCAGTGGCCGACGTTGTCGATCACGGCCAGGCTGCTGTTGGGCAGGTTGCGGTGCAGCCATTCGCCGACCGTGCGCGGTGCGATCAGGTCGTCGCTGCACTGCAGGACCAGGGCCGGCACGGTCGACCTGGCCACGTCGGTCCGGTGGTCGGACAGGAAGGTGACGCAGGCGAAATGGCGCGCAATCTCGGGATCGTTGCGGCAGAAGCTGTTGGTCAGCTCCTCGCGCAGGTCGGGCCGGTTGGGGGCGCCCATGATGGCCGGGGCCAGGCTCTGCGACCAGCCCAGGTAGTTCGCTTCCATGGTGTCGAGCAGCTCGCCGATGTCTTCGCGGCTGAAGCCGCCGACATAGTCGCCATCGTTGATGTAGCAGGGGGAGGGACCAATCATGGCCTGGGCCGCGAAGCGCTCCGGCGCCGCGATGGTGGCCAGCATGCAGATCATGGCGCTGACCGAGTGGCCGACCAGCACCGTCGGTCCGATGGCGAACTCGTCCACGATCTCGAGCAGGTCGTCGGCGTGGCCGTGCAGCGACGCGTATTTGGCGCGGTCGTAGGCCGCCAGGTCGGAGCCACCGCAGCCCGTCAGGTCATAGGTGATGACGCGGAACCGGTCCTGGTAGCCGGGCGCGAGAAAGCGCCACATGGTCTGGTCGCAACCGAAACCGTGTGCAAACACCATCGTGGCCGCTCCCTGGCCGGTCACGTGGACGTTGTTGCGAGTCTTGACGGACATTAATGCCTTCTTCTAATAGGTATCGGGCACCCCATGCACGGAAAATAACATTTTTCAGCTGCAAAGTCAGCAAAAGCGGTCATGCAACAAGGGTGTAAAAGCCTCAGTCGCGCTCGTCGTTCTCATTTGTGCGGGTCAATTGCGGTATGACTTTGACCAGCAATATGCGCGGCCCGTTCATTTTCTTGACCACCACGTCGAAATGGGGGAACTCGATGCGCTGGCCCTGCTTCGGAATGTCGCCCAGTTTTTCCATCAGCAGGCCGCCGACCGACTCCACGTCTTCCAGCCCCATCTGCTCGTTGTCGATGTCGATCCCGAGCAGGCGTTCGAGCGAGAAGATCGGCAGGCTGGCCTTGCCGATATAGGTGCCGTCGGCCTGCTTGAGCCAGTCGTTTTCGTTCATCCGGAACTCGTCGCGGATCTCGCCCACCATCGCCCCCAGCAGATTGTCCAGGGTGACGAAGCCGACCGGGCGCTTGCCTTTCTCTCCGATCAGGGCGAAGTGCGGCGCGCCGCCGCGGAAGCGCCGGAAGATGTCCTGGGCCGGGGTGCGCGCCGAGATCGATTCGACCGGGCGCAGGAACTGCGTCAGGTCGGTGACGGGGCGGCCCGCCTGCAGCGCGAAATACAGGTCCTTCAGGTGGATGATGCCCAGCACCTCCTCGCCTTCCTCGTCGAAATACGGGTAGCGCGAAAAGCGGTTGCGGCGCACCGTTTCCAGGTTTTCCTCCAGCGAGCGGCTGGCGTACAGGGCGCTGACCTCGTTGATCGGGCGCATCAGCTCGGACACCTGCAGCGTGCTGAAGTCGAGCGACTGGGCCAGGATGTTGCGGTCGTCCTGGGTGATCTTCTCTCCCGGCGTGGTGGTGTTGGTATTGGTGCGCAGGATGAGCTTGAGCTCGTCGAGCGAGTAATGGGTGTCGTGGCCGCCGGCGCCGGCCAGGCCCGCCATGCGCAGCACGGTGTTGGCGCTGGCGTTCAGGACGTAGATCGCCGGATACATCGCCCAGTAGAAGGCGTACAGCGGCATGGCGCACCACAGGGCCACCGATTCCGGCAGCCGGATCGCCAGCGACTTGGGCGCCAGTTCGCCGACCACGATGTGCAGGAACGAGATTACCGAGAAGGCAACGACGAAGGACACGCCGTGGATCAGTTCCTCGGAGGTGACGCCGAGGAAGGCGAACACCGGCTCGAGCAGGCTGGCGAAGGCCGGTTCGCCGACCCAGCCCAGGCCCAGCGAGGCCAGGGTGATGCCGAGCTGGCAGGCCGACAGGTAGGCGTCGAGCTGGCCGTGGACCTTGGTCAGGATGCGTCCGCGCAGGCCCGTGGTCTTGGCGATCGCGCGCACGCGGGTCTTGCGCAGCGTGACGATACTGAACTCGGCCGCCACGAAGAAGCCGTTCAGCGCCACCAGGAAGAAGGCGAGAACGAGGAATAAGATGTTTTCCATACTGGTTTTGTATTAACAAAAGGCAAAGCCAAGGGGCATTGTACAACCTGGCCCGTCTTACCTCGCTTACTGCGCTCCCAGCGCTTCCTTGTGCACGGCGGCCAGGATGGCCTCGACCGCCGGATGCTTGATCTTGCGTTCGTTCGAGATCGCATAGAAGTGCTCGCGCACCTCGGGCACCCGGCCCACCAGCTCGGCGCCGAGCTGGATCTTGATGTCGGCCACCGGCGCCGCCGGAGTAAAGAACAGGCCCAGCCCGCGCCGGCCGAAGGTGTTGAGCAGGGCGTTGTCCTCGAACTCGCCGACCACGTCGGGCCGGATCGCGTGGCGCTCGAACCAGTCGTCGATCTTGCCGCGCAGGGCATTGTTGCGGGTCGGGAGCAGGATCGGCGCCCCGTGCAGCGAGGCCGGGAAATCCTTGCGGTAGTTCTTGGCCAGGGCCGGGGCGCCGACCACGAACATCTCGTTCTCGGACAGCAGGTGGCTGAACACGCGCAGGGTGGTCCCGGTCGGCACCGCGCGGTCGGTCAGCACCACATCCAGCTTGTGCAGGGCCAGGTCGCCCAGCAGGGCTTCGTACTCGTCTTCATGGCAGACCAGGCGCACCGGGATGGCGAGCTGGGTCGTGACCTCGAGCAGGCGGTAGGCGGTGAACTTGGGCAGCGAATCCGAGATGCCCACCGCGAGCCGGATGCGGGCGCTGTCCGAGGCGTCCAGCGCTTCCTGCATCTGCTCTCCGAGCAGGAAGATCTGGTCGGCATAGGACAGCGCGAGGCGGCCGGCCTCGGTCAGGTTCAGGCGCCGGCCTTGCTGATTGAACAGTGCCTTGCCAAAAGCCTGCTCAAGCAGGGTAAGCTGCGTACTGACAGTCTGGATCGCCAGGCCAAGGCGTTCGGCGGCGCGTGTGATGCTGCCTTCCTTGGCGACCACCCAGAAGTAATAAAGGTGACGGAAATTGGGTGGCGCGTGATTCATGGCTTCTGTTTTTCGGAAGTAATATTTCGATTATCTTCGCTTTTTCAATAAGCGCCAAGCTTTTACAATGCAGGTCGCCGACACCGTTGGCGCATAACTTATACAAGAGGGAAAAACTTATGAAGTACTTTACCTGGTCATTCATCGTGACCGCAGTCTGCCTGGCGCTCTCAGCGTGGTGGGGCTTCGAGCATGGCGGCATGAGCGCTGCGTTGACCGCGCTGGGCGTGGCGGCCATCCTGGCGGTGATGGAAGTCTCGCTGTCCTTCGACAACGCGGTGGTCAACGCCTCGGTGCTCAAGGGCTGGGACGAGTTCTGGATCAAGCTGTTCCTGGGCGTCGGCATCATCATCGCCGTGTTCGGCATGCGCCTGGTGTTCCCGCTGGTGATCGTGGCCGTGGCCGCGGACCTGGGCGCCATGGAAGTGTGGAACCTGGCGCTGACGGATCCGAAGGCGTTCTCGACCCACCTGACCAACCACCACGCCGAAGTGGCGGCCTTCGGCGGCATGTTCCTGCTGCTGGTGTTCCTGAACTTCATGCTGGACGACGAGAAGGAAACCCACTGGCTGGGCAACTTCGAAGCCAAGATCGGCGCGCTGGGCAAGGTGTCCTCGATCGCCGTCATGATCGCGATCGCGGCGCTGCTGTTCAGCATGACGTATGTTGACGAAGCACAGAAGATGGTCGTCCTGATCGCAGGTATGTGGGGCATCCTGGTCTATGTCGGTGTCGACATGCTCAGCAGCATGCTGGAAAAGAGCGAATCCGAAGCCGGCGCGGTCGGCGATGCGGTCAAGAAGGGCGGTATCGGCGGTTTCCTGTACCTCGAAGTGCTGGATGCCTCGTTCTCGTTCGACGGCGTGATCGGCGCCTTCGCGATCACCAGCGACGTCGTGATCATCATGCTGGGCCTGGCTATCGGCGCAATGTTCGTGCGTTCGATGACCGTTTTCCTGGTGCGCAAGGGCACGCTGGACGAGTACGTCTACCTGGAGCATGGCGCGCACTACGCGATCGGCATCCTGGCCGTGATCATGCTGGCGAGCATGAAGTGGCACGTGCCAGAGCTGATCACCGGCGGCGTCGGCGTGGCCTTCATCCTGGCTTCGCTGTGGAGTTCGCTGCAGTACAAGAAAAAGCACGCGGCGCTGGAAAGCGGCGTGTGATGAATAGCCGCTCCCGCCGGGAGCGGTGCAGGATCCGCGGCGAGCGGCAGAACACCAGCTCGCTGCGTTTGCAACCGGTGTTCATTTATTAGGAGATTTCATCATGGCAATCAGTCTGCAAAAAGGCGGCAACGTCAACCTGTCGAAAGAAGCGCCAGGCCTGACTTCGCTGAAAGTCGCCCTCGGCTGGGACATTCGCGCCACCGACGGCGCAGCCTTCGACCTCGACGGCGCAGTGTTCCTGCTCAATTCGTCGGGCAAGGTACGTTCGGACAGCGACTTCATCTTCTACAACAACCTGAAGTCGGCCGACGGTTCGATCGTCCACTCGGGCGACAACACCACCGGCGCCGGCGAAGGCGACGACGAGTTCGTCACCATCGACCTGACCAAGGTGCCGGCCGACGTCGACAAGGTCGTGCTTGGCGTGACCATCCACGACGCGGAAAGCCGCCGCCAGAACTTCGGCATGGTCGGCAAGGCCTTCATCCGCTGCGTCAACAACGCCACCAACCAGGAAGTCGCCCGCTACGACCTGTCGGAAGACAGCTCGACCGAAGCGGCGATGATCTTCGGCGAGATCTACCGCAACGGCGCCGACTGGAAGTTCCGCGCCATCGGCCAGGGCTTCAACGGCGGCCTGGGGCCACTCGCCCGCAACTACGGCGTGAACGTTTAAGGTAATGTAGGGGCGGTCCATAAAAACCGCCTCATGAAAGGGAGCCAAATGCCAGTATTTACCGTGACCGGGGACGTCGATCCCTTCCTGCATGTGTCGATGAAGCAGGGCGAGACCATCTATTGCGAATCCGACGCGATGGTGATGATGGAATCGACCCTCGATCTCAAGGGCAAGATGAAGGGTGGACTCGGTAGCGCGCTGATGCGCACCTTCGCCAACGGCGAGTCGTTCTTCCAGCAGCACATCGAAGCGACCCGCGGCGAGGGCGACTGCCTGCTGTCGCCGACGCTGCCGGGTGCGATGCAGATCGTCGACGTCGGTCCGAACAACTACATCATCAGCGATGGCGCCTTTGTCGCGGCCACGTCCGGCGTGGACCTGCGGGTGCGCACGCAAAGCCTGGGCAACGCCCTGTTCGCGCAGAGCGGCGGCTTCTTCGTCACCGAGACGGGCGGCCAGGGCCAGGTGGTGGTGTCGGGCTTCGGTTCCATGTCGGTGCTCGATGTGGAGCCGGGCAAGGATGCGATCATCGACAACTCGCACGTGGTGTGCTGGGACAGCACCCTGCGCTACGAGATCTCGATCACGACCGGCACCAGCGGCGGCTTCCTGGGTAACCTGATCAACAGCCAGACCAGCGGCGAGGGCATGGTCCTGCGCTTCTCGGGTCGTGGCAAGGTCTATGTCTGTTCGCGTAACCGTACTGCATTCAAGGCCTGGATGCAGGCGCCCGCAAAATAAGGAGCTATAACGATGTCAGTCAATCTGCAAAAGGGACAGAAGATTTCCCTGGACAAGGAAGGCGGCGGTGGTCTCTCCCGCGTCACCATGGGTCTCGGCTGGGATGCGATCAAGTCGAAGGGCTTCTTCGGTTTCGGCGGCGGCAAGTCCGAAGCCGTCGACCTGGACGCCTCGGTGGTGTTGTTCGACGAATCGAACAATGCGATCGACACGGTCTGGTTCCGCCAGCTCAAGAGCCGTGACGGCAGCATCGTCCACACGGGCGACAACCGCACCGGCGCGGGCGATGGCGACGACGAGCAGATCAGCGTCGACCTGAACGCCGTGCCGGCCAACGTCAAGGCACTGGTGTTCACGGTGAACAGCTTCACCGGCCAGAATTTCTCGACCGTCGAGAACGCGTACTGCCGCCTGATCAATGCCGCGAACCAGCAAGAGGTTGCGCGCTTCAACCTGTCGGTGACCGGCACGCACTCGGCCCAGATCATGGCCAAGCTGTACCGCCATGGCGGCGAGTGGAAGATGCATGCGATCGGTGAGAACGGCAATGGCCGTACCTTTGACGATCTGATGCCGCAGATTACCGTGCACCTGTAATCGGCAGTGTCGCGGTAATCATGGAACCGGGGCTGCGTGCCCCGGTTTTTTATTCTATCGACAGCACGAGGCAGTTTCTGCATAATGAGAATGTTTCTCATTCTCAAATATCCACAGATCAGTCGCTGCGATATCTGCCCGGCCTGCGCCGACAGTGTCAGCAACGATGCCTGGCTTATACCGTGCTCGAGCGCTACTACCGTGAATTGCTGAACTTTTGCGCGCGCATGGTGCGAGACCCGCACGCCGCGGCGGATGTCGTGCAGGAGAGTTACGCGCGCGTGCTGGCCGTGCGCAACTCGGGGCAGGCGATGCCGGAGCCGCGGGCGCTGCTGTACCAGACGGCGCGCCGCCTGATCATCGACCGCCACCGGCGCCAGGCTGTGCGCGAGCATGACGATATCGACGCGCTTGCCGACGACGCGCAAGCGGCGGCGCCGTCGCACCTGGAACCGGAGTCGCTGTATGCCCACGAACAGCATGCGCGGGCCATCGTCGCGACGATCGAGGCCTTGCCGCCACGCTGCCGCGAGGCATTCGTGCTGAACCGGTTCGAGGGCCTGTCTCACCAGGAAGTGGCCGACCACATGGGGATCTCGAAGAATATGGTGGCGCAGCACATCATTCGCGCCGTGCTGGCGTGCAAGGCGTGCGAAGATGCCTTGAATGGCGCGCCACTGCCAGGGAAACAAGAAAAATAGCCATGGTCTTACAATATTCGACCTCATGCCCGCGCCGTCTCGTGCGTCTCCAGTCATGAGAGGCCTTCATCCCATGCACCGAACCGATCCGACACCGCCCGTGCCGCCCTTGCCCGACCCGGCAGGGGAAGATGCGCTGTATGCGGCGGCCGCCGAATGGCAGGTGCGCCGCCAGGACGGATTGAACGACGACGAGGAAGCCGCATTCCAGGCATGGCTTGCGGCCGACGACAGACGCCAGGCGGCCTACGCCCGGATGGACGACGTCTGGCGTGGCCTGGGGGAGCTGCCCACTGCCGCCGTCGCGCAATTGAGCGTGCCGTCGCGCGCCGTGCCGGCATCCTCCCGCGAGCCGGCCCGGCGCGGCTGGCTGCAAGGGGGGCTCCAAGCATGGCGCGACCTGGCCCGTCCGATGGCCACGGCGGTGCTGGCGGTCGGCGTACTCGGCGCGGGATGGCTGGGTTGGCAGCATTGGCAGGCGCAGCCGCTGTTCAGTGAGGTCTACGCCACAGCGCGCGGCCAGTCGATGGACGTCACCCTGCCCGACGGCAGCGTGCTCAAGCTCGATACCGCCACCCGTGTCGAAGTCACCCTCTACCGCGACCGGCGGCAAGTGCGCCTGCCAAAGGGGCAGGCCATGTTCACGGTCAGGGCCGATGCCGCGCAGCCTTTCGACGTGCTGACCGAACAGGTACGCGTGACGGTGGTCGGCACCCGTTTTTCGGTACGCAATACGCGTGCCGGTCTGGGCCAGGACAGTGTCGCGGTCCAGGTGGAGTCCGGCCGGGTACGTGTCAGCATGCTGGAAGGAGGGCGCCCATCCGGCGCGCCGGTGCTGCTGGGCGCTGGCCAATACGTCCAGACCGGAGCGGCCGGCCAGCTGGCGGCGGTGGAGACCAGGCCCACGCGCGGCGCCATGCTGTGGCGCGAAGGACGGGTCAATTTCAATAACACGCCGCTGGCCCAGGCGGTGGCGGAGTTCGAGCGCTACGGCGCTACGCGCCTGGTGATCAGGGACCCGGCGGTGGCCGCGCTGCGCGTCAACGGCAGCTTCGACTTGCGCCGGGCCGATGCCTTCGGCAAGGCCTTGCCCCTGGTATTGCCGGTACGGCTGCTGCGCGCCGGCGGCGAGACAGAAATCGCGGCCGCACAGGCCGCGTCGAAAAAATAGTTCGAAAATAGTGAAATAGCACCTCAAGCGGCATGCATCCAATGCGTCTCCATTGATAGTGATTCCTATTTACTATCTTGGAGATGACCCGCATGCAGCACCCCCGTTTCAATCCGGTCCCCCTGGTCTGGAGCCTTGCCACTGTGTTCGCCACTCTGCTTTGCAGCCCCGTGCACGCCCAGGCCGTGCCGGCCACTGCAACCTTCGCCGTCACGCTGCCGGCACAACCGCTGGGGACTGCGCTCAATGAGCTGGCGCGCCAGGGCCGCTTCCAGCTCATCGCCCACCCTGACCTGGTTGCCGGTAAAACCGCGCCGACCGTGTCCGGCACGCTGACGGCACACCAGGCGCTGGAGCGCCTGCTGGCCGGCTCGGGCCTGATGGCGTCGATGGAGGGCGGCGTGGTGGTGATCAAGGCCGCCCCCAGGGAGGTGACGCGGGTGCTGCCCACCGTCACGGTGACCGCCAACGCCCTGCGTGAAACGCCGACCGGCCAGCTCGCCGGCTATGTGGCGCGGCGCAGCGCGGCCGGCAGCAAGACCGACACCGCCATCATCGACACGCCGCAGTCGGTGTCGGTGGTCACCAACGACGAATTGCGTCACCGCCAGGCCGAGACCTTGACGCAGGCGCTGAACTACACCCCCGGTTTTACCGGCCCGCCGACCAGCTTCGGTCGCACCGCCGACCGCTTCCGCATCCGCGGCATGGATGTCGAGTCGGCCACCGGCGGTTCGATGCGCGACGGCCTGCGCCTGCAGAGCAACTCGTATGACGGCACCCAGGAGCCGTTTGGCCTGGAGCGGGTCGAGGTGCTGCGCGGCGCGGCCTCGGTGCTGTACGGGCAGCTGTCGCCCGGCGGCGTCGTCAATGCGGTCAGCAAGCGGCCCGTGAAGGGGCGACTGCGCGAGATCGGCATCCAGGCCGGCAATCACGATCGCAAGCAGGTAACGGCCGACCTGAGCGGCCCGGTAGCGGGCGCCGGCGCGCTCGACTACCGGCTCACCCTGCTGTCCAGGAACAGCGAAACGGCGCAAGACTACATCAACGACGACAAGCTGTATATCGCGCCGTCGCTGACCTGGCACGCCGGTGAGGACACCACGCTGACCCTGCTCTCGTTCTACCAGAAGACCCGCACCCGCTTCCCGGCGCCGCTGCCGTATCAACTGGTGGAAAGCGTGGCCACCGGCCCGGTGCGTATCGGCCGCCACGACTTCATCGGCGAGCCAGGCTACGACAAGATGCACGGCGACATGCATGCCTTCGGCTACGAGCTGGCACACCGCTTCAGCGACAACGTCAAGCTGAGCCACAAACTGCGCTATTCCGAATCCGAGGTGGCCTGGAATTATCTACAGGCCCAGACCTCGGCCGCGGCCATCCAGGCGGCCAGCCGGACCGGCCTGCTGGCGCGCCAGTACAGCGACCGCCGCGAGCGCGCGCGCAACATTGCCAGCGACACCAGCGTGGAGTCGACCTGGGACTGGCTGGGCATGCGCCACGTGCTGCTGGCCGGTGTCGATGCCTACCGCATCACCTATGACTCGACCAATTTTCGCGGCAATGCCCCGGCGCTCGACTTGCTGACCCGCAACCACGGCCAGCCGGTCGTGGTCAACCGCGCGACCAGCGTCGATCGCGGCTCGCGCATCCGCACGCTCCAGAAAGGCGTCTATCTGCAGGATCAGATCAGCGTCGACCAGCACTGGACCGCGCTGCTGGGAGCGCGCCGCGACTGGGCCACGCAGGACCAGACCATGCACCGCAACCAGGCCACGCTGGACAAGGACGACGCGGCCACCACATGGCGCGCCGGCCTGGTCTACAAGACCGACACCGGCCTGGCGCCTTATGCCAGCTACAGCGAGTCGTTCTTCCCGGTTACGGCAGCCGACGCGGCAGGCACCGCGTTCAAGCCCACCCGCGGCAAGCAAGTCGAAATGGGCGTGCGCTACCAGCCGGAAGGCAGCAATATGCTGCTCAGCGCCGCCGTATATGACCTGACGCAGACCGATGTACTGAAGTACGACGCTGCGCAGGACCTGTATCGCCAGGCCGGCGAGGTGCAATCCAAGGGCTTCGAACTGGAAGCAAAGGCGGCGCTGAGCCCCGCCATCAGCCTGATCGCTTCCTATGCCTACACCGACGCCCGCACGACCCGCAGTACCATCGCCAGCGAAGTCGGCCAGCGCAGCGAGGACACGCCGTTTCACCAGGCTGCGCTCTGGCTCGACACCAGCTTCGCGGCCCTGGGCCTGCCGAAGCTGAAGGCGGGCGGCGGCGCGCGCTACAAGGGCGCGACACAGGCGTCCGGCATGACCGTGGCCATGCCCGGCTACACGCTGTTCGACGCGATGCTCAGTTACCGGTTCAGCCGCTACTGGGAACTGTCGGCCAACCTCAATAACCTGGGCGACAAGAAGTTCGTCTCCTGCGAATACGCCATCTGCCATTATGGCGATGAACGCCGGGCCACGGCGACGCTGACCTACCAGTGGTGACCGGCGTGGGCAGATCCTCGCGCGGCGCGCTGCTCCTGCTACACCGGTACATCGGCCTGCTGCTGGCGCTGTTCCTGGCGCTGGCCGGCATCACCGGCAGCCTGCTGGCCTGGAACGATGAACTGGAAGCCGCGATCAGCCCGCAGCTGTTCCGGGTGCAGCCGCCGGCGCCGTCCAGCGCACGGATCGATCCGGTGCGGCTGCATGCGATGGTGAGGGAGCGCTATCCCGACGCCTTCGTGGCGCGCCTGCCGCTGGAGTACAGCGCAGGGAGCTCGGTGCTGTTCGCCTTGAAAGGCAAGCGCCTGGCCAATGACCAGGTGTTCGTCGACCCGTACACCGGGCGCATTCTCGGCGAGCGCATGTGGGGCGATATCGGGCAGGGACGCAAGAACCTGATGCCGTTCATCTACCGCCTGCACTATGCGCTGGCGCTGGATGGCCCGGGCCTGTTCATCTTCGGCGTCGTGGCCCTGCTGTGGAGCGTCGACTGCTTCATCGGCGCCTGGCTGACCCTGCCCCCGCGGCGTGCCGGTCCCTTGCCATCGTGGTGGCGGCGCTGGTGGTCGTCCTGGAAGCTGCGTGGCGGCAGCGCCTATAAATTCAGTTTCAACCTGCACCGGGCGGGCGGCTTGTGGACCTGGGCGCTGCTGTTCATACTGGCGTGGAGCTCGGTCGCCTTCAACCTGCCGCAGGTGTACGAGCCGGCGATGCGCTCGCTGTTCGCCCACCAGCGCGGCATGGAAGCCTTCCCCAGACTGCCGGCGCCGAAGATGGCGCCGGACATCGGCTGGGAGCAGGCCTTGCCCGCCGCGCGCGGGCTGATGGCGGGGCAGGCGCGCGCCCTGGGTCTGCAGGTGGAGGCGGAAAAGTCGCTGCTGTACGATCCCGCGCGCGGCATCTACCGCTACGACGTGCGCACCAGCCGCGACATCCGCCATCGCGGCGGCCATACCCGGCTGGTGATGGATGGCGACAGCGGTGCGTTCAGGGGCCTCTGGCTGCCGACCGGCGCGGCCAGTGGCGATACCATCACCACCTGGCTCACCACGCTGCACATGGCGGCGCTGGGAGGATGGCCGGTCCAGCTCTTGATCTGCGCACTGGGCCTGGGAGTGACCGCGCTCGGCGTGACGGGCATACTGATCTGGCTGAAAAAGAGGAGGGCGGCGCGGGTGGTGCGGCCGGTGCGTCGTGCGCGCTTGAGCTGAACCTTTCTGGTTGACAAAGCGCACACACATCGTTAGTGTATCAATCAACTAATACACCAATACGCGATGAGCAGCCACACACCCCAACTATTCTCGATCGTCCCCGGATCGACCGCGCCGATCTACCGGCAACTGGTGGACCAGGTGCGGCGGCTGGTGGCAGGCGGCCAACTGGCGCCGGGCGATGCGCTGCCGTCGGTGCGTGACGTCGCGCTGCAGCTCGCGGTCAACCCGATGACGGTCTCGAAGGCCTATGGCCTGCTTGAGCTCGAAGGCGTGCTGGAGCGCCGGCGCGGCGTCGGCATGCTGGTCGCCAGCGGCCAGCGCAGTGCAAGCGACGCCGGCGAGCGCCTGGCGCTGCTGCGTCCGACCCTGGAGCGCGCCGCGCGCGAGGCGCGCGAACTCGAGCTCGACCCCGACACTGTTCTCTCCCTTTTCAAAGACATCCTGAAGGAATCACCATGACCGCACTCCCGATCCAGATACGCGGCGTCGCCAAGCGCTTCGACAGCAAGCCCGTCCTCGATGGCCTCGACTGGGAAGTCGGGCAGGGACAGGTGATCGGCCTGCTGGGACGCAATGGCGCCGGCAAGTCGACCCTGATGGAATGCCTGCTGGGCCTGCGCGAGATCGACGGTGGCAGCATTGCGCTGTTCGGTGAATCTCCCGACGCGCTGTCGGACGCGACCCGCGCCCGCATCGGCTATGTGCCGCAGAAGTCCGAACTGTTCGACTGGATGACGCCGCTGCAGATGCTGGATTACTTCAAGGCGCTGTATCCGCGCTGGAATGACGCCAAGGTCGAGGGCCTGCTGGGCCGCTGGGGCATCGATCTCGCCATGCGCAACAAGCCGATCCGGCGGTTGTCGGGCGGCGAGCAGCAGCGCCTGTCGATCGTCCGCGCGCTGGCCCACGATCCCGAGCTGCTGGTGCTCGATGAGCCGGTGTCGGCGCTGGACCCGGCCGGCCGCCGCGATTTTCTGACCGAGCTGATCGACGGCGTCATCGAGCGCGGCACCACCGTGGTGTTCTCGACCCATATTCTCACCGACCTGGAGCGGGTGGCGCTGGACGTCGCCTTCCTCAAGAACGGCCGCATCGTGCTCGAAGGCGACCTGGACGATCTGCTCGATGGCGCCGCCGGCCACGTGCCGCCTGGTACGCGCGTGCCGTCGAACCTGGAAGACCTGTTCATCGAGGTGACGCGGTGAGCGCGCGCCTGGCCTTGTATGGCCTGCTGTGGCGGGCGGCGCTGGCGCAGACGCACCCGTATGCGCACCGGATCGTCCTCTGGCTGACGCCAGTCCTGTCGCTGGCGGCGGCGGCGCTCGCCTGGAAGGTGTATGGCCTGGCGACTGCGGCAAGCTGGGGCGTGAATGCGCTGTGCAGCATGGTCCTCCTCACCTGGACCTGGGGCTTTCTGCCCGGCGCCTTCAAGCTCAATTCCCCCGCCAACGCCCAGCTGACACCGGTGATGCGTGGGCGCCTGCTGGAACTGGCCGTGGCAGTGTGGTTGCTTTGCATCGCCGGCCTGGCGCTCGCCAATGCAGGCAGCGCGTCGGACGTCGTCCTGCGCGTGGTCTGGTGGATGCTGGCATCGCTGGGACTGGCGCTGGCGGCCACTGGCAGCGGCGCCGGCTCGGTAGTGGTCGTCGCGATCTGGCCCCTGATGGGATTGCCATCCTTCATACCGGACCGGGTGCACGCCATGATGGCCCATCCGGCCTTCCTGCCGCTGCTGGCGCTGCTGCTGGTGGCGCCGGGCCTGGCAACCATCCGGACGATCTTTCCGCGCGCGGGCGACCGCCATTGGCGCCAGCTGGAAAAGCGCAATATATGGCGTGACAAGGATGCGTTCCGTAATCGCGAGGACGGCCGCCTCATGCGCTGGTGGCAGGCCCGCTCGTTGCGCCGGGCGAGCGGACGCCGCGACCTGGGCGCCATGCTCCTGCACGGCAGCGGCCCCGGCTTGCAGGTAGGCGGCATCGTGCTCGGCATCGCAGGCGTGGGTCTGCTTGGCCTGCTGCTGGTGGGTCTCATGCACCTGGGCGGCTACTCCCAGGCGGCCGAACTGGCGCAGAAGATGGGCTGGATGTGGAGCCTGTTGCCGCTGTTCCTGTTTCAGATGCACGCGCTGCTGCTTGCGAGCCTGGCGGAGGCGCCCGCCGGCCAGTCCCTGCTCAGGCTGGCGCCAGCCATGCCCGCCACCGCGCCGCGCTTCAATCGGCTCCTGGCATCGAAGGTGTTGCGCAGCAGCATGGCGGCCTGGGCGATGGCGGCGGCCACGGCGCTCGCATGCAGCGCTCTCACCGGCGCCGGCGTGGACGAGTTGCTGATGGTGGCTTGTCTGAGCGGCCTGGTCCTGCCGACCCTGATCCTGCCGCTGCGCGACCATGCGCGCCGGTCGCGCTGGAATTCGGTCCTGCAATGGCTGCTCGTGATGGCGATCGCCGGGGCATGCCTGCTGGTGGGCGTGTTCGGGCGTGCCATCCTGGGATTGCCGGTTTTTTCGACTGCTGCGGTATTTGCGGTATTGCTGACCGCCGTCGTGACGGTGCGCCGCTACGGTTCCATGATCCGGTCCCCATTCGCACTTCCGGCAGGAAGGCTGGATTGATCGTCGAAAGTCACGCCGCATGACGTGATCTGTTCATTAACCGAGTTGCCAAAGCGGATAGATCGGTCGTTCTCTTTGTTGCTGCGCAACAACCGGTATCCTGCAATTTTGATACCAAACTTCGGTTTTTACTGAAAAATTGTCGCACTGGAGATAAGGTTTCGTTGTTGTGCGTTCTCACGAAAAAAACCTTCATCTTCAGGGCAACCATGCTTTTCAAACTGACACTGCGAATCCGGCTCATCGCCACGATGGCCATGCTTGGCTTCCTCATCACCGCCGTCGGCCTGCTCGGCATCTACGGCATGCGTGAAGACCACGGCACGCTCGAGCAGGTGTACTCGAACCAGCTGGCGTCTAGCATCGCGATCAATAATTCCAAGAACTTCCTGAACCGCGCCCGCTTCGGCCTGGACCGCGCCGTGTTTCATCCGGACGCGGCCGACGTCGGCAAGACCCTCAGCCGCGCCAAGGGCTTCATCGACGATTCGAACAAGGAATGGCAGCGCTACCTGGCCCTGCCGCGCGACGGCGAGGAAGCGGAACTGGCCAAGACCCTGGAAGTCGAACGCAACCGCTACATCAACGACGGCATGCTGGCGCTGGCCACCGCCGTCGAGCAGATGAACGTCGAGCGCATCGAAGCGCTGTCGATGAAGGAAATGACGGCCCTGTACGGCACCTTCGACAAGGCATCGGTCGCGCTGGACGATTACCAGCTGAGCACCGCCAAGCAGGGTTACGACGAGAGCGGCCGCCTGTTCGACATGTTGATGTGGGTCTCCGGTTCCAGCGTGGTGCTCGGCGTGCTGCTGGCGGCGGTGTCGTCGTGGCTGCTGTTGCGCGCCATCATGAGACCGCTCGATCATGCGATTGGCCACTTCGACGCGATGGCCCATGGCGACCTGTCCACCCGTGTCGAGGTCGACCGTGACGACGAAATGGGCGCACTGCTCAAGGGCCTGGCCACCATGCAGCAGCAGCTGGCCACCACCGTGCGCAGCGTGCGCGACAGCAGCATGTCGATCGCCAGCGCCAGCAGCGAGATCGCGGCCGGCAATATGAACCTGTCGGCGCGTACCGAGCAGCAGGCCAGCGGCCTGGAAGAAACCGCTTCCTCGCTCGAGGAACTGACTACCACCGTGCAGCACAATGCGGACAATGTGCGCCAGGCCAATAACGTGGCGCGTTCGGCGTCCGAGGTCGCGGTGCGCGGCGGCCAGCTGGTGTCGGAAGTGGTGCAGACCATGGGCGCCATCGACGCCTCGTCCAAGCGCATCGTCGACATCATCTCGACCATCGACGGCATCGCCTTCCAGACCAATATCCTGGCGCTGAACGCGGCGGTCGAAGCGGCCCGTGCCGGCGAACAGGGCCGCGGTTTCGCGGTCGTGGCCGGCGAAGTGCGCAACCTGGCGCAGCGCTCAGCGGCGGCGGCCAAGGAAATCAAGGAACTGATCAGCACCTCGGTCAGCAATGTCGAGGCGGGCACCGCCCTGGTCGACAGCGCCGGCACTACCATGGACGAGATCGTCAGCAGCGTGACTCGCGTGAGCGACATCATGGCCGAGATCCTGGCCGCCGGCGAAGAGCAGACCGCCGGCATCCAGCAGATCAACGAAGCGGTCAGCCATATGGACCAGGCGACCCAGCAGAACGCCGCCCTGGTCGAGGAAGCGGCCGCCGCCACCGGCGCGCTGCAGGACCAGGCGCATGCGCTGCAGCAGATGGTGGGTGTGTTCAAGGTCGATGCGCAGGCTGGCGTGGCGAACCAGGCACAGGCGCCGTTGCGCTCGCGTGCGGGCCACGAACGCATGGCTTTGGCCGCGTAACTCAGCACGTCGTTACTGCCACTGGCAGTAACGACTTCCCGCGAAGGCGGGAACCCAAGCCATCCGCGTTACCGATATCTTCAAACGCAGACTCAGGGCGAGCAAACTGGGGTTCCCGCCTCTGCGGGAACGACGTGCTTGAGCTAACGATACTATCGTCAGCTCAGCTCAGCTCAGCTCAGCCCAGCCCAGCCCAGCTCAGCTCGACGCCGCCACCACCTTCACCCCGGCCCCGTGCCTTCGCAGCACCAGCACCCCGAACGCCGTCGCCAGCACATACATGCTGATCGAATAAATCGCCGCCGGCACCATCAGCTGGAAGTCGCCGAGCACCGACACCGCCACGAAAATCGCCAGCGTCGAGTTATGGATTCCGATCTCGTAGCCGATCGCCACCGCGTTCGGCTTGTCGAGGCCGGCGATACGCGGGACATAGTAGCCCAGGCCCAGGCTGGCCGCGTTGAACAGCACCACCGCCAGCCCGACCGTGGCGAACGAGCCGGTCAGCGCATCCCATTCCTTGGCGAAGGCGATCAGCGCCAGCGCCGCCAGCACCGCCATCGAAAAAATCTTCATCGGCTTGTCGGTGCGCGCCGCGAAACCCGGCACTACCCGTTTGACCGCCATCCCGATCGCCACCGGCACCAGCACGATGCCGATCACCTCCATCACCTTGGCGGTCTGCATCGGCACCACCTGGCCGCTCTGCGAAAAGCTGGCGATGGCGAAGTTGGCGATCAGGGGGAGCGTCACGATCGACAGCAGCGTGTTGATCGCGGTGAGCGAGATATTCATCGCCACATTGCCTCCGAACAGGTGGCTGAACAGATTCGCGGACACTCCGCCGGGCGAGGCGGCCAGCAGCATCAGGCCGATCGCGAACACGGGCGGCACGTCCAGCAGCACGATCAGGCCGTAGCACAGCGCCGGCAATGCCAGCGCCTGCAGCGCCAGCGCCAGCACCACCGCCTTCGGATGCCCGAGCAGGCGCCGGAAGTCGCCGACGGTCAGGGACAGGCCCAAGCCGAACATGATCAGGGCCAGCGCCGCGATCAGGAGGGTGGGAAGCAGGGTTACAAAATCGGTCATCGCGCGTCTCCTTCGTGGTGTTCTTATGGGATGTCGGCGCGCCGGACTGCGCATGCGCGCCGCCTTGCCAGTGTAGTCGAGTGCGCGGCAAAAAATCGGCCGGCGGCGCCGATATCGCGGCGCGGTGGCGTTGCAGGGCGTGCAATAATGCCGCATGAATGCGCGCAACCACGTCCTGGAACCCCATCAGGCACACGATCGATTCCATGGGTAGTCCAGCAGTGTTTCCCGCTTCCGGCGCCGCAATGGCCACGGCAATCCGCGGCCACGACTGGGCCGCCTCGCCGCTGGGCCCAATTACATCCTGGCCCGCCACGCTGCGCACCAGCATCAATATCGTGCTGGACTCGGCCTTTCCGGGCTTTATCGTCTGGGGGCCGGAGCAGATCCTGTTCTACAACGACGCCTACGCCGAGATCCTGTGCAACAAGCACCCGGCCGCGCTGGGGCAGCCGTTCCAGGCTGTCTGGCACGAAATCTGGGACGTGCTCGGGCCGCTGGTCGAGCGCACCCTGGTGGGCGGCGAATCGCACAAGATGAACGACATCGCGCTCGTCATGCAGCGCAAGGGCTATGCCGAGCATACCTGGTTCACCTATTCCTACGGTCCCGTGCGCGACGATGCCGGCGGCATCCTCGGCCTGCTGTGCAACTGCATCGAAACCACCGACGCCGTGCTCAGGCAGCGGCGCCAGGCGGCCGACGAGGCCGTGCTGCGCGAGCACGAATCGGCGTCGCGCGTCGATGCCGAGCGGGTCCAGCTGGCGCTGGAGGCCGGCGCCATCATCGGCACCTGGTTCTGGCACCTGCCGACCGACCGCTTCACCGTCGACGAAGCCTTCGCGCGCGCTTTCGGCCTTGACCCGGCCATCGGCCGCACCGGCCTGTCCCTGGCCCAGGTCGTGGCGACGGTACACCCCGACGACCAGGCCGGCCTGGCCCAGGCCATCAACACGGTGATCGCACGCGGCGGCCACTATGCCCACCAGTATCGGGTACGGCGCGCCGACGGCCAATATTACTGGATCGAGGCCAATGGCCGGGTCGACCTGGCGCCGGACGGCACCGGGCTGCGCTTCCCTGGCGTGCTGATCGACGTCGAGGGACGGCGCGCGGTGGAGGCCGAGCGCGACGGGGCGATCCTCAAGTTGCGCGCGCTGAACGAGCAGCTGGAACAGAAGGTGCTGGCCCAGGCGCTGGCGCGTGGGCGCACCTGGCAGCTCAGTCCCGACATCCTGGGCGTGCTCAATGCCGACGGATTCATGGAAAGTTCGAACCCGGCCTGGCAGGCCGCGCTGGGCTGGAGCGAGGAAGAGGTCGCCGGCACGCCCTTCCTCGACTTCATCCACCCCGACGACCGCGACCGCACCGAGACGGTCTGGCGCGACGCGCTGGAGCGCGGCATTCCCGCGCTGCGCTTCGAGAACCGCTATTACCACAAGGCCGGCGGCTGGCGCTGGCTGTCGTGGGTGGCGGTGCCGGACGAGCGCAAGGTGTACTGCTCGGCGCGCGACATCAGCGTCGAGCGCGAACGCCAGGCCGAGCTCGAGCGGGCGCACGAACAGCTGCGCCATTCGCAAAAGATGGAGGCGGTCGGCCAGCTCACCGGCGGACTGGCGCACGACTTCAACAACCTGCTGGCCGGGGTCTCGGGCAGCCTGGATCTGGTCAAGCTGCGCCTGAAGCAGGGCCGCGTGGACGAGATCGAGCGCTACGTCGCGGTGGCGCAAGGCGCGACCAGGCGGGCTGCGGCGCTCACCCACCGGCTGCTGGCATTCTCGCGGCGCCAGACGCTGGCGCCGCGCGCCATGTGCGTCAACAGCATGGTCGACGGCTTGCTGGACATGATCCGGCGCACGGTGGGTCCCGGCGTGCTGGTCGAGCCGGAATACAGCGGCGTGCCGTGGACGGCGCTGGTCGACCAGTCGCAGCTCGAGAACGCGCTGCTGAACCTGTGCATCAATGCGCGCGACGCCATGCCGGAAGGCGGCCGCATCGCGATCGCGACCGCCAACCGCGTGCTCGACGCCGACACCGCGCGCGGCCACGAGCTGCCGCCCGGCGACTATCTCGTGCTGTCGGTCGCCGACAGCGGCACCGGCATGGCGCCTAGCGTGCTGGCCAAGGCCTTCGAACCCTTCTTCACCACCAAGCCGCTGGGCCAGGGCACGGGGCTGGGATTGTCGATGATCTACGGCTTCGCCAAGCAATCGGGCGGGCAGGTGGCGATCGATTCGCAGCTGGGGCAGGGCACCACGGTCAGCATCTTCCTGCCGCGCCACCGCGGCGCCGCCGACGAGCGCGATGCGGCGCCGGCCGCCGACGCCGCGCCGCCGGCCGGCCAGGGCGAGACGATCCTGGTGGTGGACGACGAACCGAGCGTGCGCATGCTGGTGGTCGACGTGCTCGAGGAGCTGGGTTACACGGTGCTGGAAGCCGAGGACGGCGCCGGCGGCCTGGCGCTGCTGCAATCGGACGCGCGCATCGACCTCGTGGTCTCGGACGTCGGCCTGCCGGGCATGATGAATGGACGCCAGATGGCGGACGCGGCGCGCATCACGCGTCCCCGGCTGAAGGTCCTGTTCATCACCGGCTATGCCGAAACCGCCTTGCTCGACCACGGGCAGCTCGCGCCCGGCATGTCGGTGCTGACCAAGCCGTTCTCGATCGACGCGATGGCGCAGCGGGTGCGCGAACTGGTCGCGCGCTAGGAGCCGGCGCCGGGCCCGACGGCGCTGGTCAACTTCCTGGCCGGCCAGAACGGCGGCTACATCACCGGCGGCGTCATCGACGTGGCAGGTGGGCTCGGCATCTGACGCCGCCCATGCATCCCTAGACGCTGCGAACCGCACGCGCGGAGGAGATCTCGCCGATTTCCTCCATGTTCTCGCTGCCCCAGGCGCACAGCGGCTGGAGGGTCCTCGCCAGACTCTTGCCGAACTCGGTCAGCGCGTACTCGACATGGGGCGGCACCGTGCGAAAGTCGATGCGCTGCACCAGGCCGTCGCAGGCCATGTCCTTGAGCTGTTGGCTCAGCATCTTCTCGCTGACATTGCCGACCAGCCTCCTCAACTCGCTGAAACGCAACTGGCCGCCATGCATCAAGTGGTAGACGATCAGGAGTTTCCATTTGCCTGCGATCAGGTCGAGCACGGCTTCCATGCCGCAGTTGAAGGGAACATCTTTCATCCGAACGTCTCCCGGTTTTACACTTACAAAAAAGTGGGTACTGGTGTAAATCATATCATGGAGGCTACCATCCGGAATATGCGATGCCGGCGCCTGGAAAGAGGCGCCAGGCCCTTTCACATCCTTACCGGAGTCAGCAATGCGTTCCAGCGATATCCTGTTCCAGCCGATCAAGGTCGGCGACGTCGAACTTCCCAACCGCATCGTCATGGCGTCGATGTCCCGCGCCCGGACCGACAACCCGGAGCATATTCCCGTCGCGCTGCAGGCCGAGTACTACCGCCAGCGCGCGTCCGCCGGCCTGATCCTGAGCGAAGGAACCTGGCCGAGCGAAGAGGCGATCGGGGCGTTGCACGTGCCGGGCCTGTTCACCGAACGGCAGGCCGAAGGCTGGAAGCAGGTGACGGATGCGGTGCATGCCGCCGGCGGCCGGATCTTCGTCCAGCTCGGCCATTGCGGTGCGGCCTCGCATCCCGACCTGCACGGCGGGCGCCTGCCGCTGGCGCCTTCGGCCGTCGGCCTCGAGCAACCGGTGTTCACGCCGGATGGTTTCAAGACCTCGCCCATCCCGCAGTCCATGACGCTCGGCGATATCGAGCGCACGATCGGCGACTACGCGCGGGCGACGCGGCTGGCGCGCCAGGCGGGATTCGATGGCGTCGAGCTGCACGGTATCGTCGGCTACCTGATCCCGGAGTTCCTGAACGACGCGTTCAACCTGCGCGAGGACCGCTACGGCGGCAGTATCGAGAACCGCGCGCGCTTTCCACTCGAGGTGCTCGACGCGATGATCGGTGAATGGAGTGCGGGCCGCATCGGTTTCAAGCTCAGTCCCGGCGTGGGTCTCGGCAAGCTCCAGCCGACGGCGCAAACCTTGCCGACCTACGAATACCTGGTATCGCGGGTCGCGAAGCTGAAGATCGCCTACCTGCAGCTATACCATCCGGCCGGCGAGCTGGGAGGCACGCCGGTCGAGGCGTTGAAGGATGGCACGGCGGCCTATTTTCGCCGGTTCTATGACGGCACGATCATGGCCAATGGCGGCTTGATGCTGGAATCGGCGCGCGCCCTGCTCGATGCAGGGGATGCCGATCTCGTGTCCTTCGGCGCGCCCTATATCGCCAATCCCGATCTGGTCGAGCGCTTCCGGCAAGGAGTGCCGCTCGCGTCGGCCGACCCGGAGACGTATTACCAGGGAGGCGAGCGCGGCTATACCGATTACCCGCCTGCCAGCTAGTGCCCGCGGCGCTGTACCAGCGCCGTGCCGACGCCGTGGCGCTTGCCCTCGCTGACGGCGGTGACGGTGCCGTCCGGATTGAACACCAGCGCATTGGCGGCGCCGATTTCTTCGGCCGGGCTTTCCCAGCGCTGGCCAAAGCCTTCCAATGCACGCGCCTGGTCGCTGCCCGCGAAGCCCGGTTCGACCGACGTCTCGGCCGCATTGCGCTGGCTGATGCGCGGCGCATCGAGCGCCTGGTCCATCGGCATGCCGAGGTCGATGTGGTTGACGATGGTCTGCAGCACCGTGGTGATGATGGTCGAGCCGCCGGGGCTGCCGATGCTGAAGGCCGGCTTGCCGTCCTTGAGCGCGATGGTGGGCGCCATGCTCGAGCGCGGCCGCTTGCCGGCTTCGGGCACGTTCGGGTGCGGGCCGCTGGCGTCGAAGTCAAAGTCAGTCAGTTCGTTATTGAGCAGGAAACCGTAGCCCGGCACCACGATCCCGCTGCCGCCCCAGGATTCGATGGTGAAGGTGTACGCCACCACATTGCCTTCTTTGTCCGACACCGTCAGGTGCGTGGTGTGCGCGCTTTCGGGCGCGAGCTTGATGGCGGCGGCCGGCTGAATGCGCAGGGGGATGCTCGGGTCGTTCTGGTAGCGGTAGGGGTCGCCCGCCGCCACCGCGCCCGGCGCGGCTTTTCGCGGGTCGATCAGCGCGCGGCGCTCGGACGCATATTTTTTCGAGAGCAGGCCGGCGAGCGGCGCATCGACGTATTCGGGGTCGGCCAGATAGGCATTGCGGTCGGCGAATGCCAGGCGGCTGGCTTCGATATACAGATGCTCGGCCTGGGCGCGCGGCAGCGATGCCAGGTCGAAGCCCTCGAGGATGTTGAGCGCATGCGCCACCGTCGGGCCGCCGCTGCTGGGTAGCGGCATGCCATACAGCGCGTAGCCGCGGTAGCTGCTGCGCAGGGCGGGACGGATGCGCGCCTCGTAGTTGGCGAGATCCGCCATGGTCATCGCGCCGGGCCGTACGCTATACCCTTTCGCGACCGGCGGCCGGTTGACGCTGTCGACGATCGCGCGCGCGATCGGCCCTTCATAGAAAGCCTTCACGCCGCCTTGTGCGATCTCGCGGTAGGCGCGCGCCATGCCGGGATTGCGCAATAGCGTGCCTTCGGGGAGGGCCTTGCCCTTGTGCAGGTACAGCTCGCCCGTTGGCGCGAATTGGCGGAATTTCTTTTCGTTCTGTCCCACCAGCTGGCTGAAATTGGCGTTGACCCGGAAACCCTTGTCGGCCACCGCGATGGCCGGCGCCAGCACTTGCGAAAAGCGCATGCTGCCATAGCGCTCGAGCGCCTCGTGCCAGCCGCGCACGGTGCCCGGCACGCCGACCGCCGCGCCGCTGGCCACCGCCGTCTCGAAGTCGAGCGGCTTGCCGTTGTGCTGGAACAGTTGCGGACCCACGCCGGCAGGGGCGGTCTCGCGGTGGTCGATGGTGATCATGCGTTTATCCTTGGCAAGATAAATCACCATGAAGCCGCCGCCGCCGATGCCGCAGCTGAAGGGATCGGTGACGCCCAGGGTGGCGGCCGCGGCCACCGCGGCGTCGACCGCATTGCCGCCCGCATTCAGGATGGCCAGCGCCGACTGCGAAGCCTGTGCGCTGATCGTGGCGACGGCGCCGCCGGTGCCGGTCGCGACCGGCGCGGCCGCAACGCCGTGGAGGGAAACAGCGAGGACCAGGCCGCACGCCAGTGCGGTCCGCGGCAGGCGGCTAGGGGCCATCAGGTGCCGTACATATTGAAGACCACCGGATACGACGCCGGTTTCTCTCCGGCCATGCCGCGCGGCGGCGGCACGAACGAGGGATCGAGTTCGACGCGCGCGCCGCGCAGGCCCGGCGAGGTAAAGCCGGGTTTTCCCTGCACCAGCCAGAAGCCCTGCGCCACGTTGTTGGTTCGCAGGGTGAAGCGGTAGGCCAGCTGGCCGGCCCACATGCAGCGCGCATTGTCCGGGCAGCGGCTGTCGTCGGCGCCCTCGTAGGTGAGGGTCAGGCGCGAGTCCACCGGCACCTGCGGCAGGGTCAGGGTCTGGCGCTCGCTCAGCGTGTACTGGGCGTCGGGCAGGTGGTCGGGGGTGGCGCAGGCCGACAGCAGGCCGGCGGCGGCGATGGAGAGGACGCAGGGCAGGGTGCGCATCGGTGTCATCCAGGGTTTGACGGGAAACCCATGATAGCAAAACCGCAAGCATGCGGTCGCGTGACAGCGAAAAGACAGGGCATGGCCAAGTCATAAACAGGTCATATTCGGCAGCTATTCTTTTTCCTGTAGTCCAAAACATACCCCTTAACCAAAGTTAGGAATAACAATGCTCAAGAAGATTCTCGCCGGCGCTGCCGCCACGCTCGTGATGACGACCTCGTTCGCCGCCGACATTACCGGCGCGGGCGCGACCTTCCCGTACCCGATCTACGCCAAGTGGGCAGAGAGCTACAAGGCCGCCACCGGCACCGGCCTGAACTACCAGTCGGTCGGCTCGGGCGCCGGCATCAAGCAGATCAAGGCGAAGACCGTGGACTTCGGCGCGTCGGACATGCCGCTGAAAGCGGAAGAGCTGGACAAGGAAGGCCTGATGCAGTTCCCGGCCATCATGGGCGGCGTGGTCGCCGTGGTCAACGTCGACGGCGTGACCCCAGGCCAGCTGAAGATGACCGGTCCACTGCTGGCCGACATCTACATGGGCAAGATCACCAAGTGGAATGCCGCTGAAATCGCCGCCCTGAATCCGGGCGTGAAACTGCCGGCCGCCGACATCACCGTCGTGCACCGTGCCGACAGCTCGGGCACCTCGTTCCTGTTCACCGACTTCCTGGCCAAGACCAGCCCGGCATGGAAAGAGGCTATCGGTTCCGGCACCACCGTGAAGTGGGCCGTGGGCGTGGGCGGCAAGGGCAACGAAGGCGTCGCCGCCAACGTGCAGCGTATCAAGGGCGCGATCGGCTACGTCGAGTGGGCCTACGCCAAGAAGAACAAGCTGTCGCATACCCAGCTGCGCAACAAGGAAGGCGTCGACCTGCAACCGTCGGACGACGTGTTCAAGGCCGCTGCCGCCAATGCAGAGTGGACCAAGGCCCCAGGCTTCGGCGTGGTGCTGACCGACGGCGCCGGCAAGCAAAGCTGGCCGATCACCGGCGTGTCGTACATCCTGATGCACAAGACCCAGGCCGACACCAAGAAAGGCCAGGAAGTCGTGAAGTTCTTCGACTGGTCGTTCAAGAACGGCGCCCCGGCAGCCGCCGAACTGGACTACGTGCCGATGCCTGCCAGCGTCGTCAAGCAAGTCCAGGACGCCTGGAAAGCCAACCTGAAGGACGCTTCGGGCAAGGCCATCATGTAAGACGCCTTCGTGGCGACCAATCCGGCAGCCAGGCTGCCGGATTTTCTTTGGTGCGGGCGCAGGACCGTGGCCGCACCAATGCAGTTCCTCAATTTTTGGGCATCCCATGACAACGGCGAACACGATCGTCCTGGTGATCGACGACAAGCCGGCCATTGCCGAGCTGCTCAAGTTCTCGCTGCACGAGGACGAGTGGGTCTGGCATGACGTGCCGAGCCTGGCGCAAGCCTGGGACTTCATCGGGCGCGAGCGCCCGGAACTGTTGCTGCAGGAATCGATGCTGCGCAACGAAGGCGGCATGCGCCTGCTGGCGCGCCTGCGCGGCGACCGCCGCCTGCGCGAGCAGCCGGTGATCCTGCTGGCGGCGCAATGCGCGGAAGGCGAGCGTCCCGCCAGCCTCCCGGCGCCCATTCCCCATCCCGAATTCATTCCCCAGGCCCCGGTCGACCAGGTACGTGAACTGTCGCCCGAATCGCGCCTGTTGCGCTCGGGCCGCCTGGTGCTCGATCCGCTCAGCTGCAGCGTGCGGGTCGGCAACCACAAGGTCGAGGTCAGGCACGCCGAATACCGGCTGCTGCGCTTTTTGCTGTGCCATCCGGGCCAGGTGTTTTCACGCAGCCAGCTGCTGGAGCAGTTGTGGGATGCCCACGCGTCGCTCGACCAGCGCACGGTGGATGTGCACGTGCTGCGCCTGCGCAAGGCGCTGGGGCGGGCCAAGTCGCTCATCAAGACGGTGCGCGGCGCCGGCTACATGCTGTCGCCGACCTGAACGGCGCCGGGGCCCGCCGTAGCGGGCTTCAGGAAAAATTACGCATGTCACAACGCTGACATGTTTGCTATCTAGACTTGCGGCAACTAGTCCTGATCGTCCGCAATGAGCAAACCTCCCGGCCTCGCCCCCTATCTGGATCCCTCGCGCGGCAACCGCTTCCTGGTCCCGCTATGGCCGCTGCTGGCCGTGCTGGTGTGCTGCGCGCTGTGGGCCGCGACTCTATTGCGGGTCGAGGCCGAGCAGGCGCGCGTGGCCACCCAGGCGCGCAAGGACGTGGCGGCCTACGCCGAAGCCTACGAACAGTACATCACGCGCTCGGTGGCGCAGATGGACCAGATCACGATGCAGCTGAAGTTCAGCTGGGAGAATTCGCGCGAGGCTGGCCTGCTCGACGAGATGCGGCGCGACGGCATGTTCACCGACAGCGCCTTCCATGTGGTGGCGGTGCTCGACCGCGGCGGCATCGTGCGCTCCAGCACGCGCGCCGGCCTGATCGGCGCCGACCTGGCCTCGGGCGCCTATTTCAACCACCACCGCGACAATAATTCGACCGCCCTGCGGGTCGGCACCGCACCGACGCAGTTCGGCAGCGCCGACGACGTGGTGCTGTTCACGCGCCGCCTCGAAACCCGGGAGGAGGAATTCGACGGCCTGGTGCTGATGGCGATCGACGCCCGCTACTTCACGTCCTTCGTCAGCCCGGCCACCATCGGCGCTGGCGGCATCGTGGCGCTGGCCGGCAGCGAAGGGCGCTTGCGGGTCGAGCAGCGCAGCAACGGCGCATCGTTCATGGACGCGGTCGCGCTGCCGCGCCGCGGCGCCGTCTGGTCGGGCGAGCAGGGCGTGCGCCTGGTCGAGGGCGTCGACGGCTTCGCCGATGGCCAGTCGCGCGTGCTGGGCTGGCGCCAGTCGACCGCCTATCCGCTGGTGGCCCTGGTCGGCCTGCCGCAGCACGATGCGCTGGCGGCCAACAACGGCTACTGGATCGAAAGCCGCGACCGCGCCATCGTCGCCACCCTGTGCCTGCTGCTGCTGGGCGCGGTCGGGGCGGTGCTGGCGCGCCGCGCCGTGGCGCGCGACAAGGAACAGGACGAAGTGCGGCGCGCCTACCGCACCGCCACCGAGAGCGGCAACGATGGCTTCTACATGGCCTCGGCGGTGCGCGCGCGCGACGGCCAGATCACGGATTTCCGCATCGTCGACTGCAACGAGCGCGGCGCCTTCTTCTACGGCATGATGCGCGAGGAACTGGTCGGGAGAAGCCTGACCGAGATCGACGCCGGCCTGTTCGGCGAAGAACTGCTGTCGACCTACCGCAAGGCGATGGACAGCGGCTTTTATGAAGACGACCGCAAGATGCCGAGCGATAACCGGCTCAACATCAGCTGGGGCCGCCGGCGCCTGGTACGGGTCGGCAACGGCCTGGCGGTGACCCTGCAGGACATCAGCGAGCGCAAGGCGCATGAGGACCAGCTCGAACGCCTGGCCAACGAAGATACGCTGACCGGCCTGGCCACCCGCCACGCCTTCTTGGAGCGCATGCCGGCCATGCTGGCCGGGGCCCAGGGCGCCGGTACCGGCAACCCCGCCAACGCCGCGCTGCTGTTCATCGACCTCGATGAATTCAAGTATGTGAACGACACCCACGGCCATGCCACCGGCGACCAGCTGCTCAAGGCCGCCGCCGGCCGCCTGCTGTCCTTGCTGCGTCCGAGCGACCAGGTGGCGCGCTTCGGGGGCGACGAGTTCGTGGTCTTGCTGTCGCCCTGCGACGGCGAGCGCCAGGCCGCTTCGGTGGCCTCGCGCATCGTAGAGGCCTTCGGCGTGCCGTTCCTGATCGGCGACGAGCTGCACGCCGTGGGTTCCTCGATCGGCATCAGCATGTACCCGCGCGACGGGCTGGATGCCGAGACCCTGGTCAAGCACAGCGACATCGCCATGTACGTCGGCAAGAACGAAGGCAAGGGGCAATATCGCTTCTTCGATCCTTCCCTGTCGTCGACCCTCAATTCGCGCGCGCGCCTGAAGCAGAACATGCTCGAAGCGTTGGAGGCCGACCAGTTCGTGCTGCACTACCAGCCGCGGGTGGATGCGCGCAGCGGAGAACTGCTGAGCATGGAAGCGCTGGTGCGCTGGCGCCATCCGACCCTGGGCATGGTGGCGCCGGGCGAATTCATCCCGCTGGCCGAAGCCACCGGGCTGATCGTGCGCATCGGCGAGACCGTGATCGACAAGGCCTGCGCGCAGCTGGCCGCCTGGCGCGAGGCCGGCGTGGCGCTGGTGCCGGTCTCGATCAACGTCTCGCCCAAGCAATTCCTGCGCGGCGGCGTGCAGCGCCAGCTGAGCGCGGCGCTGGTGAGGCACCGGGTGCCGGCCAGCCTGATCGAGGTCGAGATCACCGAGTCGGCGATGATGGGCGACCAGGATGACATCCTGGCCGAACTGGCGGCCCTGCGCTCACTGGGCGTGAAACTGCATGTGGACGATTTCGGCACCGGCTACTCGTCGCTGTCGCAGCTCCAGCGACTGAAGATGGACGTGCTGAAGGTCGACCGCGCCTTCACCACCGAGCTGGCCAACTCGAAAGAGGGCAAGGTGTTCTTCCAGGCCATCGTGTCGATGGCGCACGCACTCGGCATGTCGGTGGTGGCCGAGGGCGTCGAGACCGCGGAGCAGCTGGCGATCTTGCGCAACCTCGATTGCAACGAGGTGCAGGGCTACTACATCGCGCGCCCGGTGCCGGCCAACGAGATGGCGGCGATGATGCAGCGGCGCTATCTGCTCGATGCGGCGGTGGCGTAGTGCGCCGTTTAGTAAAGCGCCTAAACTGCGCCGCTTTCGGGCCGGTTGGCGCGATGGTGCAGGCAGCTTGTGCTTAACTTGTCACGGTATCCACTTTCCCGACCCTGGACCATGAAGATCGTCTTGTCACTTTTCACCGCGCTCGCCGTCCTGGTCGGCAGCGCCGCCGCCGCGCCGATGAACGTCGCCAGCTTCAACCTGCGCTACAACAATCCCCAGGATGGCCCCAATGCCTGGCCGGCGCGCAAGGAGCTGGTCAAGGCGCTGATCCGCCATCATGAATTCGACATCGTCGGCACGCAGGAGGGGCTCGCCGGCCAGGTCGCGGATCTGGCGCGGATGGAAGAATTCGACCACGTCGGCGTCGGCCGCGACGATGGCAGGCAGGCCGGCGAGCATTCGGCCATCTTCTATCGCAAGAGCCGCTTCGCGCTGCTGGACAAGGGCGACTTCTGGCTCAGCGAAACGCCCGAGCGCCCATCGCTGGGCTGGGACGCCACCTGCTGCAACCGCATCGTGTCATGGGCGAAGCTGCGCGAGCGCGACAATGGTCGCGTGTTCTACGTCTTTTCTGCGCACTTCGACCACGAGGGCGTCGTCGCGCGCCGTGCCTCGGCCGACCTGCTGCTGCGCAAGATCGCGGAAATCAGCCGCGGCGAAGCGGCGATCTGCGTGGGCGACTTCAATTCGACGCCCGATACGCCGCAGATGCAGGTAATGGCGAAAGCCATGCGCGACGCCTTCCAGGTGAGCCGGACGCCGCCGTACGGCCCGGTCGGTACCTACAATGGCTTCCGCTTCGACGCGCCGATGCAGGACCGCATCGACTACGTCTACGTCGACCGGCATTTCGAGGTGCTCAAATACGCGGCCCTGGGCGACTCGCTCCACGGACGCTTTCCGTCGGACCACCATCCGGTGGTCGCGCGCGTCGAATTCCGGTAAGACGCTCAGTCGAGGTCGGACGCGGCGTGCCGCTCGTGCACCTGGTCGGCTTCCGGACCGAATGAACGGTTGACCTTGCGCCCGCGGATGACGGCCGGCCGCTCGGCGATTTCGTCGGCCCAGCGTTTCACGTGCTTGTATTCGTGCACCGACAGGAATTGGGCCGCATCGTACAGCTGGCCCAGCACCAGGCCGCCATACCAGGGCCAGATCGCCATGTCGGCGATCGTGTATTCATCGCCCGCGACGAAGCGCTTGTCGGCCAGGTGGCGGTCGAGCACGTCGAGCTGGCGCTTGGCTTCCATCGCATAGCGGTCGATCGGGTATTGCAGCTTTTCCGGTGCATAGGCATAGAAGTGACCGAAACCGCCGCCCACAAAAGGAGCCGAACCCATCTGCCAGAACAGCCAGTTCATCGTTTCCGCGCGCGCCACGCCGTCCTTGGGCAGGAAGGCGCCGAATTTCTCGGCCAGGTAGACCAGGATCGAGCCGGATTCGAACACGCGCACCGGTGTCGCGCCGGTATGGTCGACCAGGGCCGGGATCTTCGAATTCGGATTGGCCTCGACGAAACCGCTCGAGAACTGCATGCCTTCATTGATGCGGATGAGCCAGGCATCGTATTCGGCGCCGCTGTGGCCGGCCGCCAGCAATTCTTCCAGCAGGATCGTCACCTTCACGCCATTCGGCGTGGCAAGCGAATACAGCTGCAGCGGATGCTTGCCGACCGGGAGTTCCTTGTCGTGGGTCGGGCCTGCGACCGGGCGGTTGATGCTGGCGAAGGCGCCGCCCGAGGAAGCAGGGGGCGTCCAGACTTTCGGTGGGACGTAGGATGCTTGGTCAGCCATGTGGTCTCCTTGAATCTGTCAAAGGATTCATTCTAGCCAATGGCTGGAGAGTGTGCCGGGGGCTGCCCGAAAACGCCGGGAGTGAGTCAATGTCGAAACTCTTTACATACATCAAGCCATTTTCTTGTGCTGGATCATTAAGTGTCTGAAGAATAACAACATTTATTGCTGGAACAGTAATTGCTACTAGTCTCGCCAGCGGCGACCGCCAGTGGGTGCCGATAACGATAAAGGGAATGTCATGAAAAAGCTGTTCGCACTTGCGTTGTTCTGCTTTACCGCATTGTCCGCCAATGCCGCCATCGTCAGCGCCGATTTCCGTACCGAGGCTGACCTGCCGACTGCCGATAGTGCGGGTCCGCTGGTGCATGAGCGCCTGAATGCCGCCGTGGGCAGCGGCCTGGAGCTGGATGCGGGCGACTTCGTCGCCAATCCGAGCGGCTGGGGCGGCGGACAGGTCTGGCTCGACCTGGATGCATCGACCAACGTCTTGACCCTGCTGTCGCAGGACGAGTGGGATTTCCAGACCTTGCTGGTCACCATCACCAATATTTCGGGCGCGACGATCACCGGTATCGAGCTGCTCAGCGATACGCTGACGTCCTCCGGCCTGATTCCCCAGCTGAGCTTTACCGCCAATAGCGTCTCGATCTTCTACAGCAGCCTGCCTGACGTTTTCGACTTCACCGGCGGCAGCGCCACGTTCGCGCTGCTCACTGGCGTGGCGGAAGTGCCGGAACCGCAAAGCGTCCTGCTGTTCGGCGCCGGCTTCGCGCTGATCGGCCTGGCGCGGCGTCGCAAGAGCAAGCAAGCCTGAGCAGGCTGGCACTGGCTGCAGGAAAAGTACAGCTTTTCGCAGCCAGTACGTCTCGCGCGGCACGAACACTGGCCGTCCGGTATTTCCTATCCTATCCAGTCGATGACAGGAGAGGAACGACCCGATGACCAGCCAGTCCCGCCGCGATGCATTCAAGACCCTGCTGGCCGGCGCCAGCCTGCCGCTCCTGCCCGCGCCGGCGGTGGCAATGACCCGGTGCGAGGCCACCGCATCGGCGCCCCGGCCGGGCTGGCACCGCGGCATCGAAGGCCAGCGCCAGGCCGACCAGGGCGACGTTACCTACCTCAATCCGATCATCGCGGGCGACCATCCCGATCCGACCGTGCTCAAGGACGGCAAGGATTACTACCTCACGTATTCTTCGTTCTATTCCTACCCCGGCCTGGTGATCTGGCATTCCACCGACCTGGTCAACTGGCGTCCGCTCGCTCCGGCGCTGAGCAGACCCCTGGGGACGATCCGGGCGATTTCCGCTACCGCGCGCTGCCGGCGCAAGGACGCGGCTTGACCTGCCGGATCGGGCGGCCATACTATAGCTGACCTCGTCGTATCCACGGCGGGTAAGGCCCATCCAGCACAAATGAACTTGCCTCTCACGCCAGCGGCGCCGCGCCAGGCGCGCCTTGTCCTGTTCGTCGGCTTTCCGGGCATGTGCATGCTCGACATCGCCGGGCCGCAGACGGTGTTCTGGTGCGCATCGAAAGTGATGCAAGAGCGCGGGCTGCCGGGTTATGTGCGGCACACGGTCAGCCTCGACGGCGGCCTGGTGCAGACCCTGGAGGGCGTCGCGATGCAGACCGAGCGGCTGGACGGTTTCGCGCCCACCGAGGTCGATACCGTGGTCGTGCCTGGCGCGGCGGACATCGTCACCGCCGTCCGCGAACAGCAGGCGCTGGTCGCCTGGCTGCAGCGCCATGCGGGGGAGATGCGTCGCACGTCCTCGGTTTGCACCGGCGCCTTCGTGCTCGCCGCCGCTGGCCTCCTCGACGGCAAGCGCGCGGCCACCCACTGGCTGACCTACGACCTGCTGCGCGACACCTATCCGCTGGTCGAGGTGGACCGCGAAGCGATCTTCGTCCAGCATGGCGACACCTGGACCTCGGGCGGCGTCACCGCCGGCATCGACCTGGCGCTGGCGATGGTGGAAGCCGATTGCGGCCGCAAAGTGGCGCTGGCCGTCGCGCGCGAGCTGGTGGTGTTCGTCAAGCGCCCCAGCAACCAGCCCCAGCTCAGCCGGATGCTGCAGGCCCAGGCCGGCGACGGTCCGATCTTCGACGAGCTGCATATGTGGATCCTGGCCAATCTCGAACGGACCGACCTGAGCGTCGAGGTGCTGGCCGCGCAGATGCGCATGAGCCCACGCAACTTCAGCCGCGTGTACAAGGACAAGACCGGCCAGACGCCGGCGCGGGCGGTCGAACGCTTCCGCCTGGAGACGGCTTGCCGGCTGCTCGAGGATTCCGGGCGCCACCTCGACGGCATTGCCCAACAGTGCGGATTCGGCGACGAGGGGCGCATGCGCAAGACCTTCCAGCGCCACCTGCACACCTCGCCGAGCGCCTATCGCCAGCGGCTGGCGCCAGTCCCTAGCGTGCCGCCTGCGCCTTGAGCCAGTCGTCGACCTTCACCGTGCCCAGGCGCGCACCGGGACCCGGCACCAGCGTGTCTTCCTGCAGCAGGGCGCCGAAGTAGCGCGCCTGGTCGTCGGCCACGACCTTGCGCTGATCTCCCTTGGCTTCCAGATAATGCTGGACGAGGTCGGCCAGGCGCACGCGCTCGGGCCCCGCGATCTTGACCACGCCGTTGCGCGGCGCGCCGAGGGAGTAGTCGGCCATGGCCAGCGCCACGTCATCCGACGAGATGGCCTGGATGTTGGCGGGCGACAGGCGGATTGCATCGCCCTCCGTGCCGGACGCCGCGATCCCGCCCAGGAACTCGAAGAACTGGGTCGAATGCACGATGGTATAGGGCAGGCCGGACTCGCGGATCAGCGCCTCTTGCGCGATCTTGCCGCGGAAGTAACCGCTCTCGGCCAGGCGGTCGGTGCCGACCACCGACAGCGCGACGTGGTGCTTGATGCCGGCCTTCTTCGCCGCGCCCAAGAGGTTGCGGCCCGAGGTGGTGAAGAAGTCCATCACCGCGTCGTCGGCGAACGAGGGCGAGTTGGCCACGTCCACCACGACGTCGGCGCCGGCCAGCGCCTCGTCCAGGCCCTTGCCGCTCATGGTGTCGACGCCGGTGTTCGGGGAAGCGGCCACGGCTTCGTGGCCGCGCTGCTTGAGGATGGCGACCAGTTTGCTGCCGATCAGGCCGGTGCCGCCGATGACGATGATGTTCATGATGTCCTTTCAGATCCCAGTGCGGCTGGGCGCCGTATGCGACGATTCGCCTCGGTGTCGAGTGTAGGAGCGTGCCTGGCGCGGCGGTAGGCCCATCCGGGGCGGCACGCTGGTGCACGCCAGGCACCAATCATTGGCCTGCCTTCAGCGCACCAGCGCCACCACGCACACGATGCCCTGGCGCGCCATCTTGGCGTAGGGGCAGATGCGCTCGGTATTGCGGATGAGTTCCTCGGCGGTGGCGCGCGGCACCCGCGGCAGGTCGATGCGGATCTCGGCCATGAGGGTGTACAGGCCGTCGACCGGGTCGCGGCCGAAGGTGACTGCGGCGTCGACGGTGGCATCCTCGAGGGCGATGCCGGCGCGCGTCGCCAGCAGCTTGAGCGCGCCATGGAAACAGGCGGCGAAACCGGCGGCGAACAGTTGTTCGGGATTGGTGCCGCCGCCGGGGCCGCCGAGCGCCGCCGGCAGCCGTAGGGCCAGTTCGAGGTTGCCGTCGTCGGAGCGGGCGATGCCGGACGCGCGTCCATGCGCCGCCTCGCCGCCGCTGACCCTGACCGTGGTCGAGTACAGTGGCTGGAAATCGTCGCCGACGTATTTGTCGAGCAGGGTGATGGGCGGGGGCGCCAGCCTTTTTTTCAACGCGGTCTCCTGGAATGGTTTCGGCCAGTGTAGGAATGCGCGGCGCTGGCTGCTAGCGCCGCGCCGGTCACCGTCATGTATCCCGTCGCGCAACAATCGCGCCGGGCATCAATCCCCGAAGCCGGTCAGGCAGTGCAGGTCGAGCGCGCGGATGCGCGGGGTGATGTAGTCGATGAAGACCCGCGTGCGCAGCGGCAGGTGGTGCCGGCTCAGGTAGCAGATGTAGTGGCCGCGGTCGTCCGGCGCGTGCTGGGGCAGGCAGGCGACCAGGCGGCCCGCGCGCAGGTGCTCGCACACCTGGTAGCCGGCCATCTGCGCCAGGCCCGCGCCGTCCAGCACCGCCTGCAGCACCAGCTCGGCGTCGTTGAAGCTGTGGTTGGCCATGGGCAGCAGCGTGCGGCGCCGGCCGTCTTCCTTGAATTCCCATTCGCACACCTGGCCCGAGGGCAGGCGCAGGTTGACGCAGCGGTGCCGCGCCACCTCGTCGATCGTCTGCGGCAGGCCATGCGCGCTTGCATAGGCGGGCGACGCGCACACCAGCATCTGCATCGGGATCAGCTGGCGCGCGACCAGCTGGCTGTCGTCCAGGCGGCCGTTGCGGATCGACACGTCGATGCGGTCGGCGATGAAGTCGAGCGGGCTGTCGTCGAGGATCAGGTCGAGCCGGATGTCCGGATAGCCGGCGTGGAAGCCGCGCAGCAGCGGCGCCACGATCTTGCGGCCGAAGTCGCTCGCCGCGTGCAGGCGCAGCTGACCGCGCGGCACGCCGCAGCGCAGCTCGCGCATCTCTTCCACCGACTGCACGATCCGCTCGACGCCCGGCTTGCAGTTGGCGTAGAACAGTTCGCCCTCGCTGGTGAGCGAGGTGCTGCGCGTGGTGCGCAGGAACAGGCGGGTGTCGAGCTGCGATTCCAGTTTCTGCACGCTGCGGCTGACGGCGGAGCGGCCGATGCCGAGGCGCTCGGCGGCGCGGGCGAACGAGCCTTCGTGGACCACGGCGATGAAGGCCAGCACGCCGGCATAGGTGGTGGAAAAGCTCGAGGCCAGCCCATCCATTTCAGGAGTGGCCGGTGTCAAAGGTGACGATGGCTGGATGAATTCACCGATCGCGAAGCGTTCGTTCTTCATGGCTTTACTCTCAGTCGCTACTTAGTTGCTCATGTGGCTGCCGTCATGGTAGTTGCGTGTGATCTTTTTCGTAAATGACAAATAACAGCCGAATCCCGCCAAGGCCACGTGCATCGCGCCTGACACGGATTGTTGCGTTTGAGGCATCAGCATGGGGACCGGCGCACGCCTGTTGCGCCCGTAACGTGCGCCCTACACTGGCTCCATATCCACCCTGTACTGAAGGAGAGACCATGTCACGCCTGAGAAAATTCGCCGGCGCCGCCGGCCTGTTGATGACCCTGCCGCTGGCGGCGCCCGTCTGGGCCGCGGCGCTGGATCCCGTTGTCAACGAGCTGTTCAGCAAGGCGCTGGACGACCATCCCGGCAAGGAAGTGCTGATGATCACCGTGGTGTATCCGCCGGGCGGCGGCGACCCCGTCCACCGCCACGATGCGCATGGCTTCATCTATGTGCTGGAAGGGACGATCGTGATGGGCGTGAAGGGCGGGAAGGAGCACACGCTGGGGCCGGGCGAGACCTTCTATGAGAATCCGCGCGACCTGCATACGGTGGGGCGCAATGCGAGCAAGACCAAGCCGGCCAAGTTCCTGGTCTTTCTACTCAAGGACAAGAACAAGCCGTTCTTCATGCCGGTGCATTGAGGCTGACGTAAACGCGTCGTCCCCGCGGAGGCGGGGACCCAAGTCGCAAGCGTTCAGTCTACGCATGCAGTACTTGGGTCCCCGCCTGCGCGGGGACGACGTTGTTCGGCGCTGAAGGTGCGTCGCTTACACGTAAGCCGCCAGTGCGCCTTTCATCTTCTTGAGCGCAGCCGATTCGATCTGGCGGATGCGCTCGGCCGACACGCTGAACTCTTCGGCCAGCGTATGCAGCGTGGCGCCCGAGCCGTCGTCGTTGGCCAGCCAGCGCGCCTCGATGATGCGGCGCGAACGCGGGTCGAGCTTGCCCAGCGCCGTTTCCAGTCCCTCGGACTGCAGGCGGGTGACCTGCTCGGCCTCGAGCACCTTGGTCGGTTCCTGCTGGTCCGACGACAGATAGGCGATCGGCGAGAACTTGTCGTCTTCGTCGTCGGTCGGCGACTCCAGCGCGATGTCGCGGCCCGACAGACGGGTTTCCATCTCGATCACTTCTTCGCGCTTGACGCCCAGCAGCTTGGCCAGGTCGTCGACCTGGGTCGGCGACATCGCATCCAGGCCGGTCTTGTTGCTGCGCAGGTTGAAGAACAGCTTGCGCTGGGCCTTGGTCGTGGCGACCTTTACGAGACGCCAGTTCTTGAGGATGTATTCATGCATCTCGGCCTTGATCCAGTGCATGGCGTACGACACCAGGCGCACGCCCTGGTTCGGGTCGAAGCGCTTGACTGCCTTCATCAGGCCGATATTGCCTTCCTGGATCAGGTCGGCGTGCGGCAGGCCATAGCCCAGATAGCCGCGCGCGATCGATACCACCAGGCGCAGGTGCGACAGCACCAGCTTTTGCGCCGCGTCGAGATCGTGGTCGTCGCGCAGCCGCTTCGCCAGCGAAACCTCTTCTTCGTGCGTGAGCATCGGCAGGCGGTTGACGGCCGAGATATAGGCGTCGATATTGCCCAGATTGCCGGTGAAACCCAGTCCCAGAGCACGACTGCCGGTCGGAACCAATGCGGATTGTGCGGACATATTCATTTCCCTCGTAGTAATCTTGCTGCATCCTTAATTTGCCATAACTTATTGCCTTGCGGCACCGCTGTTACGGCTTGTTACCTGGACGCGTGACTTGAATTTCGATTGCCTTGGACCATATATTAGCACTCCCCCGAGGTGAGTGCTAGAAGTGGTCCCGGCGCTTAAGATTGTTCAAAGTATTGCTCGCGGGAATCAAATTGCCGACGGTTCCACTGTAGAGCAGCTCTTGCATGTTCAGTTGATTCGGCTCAAAAGTGAGCGAGGAATGACTGGAATAACGTTAGACACAGCTTACGGCCAGAGTGGCACGTATTCTGTTGAATGGCGCACGTAGCCACGGCGCAGCCTGTAGGACTTTTGCGCGTGGAAGCGTAGGGGATGGCAGCTAGGCCGTAGGATTCATTGCGGTGTCGAGCGACGTGGTCTTGTCCAGTAAAGGGGCAGGCAGCCACACAGGAGGGCCGCCTCGCCCTGTCAGCAGAGATGGTGATGCTTAACGCGTTTTCAATACCATCTCGACTATTTTTTTTCGCTGCAACTCTGTAGGACCGCCGTTCAACGCTGGCGCGCCAGGTGACGCCGCACCGACAGCAGGGCGCCGACCAGGCCCAGCCCGGCGCTGACCGCCAGCAGACCGGCGATTTCCAGTCCACCCAGCGCTGCCAGCTGGAAATTCGAGCCGTACAGCCGGGCAAATTCCCCGATCGCACCGTTCAGCGGGCGCAGCGCCAGGGTCACCGCGCCCAGCGCTACCGCGCCGGCGCACAGGCCGAGCAGGGCGCCGGTATAGAAGAACGGGCGGTGGATGAAGTCGTTGGTCGCGCCCAGCAGTTGCGAGACTGAGATCTCTTCTTTCTGGGTCAGCACCTGCAGGCGGATCGTATTGAACACGACCGCGATCACGACGATGCCCAGGGTGGCCGCCAGCAGCAGCAGGGCCAGGCGCAGGATGGCCAGCATCGCGGCCAGGCGCTTGACCCAGGCCGAATCGACCTGTACCGTCTCCACGCCCGGCAGTTCGGCCAGGCGCTCGGTGATCAGGTCCACCTGGCCGGCGGCGCCGGCGCTGGCGAAGCCGCCCAGCTTCATCACATAGCTGTCGGGCAAGGGATTGTCGCCCAGGGTTTCCAGCACGTCGCCCAGGCCGCTGCGCTCCTTGAGCGAAGCGAGCGCCTGCTCGCGCGGCACGAAGGCGATTTCCGCCTCGCCCTTGCCCTGCTGGGCGACGAGCTGGCGGATGCGCGGCGCCAGCGCCTCGGCATCGGCGCGGCTGGCGTCGTCGCGCATGAACAGGCTGATCTCGGGATCTACCGACAATTGCTCGGACAGCGGACGCACATTGTCGAGCAGGGTGATGCCCGCGAACGGCAGGGTCAGCGCGAGCGCGACCACCAGCACGTTGAACAGGAAGCTGCCGGGCGACTTGCGCACCGTCGACAGCGCGGCCCCGAGGGCGAAGCGGTGCTGACGCAGCCACGGGCTCATGCCCCACCTCCGACCAGCTGGCCCTGCTCGAGGCGGATCACCCGCGTGCTGCCTGCCAGCACCTGTTCGTCGTGGGTCGAGATGACGCAGGTGACGCCGGCGGCGTGGAAGGCGCGCAGCGCGTCCAGCACCTTGTCGGCCGCCACGCGGTCGAGATTGGCGGTCGGTTCGTCGGCCAGGATGATCTGTGGCCGGTTGACGATCGCGCGCGCGACCGCCACCCGCTGCTGTTCGCCGCCCGACAGTTCGAGCGGCATCGCCCTGGCGCGGTCGAGCAGGCCGACCCGGTCGAGCGCGGCGCGGGCGCGCTGCGCGGCGTCGGCGGTGCGGGCGCCCGTTACCAGGAGAGGGAGCATGGTGTTGGCCAGGATGTTGCGGTCATTGAGCAGGCGCTGCTGCTGGAAGATGATGCCGATATTCCGGCGCAGGAAGGCAATTCCGGCCGGCTTGATGCGGCCGATGTCCTGGCCGTTGACGATCACCTTGCCGCTGCTGGGACGCTCGACCGCCGCCACCATCTTCATGAGGGTCGACTTGCCGGCGCCCGAGGGGCCGGCCAGGTAGACCAGCTCGCCCTTGGCGATGTCGAGCGAGACGTCGTGCAGCGCATACGCGCCGCGCGCGTCGCCGTGGGTGTACTGTTTGGATACCGACTGGAATGCGATCATGGGTCCCCGTTCCGTCAGCCGAGCAGCGCTTCGACGAATTCTTCGGCGTTGAATGGCTGCAGGTCTTCCAGCTTCTCGCCCACGCCGATGAAGTACACGGGGATCGGACGGGTGCGGGCGATCGCCGCCAGCACGCCGCCCTTGGCGGTGCCGTCCAGCTTGGTCACGACGAGACCGGTCAGTTGCAGGGCGTCGTCGAAGGCCTTCACTTGCGCCAGCGCGTTCTGGCCGGTATTGCCGTCGATGACGAGCAGGGTCTCGTGCGGCGCGCCGTCCATGCCCTTGCCGATCACGCGCTTGATCTTCTTGAGTTCTTCCATCAGGTGCAGCTGGGTCGGCAGGCGGCCGGCGGTGTCGACCATCACGACGTCGGTGCCGCGCGCCTTGCCCGACTGCACCGCGTCGAAGGCGACGGCGGCCGGGTCGCCCGAGGCCTGCGAGATCACGGTGACGTTGTTGCGCTGGCCCCAGACCATCAGTTGCTCGCGCGCGGCGGCGCGGAAGGTGTCGCCGGCGGCCAGCAGCACCGACTGGTCGAAGCCTTGCATATGCTTGGCCAGCTTGCCGATGGTGGTGGTCTTGCCGGCGCCGTTGACGCCCGAGATCATCATCACCAGCGGTTCGTGGCGGCCCAGCTCCAGCGGCTTCTGCAGCGGCAGCAGCAGCTCGATCATCAGCTCCTTGAGCGCGGCCTTGACGGCGGCGGCGTCCAGCAGCTTGTCTTCCTTGACCTTGCGCCGCAACTCGCCCAGCAGGTGCTCGGTGGCGTCCATGCCGGCGTCCGACATCAGCAGCGCGGCCTCGAGTTCCTCGTACAGGTCTTCGTCGATGCGGGCGCCGACGAACAGCAGGGACAGGTTGCTCGAGGTCTTGGACAGGCCGGCCTTCAGGCGCGTCATCCACGAGGTCTTCTTTTCAGCCTCGGTGGTCGGGCGTTCGGCGGTTTCGGGGAACAGGTTGGCGCCTTCGTGCAGGACGCTGGCTTCGGCGACCACCGGGGCCGCGGCGACCGGCGCCGGGACAGGAGCGGGGGCAGGAGCAGGAGCGGCGACAGGTGCGGGCGCAGGCGGCGTGGCCGGCACGACCGGCACGACCGGTTCCGGCGCCGGTGCGTCGGGCGCTTTTTTTCTCTTGAAGAAGCTAAACATAGTGTCTGGTGGCGGGACTGCGTGCGGACGCCGGCGGGGCCGGCGATGAAAAAACTAGCGAATATTTTACCAGAGTAGCAATACAGAGCCCGATTGCACACGAGTGTTCAGCGGCCGGCCCTCGCGCTTTCCGCCTGCTTGCGGATCGTCTCCAGCGTGGCGTTCGGGGTGATCAGGTTGCCGTCGTAGCGCAGCTCGATCACGGCCGGCAGCTGGTGCTGGTCGGCGTGCTCGAGGGCGCGCTGCAGGGCCGGCGCGAAATCCTCGGTCTTGTCGACGACTTCCCCATGGCCGCCGTAGGCGCGCGCCAGGGCGGCGAAGTCCGGATTGTGGAGGCCCGTGCCGGACACGCGGCCCGGATAGCTGCGTTCCTGGTGCATGCGGATAGTGCCGAACATATTGTTATTAAAGACCAGGATCACGACGCCGGCGCCATATTGGACTGCGGTCGCCAGTTCCTGGCCAGTCATCATGAATTCGCCGTCGCCGGCGAAGGTCACCACGGCGCGCTCCGGCCACACGATCTTGGCGGCCACGCCGGCCGGCACCGCGTACCCCATCGCGCCATTGGTCGGCGCCAGCTGGGTGCGCATGCCGCCGTAGCGATAGAAGCGGTGCGCCCACGAGGCGTAGTTGCCGGCGCCGTTGGTGATGATGGCGTCGTGCGGCAACTGGTCCATCAAGTCCTGCACCACCTGCCACAGGTCGAGCGGCACGCCTTCCTTCAGCAACGCGGGCTGGGCCTGCCAGGCGGCCAGCTCCATCTTGGCCTCGGCCACGCTGTCTTGCCAGGCCGTGGCGTCGATCGGTTCCATCGCGGCCAGCATGGCGCAGGCTTGCGGCATGCCGCTGGCGATCATGAGTTCGGCCTGGTAGACGCTGCCCAGCTCTTCCGGGTCCGGATGGATATGGACCAGGCGCTGGCGCGGCACCGGCGAATCGAGCAGCGTGTAGCCGCCGGTCGTCATCTCGCCCAGGCGTGGGCCGATGGCGATCACCAGGTCGGCCTCTTTCACGCGCGCGGCCAGTTTCGGATTGATGCCGATGCCGACGTCGCCGACGTAGTTCGGGTGCGCGTTGTCGAGCAGGTCCTGGAAGCGGAAGGTGCAGCCCACCGGCAGGTGATTCGCTTCGGCGAAGCGGGCCAGGTCGGCGCAGGCCTGCGCGTTCCAGGTGCCGCCGCCCAGCAGCACGACCGGCCGTTGGGCTTCTTGCAGCATGGCGCGCAGGCGGGCGATCTGTTCGCCGGACGGTGCGCCGTGCGACGGCTGGTAGGGGCGGGTGTCGGCGACTGCCGCCGTCGAGACCAGCATGTCTTCCGGCAGCGCCAGCACCACCGGGCCGGGACGGCCGCTGGTGGCCACCTGGAAGGCGCGCGCCATGTATTCGGGGATGCGGTCGGCGCGGTCGATCTGGGCCACCCATTTCGCCATCTGGCCATACATGCGGCGGTAGTCGATTTCCTGGAACGCTTCGCGGTCGACGAAGTCGTTGCCGACCTGGCCGATGAACAGGATCATCGGCGTGGAGTCCTGGAACGCGGTATGCACGCCGATCGAGGCATTGGTGGCGCCGGGACCGCGGGTGACGAAGCAGATGCCTGGCTTGCCCGTCATCTTGCCATAGGCCTCGGCCATGAATGCCGCGCCCCCTTCCTGGCGGTTGATCACGAAGCGGATGTTCGAGTCGTGCAGCGCGTCGAGCACGTCCAGGTAGCTTTCGCCGGGGACACCGAAGGCGGTGTCGACGCCGTGGACGTGGAGCGCGTCGACCAGGAGCTGGCCGCCGGTGCGGGAAGGGTGCAGGGAAGTGGAGGGCATGGGGTGCGTCATCCTTGTTAAAGAGGCTTTCCGGGCATTCTAGGTGAGCGGCCCGTGAACGGCTTTTGAAATGGCGACATCAAATTACAGAAACGGCAAGGCCATGGCAGCGCGACGGCCCGGCGCGACCCTGCATCGGGTACAATGCGCCCGTGAAGCAGGCCAGGCAGTCGCTGGTCCACGCCGCAAGGTCGTGGACGGGAGGAAGGTCCGGACTCCACAGAGCGGGGTGACGGTTAACGGCCGTCCGTTGAAAGCCGTCTGGCGCAAGCCAGCGGTATAAGGCGAGGAATAGGGCCACAGAGACGAGCGTATTAAGTTACGGTGAAACGCGGTAACCTCCACCTGGAGCAATTCCAAATAGGCACGCGTTGATGTTGCTCGCGGAGCGTGCGGGTAGGAAGCTTGAGCGCTGGAGTAATCCAGCGCCTAGAGGAATGACTGTCCATGCGTCACCGCAAGGTGGCGTTACACAGAATCCGGCCTATCGGCCTGCTTTACTTATAATTCCCGAGGCGCGTGATCCACGCGCCTTGTCGACGGTCGTCCCGGACCGCTGAGCCCTGGCGTTCCGCGCCGGCTGTGCTGTCCGGAGACGCCATTGACGCAATACATCCTCGCCCTCGACCAGGGCACGACCAGCTCGCGCGCCATCCTGTTCGACCGCGCCGGCCTGCCGGTGGCCAGCTGTCAACGAGAGTACCCCCAATATTTTCCCCAGCCCGGCTGGGTCGAGCACGATCCGCTCGATATCTGGCACAGCCAGCTCGCCTGCGCGCGCGAAGCGCTGGCGCAGGGCGGCGTCCAGGCCGCGCAGGTCGCCGCGATCGGCATCGCCAACCAGCGCGAGACCACGCTCCTGTGGGACCGCGCGACCGGCGAACCCGTGGCCAATGCCATCGTGTGGCAGGACCGGCGCACCGCCGGCGCCTGCGACCGCCTGCGCGAAGCGGGCAAGGCCGCGCTCATCCAGGAGCGCTCGGGTCTCGAACTCGATGCCTATTTCGCCGCCACCAAATTGAAATGGCTGCTCGACCACGTTCCCGGCGCGCGCAGCCGGGCCGACAGGGGCGAGCTGGCCTTCGGCACCGTCGACAGCTGGCTGGTATGGCGCCTGTGCGGCCGCCACGTCACCGATACCAGCAATGCCGCGCGCACGATGCTGTTCAACATTCACACGCTGGCCTGGGACGAGGATTTGCTGGCGCTGTTCGAGATCCCGCGCGCGCTGCTGCCCGAGGTCGTCCCCAGCGCCGGCGTCGTCGGGCTCGCCAATGAGGAATGGTTCGGCCATGCGATCCCGATCGCCGGCATCGCCGGCGACCAGCAGGCCGCCACCTTTGGCCAGGCCTGCCACCGCAAGGGCCTGGTCAAGAATACCTACGGCACCGGCTGTTTCATGCTGATGCATGCAGGCGATTCTGCTCCGGTCTCGCATAACCGCCTGCTGGCGACGGTCGGCTGGACCGTCGCGGGCCGCACCGACTACCTGCTCGAGGGCAGCGTCTTCATGGGCGGCGCCACCGTGCAATGGCTGCGCGACGGCCTCGGCATCATCCGCCAGTCGCATGAGGTGGAAGCCCTCGCCACCAGCGTGCCCGACAGCGGCGGCGTGATGCTGGTGCCGGCCTTCACCGGCCTTGGCGCGCCGCACTGGGATCCGTATGCGCGCGGCACCATCCTCGGCATGACGCGCGGCACGGGCGCCGCCCATATCGCACGCGCCGCGGTCGAGGCCATCGCCTACCAGAGCGCCGAACTGCTGGCGGCGATGCAGAAGGACGCCGCCTGCGCCGTCACCGAGCTGCGCGCCGACGGCGGCGCCGCCCGCAACGACTTGCTGATGCAGTTCCAGGCCGACCTGCTCGGCGTCGAGGTGGTGCGCCCGCGCGTCACCGAGACCACGGCCCTGGGCGCGGCCTACCTGGCCGGCCTGGCCTGCGGCTACTGGGAATCGCTGGAGGCGATCGAGGCGCAGTGGCAGGTCGAACGCCGCTACGAACCGGCGATGGATGCCGGCCGCCGCGCCGAACTGATGACGCGCTGGGGTCGGGCGGTGGCGCATGCGCGCTCCTGGGCCACGCCGGACTGAGGTCATTTGTAGCAATTTCACCACGCTGTTGCATAAAACCAGCAAAATTGAAATAGTCGGCAAAAGTGATGAAAAGCATTTGATTCCGTACGGAAACGAGGTATCATATTTTCCGAGTTGAGCAATTCTGTGTGCGTCATGGTGATCGCGCCCTCAACGACTGGAGAAGAAAAATGATGTCGACCTCGAACCGTAACCGTGTATTGGCTGCTGTCCTGGCTGCCGTCATGCCTTTCACCAGCGTTGATGCCGCCAGCCCGGCCACCGCCAAATTCGACGTGACGATGAGCGTCGTGGCCGACTGCACCGTCACCGCCACCAGCCTCGATTTCGGCCAGACCGGCCTGATCACCTCGGCCAAGAACGGTCAATCCAACTTGACTGTGACATGCACCAACACTACACCTTACAATGTGGGCCTGGATGCCGGTACCGGCGCCGGCTCGAGCGGCACGACGCGTTTCCTGTCGGGCAGCAGCGGCGCCAACACCGATAAAGTGAAGTTCAACCTGTACCGTTCGCCAGGCGCGGGCCTGTGGGGTAATACCCAGGGCACCGACACCCTGGCCGGCACTGGAAACGGCGACAAGCAGACCCTGACCGTGTACGGCGAGATCCCGGTGCAGAATGCGCCGACGCCGGACAACTACAAGTCGTCGATCACGGCATCCGTTTATTTCTAAACTGGAGTGTGCATGCGGAGTCTTCGCTGCGCCGCAACCGCTGCGGCCCGCTTTACAGCCTTTTCCATGGTCCTGGGGGCGGCCGGCCCGCTGGCGCACGCCGCCAACCTGCAGATTTCGCCGGTCTCGATCAGCTTCCAGCCGGGCCAGAACGCGGCCGGTATCCAGCTCCAGAACAATGGCGATACGCCGCTGTACGGGCAGGTGAGGGTGTACGCATGGGACCAGCGTGACGGCAACGACGCCCTGACCCCGACCACCCAGCTGGTGGCCAGCCCGCCGGTGATCGAAGTCGCCCCCAACAGCACCCAGACCATCCGCCTGGTACGCCGCGCGGGTGCGCAGGCCGCCGCCGGCGCCGCCGAACAGACCTACCGCATCCTCATCGACGAACTCCCGCGCGGCGACAGCCAGCAGGGTAACGTCGCGATCCGCCTCCAGTATTCGGTGCCGGCCTTCGTGCTGCCGGCCGACGGCCAGGCCGCGCCCAAGCTCGAATGGAGCACCTTCCAGCGCGACGGCGCCTGGCACCTGCGCGCCTTCAACGCCGGCACGCTGCACGCCCAGATCGGCGCCACCAGCGTGCGCATCGGCGCGCGCGACGTCGAGCTTTCCAAGGGCCTGCTGGGCTATGCGCTGCCGGGCCGCGCGCGCGAATGGCAGTTGCCGCCCGACGTCGCATCCGGCATGCCGGCGCCCCTGGGGATCCAGGCCTCGGTGAACACCCGGCCCCAGTCCGCCAGCGCCGCCGTCGCCAGGGACTAAGTCCTCGTGCAGCACTTGACCCGCCGCCCGCCATGGCGGGCGCTGCGCTCGTCCTGCCTGCTCGCCCTGTGCCTGACGCCGATCGCCGCCGCAGTGGCCCAGGTTGTCTCCACGCCTGCATCCACGCCCGCAGCGGCGGTGGCGGACCAGGCGGTCGAACTCTTCCTCGATACCAGCATCGACGGCCAGCCGACCGGCCAGATCGTTTCCGTCATCCAGCTGGGGTCCACCTTGCGCATGACGGTCGAGTCCCTGCGCGAGCTGGGCCTGGACCCGGCCCGCTTCGGCGTGGCCGGGCGCAGCGATTTTTCGCTGGACGAGGTGCGCGGCATGCGCTGGGCCTACGACCCCGCCCGGCAGGCCCTGGCCCTGACCCTGACCGACGCCCTGCGCGAGCAGCGCGTGCTGAGCGCACGCACGGTACGCCAGGCCGGACCGGCCCAGGCCAGCCGCGGCATGCTCCTCAACTACAATCTGTTCGGACAGAGCAGCTCGCGCTCGCTGGCCGGCACCCTCGACCTGCGCTATTTCGACCGCCATGGGTCGCTCAACAGCACGGGCGCCGCCATATTGCGCGGAGAGGGTAGGGGGTATATCCGCTACGACACGAGCTGGGTGCGCTCGTCGCAAGACCGTCTTTCGACCTGGCAGGTGGGCGACACCGTCGCCCCGGCGCTCAGCTGGACCCGCGCCATGCGCCTGGGCGGCATCGAATGGCGCCGCAATTTCGAACTGCGGCCCGACCTCGTGACCTATCCGGTAGCCTCGGTCGCCGGTTCCGCCGTGGTGCCCAGCAGCGTCGACCTGTACGTCAACGGCGTGCGCCAGTTCAGCACCGCCGTGCCCACCGGCCCCTTCGTGGTCGACCAGGTGACGGGCCTGAACGGCGCCGGCCAGGCCACCGTGGTCACCCGCGACGCCCTCGGACGCGAAGTCGCCACCACCTTGCCGCTGTACGTCGACACCCGCCTGCTGGCGCGCGGCCTGAGCGATTTCGCGGTCTCCGTCGGTGCGCTGCGGCGCGACTACGGCCTGCACTCCTTCCGCTACGGCAATGCGGCGGCGCTCGCGTCCTGGCGCCACGGCTGGAGCGATACCATGACGCTCGAGGGGCATGCCGAGGCGGGCAGCGGCCTGGTGCTGGCCGGCGCCGGCGTGCTCAAGCGCATCCCGAACGCGGGCGTGTTCAGCGCCGCGCTGGCCGCGAGCGGCGGCCGCCATCGCGGCGGCCAGGCCAGTCTCGGCTATCAATATGTGTCGCCGCGCTTCGCCTTCGACGTACAGTCGGTGCGCGCCAGCCGCAACTACGGCGACCTGGGCGTGCTCGAAGGCGTGCCGGTGCCGCGCGCCACCGACCGCGCGACGCTGAGCACCTCGTACCGCGGCAATGGCTTGAGTGTGAGCCTGATCCAGCTGCGCCTGCCGCCCGAGAACGGCCTGGGCCTGGCGCCGGATCCGCTGGGCCCCGGCGCCGGCGGCGGCACCCCGATCGGCCCGGTCGAAGAGACGCCGGGCGTCACGCGCAACGTGTCGCTGGCCTGGTCGCGCAGCGTGGGGCTGCGCGGCAACCTGAGCGTCAGTGCTTTCCAGGACCTCAAGCGCAGCGCCGAGCGGGGCATCACGTTCACGTTCAGCATGGCCTTCGATTCGCGCATCGCGTTCAACACCAACGCCGGCCGCCAGCGCGGCGAGACGGCGGCCTCGATGTCGCTCGGCCGCGCGCCGGACTTCGAGGGCGGCCTGGGCTGGGGGCTGCAGTCCGGCATGGCCGGCGCCCAGCGCTACCACCAGGCGCAAGTCCAGTATCTCGGCTCGCACGGCCGCGCCGCCATCTCGACGCAACACGTGAATGGCGGCAGCAATACCAGCCTGGACTTCAGCGGCGCCCTGGTGGCGATGGATGGCACCGTGGTCGCCGCGCGCCAGGTCGGCAACGGCTTCGCGCTGGTCTCGACCGGCGCGCCGGACCTGCCGGTATTGCATGACAACCGCGTGATCGGCCGCACCGACAGCAAGGGACGCCTCTTGGTGCCCGACCTGCAACCGTACGCCGCCAACCGGATCGCGATCGATCCGTCGTCGCTGCCGCCCGATACCCGCATCGCCGGCAGCAGCCAGGACGTGGTGCCGCGCGAATACGCCGGCGTGGTGGCGCGCTTCGAGATCGAACGCTATGCGGCCGCGACCCTGATGGTGCTCAGGCCGGACGGCACGCCGCCCGAGGTCGGCACCCCCGCGCAGCTCGAAGGCGCCGGGACCCGCGGTCAGGCCGGCGCGGTCGTGGGTTACGATGGCGTGTTGTTCGTGGAAGGATTGCGGGCGCAGAACCGGGTAACGGTCGGGTCCGGTGCGGATGCCTGCGAGGTGCGCTTCGACTACAAGCCGGTGGAGGGCGAACTGCCGACCATCGGACCGCTGGTATGCCAGCCCGTGCAAGGAAAACAACCATGATGAAGATGACGACCATGAACGTCCGGCTGCTGCGGACCCTGCCTGCAGCGGCGCTGCTGTGGCTGCTCGCCATTCCCGGCGCGCGCGCCGACACCTGTACCGCCACCATGACCGACATCGACTTCGGCGTGGTCAGCCCGATCGCCAACACCGACTACACGGCGACCGGTACCCTGAACGTGACCTGCTACTGGACCCTGCTGCTGGGCCAGTCGGCGCTGCTGCTGCCGGCTGCCAACGTCTGCGTCAACCTGGGTCCGGGCAGCGGCGGCGGCACCGGCGATCCCCGCTACCTGACCAGCGGTTCGCGGCGCCTCGGCTTCAATCTGTACGCCGACCCGTCGGCCACCTCGGCCTGGCTGTGGGGCGGCAACACCAGCACCATCGGCGCCAAGCCGATCTCGGGCGTCCTGGTCGGCCTGCTGTCGCTGGGCGGGGTGACCCAGAGCGTCACGATCTATGGCCGCATACCGGCTGCCAGCCTGTCCGGCGTCGGCACCTCGGGCAATACCGACACCTTATACACGGCCAATTTCGCCGGCCATGGCACGCTGCAGTACTCGTTCGGACTCGGCAAGTCGTGCACCGCCGGCGTCACCGAGTCGTTCGCCTTCCAGGCGCGCGCCACCGTGACCAATAACTGCCTGATCAGCGCCAGCAACCTGGTATTCGGCTCGGGCAGCCCCTTGAGCGAACGGCGCGCCAGCGCGCCCCTGAGCGTGACCTGCACCGCCAACAGCAGCTACCAGGTCTCGATGAATGGCGGCCTGTCCGGCAATCCGGCGGCGCGCACCATGAAGAACAGCCTGACCGGGGAAACCCTGGGCTACCGGATCTCGTCCACGCCGGACGGCGCGATCTGGGGCGACGGCAGCGGCGGCACCGTGGTGTACACCGGCACCGGTAGCGGCGCGACGCAGAGCGTCATGATGCATGGCCTGGTGCCGCGCCAGCGCGCGCCGACGCCGGGCAACTACCGCGATACGATCACGGTGCAGCTGACGTTTTGAGGCAAAGGAAACTCCCCGCGCCAGGCGGGGAGGAAGGGCAGATCAGAACAGCTGGGGTCAGGTCTGACATTTAGACACAAGCTCAGCCTTCAAGAGCGATTTGTTGTCGAGGCCGTGTCTGAATGCCAGACCTGACCCCGTTGTTCGGCGCCGCGCCAGCGCGCGCCGACGCCGGGCAACTACCGCGATACGATCACGGTGCAGCTGACGTTCTAAAAAAAATCCCCGCGCGGGGGCGGGGATCGCAGGGCCGATCAGCGCAGCGGATCGGACGGCACCGAATGCAGCCAGCGCGCATGCACGAAGCGGGCTGCGTAGTCGAGCGCATAACCGAGCAGGCCGATCAGGATGATGGCGGCCGTCAGTTCCGAATAAGCCAGGCGGTCGCGCGTATCGAGGATGAAGTAACCGAGGCCGGCGGACACGCCCAGCATCTCGGCCGGCACCAGCACGATCCAGATGATGCCGATCGCCAGGCGCACGCCGGTCAGGATATGCGCGGTGATCCCCGGCAGCACCAGGCGCCAGACCACTTCCCATTTGGTGGCCGACAGCGAGCGCGCCAGCAGCATCCAGTTGGGGTCGAGCTGGGCCACGCCGGCGGCGGTGGCCAGCATCAGCGGCCACACGGCGGCGAAGGCCAGCAAGAAGTAGACGGGCGCGTCGCCGACGCCCAGCACCATCACCGCCAGCGGCATCCACGACAGCGGCGAGACCATGCGCAGCAGCTGGAACAGCGGCGTGCTGGCCTGGCTGAAGGCCTTCGACATGCCGGCCAGGATCCCCAAAGGCACGCCGAACAGGATCGCAAAGCCCAGGCCCACGGCCACCCGCTTGAGGCTGGTGGCCACGTGCAGCCAGATGTCCGCCCCCAGCACCATCACGTGGAAGGCCTTGAAGGTCTCGACTGGCGCGAACATCGCCGCGATCGGCGTGGTCTCTTCGAGTCCCTTGACGCCCCAGGACCACAGCAGCAGCGCGATAGCAAAGCCGGCGACCGGCCACAAGAAACGTCTCAGCATCGTCAGACCGCGATCGCTTCAAGGCGCAGGAGGTTGGCCGGCAATCCGAACTTGGCCGGGCCGCCCACGGCCTGGATCGATTTACGCACGAAGCGGTCGTCGACCAGGTCGCGCGCCACGAACTTCGGATCGAGCTTGGCCAGGAAGCTGATGTCGCCTTCGACCTTGGTCTGGCCGATGGCGCGCACCAGTTCTTCCGTATAGGACGCGAACGGGAACGGCTGGAAGTCGATGCGGCGCTGGTTCCAGGCCGGGTGGGCGACGATGCGGCGCTTTTCGTAATCCGAATAATCGGTGGTGGCCAGCACCTTGGTCAGCGCCTGCAGATTGTGCGGCGTGTACTTGTTGGGGCCGGTCGCGGCCAGCAGCTTGGCCGTCTCGACCTGGTTCGAACGCGACCACAGCTGGGCGTTGACGATGGCATTGGTCACGCGCTGCGACCATTCCGGCTTGTCGTTCAGGTCGCGCTCGGCCAGGAAGGTCACGCAGCAGGCGTGGTTTTTCCAGACGTCGCCCGAGAAGCGCAGCACCTTGCCGATCTTGGCATTCTCGGCCGCCGCATTGAACGGCTCGGCCACGATGTAGCCGGCGATCGACTTGGTCGCCAGCGCCGACACCATCTCGGACGGCGCCAGGACGATCAGGTTGACCTCGTTGGGCTTGAGCGCGGCGCCGCGCGCGCGGGTGACCACGCTCAGCTTGTTCGCGGTCAGGATCTTCTGCAGCAGGATGTTATGGATCGAGTACCAGAACGGGATCGCGACCGTCTTGCCGCCCAGCTCAAGCACCGAGTTGATCTCGTTCTGCACCGTCAGCGCCGAACCGTTGATGTGGTTCCAGGCCACCACCTTGGCCGGGAATTTCGAACCGTAGCGCACCCACAGGGTCGCCGGCGACAGCAGGTGGATCACATTGACCTGGCCGGCCACGAAAGCCTCGATGATCTGGGCCCAGCTGCGGAACAGGCGCGGCGTCTCGACCTTCAGGCCCTGCTGCTCGAACAGCTTGCGGCCGTGCGCCACCAGCAGCGGCGCGGCGTCGGTGATCGGCAGGTAGCCGATCTTGACCGGCTGGTCGTCGCCCTTGAAGTTCTGCGCCGCGGCCTCGCCCGCGAACAGCAGCGGCGACGCCGCGGCCGCGCCGGTCAGGGCCGACATGCGCAGGAAGTCGCGCCGGGTCATGCCGCAATCGCAGTCGGAAGAAGCGCAGATGTGGATCGAGTCGTTCATGGGTTTTCCTCTTATTTATTGTGCTTGCGTGGTTCGAAACGTCAGGCGCCTTCGCGCAGCGCCTTGATGATGTCCAGGCGCAGCCCGGCCACGCCCTCGGCGTATTCGTGGCGCGGCCGCGGCAGGTCGACCTTCCATTCGCGGACGATTTTGCCTGGCTGGCCGGGCTGCACCGCCATCAGCAGGATGCGGTCGGCGACCAGGATCGCTTCGTCGATATCGTGGGTCACCAGCAGGACGGCGGTATGCCAGCGGTGCACCAGGTCGACCAGCAGGGTCTGCATCTCGGCGCGCGTGATCGCATCCAGCGCCGAGAACGGCTCGTCGGCGAACAATAGCTCGGGCTGGCGCGCCAGGGCGCGCGCCAGCGCCACGCGCTGGGCCTGGCCGCCGGACAGCTGGGCCGGATAGGCATGCGCGCGCGCCGCCAGGCCGACCGCCTCGATGGCCTCGACCACCCGCTGCTTGCGCGCGTCGCGGGCGATCGCCGGCTGGCGCGCGAAATCCAGGCCGAAGCCGACATTGCCTTCGACGTTCAGCCAGGGCAGCAGGCTCGGTTGCTGGAAGACCAGCGCCGCGCGCGGGTGTGGTTCCAGCAACGGCTCGCCCAAAAAGCTGACCTGGCCGGCCTGGGCCGGGCTCAGGCCGGCCAGGCCGCGCAGCAGGGTCGATTTGCCGCAGCCGCTGCCGCCCAGCAGGCACACGATCTCGCGCTTGTCGATGGTCAGCGAAATGTCGTCGACCACGGTCTTGCCGCCGTAGCCGATACGCAGGCCGGAGGCGGACAGCGCGGTCGCGCCTTGTTCGAGCACGGGCGCCGTCATGCCGCGCCGTGCTTCGCGAGTTCGACCTGCAGCTGGGTCAGGCTCGGGGTGACGATCGGGATGAAGGCCGACTCGCGCCAGCGGCGCGCGAAGCTGCGGTCGCGGTCGACCAGGTAGGCGCGGCCGCCGCTGGCCTGCAATTCGAGCATCACGGCTTGCTGGACGGATTCGGCCAGCGCGATGCGCAGCCGGAACATCGGGGCCGCAGCGGTCTTGAAGCGGCCATCGGCCACGCCATCCTTGAGCTGCGTCACCAGGTCGTCCAGCGCCACTTGCTGGGCCACGATGCGCTCGAGCAGCGGGCCGCGCATGGCGGTCGACAGCGCATGCGCCGCGCGCAGGCTGGCGCGCGCCAGGCCGATCGACAGGCCGCACTGCAGGCCCAGGAAGGACGGGCGCACGCCCGGCAGCCAGGCGCGCGCGTTCGGATGCAGCACTTCGCCCTCGCCGATCTGCACGCCCTCGATCTTGACGGCGGCGGTATTGCTGCCGCGCAGGGCCATCAGTTCGAGGTCGGGACTGCGCGTCACGCCGGCGCTGTCGCTGATGAAGGCGACCACCGCGGGCGGCAGGTCGCCGGCGGAATTGACGGCGGCGGCGGCGATGAAGCCTTCCTTGCGCAGATTGGTGATCCAGGCCAGCGAACCGTCGAGCTGCCAGCCGGCGTCGTTCGGGGTAGCCGTGATCTGCAGCGACTCGATCCCGGACAGGAATTTCATCGCGTTCGACAGGCCGGTGGCGCCGGCGAACTCGCCGCGCACCAGTGGGCCGATCCAGCGCGCGCGCATGGCCTCGTTCGGGCTTTGCAGCAGGTATTCGATGAAGGTGCGCTGGCCCCAGAACACGAAGGCGGCGGTGACGGAATATTCGGCCACGGCCGCGATGGCGTCGATTGCGTCGATCGTGGCGCCGCCGCTGCCGCCCAGGTCTTGCGGTACGCCGACGGCGAACAGGCCGGCGCCGGCCAGGCGCGGCACGACTTCGCTCGCCAGCGCGGGCGTGCTGTCCAATTCATCCGCATTGGCCTGCAGCCACTCGGCCAGGGCTGGCGGCAGCGCCGTTTGTTCGCCGTTTGCCATCAGATGGCTCCGCTGGCGAAGGGTTGCAGCTGCGGGTTGATCGCGCTGCCGGCCAGGGTGTTGGCGAAGTTGCACAGGGTGGCCAGGCTGATGCCCAGCACCACTTCCAGCGCCTGCTGGTCGTTGTAGCCGGCGGCCTTGAAGGCGGCCAGCGCGTCGTCGCTCACGCCGCCGCGGGTGGCGATGACGGCTTCCGAGAACCGGCGCACGGCGTCGAGTTTCGCGTCGCCGGTATCCTGGCCTTGCTGCATGGCGCGGACGGTCTCGACCGGCAACTGGGCCTTCTTGAGGGCGATGGCGGTGTGGCCGGCGATGCAGAAGTCGCAGCCGTGGATGCGGGCGGCGGTGATCTGCACGACTTCGCGTTCCGGCAGCGTGAGGCTGGTCTCGGCGTTGATGCCCGACACCGTCATATAGGTCTGCAGCGCCTGCGGCGAATTGGCCAGCACGCCGATCAGGTTCGGCAGGAAGCCGTTGTTGGCGACGGCCTTGTCCACGAACGGACGGCTGCCTTCAGGCGCGGTTTCTTGGGTATGCAGGGTCAGGCGGGACATGGCGGATCTCTCTATCAAAGCGTTGGGTCCGTCATTTTAGCGGCGAATGAAAAACACGTTTGGACACACCCGTCCTTGTTTTCTGCTCGATCGTCCGAATCGGCCCGGTCGGTGACGTCTTGACGTGGACGTGCCGGCCGCGCCGGAAGGTGCCCGGATGCTCGCCCATCACCTTATGGAAGGCGCGCGAGAACGCCGCGTACGAGTTGTAGCCGACATGGCCGGCCGTGCGCTCGACCGTCTCGCCACCATGCAGGCGCTGGGCCGCGATTTTCATGCGCAGCAGCAACAGGAACTGCGCCGGCGCCTGGCCGCTGGCCTCGCTGAAGTGTTTATAGAAGCTCGAGCGCGACATATGGGCCGCGCGCGCCATGTTCTCGGTCGACCAGTCCGATCCGGGCTCCTGCATCATGCGGTCGAGCAGGGGCGAGAACTCGGGGCGGCTGGCCACGGCCAAGAGGCCCGTGGCGATGTCTTGCTGGCGCGCCACGTGGCGGATGACATAGAAGAACATCAGCTCGGCCAGGCGCGCCACCAGCGGCGACGGCGCGTCGGGATCGCGCGCCGGCTCGGCCAGGATCAGTTCGAACAGCGCGTTCAGGGCCTGCAGCGACGGGTCGTCGGCGCGCAGCACCAGGCTGTCCGGGAAGGAGTCGGCGATCAGCGTGCTGAGCGCGCTGCGAAAGTGGAAGAAGCCGCAGGCCAGGGCGATGGCGTCGGGCGCGGCCTGGCCGAGCTGCTGCATCGGCTGGCCAGGGGGAGCGCTGGCCGGATCTGGGTCGGGACTGAGGAAGTGCGGCGTATCGCGCAACATGAACACGCCGTCGCGCGCGCGCAAGTGGACCGGCGCGCGGCCTTCGGCGTGCAGGTAGCACTCGCCATGCAGCACCAGGTGGAAGCTGCCCAGGCCGCGGCCGGCGGTGGACGCCTGCCAGCGGCCGCAGTACTGGCCAAGGTGGAATACCGTCGCTTCCAGCTGCACGCTGTCGATCAGCCAGTGTACCAGGCGGTCGGCATTGTCCGCGGCTGCGTGGGTGTCGGGAGTAGGGGCGGAATGATTCACTCAGCCATTATCGATGGCGCTTGTCCAGCGACCTACGAAGAAAAGCTGATATGCAAATAAGGAAAACGTCTTAGAAGTAGACGGTAACGCGGCGTGCCTCGAGGTCAGCGCTACGCTGGGAAGGTGCGGCGCTGGAATCGAGCAGGTAGGGCGTGCCCGGGCTGGCGCAGGCGACGTCCACCGAGCGGGCCACGCTGACCGAGCAGGTGGCGACGATCTCAAAGCGCGCCTCGAAGCTGGCCGACACCACGCGCGCGTCCGCCACGGCCGGCAGGGCCAGGGTGACGGCGGCCAGGCTGGCCGCGAGGAGACGGGATGCGCGCAACATGATGGTGGAAGCCGAGAATTGCCGGGTAAATAGTCGATGAACCCATCATAACGGCTTTATAGGCAGCTTGCGCGTCGCCGCGCCGGCATCGGCGAGACTGATATCAATTGTGTATTTTTGCTTTTGCGGGTTTGTTCAACAGATCGCGGACGCCGGACGATGCGGACGGCGCCAATGGACACGTTTAGGTTAACGTATTATCACGAAAGTGTTCGGATTTACGGAATTGGCGCTGGAATTAGAAAAGTGACTCTAAAGAAATATTTGTTTCTCAAGAACAACGTTTCAGCCCAATAGGCCGTGTACCGCATTGAGCAATTCCAGCGGACTGAACGGTTTGACCACGTACAGGTCGGCCCCGGCCGCCATGCCGGCCGCGATATCGCTTTGCTGGCCGCAGGCCGACAGCAGGATGACCTTGGTTGCCGCATGGCGCGGATCGCGCCGCAGTTCGGCGCATACGTCGAGGCCGCTGGCGCCGGGACCGAGCCAGATGTCGAGCACGACCAGGTCGGGGTGCTCGTCGGCAAGCCGGGCTAAAGCCTGCTCGGCATTGGACGCTTCGACGATGCGTCCCAGCGACTGCAGGGTGAGCGAGATCAGCAGGCGCAGTTCGTCCTGGTCGTCGACGACGAGGATCGTCCTGCTCATGGTCTCGTGCGCGCCTCGACGGGCGGATGGCTTGTTACTTGCGGTGACGGGAATGCGGACATGACAGCTCCCTGATGGGCCGGACGCGCGCTGCGCCGGTGGTCAGCATAGCAGTTTACGTTTACGCGCGCACCAGGCCGTTCTCGACGGCGCCGCGCAGTTCGCCGAAAGGCACCGGCTTGGGGAAGACCGGAATGTCGGTGGGCAGGCCCATGGCCTTGATCGTCGCACGGTCCAGGCCGCTAACGACGATCATGTTCATGCCGGCCGTGCCGCTGTCCTCGCGCAGCGTGCGGATCATGCGGAAACCGTCCATGCCCGGCATGTTCAGGTCGCTCACCAGGAGGTCGGGGCGCTGCTCGCCGATGCGGATCAGGGCTTCGAAGCCATTATTCGCCTTGACCACCTCGAAGTCCAGGCCCCAGCCCGCCATCTCGAGTTCATACAGGCGCAGCATCAGGGGATCGTCGTCGACCACCAGTACCCGCGGCTTCCCCGGCGCCGGCGCGCTGGCTGGCGCCGGAGGCGCGCCGATGGCGATGCGCCGGCCATCGACCAGGCGGTTCACCGATTCCACCGTGATGCGGCGATGGCCGCCGGCGGTGCGCCAGGCCTGCAGCGTGCCGTTTTCCACCCACAGCTGCACCGTGCGGTGCGAGACGCCAAGGGTGGCCGCGGCCTCCTTGGTCGAGCAATAGTCCGCGGCATTGTAGGTCGATGCCGGCTGCAGGTTGGTTGGGGTGTTCATATTTTCCGATCTTACGTTTTTAGTTTCCCAAAGTCAAAATAGTTAACTGTGGATAGTGCGTAGTGCGCCACAGTTGTAAGCATCCGCAGGCCGCAACCGGCTTCGCCGATACCAACGAGGTCATTGGCTGGATGCCCATACAGTGGTCTTCCGGCCTCAATAGTTGTTTCTTTACGTCAATATTTTTCTTCTCATTGACGTTGCTCAAACGTAAACATCGTCTGTACAACTCAGGCCTTTCATTCACTACGACGGCTAAGTCCCTAATTTTAAGGGACATTTTGTTGAGCCGGGTGCCGCGCACCTGCGCCTAAGTCCTTGGTTTCATTGGAAAAAGTCGAATTCGTCAATCGTGAATTCGCTTGACCGTCAACATTGCTTCCACTAAAGTGGGAAACGGTGTGAAAAAGTGTCGATTTGTGGGAGGGTTGTGGGGTAACTCCTTCGGCTCCCGGCGTCCGGCAAACAACGACAAACAACTCTCCAAAGCTAGGTAAATACGTGTTCCAGGGCGCGTCCGCGATCAATCTCGATGCAAAAGGCCGAATGTCGATTCCGGCCAAGCACCGTGACGCCCTTACGCTTCAGTGCGAGGGCCGCATGACCTTGACCAAACACCCCCATGGCTGCCTCCTCTTCTTCCCGCGCCCGGTATGGGAAGAGCACCGTAAGCAGATCGCTGCCTGGCCCATGTCGGCCCGTGCGTGGCAGCGCATTTTCCTCGGCAACGCCGTCGATGTCGAGCTCGACAGCGCGGGCCGTGTGCTGATCTCGCCCGAACTGCGTGCCGCGGTCGGGCTCGAGAAGGAAGTGATGATGCTCGGCATGGGTACCCACTTCGAAATCTGGAATGCCGCCAAGCTGGCCGAGGACGAGGCCGAGGCCGTCGCCGGTGGCATGCCCGATGTTCTTTCCAATTTCTCTTTCTGAGGCGCCGATGACGGATTCCTTGACGGTGCCTGTGTACCAGCATCGAACGGTGCTGCTTGACGAAGCGGTCGATGCGCTCAACCTCGTGGGCGCACGCGCTGACGGCATCTATATAGATGGCACTTTCGGACGGGGCGGCCACAGCCGCCTGTTGTTGTCGCGCCTGGGCCCGCAAGGGCGCCTGATCGCGTTCGACAAAGACCCGCAAGCGATTGCCACTGCCTCACACATCGACGATCCACGCTTCACGATCGTCCACGACAGCTTTGCAACGATGCACGACGCGCTGGCCGCGCGCGGCATCCCCCGGGTCGACGGCATCCTGCTCGACCTGGGTATCTCGTCGCCCCAGGTGGACGACGCCAGCCGCGGCTTCAGCTTCCGCAACGATGGCCCGCTCGACATGCGCATGGATACCACGCGCGGCATGTCGGCTGCCGAGTGGATTGCGACCGCGGAGCAACCTCAATTGGAAAAGGTGATACGCGATTATGGAGAAGAGCGGTATGCTTTTCAGATTGCAAAGGCGATTGTTGCTCGCCGCGCAGTCGAACCAATTTCAAGCACACGACAGTTTGCCGCAATCGTGGCAAGCGCGGTCAAGGGCTGGGAAAAAGGCAAGGATCCGGCAACCAGGACCTTTCAGGCTGTCCGGATTTTCATCAATAAAGAGCTTGAGGACCTCGAGGCAGGGCTGATCGCGGCCTATGGCATGCTGGCGCCGGGCGCGCGCATGTCAGTGATTTCCTTCCACTCGCTGGAAGACCGCATGGTCAAGCAATTCCTCGCCTCCAAGGCCAAGGTCGAGCAACCCGACCGCCGCCTGCCGATCCGCGCCGTCGACCTGCCGCAGCCCGAGATGAAGCTGATCGACAAGATCAAGCCGTCCGCGACCGAAGTGTCGGAAAACCCGCGTGCCCGCTCGGCGGTGCTGCGCGTGGCCGAACGCCTGGGGACGCCTGCATGAGCGTCAAGCTGAACGTGCTCCTGACCACCTTGCTGGTGGGATGCGCGCTATCGGTCGTCAATGCCCGCTATCAGGCGCGCCACCTGCTCATCGAGCTCGAGCGCCTGCAGCAGCACGCGCGCCAGCTCGACGTCGACTGGGACCAGCTCCAGCTCGACCAGTCGCGCCTGGCCAAGAACGAGCGCATCGAGCAGATCGCCCGTTCCCAGCTCGAAATGGCGCCATTGAGCCCGGCCCGGACCCAATACCTGACGGAGGGCGCCCCATGATGCGTGGCGGCGCCAGGAACAGCAATGCGCGGGTGGCCGCGTCGAAAGGCGTGGCTTTCTCGAAAAGCCCGGTGCTGGCGGTGCGCCTGCCCGACTGGCGTTCGCGCCTGGTGCTGTTCGTCCTGTTCGCGGCCTTCGCCGCGCTGGCCGTGCGCGCGGTCTGGCTGCAGGGCGTATCGAACCAGTTCCTGCAAAAGCAGGGCAAGAGCCGCTACGAGCGCACGCTCGAGCTGCCGGCCACGCGCGGCCGCATCCTCGACCGCAACGGCGCGGTGCTGGCCACCTCGCTGCCGGTGCGCGCGATCTGGGGCATCCCCGAAGACGTGCTGCAGGCGCCGCCGGAAAAGCTGCGCGCGCTGGCGAACCTGCTCGAGATGCCGGAATCCGAGCTGCGCAAGAAGCTCGACTCCGACCGCACCTTCGTCTACCTCAAGCGCCAGGTCGAGATGCCGATCGTCGACCAGATCCTGGCGCTCAAGATCGACGGCATCGATACGCGCAAGGAATACAAGCGCTTCTACCCACAGGGCGAAGTGATGACGCACGTGGTGGGCTTCACCAACGTCGAGGACAAGGGCCAGGAAGGGATGGAGCTGCAGCACCAGAAGACCCTGATGGGCGTGGCGGGCAGCCGCCGCGTGATCAAGGACCGCCTCGGCCACATCGCCGAAGACCTGGGCATGTTCCGCGAGCCGCACCAGGGCCGCGACCTGACCCTGTCGGTCGACAGCAAGCTGCAATACATCGCCTTCACCAGCATCAAGAACGCGGTCGAGAAATTCAATGCCAAGGCCGGCGCCGCCGTGGTGCTCGACGTGCAGACGGGCGAGGTGCTGGCCCTGGCCAACTACCCGACCTATAACCCGAACGACCGCTCCAAGCTGACCGGCGAGCAGCTGCGCAACCGCGTCATCACCGACACCTTCGAGCCGGGTTCGACGATCAAGCCGCTCACCGTGGCGTTGGGCCTGGAGACCGGCCGCGTCACGCCCGACACCGTGTTCGACAACAATCCGGGCTATATGATGGTGACCGGCCGCCGCATCCGCGATTTCCACAACTATGGCGTGCAGACCGTCAGCGGCATCATCCAGAAATCGTCGAACCTCGGCGTGGTCAAGATCGCCCAGATGATCCCGCAGCAGGAAATGTGGGAGCTGTACACCAAGGTCGGCTACGGCCAGGCGCCGCGCTTCGGCTTCCCCGGCGCCGCCGCCGGCCGTGTGCGTCCCTATAAAACCTGGAAGCCGGTGGAATACGCCAATATGGCTTTCGGCCACGGCCTGTCGGTGTCGCTGCTGCAGATGGCGCGCTCCTATATGATCTTCGCCCGCAACGGCGACATCATCCCGCTGTCCTTCGTGAAGGTGGACGAACAGCCGGTGGGCCAGCAGGTGATCTCGGCCAAGACCGCGGCCCAGGTGCGCACCATGCTCGAATCGGTGGTGGGCCCGGGCGGCACCGCCTCGCGCGCCCAGGTCGCTGGCTACCGCATCGGCGGCAAGACCGGCACCGCCGAGAAGATCGTCAATGGCCGCTACTCGCGCACCAACAATATCGGTTACTTCGCCGGCATCGGGCCGATGTCCAAGCCGCGCTTTATCATCGCGGTGATGGTCGACGACCCGACCGGTCCCCTGCGCACCGGCGGCTTCGTCGCCGCGCCGACAGCGGCCGACCTGTTCTCCAATGCGCTGCGGGCCGCCAACGTGCCGCCCGATTCATCGATCACGGACATCATCATTCCGGAAGTTCCTCTAGAGGAGAGCATGTGATGGCCCCGAGCCTGCACGACACCATCGAATGGATTCGCGCCGCCGCCCCAGGCGGCCGTCTCGTTTCCGACTCGCGCCGCGTCAAGCCCGGCGACGTGTTCTTCGCCTACCCGGGCGAGGCCGCTGACGGTCGTCGCTACATCGAAGCCGCCATCGAAGCCGGCGCCGCCGCCGTGGTGCACGAAGCCGATGGTTTCACCTGGGCTTTCGATGTCGCATTGCCCCATCTTGCCGTGAGCGAGCTGAAAAAGAATGCCGGCCCGATCGCGCACGCGGTGCTGGACTATCCGGACCGCGCCATGTTCACCGTGGCCGTCACCGGCACCAACGGCAAGACCTCGTGCGCGTTGTGGACCGCGCAAACCCTGGCGCGCCTGGGCGAAGCGGCCGCCGTGATCGGCACGCTGGGCGTGGGCCTGATCAAGGGCAAGGCTGCAAGCGAGCCGCAGTTCGACGTCACCGGCTACACCACGCCGGACGCGGTGCTGCTGGCCCAGAAGCTGGCCGACCTGAAAAAAGCGGGCGCCGGCGCGCTCGCCATCGAGGCCTCGTCGATCGGCCTGGTGCAGGAGCGCACGGCCGGCATGCACGTCGACGTCGCGATCTTTACGAATCTGACGCGCGACCACCTCGACTTCCATGGCGACATGGAAAGCTACGAGGCGGCCAAGATCAAGCTGTTCGAATGGGATGGCCTGAAACACGCGGTGGTCAACCTCGACGATCCGGCCGGGCAGCGCCTGGTGGCGCACTTGCGCAGCAACTTCCCGTCGCTGGCAGTCACCGGCTACACCATCGGCGCCGCCGGGGCGCCCGATGGCGTGGCCGTGCTGCGCGCCGGCGGCATGCGCAGCAAGAACGCCGGCACCGAGTTCCAGGTCGAAACAGCGCAAGGCAACGCGACCGTGCGCACCCAGCTGGTGGGCAACTACAACGTCAGCAATACGCTGGCGGTGCTGGGCGCGCTGCTGGCCAAGGGCGTGGCGCTCAAGGGCGCGGTCGATGCGATCGAGACCCTGGTCCCGGCGCCGGGCCGCATGCAGCAGATGGGCGGGTCGGATGCGCCGATGGTGGTGATCGACTACGCGCACACGCCGGACGCGCTGGAAAAAACCCTCGATGCCCTGCGCCAGGTCGCGACGGACCGCGGCGGCCAGCTGTGGTGCGTGTTCGGCTGCGGCGGCGACCGCGATCCGGGCAAGCGAGCGCAGATGGGCCGCATCGCACAAGGCGCCGACCAGGTGCTGGTCACGAGCGACAATCCGCGCAGCGAGGAGCCAAGCAGCATCATCGCCCAGATCGTCGCCGGCATGGATACGTCGCAGGCTGCGCGCGTGCAGACGGTCGAAGACCGCGCGGCCGCCATCCTGCTGGCGGTGAAGCAGGCCGCCAAGCAGGACGTGATCCTGTTGGCAGGGAAGGGCCATGAGCCCTATCAGGAAATCAAGGGTCGCAAGATGCCGTTCTCGGATGCGGACCACGCCTCGCTGGCATTGACGGCGCGGCTTACCATGTTGAGGACGCATTGATGCGCGGATCGTTGCAACAACTGGTCGATGCGATTCCGGGCGCACGCCTGGTCGGGCTTGACGCGTCCTTCGAGGGCGTATCGACCGACAGTCGCAAGGTGGAAGCGGGCGCGCTGTTCGTCGCGCTGGTGGGCGAGACCTTCGACGCCCATGACTTCCTTGACCAGGTTGTCGCACGCGATGTCGCTGCGGTCGTGGTGTCGCGCCTGCCGGAAGGCTGGACCTTGCCGGCGATCGTGGTGCCTGACACCCTGGTGGCGCTGGGCCGCATCGCCCACGCCTGGCGTGCGCAGTTCCAGATCCCTGTAATTGGCGTCACCGGCAGCAATGGCAAGACGACGGTCAAGGAAATGATCGCATCCATCCTGGCGGCCGCCGTCGGAGAAGATGCGCGGCTGGCGACCCAGGGTAATCTGAACAACGAGATCGGCGTGCCCTTGACCCTGTTCCGCCTCGACGCTTCTCATCGAGCTGCGGTGGTGGAGCTGGGCATGAACCATCCGGGCGAGATCGGCCGCCTGAGCGCGATCGCGACGCCGACCGTGGGCCTGGTGAACAACGCCCAGCGCGAGCATCAGGAATTCATGCATACCGTCGAGGCGGTGGCGCGCGAGAACGGTTCGGTGCTGCAGGCGCTGTCGAACGATGGCGTGGCCGTGTTCCCGGGCGACGACGTCTATACGAACCTGTGGCGCGGCCTGGCCGCCTGCGAGGTCATCACCTTCGGCCTGTCGGATGCCTGCGACGTGCGCGCCAGCTACACCAGTAATGGTTTCGGCAGCCAGCTGCAAGTAACAACGTCGTTCCCGCGGAGGCGGGAACCCAAGGTTGCTGGCGCAGCCGACGGCGCAGAAAACTTGGGTCCCCGCCTGCGCGGGGATGACGGTGGTGCTAATGGCTTCACCTTGATGCTGGCCGCCGCCGGCGAACACAATGTGCGCAATGCGCTGGCGGCGATCGCGTGCGCGCTCGGCGCCGGGATCGACCAGGAGGCGGTCGTGCGCGGCCTGGAGGCTTTCGCCCCGGTCGGCGGCCGCCTGCAACGCAAGACCGCTGCAAACGGCGCGACCGTCATCGACGACACCTATAACGCGAACCCCGATTCGATGCGGGCCGCGATCGACGTGCTGGCGGCCTATCCGGCGCCGCGCATCCTGGTCGTGGGCGATATGGGCGAAGTCGGCGCGCAAGGAAAAGAGTTTCACGAAGAAATCGGCGCCTACGCAGCTACGCGTGGCATCGACACCGTGCTCGCGACGGGCGAGCTGGCGCGCCACCTGGTCGCGTCGGGAGCGCGGCATTACGAGCAGTTCGACGAATTATTGGCAGCACTGGATGAAAAACTGGGCGGCAATACCAATTCGACTGTGCTGGTGAAGGGCTCGCGCTTCATGAAGATGGAGCGCGTAGTCCAGCACCTGACCGGATCAACCACCATTGGCAAGGGCGCCCACTAATATGCTTCTCTGGCTCGCACAATACTTCCAGGACTATATCGGTCCTCTGCGCGTGTTCAACTACATCACGTTCCGCGCGGTGTTCGCCACCATCACCGCCATCACGATCGGCCTGGTCGCCGGTCCGATCGTCATCCGCAAGCTGACCGAACTGAAGGTCGGCCAGGCGGTGCGTACCTATGGTCCGCAAAGCCACCTGACCAAGCACGGCACCCCGACCATGGGCGGCGTGCTGGTGCTGATCGCGATCGGCGTCTCGACGCTGCTGTGGTGCGACCTGTCGAACCGCCTGATCTGGCCGGTGCTGGTGGTGACCTTCGGCTTCGGCGCAGTGGGCTGGGTCGACGACTACCGCAAGGTGGTCTATAAAGACCCGGAAGGCATGCGCTCGGGCGAGAAATACTTCTGGATGTCGCTGGTCGGCATCACGTCGGCGCTGTACCTGGCGTTCGCGCTGTCGGCCGCCTCGCCATGGGAAGCCATGGGGCTGTTCTATGCATGGGTGCAGTCGGGCTTCTCGATGGACCTGCCACCCAAGGCCGACCTGATCGTCCCGTTCTTCAAGAGCATCAGCTACCCGCTGGGCGTGTGGGGCTTCATCGCATTGACCTATTGCGTGATCGTCGGCTCGTCCAACGCCGTCAACTTCACCGACGGCCTCGATGGCCTGGCCATCATGCCGACCGTGATGGTGGGCGGCGCGCTGGGGCTGTTCGCTTACCTGACCGGCAGCGTGACGTTCTCCAAATACCTGCTGATCCCGTATATCCCGGGCGCGGGCGAACTGTTGATCTTCTGCGGCGCGATGGCCGGCGCGGGCCTGGCCTTCCTGTGGTTTAACGCGCACCCGGCCCAGATGTTCATGGGCGACGTCGGCGCGCTGGCGCTGGGCGGCGCGCTCGGCACCATCGCCGTCATCGTGCGCCAGGAAATCGTGCTGTTCATCATGGGCGGCATCTTCGTGGCCGAGACCCTGTCGGTGATCATCCAGGTCAGCTATTTCAAATATACGAAGAAACGCTACGGCACCGGACGCCGCGTCTTCCTGATGGCGCCGCTGCACCACCATTTCGAACAAAAGGGCTGGAAGGAGACCAAGGTCGTGGTCCGCTTCTGGATCGTGACCATGGTGCTGATCCTGGTCGGCCTGTCGACCTTAAAACTGCGCTGAGATGAACTACGACGGCAAACACGCATTGGTACTGGGCCTGGGTGAATCCGGGCTGGCGATGGCGCAATGGCTGGCGCGGGCCGGCGCACGCGTGCGCGTGGCCGATACGCGCGATGCACCCCAGCGCCTGGCGGCGCTGCGCGCCGCCGTCGCGGATGCCGAATTTATCGCGGGCGATTTCAGTGCCGCGCTGCTCGATGGCGTCGACTTCGTTGCCGTCAGTCCGGGCCTGGCGCCCAATCGCGAGCTGGTCGACATCATCCCGGCCGCTGCCGAGCGCCGCGTGCCGGTATGGGGCGAGATCGAATTGTTCGCGCAGGCGCTCGCGCACCTGCGGGAAACGAGCGGCTACACGCCGAAGGTCATCGCGATCACCGGCACCAACGGCAAGACCACGGTGACCAGCCTGACCGGCCTGCTGTGCCGCCGCGCGGGCCTGACCACGCGCGTGGCCGGCAATATCAGCCCGGCCGCGCTGGACGTGCTGCGCGAGGTGATCGATGCCAACGAGCTGCCGCAGGCCTGGGTGCTGGAACTGTCCAGCTTCCAGCTGCACACCACCTTCAGCCTGCAGGCCGACGCCGCCACGGTGCTGAACCTGAGCCAGGACCACCTGGACTGGCACGGCAGCATGGACGCTTATGCGGCGGACAAGGCGCGCATCTTCGGCGCCGATACCATCCGCGTGCTCAATCGCGACGATGCGCGCGTGCTGCGCATGACGGCGGTCGATACCCCGTCCTTCACCTTCGGCACCGGCGCGCCGGTGGACGCCAACAGTTTCGGCCTGCTCGAGGAGCGCGGCGTGTTGTGGCTGGCCAATGCCGTGCCGGGCGAAGAGATCGAGAAGAAACGCAAGAAAGGCGAAGTGGCCGAGCCAGTGGACGCCATCGTCAACCGCCTGATGCCGGCCGATGCGCTGAAGATTCGCGGTCTGCACAATGCGTCGAACGCGCTGGCCGCGCTGGCCCTGTGCCGCGCCTGCGGCCTGCCGCTGGCGCCGCTGCTGCACGGCCTGCGCGAGTACGCGGGCGAGCCGCACCGGGTCGAACTGGTCGCCACCATCGACGGCGTCGACTACTACGATGACAGCAAGGGCACCAATGTCGGCGCCACCGTGGCCGCCTTGACCGGCCTGGGCAAGGCCTTCACCGGCGCCGACCAGCAAATCCTGCTGATCGCCGGCGGCGACGGCAAGGGCCAGGACTTTTCGCCGCTGGCGCATCCGGTCGCGGATCATGTGCGCGCCGTGCTGCTGATCGGCCGCGATGCGCCGGCCGTGCGGGCCGCCATCGAGCCGACCGGCGTGCCGGCCTTCGACCTGGACGATTTGCCGCAGGCGGTGCGCCGCGCCGCGGGTCTCGCGCGCGCCGGCGATGCCGTGCTGCTGTCGCCGGCCTGCGCCAGCCTCGACATGTTCACCAATTACGCGCACCGCGCGCAGGTGTTCGTCGACACGGTGCGCGAGATCGCGCTGGACAAGGGACAGGAGATCTGATGGCCTTCCAGCTTCCGTTCAAGTTCTCCGGCCTGGCTTCCGACGCCACCGTCGACGGCCGCAGCAAGCCGTCGAAGATGATGGACTACGACCAGCCGCTGGTCTGGGTCACCGTGCTCTTGATGCTGCTCGGGATGGTGATGGTGTATTCGGCGTCGATCGCGCTGCCCGATTCGCCCAAGTTCCGCTATCTGGAAGACCGCAACGAATACTTCCTGTACCGCCAGGCGATGTACATCATCGTCTCGATGGTCGCGGCCGCGGTGGTGTTCCGGATTCCGATCGCGGTGTGGCAGAAATACGCACCGATGCTGTTCATCGGCACCCTGGTCATGCTGGTGCTGGTCCTGATCCCGGGCCTGGGCGTGTCGGTCAACGGCGCGCGCCGCTGGCTGTCGCTGAAAGTGATGAACCTGCAGCCGTCCGAGATCATGAAGATCGCGGTGGTGCTATACGCGGCCGACTTCACGGTGAGGAAGCAGGAATACATGCACAAGCTCACGAAAGGCTTCTTGCCGATGATGGTCGCGATCGGCCTGGTCGGCGCCTTGCTGCTGCTCGAGCCCGACCTGGGCGCCTTCGGCGTGATCGTCTGCATCGCCATGGGCATCCTGTTCCTGGGCGGGATCAATATCGTCTGGTTCGGCGGCATCGGCGCGCTGCTGGTGGTGATCTTCAGCGCGATCATCGCGCTGTCGCCATTCCGCCGCGCGCGCATGTTCGCCTACCTCGACCCGTGGGAAGAGGGCAATGCGCTGGACAAGGCCTATCAGTTGACGCACTCCCTGATTGCCTTCGGGCGCGGCGAATTCTTCGGCGTGGGCCTGGGCGCCTCGGTCGAGAAGCTGCACTACCTGCCGGAAGCGCACACCGACTTCATCATGGCCGTGATCGGCGAAGAGCTGGGCCTGGTCGGCGTGCTGGTGGTGGTGGCCATGTTCTACTGGCTGGTCAAGCGCGCCTTCGACATCGGCCGCCAGGCGATCGCCCTGGACCAGACCTTCGCCGGCCTGGCCGCGAAGGGCATCGGCATCTGGATCGGCGTGCAGACCTTCATCAATATGGGCGTGAACCTCGGCCTGTTGCCGACCAAGGGCCTGACCCTGCCGCTGATGAGCTTTGGCGGCTCGGGCGTCATGTTCAACTGCATCGGCCTGGCGATCCTGCTGCGGATCGACTACGAAAACCGGGTGCGGATGCGCGGAGGCAGGACATGACCAAGCGTTTGATGATCATGGCTGCAGGAACGGGCGGCCACATCTTCCCTGGCATCGCGATCGCGCAGACCATGCGCGCGCGCGGCTGGGAAGTGAGCTGGCTCGGCACCGCCCACGGCATGGAAACGGATCTGGTGCCGAAGGCCGGCATCCCGATGGACACCATCGACTTCGCCGGCCTGCGCGGCAAGGGCCTGGCCCACACCGTCAAGGGCGCCTTCAAGATGGCGGCCAGTTTCATTACCTGCCGCCGCTATCTTGGCAACCGTCGTCCCGACGTGGTGCTGGGCATGGGCGGCTACGTCACGGTCCCGGGCGGCATGATGGCGCGTTCGCGCGGCATCCCGCTGGCGCTGGTGAACGCCGACGCCGCGCTGCTGTTGTCGAACAAGACGCTGGCGCCGGTCGCGCAGCGTGTGCTGTTCGGCTTCCCGGCCGATTTCGGCAAGGCGGCCGGCAAGGCGGTGGTCACCGGCAACCCGGTGCGCCAGCAGATCCTCGACCTGCCGGCGCCCGCCGTGCGTTTCGCAGGCCGCAGCGGCCCCTTACGCGTGCTGGTCGTGGGCGGCAGCCTGGGGGCGAAGGTCCTGAACGACAGCGTGCCGGCGGCCCTGGCCCTGATCGACCCGGCCACCCGTCCGATCGTGACCCACCAGTCGGGCAAGAAGAATATCGATGCGCTGCGCGCGTCTTATTTGCAGGCTGGTGTCAACGCAAACGTGGTCGACTTCATTGATGACATGGCCGCGGCCTATGCGAACGCCGACCTGGTGATCTGCCGCGCCGGCGCGATCACGGTGTCCGAGTTGACGGCGGCCGGCGTGGCCAGCGTGCTGGTGCCCTTCGTCGCCAGCACCACCAGCCACCAGCGCGACAACGCGCTGTGGATGGACAAGCAGGGCGCGGCTTGCTACCAACCGCAGGGCGAACTCAATCCGCAGCGGCTGGCGAGCCTGCTGCAAGACACGACGCGCGAGCGTTGCCTGGCGATGGCGCAGGCGGCGCATGGCGTGGGCAAGCGCGACGCCAACGAGGCGATCGCGCAAGAACTAGAACGACTGGCAGGGCAAAACCAATGAAACACAAGATCAAGAACATCCACTTCGTGGGCATCGGCGGCAGCGGCATGAGCGGCATCGCCGAAGTGCTGCTCAATCTCGGCTACCAGGTGTCCGGCTCGGACCTGGGCAGCAATGCCGCCACCCAGCGCCTGGCCGGCCTGGGCGCGACCGTCCACCTCGGCCACCAGGCCGAGAATGTGAGCGGCGCCGACGTCGTCGTGACCTCGACCGCCGTGAACGAAGCCAATCCTGAGGTGATCGCCGCGCGCTCAAACAAGATTCCTATCGTGCCGCGCGCGATCATGCTGGGCGAACTGATGCGCCTGAAGCGCGGCATCGCGATTGCCGGCACCCATGGCAAGACCACCACCACCAGCCTGGTGGCGTCGGTGCTGGCCGCCGGCGGGCTGGACCCGACTTTCGTCATCGGCGGCCGCCTGACGGCGGCCGGCGCCAACGCCGCCCTGGGCAGCGGCGAATACATCGTGGCCGAAGCCGACGAGTCGGATGCCTCGTTCCTGAACCTGTCGCCGATGATCGAAGTCATCACGAACATCGACGCCGACCACATGGACACCTATGAACACGACTTCGAGAAACTGAAGGCCGCGTTTGTGAACTTCACGCACCGCATGCCGTTCTACGGCCGCGTGATGCTGTGCATCGACGACCCTCACGTGCGCTCGATCCTGCCGCAGGTGACCAAGCCGGTCACCACCTATGGCTTCTGCGAGGAAGCCGAAGTGCGCGCGCTGGACGCCTATGCCGAAGGCACGCAGATGCATTTCACGGTGCGCCAGGAAGGCTATCCGGATACCAAGTTCGTGCTGAACCAGCCCGGCATGCACAATGTGCTCAATGCCTGCTCGGCGATCGCGATCGCGCGCGAGATCGGCATCGAGGACGCCGCCACCGCCCAGGGCCTGCTGGAATTTGGCGGCGTCGGCCGCCGTTTCACGCGCTACGGCGAAGTGCCGCTGGCGGCCGGCGGCAGCTTCACCCTGGTCGACGACTTCGGCCACCACCCGGTCGAGACCGAGGTGACCTTGGCCGCCGCGCGCGCCGCCTATCCGGGCCGGCGCCTGGTGCTGGCCTTCCAGCCGCACCGGTTCAGCCGCACGCGCGACCTGTTCGAGGATTTCGTGAAGGTGCTGGCCACCCCCGACGTGCTGCTGCTGGCCGAGGTGTATCCGGCCGGCGAGGCGCCGATCGTGGCCGCCGACGGCCGCGCGCTGGCGCGCGCGCTGCGCACCGCCGGCAAGACGGAACCGATTTTCGTGGAAGCGATCGCCGATATGCCGGCCGCCATCCTCAATGTGGCGCGCGACGGCGACGTCGTGCTGACCATGGGCGCCGGCTCGATCAGCGGCGTGCCCAATCAACTTACTAATGCAAAGGCCTGAATCGTGACCACCACTCCTACCCTTGATGCAGCCGCTTTCGGCAAGGTCGGCGTGCTGTTCGGTGGACGCTCCGCCGAACGCGAGATCTCGCTCATTTCCGGCAACGGCGTGCTGCAGGCCCTGAAAAGTCGCGGCATCGACGCCCATGCCTTCGATCCGGGCACGCAAAGCCTGGCCGACCTGGCCGCGCAACAATTCGACCGCGTGTTCATCGCGCTGCACGGCCGCTACGGCGAAGACGGCAGCCTGCAGGGCGCCCTCGAACTGCTGGGCATTCCCTACACCGGCAGCGGCGTGATGGCGTCCAGCGTCGGCATGGACAAGATCACCACCAAGAAGATCTGGCTGCAAGAGAACGTGCCGACCCCGCGCTACGTAACCATTGATGCGGATACCGACCTGGACGCCGTAGTGGCCGACCTCGGCTTGCCGCTGATCGTCAAGCCGCCGCTCGAAGGCTCGAGCATCGGCATCACCAAGGTCACGCAGGCCGACCAGTTGAAGGAAGCGGTTGCGCTGGTGACCAGCATGGACGAGGCGGTGCTGGCCGAGGAATTCGTCACCGGCCGCGAATTCACCGTCGCCGTGCTGGGGCAGGGCGCCAGCGCCCGTGCGCTGCCGATCGTCGAGATCGTGGCCCCTGAGGGCAAGTACGACTACCAGAACAAATACTTCACCGACGACACCGTGTATCACTGCCCGGCGCCGCTGCCGGAGGCGCTGGCCCACGAGATCGGCCGCCATGCGGTGAATGCCTATCGCGCCCTGGGTTGCGAGGGCTGGGGCCGGGTCGACGTGCTGGTGCGCGAGAGCGATATGCGTCCCTTCCTGCTGGAGGTGAACACCTCGCCCGGCATGACGACCCATTCGCTGGTGCCGATGGCGGCGCGCGCGGTCGGCATCGCATATGAAGACCTGTGCGTCGAGATCCTGCGCTCGGCGCGGCTCAAGATGGGCCAGAAGGCTAAAGGATAAATCCAGATGTGGCATGACGTCCGGGCCCTCAACGCGACCGCCAGTTTCATGACGGCGGTGACGGTGCTCGCCGCCCTGATCTCGGGCGTGTGGTGGCTGTCGCAGCGCCCGATGTTCTCGCTCGGTTCGGTGACGGTGGAGAGCATGTACGGGATCGAGTTGAAGCACGTGAACGAACTCACCGTGCGCAACGGCGTGCTCGGCAAGATCCGTGGCAACTTCTTCACCGCCGACCTGGAACAGGTGCGCGCCACCTTCGAGACCGTGCCCTGGGTGCGCCGCGCCACCGTGCGCCGCGAGTGGCCCAATGCGCTGGTGGTCGAGGTCGAGGAACACGAGGCGCTCGGCACCTGGGGCGAGGACGGCCGCCTGTTGTCGGTCAAGGGCGACGTCTTCACCGCCAATGTGGCCGAGACCGAGGATGAACAGGCGTTGCCGGCTTTCGACGGTCCGGTCGGCAGCGAGAAGGAAGTGCTGGCCCGCTTCAACGACCTGCGCACCGCGTTCGCGCAGGTGGAGCTGGTGCCGCAAGAGCTGTCGCTGTCCAACCGGTATGCCTGGACCGTAAGGCTGGACAACGGCATGAGCGTTGCACTGGGGCGCGAGCAGGACCGCAACACGCTTAGGAAACGCGTGCAGCGCCTGGTCGGCGTCTATCCGCAGCTGGTCGCCCGGCTGCAGGAGGGCCGTATCGACACCATCGATATGCGCTATCCGAACGGACTGGCGTTGTCGTCGGCCGCCTTGAGCGTGCCGCTCGATGCGACGAAACCGGTCAAGGCGGCGAAAAAGCCCAAAGAAACACACAAACAAGCAACACCCAATAAAACAACCAAGCAAATCTGAAGCAGGCGAACAGCAATGACAAAAGACGCGAAAAACCTGATCGTCGGCCTCGACATCGGCACCTCCAAGGTGGTGGCCGTGGTCGCCGAGGTGATGTCCGACGGACGCCACGAGGTGATCGGGCTGGGTCAGCACGAGTCGAAAGGATTGAAGAAGGGCGTGGTCGTCAATATCGAGGCCACGGTCGAATCGATCCAGCGCGCGCTCGAAGAAGCCGAGCTGATGGCGGACTGCAAGATCCGCAACGTCTACGCTGGCATCGCCGGCAGCCATATCCGCTCGTTCAATTCGAGCGGGATGGTGGCGATCAAGGACAAGGAAGTGACGGCCACCGACGTGGCGCGCGTGATCGAGACCGCCAAGGCGGTCAACATCCCGACCGACCAGCAACTGCTGCACACGGTGCCGCAGGAGTTCATCGTCGACAACCAGGAAGACGTGCGCGAGCCGATCGGCATGAGCGGAATTCGACTGGAAGTACGGGTGCACATCGTCACCGGTGCGGTGTCCGCGGTGCAAAATATTGTAAAGTGCGTGCGCCGTTGCGGACTCGAGGTCTCGGACCTGATCCTGCAACCGATGGCGTCCGCCGACGCGGTGCTGACGGTCGACGAAAAAGAACTGGGCGTGGTCCTGATCGACATCGGCGGCGGCACCACCGACATCGCGGTGTTTTCGGACGGCGCGATTCGCCACACGGCGGTCATTCCGATCGCCGGCGACCAGATCACCAGTGACATCGCAATGGCCTTGCGCACGCCGACCGGCGAGGCGGAGGACATCAAGATCCGCTACGGCGTGGCCAAGCAGGTATTGGCCGATCCGGGCGAGACACTCGAAGTGCCAGGTCTCGGCGACCGCGGCCCACGCGCATTGTCGCGCCAGGCCCTCGCAGCCGTGATCGAGCCTCGGGTGGAAGAACTGTTCGCCATGGTCCACCAGGCCGTGCGCGAATCCGGCTATGAGGGCGTGCTGTCCTCGGGCATCGTGCTGACGGGCGGCAGCTCGATCATGCCGGGCATGATCGAGATGGCGGAAGACATCTTCCTCAAACCGGCGCGCCTCGGCACGCCGGACTACCGTGGCCAGCTGGCCGACGTGGTACGCAGCCCGCGCTATGCGACGGTGCTCGGCCTGCTGCTCGAAGCGAAGAAGCAGTACCTGCGCGGCCATATCGTCACGCGCCAGGACGGCTCGGTGAAGGCAGTCTGGCAACGAATGAAGGAGTGGATCGCTGGGAACTTCTGATTCAGCCACAAATAAAGCACTTGGTAACAAATTAGGTAGCGAAAATTCATCACGGGTTACAGGTTTTTACATACAATCGCAGTTACCGGTTTGAGGCAGCGAACCAGCAACGCCAAGGCCTCTTCCCTGGAACCGCATTCTGAGAATAGGGAGTTCATCATGGAGTTCGATATGGTCGATAACGCAGCACTGGGAACCGTGATCAAGGTCGTTGGCGTCGGTGGCGCCGGCGGCAACGCGGTTCAGCACATGATCAATAAAGGTGTGTCCGGTGTCGAGTTCATCGCCGCAAACACGGACGCGCAGGCCCTGGCGGTTTCCAGCGCCAACAACATCATCCAGATTGGCGATTCCGGCCTGGGCGCAGGGATGCGTCCGGAAGTCGGCCGCCAGCTGGCCGAGCAGTCGCGCTCGCGCATCGAGGATGCCCTGCGCGGCGCGCACATGGTCTTCATCGCCGCCGGCATGGGCGGCGGCACCGGCACCGGCGCCGCGCCGATCGTGGCCGAAGTGGCCAAGACCATGGGCGCCCTGACCGTGGCCGTGGTCTCCAAGCCGTTCTCCTACGAAGGCCAGAAGTGCATGGACGTGGCCGAGGAAGGCCTCGAAGAACTGACCAAGCACGTCGACTCCCTGATCGTCATCCTGAACGAAAAGCTGGAAGACATCTACGAAGACGAATCGATGCTCGACTGGATGCAGCACGCCGACGATGTGCTCAACAACGCGGTGGCCGGCATCGCCGAGATCATCAACGTGCCGGGCCACATCAACGTCGACTTCAACGACGTCAAGACCATCATGGGCGAGCAGGGCAAGGCCATGATGGGCACCGCGACCGCTTCGGGCGTGGACCGCGCGCGCATCGCGGCCGAACAGGCTGTTGCTTCGCCGCTGCTGGACGGCATCGACCTGTCGGGCGCCAAAGGCGTGCTGGTCAACGTGACCGCCAGCCGTGGCCTGAAGGGTAAAGAAATCAAGGAAGTCATGGCCGCCGTGCGCGCCTTCGCGGCGCCGGACGCCTCGATCGCCCAGGGTATCGCCTACGACGACGCGATGGGCGACGAGATCCGCGTGACCGTGGTCGCGACGGGCCTGGGCAAGAACAAGAAGTCGATCCAGCTGGTGCAACCGCAGCAGCAGCTGCGCACCGGCACCTACGATGCGCCGGTGATGCAGGGCGCAGCGGCGGTGGCAGGCGGCCTGACCGCAGGCAAGGCCAGCGCCGACGCCCTGGGCGGCATGAAGCAGCCGGCCGTGTGGCGCCGCGAGCAGGCATCGGAGCAGGTCCAGGCGATGCAGCGCAATGGCGTCGAGACCTACGACATTCCGGCGTTCCTGCGCAAGCAGGCCGATTAAACTGGCACCGTCGATGTAGTGAAGAGGCCAGCGCAAGCTGGCCTTTTTGTTTGCGCCGCACGAAAATCACCCACGATCCGCAGCGCCAGCACGTCGTACCCGCGAAGGCGGGTACCCAAGGCCGATGAGCAGCCGCTACGCCCGACGCAAGAGGCAGCGCACGCAAACTTGGGTACCCGCCTACGCGGGTACGACGTGCGAGCGCCGCGGGTACGACGTGCGAGCGCCGTGGGACGAAGGATGTTGCCATCGCCAGCACACCCACTCCAGATCAGCGATAATGGCAAGATTCACAAAACATCAACAGGAGAACAGCATGACCATCCAGATCGGCGATCGACTGCCGGAAGGCACCCTCGCGGAATTCATCGAGAACGAGACCGAGGGCTGCAGCCTGGGCCCGAACACCTTCCAGGTGGCGGACCTCGTCAAAGGCAAGAAGATCGTGATCTTCGGCCTGCCGGGCGCGTTTACTCCGGGCTGCTCGGTGCAGCACGTGCCGGGCTACGTCAAGCACGCCGACGACATCCGCGCCAAGGGCGTCGATGAAATCTGGTGCATCTCGGTCAACGACGCCTTCGTGATGGGCGCCTGGGGCCGCGACCAGAAGGCCACCGGCATCGTGCGCATGATGGCCGACGGTAACGCCACCTTCACCAAGGCCCTCGGCCTGGACAACGACTTCTCGGCCCACGGCATGGGCACGCGCTCGAAGCGCTACTCGATGCTGGTCGAGGATGGCGTGGTCAAGACCCTGGACATCGACGCCAAGGGCATCGACCTCTCGAGCGCTGAATCGATGCTGCAGAAACTCGGCTGATTCCCGAACGGATTCACACCCCACAAAACGGCGCCACGGCGCCGTTTCCTCCTTATGATCATCAATACCGAAACCCCCGACCAGCCCGAAGTGCGGGCCATGCTGGACAAGCTGGATGCCTATTGCGCCGCGCTGTACCCGGCCGAGAGCAACCACCTGCTGGACATCGACGCGCTGCTGGCCGGCGACGTGCTGTTCCTGGTCGCGCGCGACATCGACGGCGCGGCGGTCGGCTGCGCGGCCCTGGCCAACCGCGGCGCCTATGGTGAAGTGAAACGCATGTATGTGGACGAGGCGCGCCGCGGCCTGGGGACGGGAAAGAAGCTCCTGGAACACCTGGCGATGTTCGCGCGCATGTCGGGCCTGGGCGAATTGAAGCTCGAAACCGGCATCCACCAGCCGGCGGCGATCGCGCTGTACGAAGGTTTCGGCTTCAGCCGCTGCGCGCCGTTCGGCGATTACCGTCCCGACCCCTTGAGCCTGTTCATGGAAAAACGGCTATGACGGCGCGTGGCCGCAACCTGTACAGCATCTATGCGATGCTGCTCGCCGTCTTCATGTTCGCCCTGATGGACACGGCGATGAAGCTGCTGGCGGCGCGCTACCCGGCGATGCAGGTGGCGGCGCTGCGCGCCATGTGTTCCTTGCCGCTGGTCGCCGCCTACGTGGCCTGGCGCGGCGCCTTCACGGGCGTGTTCCAGGTGCGCTGGCCGATGCACTTCCTGCGCGGCGTGCTCGGGATCCTGATGCTGGCCCTGTTCGCCTTCGGCCTCAAGAGCCTGTCGCTGGCCGAGGCCTATTCGATCTTCTTCATCGCGCCGGCCCTGATCACGGCGCTGTCGGTCCTCTTATTAAAAGAGCGGGTCAACCTGGCGCGCTGGGTGGCGATCGCGGTGGGCCTGGGCGGCGTGCTGGTGGTACTGCGCCCGAGTGGCGCCGGCTTTTTCACTATCGGCGGCCTGGCGGTGCTGGGGGCAGCGGCCTGCTATGCGGTGTCGGCGATCACGGTGCAGGTGCTGGCGCGCAGCGACCGCAGCGAACATACGGTGTTCTGGCTGATCGTCATGATCGCCGTTGGCGCCGGCCTGCTGGCGGCGCCGGGCTGGGTCTTGATTCCCGCCAGCGAGATCCCGCTGCTGTGCGGCCTGGCGGTGTCGGGCTTCATCGGCCAACTGGCGATCACCGAGGCGTTTTCGCGCGGCGAGGCGTCGAGCGTGGCGCCGTTCGAGTATTCGGCCCTGGCCTGGGGCGTGGGCCTGGACTGGCTGCTGTGGCGCGCGCTGCCCGACGGCTGGACCATGGTGGGCGCGGCCATCATCATCGGCAGCGGCCTGTATCTGATCCGCCATGAAAAAGACCACGCCGAAGCCGAGCATCCATGATGTGTCGCTCGCGCGCCACCACCGCCGGGCCAATCGGGGGAGGCGGCAGCAAGCGTGTATGCGCTGGGCTATAATCGGCCCATGCTGAAACAACGAACCATCAAGGAACTGGTCCGCACCACGGGTGTCGGCCTGCACTCCGGCCGCAAGGTCGAGCTGACCCTGCGCCCGGCCGCGCCCGATACCGGCATCGTGTTCCGCCGCGTCGACATGGACCCGATCGTGGCCATCCCGAGCTCCGCCCACGTGGTGGGCGATACCCGCATGGCCTCGGTGCTGATCAAGGACGACGCCCGCGTCTCGACCGTCGAGCACGTGATGTCGGCCTGCGCCGGCCTGGGGATCGACAATCTGTTCATCGACGTCACGGCCGAGGAAATCCCGATCATGGACGGTTCGGCATCGTCCTTCGTGTTCCTGCTGCAGCAGGCCGGCGTCGAAGAGCAGGCCCCGCTGCGCAAGTTCATCCGCGTGCTCAAGGACGTCGAAGTGCGCCAGGGTAGCGGCGCCAACGAGAAATGGGCCCGCCTGTCGCCGCACAACGGCTACAAGCTCGACTTCTTCATCGAATTCAACCACCCGGCGGTGGACGGCACCATGCAGCGCGCCACCGTCGACTTCGGCGACATCACCTATGTGCGCGACGTGGCGCGCGCCCGCACCTTCGGCTTCATGCAAGACGTCGAGAGCCTGCGCGGCATGGGCCTGGCGCGCGGCGGCTCGTTCGAGAACGCCATCGTGATGGACGAATACCGCATCCTGAACACCGACGGCCTGCGCTACGAGGACGAGTTCGTGCGCCACAAGATCCTGGACGCGATCGGTGACCTGTACCTGGTCGGCCATCCGCTGCTGGCCAGCTATACCGCGCACAAATCGGGCCATGCGCTCAACAACGAGCTGCTGCGCGCGCTGCTGGCCCAGCCGGATTCGTATGAGATCGTCACCTTCGACGACCTGGGCACGGCGCCGCCGTCGTATGTGCGGCAGATGACGCGGGAGTGGGCGCAGAGCTGACGTTGTCGGCTGTTCGCAGGACTGGGATTCCCGCCTTCGCGGGAATGACGTTCTGAAGCACGGGGCCGACTTTCAACGTATCACCCTGCCACCAGCCATAAGACCGTCGTTCCTGCCACTGGCAGCAACGACTCCCCGCGCAGGCGGGAACCCAAGTTCCCCTCCAACACCATTACCTCCGCTTCGCCGCCAGCGCCTTGAGCGCCGCCACCAGATCCCGGTTCTGCTGGGTATCCGGCAGCGATTCCGCCAGTTCCTCGAAGGCCTGGACCGCGCGCGGCGGCAGTTCGAGCGTGCGCATCTCGGGCCGGTCGGGCAGGGCGCGCGTCACCTGCAGCTTGATCTTGGTCGATTCCACCTGCCAGCCCTTCTGCAGCAGGGTCGCCTGCAACTTCGGCATCAGCTGCTTGAGCCGGGCCGCCAGCGCCGAGCTGGGCACGGCCAGGGTCAGGACGCCCTCCTGGAACGACAGCACGTCGCAGTTATGAAAGATCGCCGGCAGCGCCGCGGCGCAGTCGGCCTGCAGGCGCGCCATGCGGCCGACGGCCGGCAGCAGGCTGGCCATGCGGTCGTTGGCGCGCAAGAAGTCGGTGGCGGCGTGCGAGGTCTGCCGGGTGCTGGTCCCGAAAATATGGAAGGGACGCTTGGGAGGAGATTGCTGCATGCTTGGAACATACCACAGCGCCCGCGCTTTGGGCGGACCGGGTGGCGGATCTGCCGCCGTGGGAGCGTCGTCGAAGCCAGTTTGATAACGTTTCTGGCTCGGCAGGACTTGTTATCCTGCCTACGATCCCCAAGTGTGGCCAGATCGCATGATAAAATCAGTGGTTATTTGCCTAACGCGGTCTTTGGTGCTTATCGCTTTGATATCATCTTGGCTTCTTCTTGCGGCGTATTTTTCTAGAACACAGCATGTCATTCCTGACCCAGATTTTCGGCAGCCGTAACTCGCGTCTGCTCAAGCAGTACCAAAAGACCGTGCGTCAGATCAACGCGCTCGAGCCACAAATGGAGCAGCTTTCGGATACCGAGCTGCAAGCCAAGACGCCTGAATTCAAGGATCGCCTCGCCAAGGGCCAGACCCTGGACGACATCCTGCCAGAGGCCTTCGCCGTCTGCCGCGAAGCGGCCAAGCGCGTCCTCAAGATGCGTCACTTCGACGTGCAGCTGATCGGCGGCATGGTCCTGCACCAGGGCAAGATCGCCGAGATGGGCACCGGGGAGGGTAAAACCCTGATGGCGACCCTGCCGGTCTACCTGAACGGTCTGTCGGGCAAGGGCGTGCACGTCATTACCGTCAACGACTACCTGGCCCAGCGCGATGCGGACCAGATGGGCCAGCTGTACGGCTGGCTGGGCCTGTCGACCGGCGTCAACCTGTCGCAGCTCGACCACGACAGCAAGCAGAAGGCCTACGGTTCCGACATCACCTACGGCACCAACAACGAATTCGGCTTCGACTACCTGCGCGACAATATGGTCTACGACGCGCGCGAACGCGTGCAGCGCAGCCTGAACTTCTCCGTGGTCGACGAGGTCGACTCGATCCTGATCGACGAGGCGCGTACCCCGCTGATCATTTCGGGCCAGGCCGAGAACCACACCGACCTGTACCACCGCCTGAACGAAGTCCCGCTCAAGCTGACCCAGCAGATCGGTGAAGAAACCCCGGACGGCAAGGGCAAGATCGAAGTCCCGGGCGACTACCTGAAGGACGAGAAGGCGCACACCGTGCTGCTGACCGAGTCGGGTCACGAGCATGCCGAAGCGATCCTGACCGAGATGGGCCTGCTGCCCGAAGGCGCGTCGCTGTACGACGCCGCCAACATCACCCTGATCCACCACCTGTATGCGGCGCTGCGCGCCCACGTCCTGTATCACAAGGACCAGCACTACGTGGTGCAGAACAACGAAGTCGTGATCGTCGACGAATTCACCGGCCGCCTGATGACGGGCCGTCGCTGGTCGGATGGCCTGCACCAGGCGGTGGAGGCGAAAGAAGGCGTGCGCATCCAGAACGAGAACCAGACCCTGGCCTCGATCACCTTCCAGAACTACTTCCGCATGTACGCCAAGCTGGCGGGCATGACCGGTACGGCCGACACCGAAGCCTTCGAATTCCAGGATATCTACAGCCTGGAAACCGTGGTCGTGCCTCCGAACCGCCCATCGCAGCGCAAGGACCGCCAGGACCAGGTCTACAAGACCTCGGACGAGAAGTACAACGCGATGGTCAACGACATCCGCGATTGCTACGAGCGCGGCCAGCCGGTGCTGGTCGGCACCACCTCGATCGAGAACTCCGAGATGCTGTCCGGGATCCTGACCAAGGCCGGCCTGCAGCACAATGTCCTGAACGCGAAACAGCACGCCCGCGAAGCCGAGATCATCGCCCAGGCCGGCCGTCCGAAGATGATCACCATCGCCACCAATATGGCCGGCCGCGGTACCGACATCGTCCTGGGCGGCAATGTCGGCAAGCAGATCCAGCTGATCGAAGCCGACGGCAACCTGTCGGACGCCGACAAGGCGGCCCAGTCGCAGAAACTGCGCGACGAATGGCAATCGCTGCACGACCACGTGGTCAATGCCGGCGGCCTGCACATTATCGGCACCGAGCGCCACGAATCGCGCCGGGTCGACAACCAGCTGCGCGGCCGTTCGGGCCGCCAGGGCGACCCGGGTTCCTCGCGCTTCTACCTGTGCCTGGACGACGCGCTGCTGCGCATCTTCGCCGGCGACCGCGTGCGCGCCATCATGGACCGCCTCAAGATGCCGGAAGGCGAACCGATCGAGGCGGGCATCGTGTCGCGCTCGATCGAGTCGGCCCAGCGCAAGGTCGAAGCCCGCAACTTCGACATCCGCAAGCAACTGCTCGAGTACGACGACGTCGCCAACGACCAGCGCAAGGTGATCTACACCCAGCGTAACGAACTGCTGGAGTCGACCGACATCAGCGAGATGATCAACTCGCTGCGCGTGGGCGTGTTCACCGACCTGGTGCGCGACTACGTGCCGGCCGAATCGGTCGAGGAACAGTGGGACGTCAAGACGCTGGAAAGCACGCTGTCGTCCGAATGGAGCCTGGATGTGCCGCTGCAGCAGATGCTGCAGGACGAGCCGAACCTGAACGACGACGACATCCTCGAGCGCGTGCTGGCCGCGGCCGACGCGGCCTACGCCACCAAGATCGGCGTGGTGGGCAAGGAATCGTTCGGCGGCTTCGAGCGCAACGTCATGCTGCAGAGCGTGGACACCCACTGGCGCGAACACCTCGCGGCGCTGGACCACCTGCGCCAGGGCATCCACCTGCGCGGCTATGCGCAGAAGAACCCGAAGCAGGAATACAAGCGCGAGGCGTTCCAGCTGTTCAGCAGCATGCTGGACCTGATCAAGAACGAAGTGATCCGCACCGTGATGACCGTGCGCATCCAGTCGCGCGAAGAAGTCGAGGCGGCCGAGGCGGCGATGGTGGCCCAGGCGGCGCAGCTGGAAAACGTCAACTACCAGCACGCCGACTTCAACCCGTCGGCGGCGCCGGAAGAACTGCTCAATCCGAACCCGAACCGCAGCGGCGAAGGCGAGGCCGTATCGGCCGAAGACCACAGCAGCTATATGGGCGTGAAGGTCGGCCGCAACGATCCATGCCCTTGCGGCAGCGGCAAGAAGTTCAAGCAGTGCCACGGCAAGCTGGCGTAATCAGCCACTAGCCAGCATGCGAAACGGCCGGGGTAACCCGGCCGTTTTCATTCGTCCATCACCATCCGTCTGTAGCGTTCCCAATCCCAGCCCGCGCCAGGATCGGTATGCGTCTGCCCCGGATGGTTCACGTGCCCTTCACCTTGTCCATCCGACGAGCGCATCAGGTAGTGGGCGCTCACGCCGGCGCTGCCTGCGCCAGCACGCGCGCCGACAGCACGTCGAGCCGAGCCTGCCCATGGATGCGCGGCCATGTTTTTCCTAAATGCATCCGCTTGCATTGATGTGCGGCAGAAACCTCGCAGCATCGCCAGGTCGCTGGCGTTACAATAACGAATTCGACAATTTTTCCAACGAGATCACCATGGCCGTCAATTCCCCCCTGCCAGTCGCCGCCGACCTGAAGCCCGTCAACGGTGTCGAGATCGGCTTTGCCGAAGCCGGCATCAAGAAGCCGAACCGCAAGGACATCCTGATCATGAAGCTGGCCGAAGGCGCGACCGTCGCCGGCGTGTTCACCCTGAACCGCTTCTGCGCCGCGCCGGTGCAGGTGAGCAAGGCGAACCTCGAGGCCGTGAAGAACGGCGGCGCGCCGATCCGCGCGCTGGTGGTCAACACGGGTAACGCCAATGCCGGCACCGGCGAGCAGGGCCTGGCCAATGCCAACGCCACCTGCGCCGAGGTTGCGAAACTGCTGGGCCTCGAGGCCGGCCAGGTGCTGCCATTCTCGACCGGCGTGATCCTGGAACAGCTGCCGATGGCCAAGCTGCTGGCCGGCCTGCCTGCCGCCGCCACGAGCCTGAAGGCGGACAACTGGTTCAACGCCGCCGAGGCGATCATGACCACCGACACCCAGCCGAAGGCCGCCTCGCGCACCGTCACCATCGGCGGCCATGCCGTGACGATGACCGGCATCAGCAAGGGCGCCGGCATGATCAAGCCGAATATGGCGACCATGCTCGGCTACCTGGCGATCGACGCCAAGGTCGCCCAGCCGGTGCTGGACGAACTGGTGAAACACGCGGCCGACCACTCGTTCAACGCCATCACCATCGACGGCGACACCTCGACCAACGATTCCTTCATCGTGATCGCGACCGGCACGGGCGGCCTGTCGATCGACGCTGCCAGCGGCGCCGACTACGAAGCGCTCAAGGATGCCGTCACCGACATCTCGCGCAACCTGGCGCAGCAGATCATCCGCGACGGCGAAGGCGCGACCAAGTTCATGACCATCACGGTCGACGAAGGCAATGACGTGGCAGAGTGCCGCAAGATCGCCTACGCGATCGCCCACTCGCCGCTGGTCAAGACCGCCTTCTTCGCGTCCGATCCGAACCTGGGCCGCATCCTGGCCGCGGTCGGCTACGCCGGCGTCGACGACCTCGACGTGACCAAACTCGACCTCTACCTGGACGACGTCTGGGTGGCGAAAGCAGGCGGCCGCAATCCGGATTACAAGGAAGAAGACGGCCAGCGTGTGATGAAGCAGTCCGAGATCACGGTGCGCGTCAAGCTGGCCCGCGGCGATGCCACGGCCACCGTCTGGACGTGCGACCTGTCGCACGACTACGTTTCGATCAACGCCGACTACCGTTCCTGATCGATGACGCCGCTGGATCAGTTTCTGCGCCGCGCCGAAGGCCTGCTCGAGCGCCTGGAGGCGGTGCTGCCGCCGGCTACCGCGCGCGAGCCGGATTGGAAGCGCAGCTTCGCCTTCCGCTGGCGCCGGCGTCCAGCCGGGGGCGGCAACTACCTGCAGCCGGTGCTGCATGCCTCGACCATCAAGCTCGAGGACCTGCACCACATCGCTGCCCAGAAGCGCCAGATCGAACAGAACACGCGCCAGTTCGTGGCGCGCCGTCCGGCCAATAACGTCCTGCTGACCGGCGCGCGCGGCACCGGTAAATCATCGCTGATCAAGGCCTGCCTGAACGCCTTCGCCGACCAGGGCCTGCGCCTGATCGAGGTCGACAAGGCCGACCTGGCCGACCTGCCGGACATCATCGACCTGGTCGCCGGCCGGCCCGAGCGCTTCGTGGTCTTTTGCGACGACCTGTCGTTCGAAGAAGGCGAAGCGGGCTACAAGGCGCTCAAGGTGGCGCTCGACGGCAGCATCACGGCGCAGTCGGACAATGTGCTGATCTACGCCACTTCGAATCGGCGTCACCTGATGCCCGAGAAAATGTCGGACAACGCCAGCTACCGCCATGGCGAGGATGGCGACCTGCATCCGGGCGAGACGGTCGAAGAGAAGATATCGCTGTCCGAGCGCTTTGGCCTGTGGCTGTCGTTCTACCCGTTCCGGCAGGACGACTACCTGGACATCGTCGGCCACTGGCTGGCCGACTTCGGCTGCACGCAACCACAGATCGAGGCCGCGCGGCCGGAGGCCCTGCAGTGGGCCTTGCAGCGCGGCTCGCGCTCGGGCCGCGTGGCCTGGCAATTCGCGAAGGACTATGCCGGCAAGCTGCCGGATGCATTATCGAATGACTGAAACACCTACCAATAAAGCCCCGGTCGACGTTGCCGTCGGCATCCTGATGCGGCCCGACGGCGACGTGCTGCTCGGCCAGCGTCCCGACGGCAAGCCGTATGCCGGCTACTGGGAATTCCCGGGCGGGAAAGTCGAAGCCGGCGAAGACATCTTCGCCGCCCTGCAGCGCGAGTTCATGGAAGAACTGGGCGTGCAGGTGGTGAGCGGCGAGGCCTGGTGCTGCGTCGAGCACGTGTACGAACACGCTCACGTGCGCCTGTATTTCTACATCTGCCGCGAGTGGCTGGGGGAGCCGCAAAGCCTGGAAGACCAGGCCTTCGCCTGGCAGGGCGCCTTCGGCGTGAGCCCGCTGCTACCGGCCACCATCCCGCTGCTCGAATGGCTCGACCGGGTCCGCTATCCAGGACATTAATCGCAGACCGCCAATCTTAAGGAGAACGTGTGAAGGTCATCATCCTCGGCAGTGGCGTCATCGGAACCGCATCGGCGTATTTCCTGGCCAAGGCCGGGCATGACGTCACCGTGATCGAGCGCCAGCCGGGCGCCGGGATGGAGACCAGTTTCGGCAATGCCGGCGAGATCTCGCCCGGCTATGCCACGCCCTGGGCCGGCCCCGGCGTGCCGCTGAAAGCCCTCAGGTGGCTGGCGATGCGGCACAGTCCCCTGGTGATCCGGCCGAGGATGGATCCGCAGCAGTGGCGCTGGATCCTGCAGATGCTGGCCAACTGCAATACCCGCAGCTACCAGGTCAACAAGGGCCGCATGGTGCGCCTGGCCGAGTACAGCCGCGACGTGCTGGTCCAGCTGCGGCTTGATACCGGCATCGCCTACGACGAGCGAAGCAAGGGCACCCTGCAGCTGTTTCGCACCCAGAGGCAGTTCGATGGTGCGCACACCGATACCGAGGTGCTGGAGCGTTCCGGCGTGCCATATAAACTGCTCGACCGGCAAGGCTGCACGCAGTACGAACCGGCGCTGGCGCGCGTGCCCGGCAACTACCTGGGCGGCCTGCTGCTGCCCAACGACGAGACCGGCGACTGCTTCAAGTTTACGCAGGCGCTGGCCGGGCTGGCCAAGGGCCTGGGCGTCAAGTTCCGGCACGAGGTCAAGATCGCGCGCCTGAACGTCGAGGGCGACCGCGTGGTTGGCGTCGTCACCGACAAGGGCGAACTGAAATCCGAGGCCTTCGTGCTGGCGCTGGGCAGCTACTCTCCGCTGATGCTCAGGCAGATCGGCATCCACATCCCGGTCTATCCGGTGAAGGGTTATTCGATCACGGTGCCGATCACCGATGCGTCGGGCGCGCCCGAATCGACCGTGATGGACGAGACCTACAAGGTGGCGATCACGCGCCTGGGCGACCGCATCCGCGTCGGCGGCACGGCGGAGCTGTGCGGCTACGACCTGCGGCTGCACCAGGCGCGGCGCGATACGCTCGAACATTCGGTGACGAACCTGTTCCCCGACGGCGGCGACGTGCGCCAGGCTTCGTTCTGGTGCGGCCTGCGGCCGATGACGCCGGACGGCACGCCGGTGATCGGGCCGACGCCGTATCGCAACCTGTTCCTGAACACGGGGCACGGCACTCTGGGCTGGACCATGTCGTGCGGGTCGGGCCGGGTGCTGGCCGATATCCTGTCGGGACGCCAGCCCGAGATCGGGCTGGAAGGGCTGTTCATGGACCGCTATGGGCGGCGCAACAGGCCGGTGGTGGTGCCGGCAGGGATCAGCCGCTAGCGCCTCGTCGTTCCCGCGCAGGCGGGAACCCAAGTTTGCCGGCGCTACGGAGTAGTTTGAAGGAGTGGCAGCGCGAAGGACTTGGGTTCCCGCCTCCGCGGGAACGACGTACGTGGTGAATCAGCGCTCGGGCGGCGGTTCGTCGAGTGGATCCGCCGGCGCAGCGCCGGGGATCACGAATTTCTCTTCGGCCCAGGCGCCCAGGTCGATCTTCTTGCAACGCTCGGAGCAGAACGGGCGGAACTTGTTCGTGTCGATCCATTCGACTTGTTTGCCGCAAGTGGGGCAGGCTACGACGGTCATCGGTACTACCAATCAAAAATCAGAAATTGCAGAGGGTCAGGTCGAACGGCACGTCTTCTTCCAGTGGCTTGGGCTTGCAATCGCCGTCCTGGGTGGTGAAGCGTACCCACAGCATGTACTTGTTGGCCGAGATCTCGGGGATCGCTCCCGCCGATTCGTCCAGGGTCAAGCGCAGCATCTGGTAGATTTTACCCTGTAACATCTGTTGGTAGCTGCCCGCCGAGGCGAACATCTTGACCGGCGCGCCGGAATTGCGCAGCAGGCGCAGCACCAGGGCCAGCGCCTCGAGCAGCGGGGCGAGCGGCCCGAACCAGCCCATGATGTCGGCATGGCGCTGCTCGGCCGGGCGCTTTTGCCAGGCGTAGTAGGAGGGCAGATCGAATTCGCAGGCGCCGCCCGGGATGATGGTGCGGCCGCGGATGCTCATCAGCCATTCGTTTTCGCGCACGTTCTGGCCGGTCTTGCCCTGGCTGGTCACCAGCGCGCTGCTGGCTTTGTCGAGTTCTGCCAGGACGGCGTCGAGCGTGTCGGCCGCGACCGCGGGATTGCTGCGGTAGGCCAGCAGCGATTGCTTCTGCCGTTCGAGCTCCTGCAGCAGGTCCGACTTCAGATCGGCGCGGCCGGCCACTTCCAGCATGTCGAAGATCGTCGCGAGGGCGACATGGTGCTGCATCGGGTGTTCCTGCTGCACGAAGAACTTGAACTTCTCGTACAGGTCCTCCAGCCGCAACAACGTGCGAATCCTCTCGTTGAAAGGGTATTCGTAGACGATCAAAATGACATTCCTCTGAATGTAGGCTGGGGAGCAACTTGGTGATTCTGAACCATACGAAGCAAAATTACAAACACTGCATCAATCTTGTTACATACTCAATGACAGATACCGCTCGTGCAAGCGTTTTACCTGGGGGAACAGGGCTTCCAGGCCATCGTCGTTGTCGATCACGTCGTCGGCCGCGGCCAGGCGCTGGGCCCGCGTAACCTGGGTCGCCATGATGGCGCGCACCTGGTCGGCGGACAGGCTGCTGCGCTGCATGACACGCGCGACCTGGGTGTCTTCCGAGCAGTCCACGGCCAGCACGCGCGACACCCGCTCGCTCCAGGTGCCCGATTCGATCAGGAGCGGCACCGCATAGATCACGTAAGGGCCAGTGGCGATGGCCGCCGCCGCCGCGGTGGCGTCGCGGATGCGCGGATGCAGGATCGCTTCCAGCCGGCCGCGCGCCCCGGCATCGGCAAACACCAGGCTGCGCATGCGCGCGCGGTCCAGGGCGCCCTCCGGCGTGGCGAAGTCGGGTCCGAATTCGGCCAGGATGGCCGGCATCGCCGCGCCGTGCGGGGCGGTCAGGGAATGGGCGATGGCGTCGGTGTCGACGATGGTGGCGCCCAGTCCGGCAAACAGCTCGGCCACGGTGCTCTTGCCGCAGCCGATGCCGCCGGTGAGGCCGACCGAGAACGCCGCGCCGCGCGCCGTGTTCATGCGCCGCCCAGCAGGCCGGCGCTGAAACGGCCCAGCTGCTCGCCATACAGCATGGCGATCAGGCCGGCCGCCGCCAGGTAGGGGCCGAAGGGGATCGGCTTGTCGCGGCCGCGTTTGGCGAACACGATCAGGCTGATGCCGACGACCGCCCCCACCACCGAGGACAGCAGGATGATGGTCGGCAGGGCGGTCCAGCCCAGCCAGGCGCCGAGCGCCGCCAGCAGCTTGAAGTCGCCATATCCCATGCCCTCCTTGCCGGTAGCGAGCTTGAAGACCCAATACACGGCCCACAGCACCAGGTAGCCGGCTGCGGCGCCGATCACGGCATCCTGCAGCGGCACGAAGGTGGCATTGATGTTGATGAGCAGGCCCGCCCACAGCAGCGGATAGGTCAGGTCGTCCGGCAGCAGCTGGGTGTCGAAGTCGATGAAGGTCATCGCGATCAGCAGCCAGGCGAACAGCAGGCTGCCCATGCCGGCGGCACCGCTGCCGAAGGTCCACACCAGCAGGCCCGAGACGATGGCGGTGAACAGTTCGATCGCCGGATAGCGCGCCGAGATGCGCGTCTTGCACTTGCGGCACTTGCCGCCCAGGGCGAGCCAGCTGACGACGGGGATGTTTTCGATGGCCGTGATCTGGTGGCCGCAGCAGGGGCAGGCCGAGCGCGGCGCCATCAGGTTGAAGCGGTCGGTATGCGGCGGCTCCTTGCCGCTTTCCTGCGCCACGTAGTTGTCGGACTCGCGCTGCATCATCTTGGGGATGCGGTAGATGACCACGTTCAGGAAGCTGCCGACCAAGAGGCCCAGCAAGGCGGCCACGAGGGTGGGGCCCAGCAGGGCAGGGGGCGCAAACAACAACGATTCCAGGGGCATGTCGATCCGGTCCGAGACGAAAAGGCGGCGCCATCCGGCTACCGGCGGCCTGCCGCAGAGTGATTCCTTACATCAACCTCATTGTAGGGGTTTTCTTCGCATTTGGCGAAGACGTTCGCCTTACGCTGCTGCATCGCAAAAATCATACGGTTATTCATTAAATCGAAAGTTTTCGAAAGTTATTTGATATTTCGAAAGCCTTCCATTACTATCTACTTATAACGAAGAACCTAAGGAGGACGACGACGATGAAAACCCACTGGCTTGGCTACGCCCTGGTGACCACCCTGCTGTGGGGCGCGTGGGGCGCCTTCGCCGGGCGTCCGGTGCAGAACGGCTTTCCCGAGACACTGGTGTATGCGGTGTGGGCGCTGACCATGATTCCACCGGCGCTGTTCGCACTGGCGCGCATCGACTGGCGCGTGCGGCGCGACGGCCCTGCGGTTGCCCATGGCCTGGCCATCGGCCTCCTGGGCGCCGGTGGACAGATGATTCTGTTCCACGCGGTCAAGGAAGGTCCCACTTACCTGATCTTCCCCCTGATCTCGCTGTCGCCGGTGATCACGATCGCCCTGTCGTATGCCTTCCTGCGCGAACGCACCGGCGCCATGGGCGTGGCCGGCATCGTGCTGGCGCTGTGCGCGCTGCCGCTGTTCGACTACGCGCCCGAACAGGGCGGCGTGGCCTATGGCTGGTGGTTCGTGCTGGCGCTGGGCGTGCTGGTGGCCTGGGGCCTGCAGGCCTACTTCATCAAGCGCGCCAACGCCATCATGGATGCCGAAAGCATCTTCTTCTACATGACCGTCAGCGCACTGGCTTTCATTCCGGTCGCGCTGCTCATGACCGACTTCTCGCAGCCGATCAACTATGGCCTGGATGGACCATGGCTGGCCGCGATCACGCAGGTGCTCAATGCCGTCGGCGCGCTGACCCTGGTGTACGCCTTCCGGCATGGCAAGGCGCTGGTGGTGTCGCCCCTGGTCAATGCCGGCGCGCCGCTCCTGACCACCATCATTTCGGTGGCGATGGCGGCGACCCTGCCGAACGGTTTCAAACTGGCCGGCATCGGCCTGTCGCTCGCGGCGGCGCTGTTCCTGGCGTTGCAGCCCGACGAACCCAGCGCCGCCTGAAGTCCCTCTATCTGGAGTCAACCACAATGCAAGTGCTTCTCGACCTCGTCCAACGCCATCACGCGGGCCAGCCCGCGGGCATCCATTCAGTGTGTTCGGCGCACCCGCTGGTGATCGAGGCCGCCTTCGAAACCGGCCTGGACGCCGAAGGTCCGGTGCTGATCGAGGCCACCTCGAACCAGGTCAACCAGGACGGCGGCTATACCGGCATGACGCCCACCGCCTTCCGTGACTTCGTGTTCGGCATCGCCGACAAGGTGGGCTTTCCACGCGGGCGCATCCTTCTGGGGGGCGACCACCTGGGGCCGAACTGCTGGCAGGGCGAGCCCGCCGCCAGCGCGATGGCCAAGTCCGAGGTGCTGATCGACCAGTATGTGGCCGCGGGTTTCCGCAAGATCCACCTCGATTGCTCGATGTCGTGCGCGGGCGATCCGGTGCCGCTGCCGGACGAAGTCGTGGCCGAACGCGCCGCGCGCCTGGCCGTAGTGGCCGAGCGCGCCTGGCAGCGCGCGGGCGGCGAAGCGCCGGTGTATATCGTCGGCACCGAGGTGCCGGTGCCGGGCGGCGCCCACGAAGAGCTGGCCGAACTGGCCGTGACCACACCGGAAGCGGCGGCGCTGACCATCGCCGCTCACCGGGCTGCATTCGGTGCGGCCGGCCTGGACGCCGCGTGGCCGCGCGTGATCGGCCTGGTGGTGCAGCCGGGCGTGGAATTCGACCACCACAAGGTGATCGACTACCGCCCGGAAAAGGCGCAGGCGCTGAGCCGTTTCATCGAGGGCGAGCCGACCATGGTGTTCGAGGCCCACTCGACCGACTACCAGACGCCCGGCCTGCTGCAGGCGCTGGTGCGCGACCACTTCGCCATATTGAAGGTCGGCCCCGGCCTGACCTTCGCGCTGCGCGAGACCTTGTGGGCGCTGGCCGATATCGAAGCCGAGATGAACGTTGCAGGCAATAGCGGCTTCAAGGAAGTGGTGCTGGACGTGATGCGCGCCGAGCCGGACTACTGGCGCAAGTACTACCACGACGCCGGCAACCTGCTGTTCGACCAGCAGTACAGCCTCTCCGACCGGATCCGCTACTACTGGCCGCATCCGCGCATCCAGGCCGCGCAGGCGGCGCTGGTCGCGAACCTGGAACGCCAGCCGGCGCCGCTCACCTTGCTGAGCCAGTACCTGCCATTCCATTACGAAGCCGTGCGCGAGGGCCGGGTGCGCAACGCACCGCTCGCGCTATTGAAAGAAGGGGTAGCCCGCGTGCTGCGCCAGTATATGCGCGCCTGCCAGCCGGGCGCCGAACCTAGGGAGCAGTGAACATGCAAGCAGTACAGGATGCCGTGCAAGGCGGCAGTGAATTATTTGGACAGGATCTGGCCCGCCTCGATGCGCTGGGCGGCGGCGTGACGGCGCGCGAGATCGCGCAGCAGCCGGCCGTGTGGCCGCAGATCGATGCGCTGGTGAGCGCGCAGCGCGCGCAGATCGACGCCTTCCTGGCGCCGCTGCTGGCGCGCCCGGAGTTGCGCATCGTGATGGCCGGCGCCGGCACCTCGGCCTTCATCGGCGAGTGCCTGGCGCCCGGCCTGTTGCGCCAGGGCCGGCGCGCCGAGGCCGTGCCGACCACCGACCTGGTGTCGGGCCCGGACCGCTATTTCCAGCGCAGTGTGCCAACCCTGGTGGTGTCGTTCGGCCGTTCCGGCAGCAGCCCGGAAAGCGTGGCGGCGGTGCAGCTGGCCGACCAGCTGGTGGACGACGTCTACCACCTGGTGATCACCTGCAATGAAGAAGGACAGCTGTACCGCATGACCCAGGACCGCGCCAATGCGCTGGCGATCCTGCTGCCCGACGCCACCCACGACCGCGGCTTCGCGATGACGACCAGCTTCACCTCGATGCTGCTGGCCGCGGCGCTGGCGTTCCGGGTGCTGGCGCCTGACGTTGGAGCTCGTATAGCGCCGGCGGCGACGCAGGTAGGCGAGCGCGCGCTGCCGCTCCTGACCCAGCTGGTGGCGCAGGACTTCAAGCGCGTGGTCTACCTGGGCAGCAACGAGCTGCGCGGCCTGGCGCGCGAAGCCTCGCTCAAGCTGCTGGAGTTGACCGACGGCCAGGTGGTGGCGCTCCACGATTCGCCACTGGGCTTCCGCCACGGTCCCAAGACCATTGTCGACGACCGGACCCTGGTGGTGGTGCTGCTGTCGAACGATCCGCAGGCGCGCCGCTACGATCTCGACCTGCTGCGCGAGCTGCGCGGCGACCGCCGCGCCGGCCGCGTGCTGGCACTCAGCGCCCAGGGCGATGCGACGCCTGACGACGATACCTTCGTGTTCACGGGGGCGGACGCTGTGCAAGACCTTGAACTCGCGCTTCCCTACATCGTGTTCTGCCAGTGCTTCGCCTTCCTGCGCTCGCTGTCGATGGGCGTGCGTCCGGACACGCCGAGCATGTCCGGCACCGTCAACCGGGTGGTGCGCGGCGTGACCATCTATCCATTTGCTTCTCCCGTCGATAACGAGGCCACCCATGTTCCTCGGCGTTGACGGCGGCGGCACCAAGACCGCGTTCGCGCTGATCGACGCGCACGGCAGCGTGCTGGCGCGCCATGAAGAAGGCAGCACCTACCACGTCGACCACGGCATGCCCGCCGTGGCGGCGACCCTGCAGCGCGGCGTGCAGGCGCTCTTGTCCACAGCCGGCGTCGATGGCGGCACGGTCACCTACGCCTTCTTCGGCCTGCCGGCCTATGGCGAGGACCGCGCGGCCCAGCGCGAGCTCGATGCGGCGGCTGGCGCCATCTTCGGCCCCGAGCGCACCCTGTGCGGCAACGACATGGTGTGCAGCTGGGCCGGTTCGCTGGCCTGCATGGACGGCATCAGCGTGATCGCCGGCACCGGCTCGATGGCCTATGGCGAAGTCGCCGGCCGCCAGGCGCGCGCCGGCGGCTGGGGAGAGCTGTTCAGCGACGAGGGTTCGGCCCACTGGATCGCGCGCGCCGGCCTGACCCTGTTCTCGCGCATGAGCGACGGCCGCGCGCCCAAGGGCGCCCTGTACGGCCTGATGCGCGAGCGGCTGGCGCTGGAGGACGATCTCGACCTGTGCGCCGTGGTGTACGGCGAGCTTGGCGGCGATCGCAGCCGCATCGCCCAGCTGGCGCGCCTGGTGTCCGAGGCGGTGGCCCTGGGCGACGAGCAGGCGCGCGCCGTCTTCGTCGACGCGGCGCGCGAACTGGCAGCGATGGTTGACGCGGTGCGCGACCGGCTCGACGTCGATCCAGACTTGCCGCTGGCAGTCTCTTACACGGGCGGGATGTTCGGCGACGGCAGCCTGCTGCGCGCGCCATTCGAGCAGGCGCTGGCCGCCTGCGCCAGGCCCTATCGCCTGCAGGCGCCGCGGCTGGCGCCGGTGCTCGGCGCCGCCCTGTATGCCGCCCGCAGCGCCAGGCAGCCATTGAGCGAGGCCGCGCTGGAGCGCCTCGCCTCCCAGACCCGATAGACAGGAGCACACATGCGCATCCGCCTTCTTTGCACCATCCTCCTTGCCGCGCTGGCGTCGCCGATCGGCGCGCTGGCTGCCGACAGCTACACCATGCAGGATTACGAGAGCGTCGCCAAGATCGACGCCCACCTGCACTTGCACGGCCTCGAGCAAGGCCCGTTCCTGGAGCTGGCGCGCAAGGCCAACTTCCGCGCGCTGACGATCAACGTCGACTATCCGGTGTTCCCGGCGCTGGAGCAGCAGCAACGCGTGGCCAGCAAGCTGCACCACGAGCATCCGGCCACCGTCGGCTGGATCGCCAGCTTCAGCGCCGATAACCTCATGCGGCCGGCCTGGATCCCGGCGACCCTGCACCGGCTGGATGCCGCGCTGCAGGATGGCGCGGTGGGCGTCAAGGTGTGGAAGAACATCGGCATGTCGGAGCGCGATGCACAGGGCAAGCTGGTGATGGTCGACGACGCCCGCATCAAGCCGCTGTTCGACGCCTTTGAAGAGCGCGACGTGCTGCTGGTCGGGCACCAGGGCGAGCCGCACAACTGCTGGCTGCCGCTCGAGAAGATGACGACCAAGAACGACCGCGAATACTTCAAGAACCACCCGCAGTACCACATGTACAAGCAGCCGAAGATGCCGAGTTACGAAGACCAGATGGGCGCGCGCGACCGCCTGCTGGCCAGCCATCCACGCCTGCGCTTCGTCGGCGTGCACATGGCCTCGCTGGAGTGGAATGTGGACGAGCTGGCGCGCTTCCTGGACCGCAATCCGACGGCCAATGTGGACATCGCGGCGCGCATCGGCCAGATCCAGTACCAGTCGCAGCGCGACCGCGAGCGGGTGCGCCAGTTCTTCATCACCTATCAGGACCGCCTGATGTACGGCTCCGACCTGGCCCAGTCGGCACAGCAGAGCCAGGCCGACTTCGTGACCGACCTGGATGGCGTGTGGCGGCGCGACTGGCGCTACTTCAATACCGACGACGAACTCACCACGCCGGACCTGGACGGCGTGGTGCGCGGCCTGGCGCTGCCGAAAGCGGTGGCCGACAAGCTGTTCCGCCAGAACGCCGAGCGCGTGTTCCCGGGCGCCTGGAAGGCATGATCATGGTGGCTTCATACCGGGCTTCCTACCGGGCTTCCTACGTAAGTGAGATGGGGAGTAAAAAATAGTCTGAACTTTCGTTTCTTGCATTTTCATCCTGTATCATCAATCCGTTAATGAAGCAACGATCACGTATATAACGGAACCGCGGCGGCGAACCGGCGCGGAGGGATGAAAATGAAGCAGGCAAAAAAAACAGAAACGAAAGTTTCGAACGGTAACGAAGGCAAGCCCCCGGAAGCGCTGCCCGATCAGGATCTGCTGGTGGCCGAACGGCGCCGCAAGATCCGCGAAATGGTGGCCGAGCGCGGGCGGGTGACGGTGGCCGAGCTGTCCGAGATGTTCGGCATCTCGCTGGTGACGGTGCGCGCCGACCTGAACGTGCTGGCCGAGATCGGCGCGGTGGTGCGCACCCGCGGCGGGGCCCTGGCCCAGCGCGCCGACGAGGACTTGCCGATCGGCGTCAAGCAGTCGCTGCACCGCGCCGAGAAGGTCCGCATCGCGGAAGAAGCGGTCAAGCTGATCGGGGAAGGGCAGACCATCGTGCTCGACTCGGGCACGACGACCGCCGAAATCGCCAAGCAGATCCGCGGCCTGAAGCTGCAGTCGGTGAACGTGATCACCAATGCGCTCAACATCGCCGTGCTGCTGGCCGGCGCGCCGCACGTGACGCTGATCATGCTCGGCGGGGTGCTGCGTCCCAGCTCGTATTCGCTGGGCGGCCCGCAGGCCGAGCAGGGGCTGGAAGGCCTGCATGCCGACATCCTGTTCCTGGGCTTCGATGGCCTGGATCCGGAGATCGGCGTGATGACGCCGCACCTGCTCGAAGCGCGCCTGAATTCGCGCATGCTGGGCATCGCGCGCCGCGTAGTGGCGGTGGGCGATTCGTCGAAGATCGGACGGCGCAGCCTGTCCATGATCGCGACGATCGAACAGATCGACCAGATCATCACCGATGCCGGCGTGCCGGCGGAGATGGTCGAGGCGCTGCGCTCGCGCGGCGCGCAAGTGGTGCTGGTGTAGGGCGGCTCGGCCGGCCGGCGCCGGCTGTGTTGTACCTCACAAGCAAGGAGACAAGATGACCGAAGTGCATAGCGAGCGTCGCCGCACCCTGTTGCAGTGGCTGGCCGGATCGGCCGTGGCAAGCGGCATGGGCGCCGGCGCCGGCGTGGCGGTGGCTGCGCCTCAGGGTAAAAACGTGGCGCGCATCGGCGACGCCGCCCTGGGACTCGAATTCGACGGCCAGATGCGTAGCCGCCTGCTGGCGCGCCAGGGCGGCGCGACGGTCGCGGTCACGGGCTTTCACGCCAGCGAACGGCTGCGCGTGACGGGCGGGCGCTGGATCGACAGCTTCGCGCTTGGCGCGCAGGCGGTCGACCGCGTCGACGGCCCGCACGGCGCGGGCGTGCGCCATCGCCTGACCGGTGCGTCGAAGGACGGCGTGGAAAAAACCGTGCTGGTCACCTTCTATGAACGCCACCCGGGCCTGGCCCTGCTGCGCGTGAGCTACCGTAACAATGGCCAGACCGCGCTGCCGGTCGAGGCCTGGTCGAACAACGGCTATACGCTGCTGCCGGCGAAGCGCGCGCCAGGGCGCGGCTTCTGGACCTTCTCGGGTTCGTCGCACGCCGACCGCCGCGACTGGGTGCAGCCGCTCAAGGACGGCTTCGAGCAGCGCAACTTCATGGGCATGAACTCGTCCGACTATGGCGGCGGCACGCCGGTGGCCGACGTCTGGCAGCCCGAACACGGCATCGCCGTGGGCCATCTCGACACCGTGCCGCGCCTGGTGGCGCTGCCGGTGCAACAAGTAAAGGCCGGCGCCGCGCTGGCGATCGAGTTCGAGCAAGCGGTGGTGCTGCAACCGGGCCAGGAGCTGACCACCCTGGACACCTTCGTCACCGTGCACACGGGCGACTACTTCGCGGCCCTGGACCGCTACCGCCTGGTGATGGCCGAGCGTGGCCTGGCGGCGCCGCAGGCGGGCGATGAATCGTACGAGCCGATCTGGTGCGCCTGGGGCTATGAGCGCGACTTCACGATCCCCCTGATGACCGGCACCCTGGCCAAGGCCAAGGAACTGGGCCTGGAATGGGCGGTGCTGGACGATGGCTGGCAGACCAATGAAGGCGACTGGAAGATCGACCGCAAGAAGTTCGCGCGCGGCGAAGAAGACATGAAGAAGCTGGTGGACGACATCCACGGCGCCGGCCTGAAGGCGCGTTTGTGGCTGGCGCCGCTGGCGGCCGATCCGGGCACCGACCTGCTGCACCAGCAGACCGACCAGCTGCTGCTGGACGAGAACGGCGCGCCGCAATTCGTCACCTGGTGGAACGCCCTGACCCTGTGCCCGGCCTATGAACCGGTGATCGAGCAGACCCGCGCGCTGGTGCGCAAGATCATCGGCGAGTGGGGCTACGAGGGCCTGAAGCTCGACGGCCAGCACCTGAACGGCGTAGCGCCATGCTACAATCCGGCGCACAATCACGCGCGTCCGGAAGAGTCCTTCGAAAAACTGCAGGACTACTGGAAGATGGTGTACGACACCGCGCGCGAGATCAATCCCAAGGCGGTGGTCGAGTTCTGTCCCTGCGGCACCTCGTATGCCTTCCATACGCTGCCCTACACCAATCAGGCGCCGTCGTCCGACCCGCTGTCCTCGTGGCAGGTGCGGCACAAGGGCAAGACCCTGAAAGCGCTGATGGGGCCGACCGCGGCGTATGCCGGCGACCACGTCGAACTGAGCGATGGCGGCGACGATTTCGCGTCGTCGGTGGGCATCGGCGCGGTGGTCTCGACCAAGTTCACCTGGCCCGAAGACCCGAAGCCGAAGGACAGCTACCTGCTCACGGCGGTCAAGGAAGCGAAGTGGCGCAAGTGGATCGGCATCTACAAGGACAAGATGCTGCCCAAGGGCCAGTATCGCGGGGAACTGTACGACATCGGCTTCGACAAGCCGGAAACCCATGCCGTCGAAAAGGATGGCCGGCTGTACTTTGCCTTCTATGCGAAGGAATGGTCGGGCCAGGTCGAACTGCGCGGCTTGAAGGAAGGCCGCTACCGCGTGCGCGACTATGTGGAAGACCGCGATCTGGGCGAAGTGAGCGCGGCCAGCAACAAGCTCAAGATCGGGTTTGAGCAGGCGCTCTTGCTCGAGGCAATTCCGGTCTGAGCCTGCGTGAACGGCATCGCAACACAGTTGCGGTGCCTCATGGATGGCGCGCTGCGTGGCGATAGGCTGAAGCCGAGCCTATCCCCGCCATGCCGCCATGCCGAGTCCGACCTTCATCTTCCTGAACCACGCCGGCTTCCTGCTGCGCACCGACCATGCGCTGCTGCTGGCCGACCCTTGGCTGGACGGCACGGTGCTGAACGATGCGTGGAGCCTGCTCGACCGTTCCACCAGTACCGCCAGGCTGATCGCCGAGCTGAATGCGAGCGGCTTGCCGGTGTTTATCTGGTGTTCGCGCGCCCAGCCCGACCGCATGTCGGCGCCTTTCCTGCGCCGCTTTCGCGCCGAATTCCGCGGCATCGCCACCTTCCTGTATCGCCAGGGTCGCGACTGGCGCCTGCAGGGCGAACTGCGGCGCAACCGCTTCGCCATGGCCGAGTGCCGCGACGGGCAGCCGCGCACCCTGGCGCGCGACCTGCGCCTGACGGCGTTTTCCAACGGCGAAGGCGACTCGTATTGCCTGGTCCGCTGCGGCCGGCGCACGCTGCTGCACCTGGGCGAGCGCGCGCTCGCCACCCATGCCGCCTGCCGCGCCGCCGCCGAGCGCCTGCGCAAGGCCAATGACCGCGTCGATGTGTTGTTGACGGGCTTCGCCGACATGGCCTGGTGCGGCAATCCCGACAATTTTTCCCGGCGCGAAGCGGCGGCCGAGCAGGGCATCGAACGCCTTGCCTTGCAGGCCGAGACCTTCAGGCCGCGTCTGATCGTGCCGGTCGCGTCCTTTGCCCGCTTCAGCCGGGTCGACAATGCCTGGCTCAACCACGGCCGCCGCACGCCGCTGGGCGTGCTGGAGGCGCCGCGGCTGGAAGCGCAGCGCGGCCTCATCCGTTTCTTACAGCCGGGCGCGCGCTTCGACCTCGAATTCGACAGCCCGGCCAGCCTGGCGGCCCGGCACGAGCAGGCGCTGGCGCACTGGATGCGCTGCTGGCGCGACCGGCCCGAGCCGCTGGCGCGACCGGCCCGGGCGACGGTGGCGGAGTTGAAGGACGCTTTTCTCAGGTATCGCGAGCGGGCGGGGGAGCGGTTGCACGGCTTGCCGCGGCTGCTGGAGCGCTTGCGCCTGCTGCGGCCGCTGGTGCTCGCGTTGCCCGATCTGCGGCAGACGCTCGAGTTGTCCTACCTGCGCGGCCTGCGATTGCTGGCGCGCGATGCGCCCGCCGATGTGGCGATGTGTTCGGGGACGGCGCTCTACCTGCTGCGGGCGGAGGATGGGTTCGATACGACATATGCTGGCGGGTGTTTCTGGGTCATGCGCGGCAGCGGGCTGTCGACGTTCGGGCGATTCTTCTTGCCACAGCGGATGGGAAGGAGGGGATTGGACCGGCAGCGGCCTTGGGCGACTGGAAGCATGTTGCTGCGGGCAACAGTGGAATGGCTGGTGCAAGGTATTCGAGGTGCTTTGCGTTAAAGGAACTTACTTTGTTGACAAAGATGAATCCTTGATCGTCGAGGCAGCGGTCAATAGCCCTATGTGCGCAGGTCTTGTTGACTCGTAAGTGCAGCGAGGACACCGGCTCGTTACCGTCTTCTCTCCTGCGCTTGAGAGAGGGTAAAAGCAAGGAAGATCACGAGCAGCACTGTGATGAGTGAGTCTGCAAAGCTCTTTTCGTAGAAAAGAAAAACGGAGGTTCCCGCGATAGGGACGCAGAGCAGAAGGAAAACGATCATTGTCATTGCAGACCAGATCCTTTCCGTGACTGGCACGAAGGAATCGGCGATCGGATCGAGAAGAGAAGTGATCGTTTCCGCAAGAAGAAGCAAGGGTAAATAGAGTGCCGCTGCAAACAAGAAGAAAGAGGCTTGAAGATAACTTTTGCTTACTGAGATATTAGGTAAAGAATCTCCGATGAATCTCGCTTGACTGAGCAGCAGTTCGTTATTCGTAAATAATGCCTTGAATAACGGAGGCATCATGATCGATAGGTAAAGCGCGAGGAATGTAGTGCAATAAAAAATGAACTTACGTGCCCCGCCTTCCAGTGCTTCGCGGTTTTATCGCCGGTGGTTGGACGAAGATTCGTCCCGCGAAATCGCGGGACGCGAGGGGGGAGGAGTAGGCGCTGGGCGACTAGTCCGTTGCTTCCAAAGCCAGACGAGGCCAGCATATATGAAGGAGGCAACGAGGCTCAGGAAAATAGTCCAAAGATCATTTGCCATATACCTAGTTAGTAGAGTTTGTCTAACTTTACGTTAAGCCCCGCGTGCCGAAGCACCATGATCTGGCGCAAACAGGCCCAGAGGGGGCTCTCCAAGCTTGCTGAATGAAAACAGAGTGATTGTCGAACTTGCTCATGGATTACACCACCGAACCCAGCTTGAAGATCGGCAAATACATCGCAATCACCAACCCGCCAATCAACACCCCAAGAATCACCATGATGAGCGGCTCCATCAACGACGACAGCGCCGCTACCGCCTCATCGACTTCATCCTCGAAGAAATCCGCCACCTTGCCCAGCATCGCATCGAGCGACCCCGACTCTTCGCCGATCTGCACCATCTGGATCACGAGGTTCGGGAACACGTCCGCATTCTGCATCGAGGCGGTCAGGCTGGTGCCCGTGCTGACCTCGTTCTGGATCTTGCGCGTGGCTTCCAGGTAGACCGCATTGCCCGACGCCCCGCCGACCGAGTCGAGCGCTTCCACCAGCGGCACGCCGGCCGCGAACATCGTGGCCAGGGTGCGGGTCCAGCGCGCGATGGTGGCCTTGCGGATCACGCTGCCGAAGATAGGCAGGCGCAGCAGCAGGCGGTCCATCACCTGCTGCATCCTGAGCGAGCGGCGCCAAGCCTGGAAGAACAGGTACAGCCCGGCGAACAGCGAGCCGAAGATGACGTACCACCATGCCACCACGAAGTCCGAGATCGCCATCACCACCACGGTCGGGGTCGGCAGGTCGGCGCCGAAGCTCGCGAACACCTGCTTGAAGGCCGGCACCACCCAGATCATGATCACGGCGGTGACGATCAGGGCCACCGCCAGGATCGCGATCGGATAGGTCAGGGCCGACTTGATCTTGCCCTTGAGCGCTAGCGTCTTTTCCTTGTAGATCGCCAGGCGTGTGAGCAGGTCTTCCAGGATGCCGGCCTGTTCGCCGGCGCCGACCAGGTTGCAGAACAGCGGATCGAAGTACAGTGGGAACTTGCGAAAGGCGCGGTTGAGGCTGGTGCCGGTCTCGACGTCGTTGCGCAGATCCTGGATCAGCTTGGCCATCGACGGGTTGCTGTGGCCCTTGCCGACGATGTCGAACGATTGCAGCAGCGGCACGCCGGCCTTCATCATGGTCGCGAGCTGGCGCGTAAACATGGTCAGGTCCTTGTCCGTGATCTTGCGCCCGCTGCGGTAGACCTTCTTCTTGACCTTGGTCACCATGATGCCCTGGCGGCGCAGGGTCACGTTGACGATCGCCTCGCCGCCGGCGCGCACTTCGCCGCGCACGACGCGGCCTGTCTTGTCCTTGCCTTCCCAGGCGTACACGTTCTCCTTGACCTGCGCGCCGCGGCTCTTTGGTTGGTGGGAAGTTGCCATGTATTCGTGTTCCTGTTTGCAGTTTGACTGCGGTCTTATTCGTTGGTGCAGCCAAGCACTTCTTCAACGCTGGTCAGCCCCTGTTTCACTTTCAGCAGGCCCGAGCGGCGCAAGGAGTTGACGCCTTCCTTCTCGGCCTGGGCCGCGATTTCCATGGAATTGCCATTGGCCAGGATCAGTGCCTCGATACTAGGGGATATCGGCATGATCTGGTAGATGCCGACCCGCCCCTTGTAGCCCGAACCCAGGCAGCGGTCGCAGCCGACCGGGCCATACGGCCGCCAGTCGCCGTCCAGGTCGCTCTCGCGGTAGCCGGCGGCCAGCAGGGCCTCGCGGCTGGTCTCGAGCGGCTGCTTGCAGCCGCACAGGCGCCGCGCCAGGCGCTGGGCCGTGATCAGGATCACCGACGAGGCGATATTGAACGGCGCCACGCCCATATTCATCAGGCGCGTCAGGGTCGACGGCGCATCGTTGGTGTGCAGGGTCGAGAACACCATGTGGCCGGTCTGGGCGGCCTTGATCGCGATGTCGGCGGTTTCCAGGTCGCGAATCTCGCCGACCATGATGATGTCGGGATCCTGGCGCAGGAAGGATTTCAGCGCCACCGGGAAGGTCAGGCCGGCCTTTTCGTTGACATTGACCTGGTTCACGCCCGGCAGGTTGATCTCGGCCGGGTCTTCCGCGGTCGAAATATTAATTCCTGGCTTGTTCAGTAGATTCAGGCAGCTGTACAGCGACACGGTCTTGCCCGAGCCGGTCGGGCCCGTCACGAGCACCATGCCGTAGGGACGGGCGATCGCGTCCAGCAACAACGCCTTCTGGTCCGGGTCGTAGCCGAGCGCGTCGATGCCCATCTGGGCCTGGGTCGCGTCCAGGATACGCATCACGGTCTTTTCGCCGAACAGCGTGGGTAAGGTGCTGACACGGAAATCGATGGCGCGCGTGGCCGACAGGATCAGCCGCATCCGGCCGTCCTGCGGCACCCGCTTTTCGGCGATGTCCAGCCGCGCCAGCACCTTGATGCGCGACACCAGTTTTTCGCGGATCGACAGCGGCGGCGAGGCGTGGTCGCGCAGCACGCCGTCGACCCGCAGGCGGATCCGGTAATACTTTTCGTAGGGCTCGAAGTGGATGTCCGACGCGCCCGTCTGTACAGCGTCCATCAGGATCTTGTTCAGGAAGCGCACGATCGGCGCGTCCTCGACGTCGCTGGCGGCCTCGGTCGGCGTTGCCGACTGCTTGTCTTCTTCGGCGAATTCGATCTCGGCGTCGTCGCCGGCCAGCTCGCTCAAATCCTGTTCGGCGCCCTTGGCGATCGCGGCCAGCAGATTCAATAGCGCGTCGTGCGGCACGATCACCGGCTCGACCGTCGCCTCGCTCTGGAACTTGATCTGGTCGAGGGCCTGGGTATTGGTCGGGTCGGACAGCGCGACCGACAGCTTGTTGCCGCGCTTGGCCAGCGCGATCACGCGCTGGGCCTGCATCAGCCTGGCGTCGATGGCGCTGGGGGGCAAGAACTCCGGCGCGAACGCCGACAGGTCGAACAGCGGATAGCCGAAGGTCTCGGCGCAGAAGGCGGCCAGCGCGCGCGGCTCGATCGCGCCGCTGGCGAGCACAGCGTCGATGAAGGCGGTCTTCTCCTGGACCGCCTTCTTGTGCAGCATGTCCGCCTGCGCGGCGCTCAGGCGATTGGCCTGTACCAGCGCGCGCGCCAGGCCCGACAGTTGCGTGCCGGTGGTCGTGTTGGGGAGGACTGCTGCCATATGCGTCGTGTGTGGGAACCTCAGGGGAAACGACAAGGGCGCCGGGCGGGCCGGCGGACCAAGGGATGATGCCTACAGGCACTAACTTTGTAAAGGATTTGGTGCTGCTCAGATGCGTCCATACCACGTGGACGAATTGGCATTCCGGGCAGGATCGCCCGGAATTGATGGGCCGGTATTGCGGTGCTTCGAGTACCAGGCGTTAAGCGCGCTGAAACAGTCTTGGCAAAGCTTTCACGCTCGTGGTCGGTTCGGAAACCTGCAGCCTGAACACCGCCAGCGCCTCGGTCAGCTGTCCGGTCTGGCCCGTCAGCGATTCCGCCGCCGCCGATGCCTCCTCGACCAGGGCCGCATTCTGCTGGGTCATCTCATCGATGCTGCCGATCGCGCGGCCGATGTCTTCGATGCCCGCATGCTGGCGCGCGCCGGCATCGGCGATCTCGCGCATGATCAGCTGCACCTTGCGCACCGAGTCGACGATCTGTTCCATCGTGGCCCCGGCTTCGCCCACCAGCGCGCTGCCGGCGCCGACCTTCGCCACCGAGTCGCCGATCAGTTCCTTGATTTCCCTGGCCGCCGCCGCCGAGCGCTGGGCCAGGGTGCGCACTTCGCTTGCCACGACCGCGAAGCCGCGGCCCTGTTCGCCGGCACGCGCCGCTTCCACCGCCGCGTTCAGCGCCAGGATATTGGTCTGAAAGGCGATGCCGTCGATGGTCGCGATGATGTCGACGATCTTCTTTGACGACGCATCGATGTCGCCCATCGTTGCCACCACATTGCCCACCACCTCGCCGCCGCGGGTGGCGATGCTGGTGGCGCTGGCCACCAACGCGTTGGCCTGGCCGGCGCTGGCGGCGTTCTCCCGCACCGCGCCGGTCAGCGCTTCCATCGCGCGCGTGGTGCGGTCCAGGTTGGCGGCCTGCGATTCGGTGCGCTGCGCGAGGTCGGCATTGCCGCTCGCGATCTCGGTGCTGGCGCTGGCGATCGTGTCGGCCGAGTTCTTGATGCCGGCCACCAGCGTCGCCAGGCGCAGGCGCATCTCGTTCAGCGCGACCAGCAGGCTGTCGCTGTCGCCTGGCTCGATCCGGATGTCCATCGACAGGTCGCCGGCGGCCACCGCCTGCGCGATCTCGCGCGCGTAGGCCGGCTCGCCGCCCAGCTGGCGCCAGATGGTGCGCACCACGAACCACGACGTGATCGCCAGCGCGGACAGCACCGCCAGGGCGCTGGCGACCATCGCCACCAGCGTGTTGCGTACACTATCCTGGCTGGCGGCAATGCCGGCCGCGAACTGGCGCTGGGCGCCATCGACGGTCTTGGCCAGGTCGGCGTTCAGGGACGCCAGCGCCGCCTGCATCTTGCCGACGGTCGCTTGCGGGTCGCCCTGTTCCATCTCGAGCATGATGCGGGCCGACGACAGGGCAGGCGCGTAATAGGCATCGAATTCTTGTTTGAGGCGTTCGCCGGTGTCCGCATGGCCGGGGATCTGGCCGAGCTTGTCGAGGTCGGCGCGCACCTTGGCCGCCTGTGCGCCGATCTGCTCGATGCGCGCCTTGTCGCCTTCGGTGACGGCATCGGTCAGCCCTTCGGTGACGGCGGCGATGTCGAGGGTGACGGCCTTGACGGCGTCCATCAGCGGATAGTCCACGGTCTCGGTGGTGGTGATCGATGCCAGCGCACCGTTCGCGATCGTCACGCTGGCGCCGGCCCCGAGGCCGAAGATGATGGCGGAAATGACGGGCAGTGCCCAGATCCTGCGCTTGATGCTCATAGTGTTCTTCCGGATATGCGGGACCCGCCGAACGGCGCTTGCCGCGGCGGGTCGACCGGGCAGCCGCGGCAATGCCGGCTGCCTGTATTGCGCTTACTGCGCGGTGTGGACGACCTTGACGGTCGCGTCGACCGCGCTCTTGTCGATATAGCCGATCGCTTTCGGGTTGGCGGCGACGGCGGCCTTGACGGCGGCGCTGTCGGCGACTTCCTTCGGCATCGTGGCCTTGCCGGTGAACACCAGCTTGGACCACAGGGCCTTGACCTGGGCCGTGTCCTTGTCAGCCACTTTCTTGTAGAAGTCCGCGCGGATCGGCGCGCCATCCGGCTGGTCGACGGGCGTCATGGCTGCCGATTTACCGAGGAAGAACTGGGCGATCTGCTCCTTGGTCATGGTGGTTTCGGACGCCTTGGGATTGACGACCACGACCACCTGGGCCAGCGCCGGGACGGCGGCGAAGCCTGCTGCCGCGCATGCGGCAAGAATCCATTTATGCATGCTCGTCCCCTCAGAATACGAAGTCGAGGGCCACCGCGCCCACGGTCACCGGACCGGAGAAACCGGGCTGTGCGTTGATGAACAGACCGTTGCCGCTTGGCTTGATGCGGTCGACCTGGACCTTGAGCGCTACCGAGCTGGCGAAATCCCAGCGTACGCCGATGGTGTCGGTGGTCTGCTCGCCCTGGCCCACGCCTGACACCGAGATGCGGCGCACGCCGCTGCCCAGCTGCAGGAGGGTCGGGGTGCAGGCCGCGGGATAGCCCGCTGGGCAGGCCGCAGGCACGGTATTGTTGATGGTGCTGTCGATCTTCAGTTCAGACCGCGTGTAGTAGGGCAAGAATTTGCCGATGCGGTAGCCGCCCATCACGTACCACGAGGTGGTGTCGTTGATATAGGTCTCGGTCTTGCGCTTGGCGAACTCGGTCTGGAGCACGAAGTTGTTCCAGTCGGCGGTCAGGCCAATCGAATTGAAGGTGCCCTTGGCGTCCTTGGCTTCGATCTGGCCTGCCAGGTCGGTCAGCTGTGGCAGGCGATAGCCGGCGCCGGCGGCGCGCAGCGAACCGACCAGGGTGTTGAGCGACGCCAGGTCGTCCACCGTGATCTTGGTGCGGGCGTGGCCGAGGCGCAGGGTGAACGGGCCGTTCTCGGCCACGACGTTCAGCGCCAGGATGTCCTTGCCGCGCACGTGGAAGTTGCCGACCGGACTCTTGATCTTGCCAGCCGCCAGTTGCGAGGTGATGGTGGTGTTGCCGTAGTCGTGGCGCCAGGTGATGTCGGCGCCGTCGACGCTGTTGAACGGCACTTGCGAGTACAGCTCGGATGGTGGACGCAGCATGGTGTTGGCGTAGCCGACGTTGCGGTAGTCCGAAATCATGAAGATCGGCAGGCCGACGCGGCCGACGCGCACGCTCAGGTCGTCCGAGATGCGGAACTTGGCGAACGCCCAGCTCAGTTCGGCGCCGTAGTGCTCTTCGGCGTCCTGGCGCACCAGGCCCTGGGCGGTCAGCGACAGCCAGTTGTTGACGGTGTAATCGGCTTGCAGGCCGAGGTTGGAATCGACGCCGGTGCGGACGTTGTCGGCGGCGCCGCTGGCCTGGTTCGGCCGGCCGAACTGGGCACGGTCATCGTCCGACCAGGTGAGGGCGGCGGTGCCGAAACCGCTGATCTTGACGGCGTTATCTTGCGCGTGGGCCATCGCAGGGACGACCAGGGGGAGCGCCAGCAGGCTGGCGAGAATCTTTTTGTTCATTACGGAGGTGTGACTGAATCTGTGACGTGAGCTGCTAGGGAAGATGCGCTTGCAAGGGCAGCAGGCATGAGCGCTGGAAATTATTCTATCCAGCAGGTAATTTTCACGGCAACAGATTTATGACAATTGGAGACACTTTGAGATGTAAAGACTTGTTTTGTAGCTGAATTGACACATAGCGTTGTCAGCTTTAGTTCCACCAATGACAAGTCGGGCCCGCCGTCGGTAATCTGGCCTGGACCGCTTCGTGGACGATCCCGGCGCCAACCGCCTCCTCGGCGGTATAGATGCGGGCTTGGCCGGTCAGGTGCGGCCTGATGTCGGTTTCATGGCCTGCTTCACGCGTGGCCTCGCGGAAGATGCTGGCGTAGCGGTCGGCATCGAAATCCAGGCACTCGCGCCATTCCGATACGCGCGCATGGTCGGCCGCCACCAAGTTGCCAAAACCCCAGTGCATCGGATGGATCAGGAAGCGCGTGCCGGGGCAGGCATAGCGCTTCTGGCCGGCCAAAAAGATCACCACGCCGACCGATTCGACGCTGCCGATATTGTGGGTGGTGAGCGGGATCGGCAAGGACTTCAAGAAGAAGTAGAGCGCGAAGCCGGCCGTCATATTGCCGCCCTCGGTGGACATGTGCAGCGCGATCTCGGTCGCCCCTTTTTGCAGCGCCTCCAGGCAACAGTTGCGCACCGTGCAGGCTGAGTTGTGGTTGATCGGGCCGATGAAATGAACGATATGCAATGCCATGGTGCTCGCGCTCCAGCAATGTATTACGGATACTCAAGCATAGCGATTATTGTCAGTACGGCGCGTCCTCTTCGACCGGTGCAGGTTCGGGCCCGCACTTGAATTGGGTGTGGCGTGGGGTGATCTCGATCCGCCTGCCATCGATCTCGAGATCGGTCACCGCCGGCGCGACGGCCCGCAGCTTGCCTGCGCGCAGGGCATCGAGCAGTGGCGCGCAGTCGGCAAGGCCAGGGGGCAAGGCGCCGGCGAATTCCCATGCGCCGTCATCGCCCTGGCGCAGGACGGCATTGCCGTGGTCGGGGGCGCCAAGCAGGATGACTTCGGACCGGGCGTCGCCGCCGAGGTCGATCACGAACGCGTCGCAGATGGCGCCCTGGCGCTGCAAGCAATAGGGCAGGTACAGGTGTTGCTTGAACTGCCGCCAGTCGAACGCCGCGAAACCGGCGGGCAGCTGGGTACCGGCCGGCCAGACCCGCAGGTTGTCGGCCACCTTCAGGTCTGGGACGGGTGTGCCGGGTTGCTGCAACTGGCGCAGGCGTGCCAGTTCCGTCCGCAGCCAGCCGGCGTCATCTCCCGTGGCGCTCTTTTCCAGCTGCGCGATCGCTTCGCGGCCAAAGCGCGCGCCATGGTGGTACAGGTAGGCGACATCGAGCTGCGGGAGCTTGATCTGGCCGCTGGTCAGGCGCGCCATCTGGCTGTTGACGGCGATGCGGCCTGGATCGAGGACGGGCGACAGCAGCAGGGCCAGCACGGCCAGCACCACGAAGGCGGCGGCGATATTGACGCCCGCAAGACTGCGCAGCCAGCCGCGGCGCAGCGCCGCGGCTGCATAGCCACCGGCATAGCAGGTCGCGACCAGCAGGCAGGCGGCGGCAATGACGCGGTCGGCCGACCAGCCGTGGCCCGCGACACGCAGCGCGAGGGCATAGGCGGCGAGCAGGGTCAGCGGCACCAGCAGCAGGCAGGCGATGCGCGCGGAGATGGCCAGCACGCGCGCCGGCGGGCTGGCGCCGTCCTGGTAGGCGGCATTGATCAATATGACGAAGGCCGCCGCGGCGCCAAGCATGCTGCCGGCGGCGCTGCGGGTGGCCCACAGCGGCTCTAGGCCGGTGAACGGCAGGCTGGCCAGGAAGCCGCCCACCAGCAGCGTGAGCACCGGCAAGATCCAGGACAGCAGCACGTGCAGCAGGTTGCGGATGCCGCGCACAATGGCGGGCTTGACGTCGGTCAGGTGCATCGGCACCGAAAAGGCGAAGGCGGTGACGGGAATGAAGAACCAGGGCTTGCCGATGGCCCAGCTCAGGAAATTCAGTTTGACCAGGTCGAACAGCGCGGCGCCCAGCTGCAGCACGAGCCAGGTGGCGCCGACGAACACCAGGCAGAACAGGATCTGCAGGTTGAGCTTCCAGGCAACCTCGAAGTAGCTGGCGTAGGCCGCGATGCGGCGCCTCTCGCGGCCGGCCGCCAGCACCAGCGCATGGGCGATGAAGAAGCCGACCGCCAGGCAGAAGGTGAGCACGCCGGACGGCTTGCCGCCATCCCACTCGGTCCCGCCAAGCCGGCGCCACATATCGTAGGCGGCCAGCAGCGTGATGACGACGACCGCGCCCAGCGCCCACGCGGTCAGCCGGCGGTGCGACAGCTGGCCCAGGCCGCTGATCAGGATCACCGGCAGCAGCAGGCCGAGCATGGCTAGCGGCCCGAACAGCAGCGGGGCGGTGGCCGGCCAGGTCTTGTCCTGCGCCGCCGTGTACAGCAGGTAGAGCAGCAGGCCCTGGGCCAGGCCGATGACGATGCGCGTGGGGCCGAGCCAGGTCGGGACGAGATCGTCATCGCCGGACGAAGGTGAAAGAGAAGCGGCGGGCGCGGGCTGCTGCATGGCGTCAATCCTTGATCGTGGTCTTGATGAGTATCTTACTTCCGATCAATGCAGAATGACGCCCGCAAGTCTGCTAGCTGCCGCGATAGGTCGAATACGACCACGGTGTCATCACCAGCGGCACATGGTAGTTCTGGGCGGGGTCGGCAATGCCGAAGCCGAGCGCGATGCGGTCCAGGAAGCGGGGAGAAGGCAGGTCGACGCCGCGCGCCGAATAATAGTCGCCGGCATGGAATACCAGTTCGTACTGGCCGGCCTGCAGCGCGGACCCTTCCAGCAGGGGTTCGGCGCAGCGGCCGTCGTCGTTCGTCAGCGCGCTCTTGAGCAGCGTGCGGCCGTCGGCGCCGATCGCGTACAGCTCGACCCGGATGCCGGCGCCGGGACGGCCGTGGGCGGTATCGAGTACGTGGGTGGTGAGTTTTCCCATCGTGGTCCTTGTCAGCAGGTGTAGGTGGAAGCCCATCATAACGCCAGTACGGACAGATATAAGCGCCAGCTGGTTCTGGATATCACCCGCGTGATTTCGTGATGCGGCGGACCACTTCATACTCACGAAATATTGCATCTTTAGGCTGTCGGCTTGCCAAATCCGTACCAGCAGGTCGGAACGCGGCAGCTCTTTCACCCAACCTGAAGACCGCAATGATCATCAAACGACATCAGATCGCCAGCGCCGCAGCGCTGTGCGTGACCCATGCACTGGTTGGCGTGCATGCCCAGACTACTTCCACCGCAGCGGCGCCCCTGCTGGCCGCCGCCGAACCGCAAGCCGTGATCGTCACCGGCACCCGCGCCAGCAACCGCACCCAGTTCGACACCCTGGCGCCGGTCGACGTCTTCAGCCGCGAAGAGATCGCGGCCGTCGAGTCGGACGACCTGAACGACGTGCTGGCGCAGCTGGTGCCGTCCTATGTGGTGCAGCGCCTGCCGATGGCCGACGGCCAGGTCTTCGTGCGGCCGGCCACCCTGCGCGGGCTGTCGCCGGATCAGACCCTGGTGCTGGTCAACGGCAAGCGCTTCCACCGCAGCGCCTTCCTCGGCGCGCGCGGCTCGCAGGCGGCCGACATGGCGCAGATCCCGACCAGCGCCATCAAGCGCATCGAGGTGCTGCGCGACGGCGCTTCGGCCCAATATGGCTCCGACGCGATCGCCGGCGTCATCAACATCATCCTCGACGACACGGCCGGCGGAGAAATCAACGCCCAGCATTCGCAATACGGCGAAAACGACGGCAAGACGAATACCGTGCGCGCCAAGTATGGCTTCACGTTCGGCGAATCGGGCCGGATCAACCTGTTCGCCGAAGCGGCGGACGCCGACCCCACCTCGCGCACCCGCCAGCGCCAGGATGCGATCGCCTTCCAGGCGGCCCACCCCGAGCTGCAGGTGCCGAACCCGGTCCAGCGCTGGGGCCAGCCGGAGCTGGAAAGCCAGCGCATCGGCTACAACGCCAGCGTGGGCCTGGGCGGCGAGCTTGAAGCCTACAGCTATGGCCTGTTCGGCCGCAGCGAAGGCGTGTCGGACTTCAACTGGCGCAATCCCGACACCAGCGGCAGCGTCTATAACAAGACGGCGGCCTTCCCCGGCTGGGACGTGCGCAGCATCTACCCGACCGGCTTCAGCCCGCAATACAGCAACGAGCAGGACGACCTGCAGGTGCTGGCCGGCGTGCGCGGCCGCTTCACCGATGCGCTGGGGTGGGACCTCTCCGCCTCGTATGGCCGCAACCGCATCGACTACGGCCTGCACAACTCCATCAATGCCTCGCTGGGCCCGAGCAGCCCGACGTCGTTCGACCTGGGTCGCCTGACCCAGGAAGAAAAGCTGGTCAACGCCAATTTCAACTACGAGTGGAACGTGGCCGCGCTGGCGCGGCCGGTCAACGTCGGCTTCGGCCTCGAGTACCGCAACGAACGCTATGGCGTGCGCGCCGGCGAGGCGGCCTCGTATGCGGTCGGCCCTGGCGCCGCCTACGGGCTCGACCCGAGCGCCAACGGCGCGCCGGGCTTTTCCGACCGCCAGGCCGGCCGCTGGGACCAGGACAGCTACGCCGCCTATGTCGACGTCGAGGCGCCGCTCACCGAACGCTTTTCGGTCGGCGCCGCGCTGCGCTACGAGGATTTCTCGGAATTCGGCGACAGCGTCAACGGCAAGCTGTCGGCGCGCTATGAGGTCACGCCCGACCTCGCCGTGCGCGGCTCGTACTCGACGGGCTTTCGCGCCCCGACCCCGGGCCAGCTGAATACCAGCAGCACCAGCCAGGGCCTCGACACCCGCACCCTGCTGGTGTTCACCAGCGGCCGTCTGTCGACCAGCGATCCGATCGCCGTGGCGCTCGGCGCCAAGGCCTTGACGCCCGAGGAATCGAACAACCTGTCGCTGGGCCTGACCTGGAAGGGCGCCATGGGCTTGTCGGGATCGGTCGACCTGTACCAGATCAAGCTGCGCGACCGCTTCAGCACATCAAGCTCGTTCCCGGTGCCGGCCGGGATGGCCAATCCGCTGCGCTACACCTCGGTCAACTACTTCACCAACGACTTCGACACCACCACCCAGGGCATCGATATCGTGGCGAACCACCTGAGCCGCGTCGCCGACGGCCGGCTGAACCTGACCCTGGCCTACAACTACAACAAGACGCAGGTCGACGACGGCAGCACCGCGGTCGCCTCCAACCTCACCCAGCGCACGATCTTCGAAGACCGCCTGCCGCGCCAGAAGGCCACCATCGGCGCGACCTACGAGCGCGGCGCCTGGAGCGCGCTGGGACGGATGCGCCACTACGGCGCCTGGACCGACAGCACCGGCAATGCGACCGGCGACATCTTCCAGCGCTTCGGCGCGATGCGCTTCTTCGACGCCGCGCTGAGCTACAAGGTCACGCCGAAACAGACCCTGCGCTTTGGTGTCGACAATGTGTTCGACAAGTATCCCGACGAAGCGGTATTCCAGGCTAGCCGCGGCCTGATCTACTCGCGCAATGCGCCGTACGACACCGATGGGCGCAACCTGTATGTCGACTATACGGTTAAGTTTTGAGCCGGCCCGACCCGCAACGGCGGGCCTGGCTGCGGGCTGGTCTCGCGACATCGCTGGCGCCGGCAGGCGCGCTGGCGGCTGCGGCGCCGGTGCTGCCCGAGCTGGCTCCGCCCGCGATGACGCCGGCCGCGCTGGCGCTTGACAACGCCTATTGGGGCCGCGTGGCCGCGCACTACGACGTCACCGAGGAAGTAGCGATGCTCGATAACGGTTACTGGGGCTCGATGGCGCGTCCCGTGGTCGCGGCCTACCAGCGTCACGTGGCCGAGGTCAACCACGGCAACGCCTTCTACGGCCGCCTGCGCTTTCCGCCCGAGTACGAGGCGGCGCGCGCTGCGGTCGCCGGGGCGCTGGGTGTGGAGCGCGACGAGATCGTGCTGACGCGCGGCGCCACCGAGGCGCTGCAGGCGCTGATCGGCGGCTACAACCGGCTGCGGCCGGGCGACACCGTGCTGTGCGCCGACGTCGACTACGACAATATGATCACGACCATGGGTTGGCTCAAGGAGCGGCGCGGCGTCGAGGTGGTGCAGATCGCGGCGCCGGACGCCGCCACGGCGACCGTCGAGTCGCTGATCGACTGCTATGCGCAGGCGATGGAGCGCCATCCGAAGCTCAGGATGATGCTGCTCACCCACGTCAACCACCGCAACGGCATGGTCATGCCGGTGGCCGAGATCACGCGCATGGCGCGCGAGCGCGGCATCGGCGTCATCGTCGACACGGCGCACGGCTTCGGCCAGCTCGATATGCGCATCCCCGACCTGGGCTGCGACTACGCCGGCATCAACCTGCACAAGTGGATCGGGGCGCCGGTGGGCGTGGGCGCGATTTATATCCGGCGCGGCAGGGTGGCCGACATCGATCCGTATATGGGCGAGAAGGACGGCGATGATATCCGCACCCGCGTCCATACCGGCACCGTCAACTTCGCCGCCTACCTGGCCTTGCCGCTGGCGCTGGACATCCACGCGCGGATCGGCGTGGCCAACAAACAGGCGCGCCTGCACTACCTGCGCAACCGCTGGGTGGATGCGGCGCGCGGCATCGGCGGCATCGAGGTGCTGGCCTCACCCGACCAGCGCCTGACTAGCGCGATCGCCTCGTTCCGCCTGCGCGGCAAGACCTCGGTGGCCGACAATGTCGCGCTGTCCAAGCGGCTGCTGCAGGAGCACGGCGTGTTCGCCGTCATGCGCGACGGGTTGGCGTCGGGCGCCTGCGTGCGGGTGACGCCGGCGATCTTCACCCAAGAGTCGCAGGTCGATCGCCTGGTTTCCGCCTTGCGCGCCTGAGGCCTATATCGGCGCAATGAGCCGGCGTATGCGTCCGGTCATATACTGTTGTGGTCGTTGCAATATATGATCGGACGTATTCTTCCTTGTAAAGGGACGCCATGGCAGCTTCCTATCCGCGCGACCTGGCCGGCTACGGCCGCAATCCGCCGCATGCGCGCTGGCCCGGCGGTGCGCGCATCGCCCTGCAGTTCGTCCTGAACTACGAAGAGGGCGCCGAGAACTGCGTGCTGCACGGCGACCCGGCCTCCGAAACCTTCCTGTCCGAGATCGTCGGCGCCAGCGCCTTCCCGGCGCGCCACATGAGCATGGAGTCGCTCTACGAATACGGCTCGCGCGCCGGCCTGTGGCGCTTGCTGCGGCTGTTCGAGGAGCGCCGGCTGCCCCTGACCGTGTTCGGCGTGGCGCAGGCGCTCGAGCGCCATCCCGAGGCCGTCGCCGCGTTTCGTGAACTCGGGCACGAGATCGCCTGCCACGGCCTGCGCTGGATCTCTTATCAGAACGTCGACGAGGCGCTTGAACGCGCGCACATGAAAGAGGCCGTCGAGATCATGCGTTCCCTGCTTGGTGCCGCGCCGCAGGGCTGGTACACGGGACGCGACTCGCCCAATACGCGCCGGCTGGTGGTCGAGCATGGGGGATTTACCTATGACGCCGACCATTACGGCGACGACCTGCCGTTCTGGCAGCGGGTCGAGGCGGCCGGGCCGGATGGCGCCGTGCGCAGCACGCCGCACCTGGTGGTGCCATACACGCTCGACACCAACGACATGCGCTTCGCCACGGCCCAGGGCTTCAATTCCGGCACCCAGTTCTTCGACTACCTGAAGGACGCCTTCGACGTGCTCTATGCGGAAGGCGACCCCGCTGGCCTAAACCGGCCCAAGATGCTGTCGGTCGGCCTGCACTGCCGCCTGGCGGGGCGGCCCGGGCGGACGGCGGCGCTGGCGCGCTTCCTCGACTATGTGATGCAGCATGACCGTGTCTGGGTGACGCGCCGCATCGATATCGCCAATCACTGGAAAGCGGTGCATCCTTACGTGGAATGACGAGTGAAAGCGCGCGCCTGATATATTAGAAATTGATGATAATCAATATCAGAAGTTGATGATATGAGTAGGGCTGCCGGATGGTAGCCTTCCGCCCTTGGCGAACAATAAAGTTCCACTCCGAGACAGGCATGTCAGAACCGATCCGATTCCTCTTCCGTGGCGAGGTGCGCGAACTGCGCGAGGCGCCGCCGACGCAAACCATCCTGCAGCATCTGCGGGAGGACTTGCGCTGCACGGGCACCAAGGAAGGCTGCGCCGAAGGCGACTGCGGCGCCTGCACTGTGGTGGTCGGCTCGCTGGAAGACGGCCACCTTGCACTCAAGTCCATTAACGCCTGCATCCAGTTCACTCCGACGCTGGACGGCAAGGCCCTGTTCACGGTCGAAGACCTGGCCGCATCCGACGGCGCGCTGCATCCGGTGCAGCAGGCGCTGGTCGAGTGCCACGGTTCCCAGTGCGGTTTCTGCACGCCGGGCTTTGCCATGTCGCTGTGGGGCATGTACCTCAAAAAAGAGGGCCGTGTGCCCGCGCGCTGCGAGATCGACGATGCGCTGTCCGGCAATCTGTGCCGCTGCACCGGCTACCGTCCCATCATCGATGCCGCGCGCCGCATGGTCGAACTTCCGCCTGTTGCTTTCGATAAACATGCGCTGGCCGAGCGCCTGCGCGGCCTGCAGCGCAGCCACGGCTTCAGCTACACGGCCCACGGCCAGCGTTTCCACGTGCCGCGCACGCTGGACGAGCTGGTGGCCTTGCGCGCCGCGCACCCTGATGCCGTGCTGCTGGCCGGTTCGACCGACGTCGGCCTGTGGGTTACCAAGCAGCTGCGTACGCTGGACGACGTCATCTACCTGGGCCAGGTCGAGGCACTCAAGACGGTGAGCGAGGATGCCGGCATGCTGGAGATCGGCGCCGGCGTATCGCTGCAGGATGCCTACGCGGCGCTGTGCGAGCGCTATCCGGCCGAACTGTCCGAGCTGTGGCAGCGCTTTGCGTCGCTCCCGATCCGCAACGCCGGCACTCTCGGCGGCAACGTCGCCAACGGTTCTCCGATCGGCGATTCGATGCCGTGGCTGATCGCGCTGGGCAGCCAGGTGGTCCTGCGCAGCATGGAGGGCACGCGCGTGCTGGCGCTCGAAGATTTTTACCTGGGCTACCAGCAGAAAGACCTGCGCGCTGGCGAATTCGTGCAAGCCGTGCGCGTACCGCTGCCTGCCGCTGGGCTGCGCTTCCGTACCTATAAACTCGCCAAGCGCTTCGACCAGGACATCTCGGCCGTGTGCGCGGCCTTTGCCGTGACGCTCGACGGCGACACCATCGTCAACGCGCGCATCGCCTTCGGCGGCATGGCGGCCACGCCGAAGCGCGCGCACGAAGCCGAAGCCGTCCTGCGCGGCCAGGCCTGGAGCGAGGCCACGCTGCGCGCGGCTATGGCGGCGCTCACGCGCGACTATGCGCCGCTGAGCGACGCGCGCGCCTCCGGCAGCTACCGCATGCGCACCGCGCAAAACCTGTTGCACCGCTTCTGGCTGGAGACGCGCCCGGAAAATCCGCTGCCGGCCAGCGCCGTCAACGCCTTTGCCAGCCTGTGAGGGATTGATCATGAACGATGCAGGCTTGAACCGCGTGGATGCCTGGGCCGAAGTCGGCCGCGCCCGCAAGCATGAATCCGCCGAGCTGCACGTGCGCGGCCAGGCTACCTATACCGACGACATCGCGGAACTGGCCGGCACCCTGCACGCGGCCCTCGGCCTCTCGGCGCGCGCGCATGCGCGCGTCAACGGGATCGACCTGGCGCCGGTGCGCGCCAGCCGCGGCGTGGTCGCGGTGCTGACGGCGACCGACATTCCCGGCCTGAATGATTGCGGACCGATCGTCCACGACGATCCGATCCTGGCCGATGGCCTGGTCCAGTACGTGGGCCAGCCGATCTTCATCGTCGTCGCCGACAGCCATGACAATGCGCGCCGTGCGGCGCGCCTGGCCGTGGTCGATTACGACGACCTGCCCGCCATTCTGACGCCGCAGGCGGCGCGCGCCGCCGCATCGTACGTGCTGCCGCCGATGCGCCTGGCCCGCGGCGATGCGGCGCAGGCCTTTTCTCGCGCGCCCCACGTCGTCAAGGGCGAGCTGCACGTGGGCGGCCAGGAACAGTTCTACCTCGAAGGGCAGATCGCCTATGCGATCCCCGGCGAAGACCGCGGCATGCACGTGTATTGCTCGACCCAGCACCCGAGCGAGATGCAGCACGTGGTGGCGCATGCGCTGGGCCTGCACTCGCATCACGTGACGGTCGAGTGCCGCCGCATGGGCGGCGGCTTCGGCGGCAAGGAATCGCAGTCGGCGCTGTGGGCGGCGGCGGCATCCATCGCGGCGGTGCGCACGGGCCGCCCGGTCAAGCTGCGCGCCGACCGCGACGACGATATGCTGGTCACCGGCAAGCGCCACTGCTTCCACTACGAGTATCAGGTCGGCTACGACGACGAGGGCCGCATCCTGGCGGCGAAGGTGGACATGGTCACCCGCGCCGGCTACTCGGCCGACCTGTCGGGCCCCGTCGCCACGCGCGCCGTCTGCCACTTCGACAATGCCTATTACCTGTCCGACGTCGAGATCCGCGCCGCCTGCGGCAAGACCAATACCCAGTCGAACACGGCTTTTCGCGGCTTCGGTGGACCGCAGGGCGCGATCGCCATCGAGTACGTGATCGACGAGATCGCGCGCAAGCTCGGGCGCGATGCGCTCGACGTCCGGCGCCTGAACCTGTATGGCAAGACGGAACGCAACGTCACGCCCTTCGGCCAGGAAATCGTCGACAACGTGCTCCCCGAGCTGCTCGCCGAGCTCGAAGCCGACAGCGATTACCGCGCCCGGCGCGCGGCGATCGGCGACTACAACCGCGCCAGCCCGGTGCTCAAGAAGGGCCTGGCGCTCACGCCGCTCAAGTTCGGCATCGCCTTCAACGTCACCCACCTGAACCAGGCTGGCGCGCTGGTGCACGTGTATGTCGACGGTTCCATCCTGGTCAACCATGGCGGCACCGAGATGGGGCAGGGCATCAACACCAAGGTAATGCAGGTGGTGGCGCATGAGCTGGGCGTGGAACTGGGGCGGGTGCGCGCCACCGCCACCAATACGTCCAAGGTCGCCAACACGTCCGCCACGGCGGCGTCCACCGGCGCGGACCTGAACGGCAAGGCGGCCCAGGATGCGGCGGGCAAGATCCGTGCGCGCCTGGCCGACTTCGCCGCCAGCCAGTACGGCGGGCAGGCGAGCGAAGTGCGCTTCGCGGCCGGGACCGTGTTCGTCGCCGGCCTGGCGCTGCCGTTCGAGGAACTGGTGGCGAAAGCCTACCTGGCGCGGGTGCAGCTGTGGTCCGACGGTTTTTATGCGACGCCCGGCCTGCACTGGGACGCGAAGACGATGACCGGGCGGCCGTTCTCCTACTTCGCCTATGGCGCTGCGGTGTCGGAGGTCGTGGTCGACACGCTTACCGGAGAATGGAAACTGCTGCGCGTGGATGCGCTGTACGACGCCGGCCGCTCGCTCAATCCCGCGATCGACATCGGCCAGGTCGAAGGCGCCTTCATCCAGGGCATGGGCTGGCTGACGACGGAAGAACTATGGTGGAACCCTGCCGGCAAACTGATGACGCATGCGCCGTCCACCTACAAGATCCCGGCCGTCTCGGATTGCCCGGAGGATTTTCGCGTGCGTCTGTTCGATAATGCCAACGTCGAGGACAGCATCCACCGCTCGAAGGCGGTCGGCGAGCCGCCGCTGCTGCTGCCGTTCTCGGTTTTCTTTGCGATCCGCGACGCCATCTCGAGCGTGGGCGATCACCAGATCAATCCGCCTTTGAGCGCGCCGGCGACGTCGGAAGAGATCCTGGATGCGATCGCTTTTGTCGAGGCGGCGCGCGCATGACGAACGACTGGCTTCATCCGCACGCAGGCACGGCCGCCATGCTGGTCACGGTCGCGGCCGTGAAAGGCTCGGTGCCGCGTGAGCCGGGGGCGAAGATGCTGGTGCGGGCCGGGGATTTCGACGGCACCATCGGCGGCGGCCACCTCGAGCACCGCGCCCTGGACATCGCCCGCACCATGCTGCAGCTGGGCGAAGCGCGCCGCTTCGAACGCTTTCCACTTGGTCCAAGCCTGGGCCAGTGCTGCGGCGGCGTGGCCTGGCTTGCATTCGAGCGCATGGAAGTCGAGCAGATGGACATCCTGCGCGCGCGCCGCCACCAGGATACCTGGCGCCTGGTCGCCCTCGACGGCGCCAGCGAATGGACGCTGCTCGACGAAGCGGGCCATCGCCTCGCCGGTGCGGTCACGACGCCAGCCCTTGCAGCGCAAGGCGACACACGCGTGGTCGAAGGCGAGGGCGGTCGCCGCTGGATGCTCGACGCCATCCTCGCGCCGCGCGACCACCTGATGCTGTTCGGCGCCGGCCACGTCGGCGCTGCCATCGTGCGCGCACTGGCGCCCTTGCCATGCCGCGTGAGCTGGGTCGACGAACGCGACGACCTGTTCCCGGCCGACATCCCCGCCAATGTGACGGTGGAAGCGACCGACACCCCGGAAGCACTGGTTCAAAAAGCCGCCCCCGGCACCAGCTTCCTGGTCATGACTCACAGCCACGCGCTCGACCTGCGCCTGTGCCACGCAATTCTGTCTCGCTCAAGCAAGGAATGGTTCGGCCTGATAGGATCGAGTACCAAACGCAGCCAGTTCGAGGCGCGCCTGCGCGAACGCGGCATCGATGCCGCGCGCATCAACGATATGGTGTGCCCGGTGGGCCTGCCCGGCATCGAGGGCAAGGCCCCGGCCGTGATCGCCGCCTCTGTCGCGGCCCAGCTGCTGTCCGTGTGGGAAGCCGCTCACCACCCTGAAGAACAACCGGAACTCTCGTAATGTCCACCGCATCACCCAATCTGCAAGCCTACCGTGCCAGCTTGCTGCACTTTCGCGCCGACCCGGCTTTCGACGACCAGGCCGCGCTGTGGCATGAAGACGGCCTGCTGGTCGTCGACGATGGCCGCATCAGGGCCGCCGGCGACTACGCCGCGCTGGCGCCGACCCTGCCGCCCGGCCTGGAGCCGGTCGACTACCGTGGCAAGGTGATCGCCCCCGGCTTCATCGACACCCACCTGCATTACCCGCAGACCGACATGATCGCCTCGCCGGCGCCGGGCCTCTTGCCTTGGCTGGAGACCTACACCTTCCCGAGCGAGCGCCGCTTCGAGGACCCGGCGCATGCGCGCGCGACCGCCGAATTCTTCCTGGACGAGCTGCTGCGCTGCGGCACCACCACCGCCGTGGTGTACTGCACCGTGCATCCGCAATCGGTCGACGCTTTCTTCGAGGCCAGCGAAGCGCGCAACCTGCGCATGGTGGCCGGCAAGGTGCTGATGGACCGCAACTGCCCGGACTTCCTGCGCGACCTCGAGGGCGACCTGGGCCAGAGCGAAGACCTGATCAATAAATGGCACAAGCGTGGACGGTCGCTGTATGCGATCACGCCGCGCTTCGCCCCGACCTCGACCGACGTCCAGCTGCGCCTGACCGGCGAGCTGGCGGCGCGCCACCCGGACACCTTCATCCAGACCCACGTCTCGGAAAACAAGGACGAGTGCACCTGGGTGAAAGAGTTGTTCCCGCAGGCGCGCAGCTATCTCGATGTGTACGAACGCTTCGGGTTGATGCGTCCGCGCGCGCTGTTCGGCCACTGCATCTGGCTCGACGACGAAGACTTCGCGCGCATGGCGGCCACCGGGTCGGCCGCCGCCGTGTGTCCGACCTCGAACCTGTTCCTGGGCAGCGGCCTGTTCGACTTCGAACGCGCCGACAGCGCGCGCGCGCTGCTCTCGCTGGGCACCGACGTCGGCGCCGGCACCTCGTTCTCGATGCTGCAGACCATGAACGAAGCCTATAAGGTGGCGCGCCTGAAAGGCAGCTACCTGCCGGCGCTGCGCATGTTCTACCTCGCCACCCTGGGCGCGGCGCGCAGCATGCGCCTGGAAGACACGATCGGCAGCTTCCAGCCCGGCCTGGAAGCCGACTTCGTGGTGCTCGACCGCGAGGCGACGCCGCTGCTGGCGCGCAGGACGGGTCACTGCGACTCGCTGGAGGAACTGCTGTTCGCGCTGGCGCTGCTGGGAGACGACCGCACGATCGCCGCGACGTACTCGGGCGGACGCAAGGTGCACCAACGTTGATTTGGCAATATTGCCAATGGTGAACGGAGCAGTTAGAGTGGCGCGATTCAATATTCACCCAGAAAGCACACTATGCACAAGACATTGACCGGCAGCGCGCTGCTGGCGCTGGCCGTGGCCGGCGCCCCGGCCTGGGCCAAGGAGCCCGCCGCCAACGCCAATGAAGCGGCCACCGCCCGCCACTACGCAAGCCTGATCGCGGGCGAGCAGCCGAAACTGTCCGAGCTGACGATGTTCTTCACCCAGATGCCGAAGGGCGGCGACCTGCACCACCATTATTCGGGTTCGGTGTATGCCGAGACCTATACCGAATTCGTCGACAAGCAGGGCTTCTGCATCAACACGCAGACCTGGCGCATCGAAACCGACAAGGCCGTGGTGGCGCGTGAACTCGCGCGGCCGGCCGCCCAGCGCACCTGCAAGTCGGGCGCCGATGTACGGGCCGACGAAGACACCTGGCGCGAAGTGGCCAAGCGCTGGTCGAACAAGGATTTCCACAACCACACCAATCTGCAGCCGGCGCCCGACCAGCGCTTCTTCCAGAGCTTCGGCTACTTCGGCCCGGTGGCCAACGACAACCTGCGCGAAGGCCTGCAAGAGATCAAGGGGCGCGCGATCGCGGAAAATGTCGGCTACATCGAGACGATGTTCCTGCTGTCGCCCTTCATCGCCAACCCGGACTTCGATAGCCAGGCCTGGGCCAATGTGAGGGACGACAAGGCGCTGGACAATGCGCTGCGGGCCAAGCTCAAGGCACTGGACCAGGACGCCGCCTTCAACAAGTCGATCGACGACTTCGTCCAGCAGATCCATGCCGCCTCCGAGGGCATCGACGACGAGCGCTTCACCATGCGCTATCAGAACTACACGCTGCGCCTGTTGAACCCGTCGCAGGTATTTTCGGCCATGGTGTCGAGCTTCAAGGCGGCAGCCAAGGGCGGGCGCGTCGTCGGCCTGAACATCGTGGGCCAGGAAAGCACCCACGTCTCGATGCGCGACTACACCCTGCACATGAAGATGTTCCGCTTCCTGAAGTCGGTCTACCCGGACGTGAAGGTGGCAATGCACGCGGGCGAACTGGCGCTGGGCGACGTGCCGCCGGAAGGCCTGAAGTTCCACATCGACCAGGCGCTGGCGGTGGCGGGCGCCGACCGCATCGGCCACGGCCTGGACCTGGCGCACGAGGCGAATGCCCCGGGCATCATGAAGACCATGCGCGAGAAGGACATCCCGGTCGAGATCAACCTGACCTCGAATGCCTTCATCAACGGCGTGTCGACCACGAACCATCCGCTGAACCTGTACCGCAAGTATGGCGTGCCCTACGTGATCTCGACCGACGACACCGGCGTGACCCGCCACACGCTATCGCATGAATACATGCAGTTCGCCAGCCAGTTCAAGCCGAGTTACGCGGAAGTGAAGAAGGCGTCCTACAACAGCATCCGTTACGCTTTCCTGCCCGTGGCGGAAAAGCAACGACTGACTCGGCAGCTGGATCAACGTTACACGGAATTCGAAGCAAAGATCGCGGCGCTCGGCGCCTCGGCGGTCCGCGGCAAATAAAGTGTGACATCCACGGCCCGGCGCCCGCCGGGCCGCTACCTTGTCATAATTCCCCGGTGACTTTTTGGTTATAAGTTAATGCAAACTTAACTTATGTCGCCTTCTCGCTACAAAAATCTTCGTTCCCTACGCACTTCCACGGAATTTTTATCAAAAAAATTCCGCTGGAGAACGCCGCACATATAATCCCGCCTTGTCATATTCCGGCCGGCAGGACTCCGATTATGTCGCGTACAGACAACACTTGGGCGGTGATTTATATGTAAAAGCTCTGAATAGCTAAGCCAAATCGAATTTGTCGGCTTGTTCAAAGCTCATGCATATTGGCGGCATTCCGCTGTATTTCATCACTCCGCCGTGTCACTTTGTTGAAACATTGTAACGATACAATCGCAGCCGCTTGCCGGCTGAAGCGCTGCCGCATAAGCAAAAAAATTCAAGTTGTAAATCGTAGGGGAGGGCGTCCGCCCGGGCGTCCAACAATAAATTGAAGTTCTTTTTGGGGTAATCAATGATCACTCAACAACAGATCCGGCTCACCAAGTTGGCGCTGGCTTTGTCGGTTGCGTTGGCGGCTGCGCCGTCGTTCGCACAGAACACCACTTCGGCCATCGGCGGCCGTATTTCGAACGCTGCCGGCGCACCAGCCGCCGGCGCACAAGTGCAGATCCTGCACGTCGAGTCGGGTTCTGTCAGCAATGTCGTCACTGACGCCGAAGGCCGCTACACCGCACGCGGCCTGCGCGTGGGTGGTCCTTACACCATTACCATCACCAAGGATGGCGTCACCGAGACGCGCAACGACGTCTTCGTCGAGCTGGCGCAGACCGCGACCGTCGACGCGACCGTCGGCATCCAGACCGTGACCGTGGCCGGCTCGGCTGTTCGTTCGGAAGTCTTCTCGAGCAACAACATGGGCGCGGGCACCTCGATCAGCAACACCCAGCTGCAGACCCAGGCGTCGATCAACCGCAACCTGCAGGACTACGCCCGCGCCGACCCGCGCGTGTCGCAGACCGACAAGGACCGCGGTGAAATCTCGGTCGCCGGCCAGAACTCGCGCTACAACTCGATGACCATCGACGGCGTCGCCATCAACGACACCTTCGGCCTGGAATCGAACGGTAGCCCGACCGCACGCCAGCCGATCTCGATCGAAGCGATCCAGTCGGTGCAGGTCAACGTCGCCAACTACGACGTCACCCAGAAAGGCTACACCGGCGCCAACATCAACGCCGTGACCAAGTCGGGCACCAATACCTACAAGGGCGGCGTCTACTACGTCTTCCGCAACGACACCATGGCCGGCGACCGCTACGACGTGGTCACCGACAAGTACAGCGAACCGCCGAAGTCGAAGGAAACCACCAAGGGTATCTGGGCATCGGGTCCGCTGATCCAGGACAAGCTGTTCATCTTCGCCCTGGCCGAAAACTTCGAGAGCTCGCGTTCGAGCCCTGACTTCGGACCGATCGGTTCCGGCGCCGGCACCACGGTCGGCATCACCCAGTCGTCCATCGCCGGCGCGCAGCAGATCGCCCAGGGCTATGGCCTGGACATCGGCACCCCGGCCGTCCCGACCGGCGCCATGCTGACCTCGAAAGAGCGCATGGTGAAGTTCGACTGGAACATCACCGACGACCACCGCGCCAACCTGCGCTACGCCAAGACCACCCAGGGCGAGCCGTTCTTCCCTGGCTTCTCGAACACCGGCGTCGGCCTGTCGTCGAGCTTCTACAACCAGGGCAAGGAAATCGAGACCGTCGTCGCCCAGGTGTTCTCGGACTGGACCCCGAACTTCTCGACCGAGTTCAAGTACTCGACCCGCGACTACGATTCGGCCCCGGTCAACGCAACCCGTACGCCATCGATGGCCCTGCAGTTCTCCGGCGCGCTGCCGGCCGACGCGCCGGCCGGCCTGGCCAGCGGCAACCGCTTCCTGAACTTCGGTACCGAGCGTAGCCGTCACAACAACGTGCTGGGCAACAAGACCACCGACCTGTACGCCGGCGCCAACTGGATCAAGGGCGATCACGAGATCAAGTTCGGTGTCGACCACACCAAGACCGAGATCTACAACGCCTTCCTGCAAGGCGTGTTCGGCGAATACACCTTCGCCTGCCTGGATTCGGCCGATGCGAACTTCTACAGCTTCGGCGCGCTGCCGAGCTGCGCCCGCGCCACCAACGCGCAGGTCGAAGCCGCCGTGCTCGAGAACTTCCGTCGTGGCCGTCCGCTGAGCTACAGCGTGCAGCGCGCCCTGCCGGGCGCATCGATCGAGGACGCGATCGCCCAGTTCGAGACCAAGAACACCGGTCTTTTCCTGCAGGACACCTGGGCCGTCAACGACCAGCTGACCCTGACCTACGGCGTGCGTTACGACCGTAACGACATCGGCAACCGTCCGCTGTACAACGCCGCAGCGGCCCAGCCTATGGTCGCAGGCAACCCGGCAACCGGCGCGCGCCAGTCGGGCGGCTTCGGTCTGGACAACACCCGGACCATCGACGGCACCGACCTGATCCAGCCGCGTTTCGGCTTCAACTACCGCTTCGACAAGGCGCCGCGTCCGACCCAGCTGCGCGGCGGTTTCGGCCTGTTCCAGGGCGCTGCTGCTGCCGTCTGGATGTCGAACCCGTTCTCGAATCCTGGCGTCGCCGCTGCGACCATCAGCTGCTCGGGCGTCGGCGCAACCCGTTGCCCAACCACCGGTGGCCTGATCAGCACGGATCCGGACAACCAGCCGAACGTGTCGGGCGCCGTGCCTGCCGCGAACGTCGACTTCCTGGATCCAAACTTCCGCCAGCCGGCGATCTGGAAAACCAACCTGGCCTTCGATACCGAACTGCCATGGGGCGGTCTCGTGTTCGGCGGTGAGCTGCTGTACACCAAGAACAAGCACGCTATCTATTACGAGCACCTGAATCTGGGCGCACCGACCGCAATCGGCGGCGCCGATGGCCGTCAGCTTTTCTGGAACGCAGCCGGCCTGAACCAGGCGAGCTATGGTGTGTCGAACAATGCAGCGACCCTGATCAGCAACAGCGGCGCAACCAACCGCGCACTGAGCAACCGCAGCTACAACAACGTGCTGGTGGCGCGCGATACCGACAAGGGCGACGCGAAAGTGATCACCATGTCGCTGTCGCAGCCAATGCAGAAGGGCCTCGGCTGGTCGGTGTCGTACACCTACACCGATGCGACCGAAGTCTCGCCGCTGACCTCGTCGGTGTCGAACTCGAACTTCAATGGCCGTTCGGTGTTCAACCCGAACGAAGAAGTCGCCGCGACCTCGAGCTACGCCATCAAGAACCGTGTGAACGCGTTGCTGAACTTCCAGAAGAAGTTCTTCGACAACTACAACACGCGTTTCGGCATCTTCTACGAAGGTCGTGAAGGCCGTCCGTACAGCTGGACGTTTAACAACGACATGAACGGTGACAACCTGGCCGGTAACGACCTGATGTACATCCCGACCGCGTTCGGTTCCGGCGAAGTCGTGTTCTACGGCGACACCGCGACCAACAAGGCCAACGAGCAGCGTTTCTGGGACGTCGTCAACGCCAACAAGGGCCTGCATGGCGCCGCTGGTGGTGTCGTGAAGCGTAACAACAGCACTTCGGAATGGGTCAACACCTTCGACCTGCGCATCAGCCAGGAAATTCCTGGCCTGTTCAAGCGCAACAAGGCGACCTTCACCCTTGACTTCATGAACTTCGGCAATCTGCTGAACAAGAAGTGGGGCCGTACCGAAGAAGTCGCGTTCCAGTCCAACGGTGGCCAGGCACGCAGCTTCGTCGACTTCGCAGGTACCGATGCGCAAGGCCGTTACGTCTACGTCGTGCGTAACGACGTCGAGCGTCAAGACCTGAAGCAGTCGAAGGGCGAGTCGCAGTGGGCGATCCAGGCGACCCTCAAGTACGAATTCTAAGCATCGAATTCGTCGCATGAGCTAGTCAAGAACGGCCGGTGGAAACACCGGCCGTTTTTTCTTGTAAAAAACCAGAATCCCAGCAGCCGTAAGGATTTCCTGCATACAAGCTGCATGGGATAATGTTGGCTGTCGAGTTTGCTCGAGCTCCGTTTTTTCCGGACCCGCCGTTCGCGCCGGTCCGCATCCAGTAAAGGTGTTCCCATGATCGTTTCGCGCCGCGCATGCGCCAGTCTTTCCACCCTCACCATGGCGCTGCTGCTGGCCGGCTGCGTCAGCGCGCCCCAGGGCCCGGTGACCCTCAATCTCGTGTCGCTGAACGACTTCCACGGCAACCTCGAGCCGAGCCGCTACGTCCTCAAGCATGCGGATGGCAAGGAAGAAGTCATGCGCGCCGGCGGCGCCGAAGCCGTGGCGGCGGCCCTGCAGGCCTGGCGCAAGGAAGACAAGGATCTGCTGCTGGTGTCGACCGGCGACATCGTCGGCGCCAGCCCGGCGCTGTCGTCGCTGTGGGCCGACGAGCCGACCATCGAAGTGATGAATATGCTGAACCTGCGCGCCAGCGCGGTCGGCAATCATGAATTCGACGGCGGCCGCAAGGAACTGCTGCGCCAGCAGAACGGCGGCTGCGATTCGCCGCATCCCACCAAGGCGTGCAAGTTCACCCCGAACTTCGGCGGCGCCAAATTCACCTACCTCGGCGCCAACGTGATCGACTCGGCCACCGGCAAGCCGGTCATCCCGGGCTTCAGGATCGAAGACGTCAAGGGCATCAAGGTCGGCCTGGTCGGTGTGGTGTTGAAGGACACGCCGAACATGGTCGTGGCGTCGGGCATCGCCGGTCTGCGCTTCGGCGACGAGGCCGAGGCGATCAATGCCGCGCTGCCGGCCATGCGCGCAGCCGGCGCCCAGGTCATCGTGGCCCTGGTGCACCAGGGCGGCCGCACGGTGGAGTCGCCGCTGCAGGCGGGCTGCTCGCAGCTCAAGGGCGACATCGTCGACGTGGTCAAGAAGATCGACCCGTCGGTCAAGCTGGTGCTGACCGGCCACTCGCACCAGGGCTACCTGTGCGACGTCGAAGGCCGCACCGTGACCCAGGCCGACACCGCCGGCCACCTGTTGACGCGCGTGTCGATGCAGGTCGAGCCGAAGACGGGCGCGGTCAGCAACCTGGTCGTCAAGAACGTGGTGATGAAGCCGGGCGAGTACCCGGCGGACGCGAAGATGACGGCCTTCGTGGCGCAGGTGAAGGAGCGCAGCAAGGAAGCGCTGAATCGTCCGATCGCCAGGGTGGCCGGTGCGCCGGTGCTGCGCAAGACCAATGATGCCGGCGAGTCGGTGCTGGGCAATATGATCGCCGATGCGGCGCTCGATTCGGTCCGCGACATGGGCGCGCAACTGGCCTTCATGAACAATGGCGGCATCCGCCGCGACCTCGAGGCCGGCCCGGACGGTATGGTGGCCTTTGGACAGGTCCAGGTGGTGCTCCCGTTCGGCAACACGACGGTCGTGATGGACCTGACCGGCGCCCAGATCCGCGCCCTGCTGGAACGCCAGTGGGCCGACGGCGTCGATTCGAATTCGTCGGTGCTGCAGATTTCCGAAGGCTTCAGCTATGCCTGGGACCCGAAGCGTCCGGCGGGCAGCCGCCTGGTGCCGGGCAGCCTCAAGCTGAACGGCAAACAGATGCACGACGGCGCCACCTACCGCATCGCCACCAATAACTTCCTGGCCGAAGGCAGCGACGGTTATCCGGAGTTCGGCAAGGGCACGGCGCGTGTCGACACCGGGCTGCGCGACCTGGACGGCTTTATCGCTTACCTGAAGAAGATCGAAGGGCAGGGCCCCGCCGTTGCTCCGGCCACGCCGCGTATCGTCAAGGTCAACTAAATCAACAAGGAATCACCATGAAAAAACTCGCATGCGTGCTGGCGCTGACCGGCGTCTTCGCATCGGTGGCCGCGCCCGACGCCGCCGCCTGGGGCCGCGACGGCCATCGCGCCATCGGCGCCATCGCCGACCGGCTGCTCAAGGGCAGCAACGCGCAAAAGGAAATCGCGCTGCTCTTGCAGCCGGGCGAATCGCTGGCGTCGATGGCCAACTGGGCCGACTGCGTCAAGGGCACGTTCTGCGGCCCGCAGACGCCCGAGATGGTCGAATACGTGGCCGGCAATCCGCGCCACAGCGAATACCACTACACCAATGTGCCGTTCCAGCTGGACCACTACCATGCGCATGGCGTGGGCACGAGCGATGTCGACATCGTACAGACGCTGGAGCAGTGCATCGCCGTCCTGCAGGGCAAGACCGACCCCGCCCTGAACCCGCACAAGTTCACCAAGCGCCAGGCCCTGATCCTGCTGGCCCACTTCGCCGGCGACATCCACCAGCCGCTGCACGTGGGTTCGGCTTTCGTTTCCAAGGACGGTAAATTCGTGGTGCCGAAGGACCGCGCCGAGATCGACGAGACCCTGGTCTTCGATTCGCGCGGCGGCAACAACCTGCTGCTGGATAACGAGCGCCTGTCCGCGCTGTCGGCCGGCGTGATCCCTGTAGGGGAGCCGGTGGTCGTCAAGGAAGGCGTGCCGGCGGCGCTGACCAAGCCGTTCCACTCCTATTGGGACAGCACCACGGTCGACTACGCCTTCCGCCGCATCAAGACCCGCACGCCGGAGCAGTTCGCCGACGTCGCGGTCGCCAGCCAGCCGCAGCTGAAAAAAGCGCAGGGCGACGTGTCGACCTGGCCGGTGCAGTGGGTCGAGGATGGCCTGGTGTCGGCCAAGCTGGCCTACAAGGACGTTGTGCCGGGCAAGCTGACGCCGCAGACCAGCAAGAAGGGCGAGACTTATTACACCTTCGCGCTGGAAGTGCCGCAGAATTATCCGGTGCCGAGCTCCGAGATCGCCAAGACCCAGCTGATCAAGGGTGGCTACAATCTGGCGGCGATGCTGCAGGCGATCTGGCCGTAAGAGTTAGCCGAAAGACTGTCGTCCCCGCGCAGGCGGGGACCCAAGTTTGCGCGCACCCCCATTACGTTTGGTTTAAGCGGTGACGCACATGACTGGGATTCCCGCCTGCGCGGGAATGACGTATCAAAGGTGCGGGTTTCGGTTGGCGTTAGAATCTGGTCAACCTGTGAACCGATTCCGAGGCATCATGATCTCTACATACAAGGCTGCCGGCGCCTGCCTGCTGCTTACCGCCGCTACCCACGCCAGCGCCCAGTCACCCGAACCGGCCGGTTTGCCGCTCTGGGAATTCGGCGTGGGCGCCTTCGGGCTCACCGCGCCGGCCTATCCCGGCGCCGACGACCGCAACAACCGTGTCCTGCCGCTGCCCTACCTGCTGTACCGAGGCGAAGTGCTGCGCGCCGACCAGTCGGGCATCGGGGCGCGCCTGTTCCGTTCCGACCGGCTCGAGTTCGATGTTGGCCTGGCGGGCGCCTTGCCATCCGACTCGGACGACGTCGAGATCCGCGCCGGCATGCCCGACCTGGGCGCCTTGTTCGAATTCGGCCCACGGCTGAAGATCCGGGTGGCCGATTTCGACGATCGCAGCCGCTTGCGCGCAGAACTGCCGCTGCGCGCCGTGATCGAGGCAAGGGGAGGGCTGCGGCGCCAGGGCTGGACCTTCGAGCCCAAGCTGGCGTATGAGACGCGCGGCGAGCGCGGCTTGTGGAGCGTCGAGGGCAATGTCTCGGTCGTGTTCGGCGACAAGCGCATCAACCGTTATTTCTACGAGGTGCAGCCGCAGTACGCGAACGCATCCCGTGCCGCCTACGGCGCTGACGCCGGCCTGATGCTGACGCGTGTCGGCCTGTTTGCCACGCGCCAGCTGAACCCCGACCTGCGCCTGTTCGGCTTCGTGCGCTTCGAATCGTATGCGGGCAGCGCCAATCGCGACAGCCCGCTGCACCTCAAGAATACCGGCACCTCGGCCGGCGTCGGCTTCGCCTGGACCCTGGCGCGTTCCAGCCGCCGCGCGGCGGGCTACGAGCCGGTCGATCCCGTCACGCCATAAAAAAACGCCGGGACCAGCCCGGCGTCAAGAGGAGACAACTTGTTCGCGTCAGGCGGCCTGGCGCATCGTCAGCGCCGGACGGCCGGCGTTCTTGAGCGAAGGTCGGGCAGATACCGCTTCAGGCTCGAATCGGAAGGTCGACACCAACTGCGACAGCAATTGCGCCTGTTCGCGCATCGAGGTCGAGGCGGCCGCCGCTTCTTCCACCAGCGCCGCGTTCTGCTGCGTCACCTGGTCCATCTGGGCGATCGCCTGGTTCACCTGCTCGATGCCGGCCGACTGCTCCTGGCTGGCCATGGCGATGCCCGACATGATCGCGGTGACGCGGCCGATGCTGTCCACGATTTCCTGCATGGTGCTGCCGGCGTCCGACACCAGGCGGCTGCCTTCTTCGACCTTGGCGCTCGAGTCGCCGATCAGGGTCTTGATTTCCTTGGCCGCCGCTGCCGAGCGCTGGGCGAGGTTGCGCACTTCGCTCGCCACGACCGCGAAGCCGCGGCCCTGTTCACCGGCGCGCGCGGCTTCCACGGCCGCGTTCAGGGCCAGGATATTGGTCTGGAAGGCGATGCCGTCGATGACGCCGATGATGTCCGAGATCTTCTTCGACGAATCGGTGATCGCATCCATGGTCTGCACCACGCGGCCAACCGTCTCGCCGCCGCGGCCGGCCACCTGTGAGGCGGCCTGCGCCAGTGTATTGGCTTCGCGCGCATTGTCGGCGTTCTGCTTGACGGTCGAGGTTAGTTCTTCCATCGACGACGCCGTTTCTTCCAGCGCACCAGCCTGCTGCTCGGTGCGCGACGACAGTTCGAGGTTGCCGGCCGAGATCTGGTCAGCCGCTTCGACGATGGTCTCGGTGCCGCTGCGCACCTGGCCGACGATGCCCACCAGATTGTCGTTCATGTCTTTCAGGGCGCCCATGAGTACGCCGGTTTCGTTGTTGCCGCGGGCGACGATGCGGCTGCTCAGGTCACCGGTGGCGACGGTCTGCGCAACCGACACGGCTTCTTCCAGCGGCGCGGTGATGCGACGGCCGATCCACCATGCGAACACGCCGCCGGCCACCAGAGCGATCGCGGCCAGGGTCAATTGCAGGTTCAGGCTGGTCTTGAAGCCGGCGTCGATGGTTTCCGAATCCCTGGCGACGACGTCCTGCTGATACTTGACGATCGCGCCCAGGCTCGCGAGATAGGACTGCACGCGCGGCAGCATGTCGGCGGTCAGGAATTGGCGCACTGCTTCATCGTCGCCGGCAGCTTTTTTCTCCAGCACGGACACGCGCGCTGCGCGGTAGGCTTCGCGCTCGATATCGACCTTGGCGAACAGGTCCATCGCAACCTTGTCGTCTTTCAGGCTCTCCATCAATTCCTTGTGCAGCACGTTCGAGCGCTTCGACGAACTGGCGATATCGTCCAGGAAATATTTTTCATCGCTGGGGTCGACCATCTTGATGGCGGCGATGGTGCGCGCTGCATTGGTCGAGATGATGGACTGCCACTCCTGCAGCATGGCAAGGCGATGCATGCTTTCGCCAGTCAGCTTGTCGGTCATCTCTTCCGCTTTGTTCATCTGGACCAGGCCGATGCCGACCAGGATCAGCATCGCGGCCAAGAGGGTTGCGAAGCCGCCGAACAGGAGGCTGCGCAGCTTGATGTTCTCGATTGCCATAAGTTTCCTATATTGAAAATTTGAACAGCAACGAAGGATGTTTATTCGTTGCCATACGGAAAGTCGATATTTTCTCAGACTCAGCAGCAATTACCGAACAACATTGCATTTTGTATGCCAAATTTCTTGATATGTGTGGCAATGCGGTCACGTTCACTTGTCATCACAACAAGTGATAGCTGATTTTGCGCTGGAAGACGGGAGGGAAGGAGGAAGTACCTGCCCGCGAGCGCGGGCAGGTGAGGGTATTGCTTAGCGCGACTTGACGAAGGGCTTGCCCAACGCTTTCGGCGCCACCGACTTGGCCATCAGGCCAGCCAGCACCACCACGGTGACGATGTACGGGATCATCTGGATCAGCGAACCCGGGATGCGGCCCACGACCGGCAGGTCGACGCCTTCGATCTGGATCTGCACGGCAGAGAAGAAGCCGAACATCATGCAGCCCAGCACCGTGTACAGCGGACGCCAGTTGCCGAACACCAGGGCGGTCAGCGCCAGGTAGCCGGCGCCGGCCGACATATCGCGCAAGAAGAAGCCGCTCTGGACGATCGACAGGTAGGCGCCCGAGAACGAGCACAGCACGCCGGCGATGATCATCGCCATGTAGCGGGTGCGCTGGACCGGGATGCCGGCGGCGTCGGCCGCGTGCGGGTTCTCTCCGCAGGCGCGCAGGCGCAGGCCGAAGCGGCTATGGAACAGCACCCAGTGCACGATCGGCAGCAGGGCGAAGGCGAAGTACACCAGCGGCGAGTGGCCGCCGATCAGGCGCGTCCAGACCCAGCCCAGGCCTGGAATGTCGGCCACCAGTTCCGAGCCGGGCAGCACCACGGTCGACAGGCGCGCCTCGCCCAGGTCCGGCGTGCGGCCGCCCTGCTGGAAGAAGTATTGGGCCACGACAAAAGTAAGGCCGCTCATCGCGATATTGATGGCGATGCCCGCCACCAGCTGGTTGCCCTTCTGGGTGATCGAGACGAAGGCCTGGATCAGGGCCAGGGCGCAGGAGGCGAGGATGCCGGCGGCGATGCCGATCCACGGGTCCTGGTAGGTGTAGGCAACGCCGGCCGAGACGAAGGCCGAGGCCAGGATCTTGCCCTCGAGGCCGATGTCGACCACGCCGCTGCGCTCGGCGAACAGGCCGGCCATGGCCGCGAAGATCAGCACCGGCGCATTGCGGATGGTGGAGACGACGATGCTGGCGAACTGGAAGTCTTCCATGGCTTATCCCTTGCTGCTACGAGTGGCGTTGATCAGTTTCAGCAGCGCCGGACCATACATGTTTTCCATGGCGCCGCAGAACAGGATGATCAGGCCCTGGATGAAAATGAAGGTCTCTTGCGGGATGTTCGGCTTTTCCAGCGACAGGTCGAAGCCGCCCTGGATCAGCGCGCCGAACAGCACCGACGACAGCAGGATGCCGACCGGATGCTGGCGGCCCATCAGCGCGATCGCGATGCCGATGAAGCCGGCGCCGGCCGGGAAGTTCAGGCTCAGGTAGTGGGTCGAACCGAGGATCGAGTTCACCGCCGCCAGGCCGGCCAGGGCGCCCGAGATCAGCATCGCGACGATGATGGTGCGGCTGATGCGTACGCCCGCATAGTGGGCGGCGTGGGCGTTCAGGCCGGTCGCCTGCAGTTTATAGCCCCAGCTCGAGCGCGACACCGCCACCCAGTAGACCACCAGGGCGATCAGGGCCAGGATGAAGGCGAGATTGAGCGGGGTGTTCTCGCCGAAGAACGGCAGCCAGGTCGACAGCTGCGGGATCGCCGCGGCATCCGAGAACACGCGGCTGGCCGGGTTCTGGTCGCCCTCGGGGATCATGTACTTGACGATGATGAAGTTCATCAGGCCGGCGGCGATGAAGTTGAACATGATGGTGGTGACCACCACGTGGCTGCCGCGCTTGGCCTGCAGGTAGCCGGGCAGGAAGGCCCATGCCGCGCCGAACACGGCGCTGGCGACGATCGCCAGCGGGATCAGGAGCCAGCTTGACAAGGACGCGTCGAACGCCAGCATGGCCAGGGTCAGGCCCAGGCCGCCCAGGTACATCTGGCCCTCGGCGCCGATGTTGAACAGGCCCGCCTTCATCGCGATCGACACGGCCAGGCCGGTGAACACGAAGGTCGACGCGTAGAACAGCGTATAGGAGAGGCCTTCCGGATTGATGACGGCGCTGTTGACGAGGATCTGCAGCGATTCGACCGGGCTCTCGCCCAGCAGGTGGATGACCAGCGCGGCGACCAGCAGCGCGGACAGCAGGTTCAGGACCGGCAGGACGAAGCCTGATGCCCAGCGTGGAAGTTCAGTCGTTTTCATGATTTGTGCATCCCGCCCATCAAGAGGCCAATGCGGGTGGTGTCGAATTCGTCAATATGGAGTTCGCCGGTGACGCGGCCGCCCGACATCACGACGATGCGGTCGGCCAGTGCGCGCACTTCTTCCAGCTCGGTCGACACCAGCAGGATGGCCACGCCTTCGTCGCGCAGGCGCAGCAGCTGGGTGTGGATGCTCTCGATGGTGCCGATGTCGACGCCGCGGGTCGGCTGGCCGACCAGCATCAGCTTCGGCGCGGCCGACACTTCGCGCGCGATCACGACCTTCTGCTGGTTGCCGCCGGAGAGCAGACCGATGCGCACATTGGGGTCTTTCGGACGCACGTCGAATTGCTCGAGCAGGTGGGCGCAGCGCTGGGCGATGGCGTCGAAGTCGAACAGGCCGCGCTTGGTGACGCGGTCCTGGTAGCCGAACACGGTGTTCTGCATGACCGAGAAATCCTTGATCACGCCATCGCGCAGGCGGTCTTCGGGCACGTGGCCGATGCCGAGGTCACGGAAGGTGGCGGGCAGGCCGTCGGCGTTCGAGCGGCCGGCGAAGGGCAGCGGCGCGCCTTCCACCGTCACGGTGCCGGAGGTCGGCAGGCGCATGCCGGACAGGATTTCCATCAGCTCGCTCTGGCCGTTGCCCGAGACGCCGGCGATGGCGACGATCTCGCCGGCGCGCACGTTCAAGGCAATGTCGGCCAGCAGCCCGACGCCGTTGGCGTCCTTCAGTTGCAGATTCTCGACCTGCAGCACCGGCGCGCCGGGCGCGTGCGGTTTGCGCGGCAGGTTGCCCTCGATCGGGCGGCCCACCATCATGTTCGCCAGTTGCTCCTTCGAAGTGTCGCGGGTGGCGACGGCGCCGGCCACGCGGCCCGCGCGCATCACGGTCACCTGGTCGGTGATCTCCATGATCTCGCCCAGCTTGTGGGTGATCAGGATGATGGTCTTGCCCTGTTCCTTGAACAGCCGCAGGATGTCGAACAGCGAGGCGATTTCCTGCGTGGTCAGCACCGCGGTCGGCTCGTCCAGGATCAGGATCTCGGCGCTGCGGTAGATCTGCTTGAGGATCTCGACGCGCTGCTGGGCGCCGACCGACAAGGTCGAGATGACGGCCAGCGGGTCGACGTCGAGGTGGTAGCGCGCGCAGATCTCGCGCAGCTTCGCTTCCGTCTCAAGGCGCTTCTTCGACAATTTGAAGCCGCCCTCGGCGCCGAGCATCACGTTATCGAGCACGGTCATGTTCTCGACCAGCATGAAGTGCTGGTGCACCATGCCGATGCCCAGGTCGATCGCTTCCAGGCTGGAGCGGATCTTCTGCTCGGCGCCGTTGATGACGAGCTGTCCGCTGTCGGCATGGTAGTAGCCGTACAGGATGCTCATCAGGGTGGATTTGCCCGCGCCATTTTCGCCGATCACGCCATGGATCGAGCCCTTGGCGATCGAGAAGCTGACATCGGCATTCGCCTGCACCGGCCCGAAGGCCTTGCTGATATTGCGAAATTCTACGGCTGGCTGCATTGCGATCTGTCGTAAATATGAGTGTGCTTATCATTCAAAAGCGCGCCGGGCCGGGATCAACCGGCGCGGCGCGCTTCGAATGGGGATGGGTCGATCAGACCGGGCAGCTGCTGCCTGCGCGGTAATCGATGACCTTGATCTTGCCGTTGATGATGTCGGTGCGCACGGCGTTGACGCGCTTTTCGATCTCTGGCGTGACGACCTTGCGGTTGTCCTTGTCCAGCACCCAGTCGACGCCGCCTTCCTTCAGGCCCTTGTAATGCACGCCCGATTTCCAGGTGCCGTTCTTGACGCCCATGAAGGAGTCGTACACGGCCACGTCGACGCGCTTGATCATCGAGGTCAGCATCGTGCCCGGGTGCAGGTAGTTCTGATTCGAATCGACGCCGATCGCCAGCTTGCCTTGTTCCTTGGCCGCCTGCAGCGTGCCCATGCCGCTGCCGCCCGCCACTGCGAACACGACGTCGACGCCGCGCGCGAACTGCGCGCGCGCCAGCTCGCCGCCCTTGGCCGGGTCGTTCCAGGCGGCGGCGGTGGTGCCGACCATGTTCTGGACGATCTCGATCTTCGGCGCTTGCGCCTTGGCGCCCTGGTTGTAGCCGCAGGCGAAGGCGCGGATCAGCGGGATGTCCATGCCGCCCACGAAGCCGAGCTTCTTGGACTTGGACGCCATGGCGGCGGCGACGCCGACCAGGTAGGAGCCTTCCTGCTCCTTGAACATCACCGATTCGATGTTGGCGCCTTGCGCCACGCTGTCGATCAGCACGAAGCGCACGTTCGGGAATTCACGGGCGACTTTTTGCACAGCCTGGGTTTGCGAGAAACCGATGGCGGCGATCATGTCGACCTTCTTGCGCGCCAGGCCGCGCATGACTTGCTCGGCCTGGGTATCGCTATTGGCCTGGACCTCGAACACCTTGACGCCGGTCTCTTTCGAGAAGCGTTGCAGGCCTTCGAAGGCCGACTGGTTGAACGATTTGTCGAATTTGCCGCCCGCATCGTAGACCATGCCGAGCTTCGGCTGCGCGATCGGACCTGCTGCCGGCGCGGCGAAAGCACTGCCGGCGACGCACAGCGCCGCAATGGTCATGCTGAGTTGCTTAAATTTCATCAATGGGCTCCTGGAATAGCGGTATTGTACCCGCGGCATGGCGTCCGATGGGTAGGGGCTGCGCAATTGCTACCTCGAGCGGTAAGGCGGGAGAGGACACTTCGCGCTGCGCGATTGTGTCAGCCCGGCGATCCGCTGGGGGTTACGATTTGTTTCTGGCGACTATTTTCTCAGCAGATGGGCTTACATGTAGCACGGCCACAACAGGCTGAGAGGGTCGATTTGGCTGAAGTCAATACGAATTTGGCAAAATCATGAGCAAGCTCACGCCATTCCAGCGCAAGCTGTCAAATATGCATCAACCTGCAAGTTGATGACAAATACGATTTTACTTGCCAATTTATTCGTTGGAAATATAACTGCTGACAACTTTCAGCAATTATTTTGTCGCGAGGGCGAAATCGGCAGGCGTAGGTACTGCCTCGGCGGGCGGTTCGGCGCTCGCCACCGCGTCGGCGACGGCCGCTGCGGCGGCCGGCGTCACCGGCTGGCTGAACTGGCGGGTGAGGAAGCCGGCGATCAGGTCTTGCGTCGCTTCGAGATAGGGGATGTTCATGTGGTCGGAGTCGGGCACGACGTCGTCCGCCACCAGCTGGCCCAGCTTGGCCACCAGCAGGTCGGTATGCGTGTGCGGCACCACGTCGTCGCTGGCCGCGCGCAGCACATAGGTCGGCGCCTTGAGCGAGGGCGCGTACTTGATCGACTCGAAGCGGTGCTGCAGCATGTACTCGATCGGCATCACGCGGAAGCGCCGCTTGGCGATCGCCAGGATCGAGTCGTAGGGCGTGATCAGGACCACGGAATGGGCGGGGCGCTCCTTGGCCACCTGCACCGCGACGCCGGAACCCAGGCTGCGGCCGACCACGGCGATCCGGTGCGGATCGACCTGGCCGCGCGTGGCGAGCCAGTCGTACAGCAGGCAGCCGTCTTCGATCATGTGGATCTCGGCCGGCACGCCCTGCGATTCGCCATAGCCGCGGTAGTTCATCGCCAGCACGGTCATATTGGGGAACAGCTTGCCCGCATCGCGCACGACCCAGGACACTTCTTCGGAACGGCCGCCGAAATACAGCACCGCCGGACGCGGACCGGGAATGGTCGGGGTCATCAGCCAGCCCGACAGGCGGGTGCCGTCGTTGGCGCGCAAGACCACCGGACGGGTGCGATGGCCGCTGCTGCGCGGGCTTTTGACTTCGCGTTCGAGCGTCGGATTGAAGACCAGGCGGCGCTGGTTGGCGGCGACGGCTGCCGTCAGCCCCAGCCACAGCATGCTGGCAAAGCCCGTGATCCCCGCCGCCATTTTCTTCGACATATCCATGACTGATAGTCTACGCCAGCCGCTGAGTTTTGTTCTGTGTGACAGCTCTCACTGTTGGGCAGCCCATGCGAAATGGGTCAAGAAGTTGTTTTAAACCAACATCGAGCGCCGCCGTTGTGCTGGTGCTCCGATCGCACGATTGCGGTTACGATGTGGATTCACCTTGATCCAACGCCCTCCTGGAGACGCCGTGCACTACCTGCTCACCTATGACCTCGCCCCCGACTACCTCGAACGCCGCGGCGAATTCCGCGATGTGCACCTGAAGCTGGCCTGGGAGGCGCAGGAACGCGGTGAGCTGGTCCTGGCCGGCGCGCTGACCGAACCGGCCGATCACGCGGTGCTGGTCTTCGATTGCGAGACGGCCGAGCCGGTCCAGCTGTTCGCGGCACGCGACCCCTACGTCACGAACGGCCTGGTGCGCGCCTTCCATGTGCGCCAGTGGAATACGGTGGTTGGTGACCTGGCGAGCAATCCGGTGCGACCTGGCTGAATATCTGCCTGATTTCTTGCCGGATTAACACACCAGATCAGGTAACATCCTCGGCTTGTCGAATATTGCCGGGGAATCCATGCAATCTGCTGTCAATCTATGGCCACTGCTCGGCGTGGCCGTCGTCGTCGCCGGCTTCCTGCTGCGCGCCAATCCGGTGCTGGTCGCCGTCGCTGCCTGCGGCGTGACCGGCGTCGCGGCCGCGATGCCCGTCATGGCCCTGCTCGAATCGCTCGGCACCGCCTTCGTCAAGACGCGCAATCTTCCCCTGATCCTGCTGCTGCCGCTGGCCGCGATCGGCCTGCTGGAGCGCTTCGGCCTGCGCGAGCAGGCGCAATCGGTGATCGCCAAGGTGCGCTCGGCCACCGCCGGCCGCCTGTTGATCGTCTACCTGTTCGCGCGCGAGAGCACCGCCGCGATGGGCCTGACCAGCCTGGGCGGCCATCCGACGATGGTGCGGCCGCTGGTCGCGCCGATGGCCGAGGCGGCCGCGGAAACGCAGCACGGCAAGCTGCCCGAACGCGTGCGCCACCGCATCCGCGCCATGTCGGCCGCCACCGACAATATCGGCCTGTTCTTCGGCGAAGATATCTTTGTCGCCTTCGGCGCCATCGTCCTGATGCACACGATCCTGCAGGCCGAGGGCATCGAGGTCAATCCGCTGCACATCGCGCTGTGGGGCATCCCGACCGCGATCACCGCCTTCGTGATCCATGCCTGGAACCTGCGCCGGCTCGATGCCGAAATCAAGCGTGAAATCCAGCGTGAAGCGGCGGCGGCGAAGGAGGCGGCATGACCCTCACCATCGACCACTTCTACATCCTGGTCGGCCTGCTGCTCTCAAGCGTGGCCATCATGAGCCTGATGGACCGCAGCAATTCGCGCCGGGTCACCACCGCGCTGTTCTGGGGACTGTATGCGCTGCTGTACCTGGCCGGCGAGCGCATGCCGCCGGCGGCGGTCGGGGTCCTGATGATAGGCATGGCCTTGCTGGCCGGTTTCGGCGGCGTCAAGGCCGGCGCCCCGAAGGCGCTGGGGCCTGAGGAGCGCCGCGCCAGCGCCGCGCGTCTGGGCAACCGCATCTTCATTCCCGCGCTGCTGCTGCCGCTCGTGACCGTGATCGGCGCCACCGTGCTCAAGGACGTGCAGATCGGCGCTCTGCCCATGCTCGACCCGGCCCACCTGACCCTGGTCAGCATGGGCTGCGGCGCGATCGTGGCCTTGATCGCCGCCTGCTGGCTGACGCGCGCCACGCCGCTGCAGGGCGTGCGCGAGGCGCGGCGCCTGATCGACGCCATGAGCTGGGCGGTGGTGCTGCCGCACATCCTGGCGGTGCTGGGACTGCTGTTCTCGGAAGCCGGCGTCGGCAAGGCGGTGGCGCACCTGACGACCACGTATATCGGCCTGGATTCGGCATTCGTCGCGGTGGCGGTGTACTGTATCGGCATGGCGCTGTTTACCATCGTGATGGGTAACGGCTTTGCCGCCTTCCCGGTGATGGCGGGCGGCGTCGGCATCCCGGTGCTGATCGGCGTGTATGGCGCCAATCCGGCCGTGATGGCGGCGATCGGCATGTTCAGCGCGTACTGCGGCACCCTGATGACGCCGATGGCGGCGAACTTCAATATCGTGCCGGCGGCCCTGCTCGAGCTGCCCGACAAGAACGCGGTGATCCGCGCCCAGATACCGAGCGCGCTGCCGATCCTGATAGCGAATATCTTCCTGCTGTATTTTTTGATGAACCTGTGAGGCCGCGATGATCAAGACCGTACTGCTTACCGGCTTCGAGCCGTTCAATGGCGCCAGCATCAACCCGGCCTGGGAAGCGGTGCGCGCGCTCGAAGGCTGGCGCGGCGAACACTTCCGGGTCGAGGTGCGCCAGCTGCCCTGCGTGTTCGGACAGGCGATCGAAGACCTGGTGGCCATGGTCGACGAGCTGCATCCGGACGTGGTGATCGCCGTCGGCCAGGCCGGCGGCCGGCCTGATATCTCGGTCGAGCGCGTGGCGATCAACGTCGACGATGCATCGATTTTCGATAATGGCGGCCAGCAGCCGGTGGATGCGGCCATTGCTTCGGATGGTCCCGCCGCCTATTTCTCGACCTTGCCGATCAAGGCCATCGTGCGTGCGCTGCGTGAGAAGGGGCTGGTGGCCGGGGTGTCGCAGACCGCCGGGACCTTCGTGTGCAACCACGTGTTTTATGGGTTGATGCACCATGCGGCAGGGCAGCCGCAGCCGATCAAGGCCGGCTTCATCCATGTGCCTTTCTTGCCGGAGCAGGCGGCGGTGCGGCCCGATGCGCCGCCGTCGATGGCGCTGGACGACATCATTGCCGGCATCAAGCTGGCGGTGGAAACGACCGTGAGCGTCGATGCCGATGTGCGCGAAACGGGCGGCGCCACGCACTAGTTCAACATCGGCCGGCCATCATGCTCAAGTCGCTCGCACTGACCGCGCTTACTGTATTGACGGTCTGGCTGCTCATCCCGGTCTTCGTCCTGCCGCCGCTGGCGTTTTATTACGGCTACCAGGGCTACCGGCGGCGCCACGATGGCAGGACGCACACCAGCCTTGGTGCGAAGCTCCTGTCGTCGATCCCGATGCTGCTTGCCGCGGCGGTATTCTGCTTCGGGATATTCCTGATCACGACCCAGTACCGGGCTTGAGCGCCTGACGACCCTCATGCGCTGTGGGTACGAGCAGTCCGACAAGCGAACAGTCTTTGCGCTGGCACTATTGCTGAGCACTCGGTGAATAAAATACGTTCACTGTGTGCTCAAGCGAGGAATGATGCTGTTGTGGATACCGAACCAATCGAGAAGGCGGAGGGAAGGCTGCTACTGTGGACGATGCAGCGCCCACAGCGGCCAGCGAAAGCACGTGCGCAGCCAAACCTGCGCCGGTCATCCTCCCGGGTCGGGAAGCGCCGAGCTGGAAGTGATCTGCCGGAGAATCCGTCGCGAGCAGACCGAGTGATGCCTGCGTGATCCCGACCGCAGAAACCATCTAGCCTGAAGGACGGTCCCACCCAAAAAAAAATTCCCTGATTGTTGACCTCTGGAATTTTAAGGAGCATCATAAATGCATGTTTTCGGCCCGGCCGGATACAGCAAGTCGACAGATGTTCAACATATAGACAGGGAGCCTGATATGAAAGCGCTTGATAAAACCAAGGCCGTGGATGACCACCGCGCTGCCCGCAATCTTTCCGACCACGTCGCGCTCGGCCTGACGCTGATGCTGCGCTTTTTTGCGGACACGTTTTTTGCCAAACGCTATGGCAACCGGGCGATCGTGCTGGAAACCGTGGCCGCCGTGCCAGGCATGGTTGGCGGCATGCTGGTGCACTTGCGCTGTCTGCGCTGGATGGTCGAGGACCAGGGCTGGATCCGCACCCTGCTCGATGAAGCGGAAAATGAACGCATGCACTTGATGACCTTCGTGCAGATCGCGAAGCCAAACCCGTTCGAGCGTCTGGTCATCCTGATGGTGCAAGCGCTGTTCTTCATTGCGTTCTTCGTGCTGTACCTGACTTCACCAAGGACTGCGCACCGCCTGGTCGGGTATTTCGAAGAGCAGGCAGTCATCAGCTACACGCTGTATCTGGCGGAGATCGATGCCGGTCGCGTGGAAAATGTCGCGGCGCCGGAGATCGCGATTGCGTACTGGAACCTGCCTGCCAATGCCCGCTTGCGTGACGTGGTGCTGGCCGTGCGCCAGGATGAGATGGGTCATCGTGATGTCAACCACGGATTCGCCGACGCCCTGACTCCGGTAGAGGTCAATCAGAACGCATGAGCATGGCGTCTTACCCGGTCGCGGCCAGCCGGATCCTGGCGCGGACGCTACCGGAGACGCCTGAAGAACCGCTTCAGCAAGCCGGCAAGCCGTCGCAACATCCGCGCCTCGAAGGCGAGCACGCGCGTCAGCCAGGGTGGCAAATGAATGTCGCTGGCCAGCTTGTCCGCGATGTGCTCTGGAGTTGCGTCGGACGCGAACACCGCCTTATAGAAGCTGAACAGGATTTTCACCTCGATCAGGACGATCACGGCGACGGCCAGCGTGCGCAGCCAGCTAATGGAACCTAGCACGTGCTGGTGCTCGGCAGGAATCAGGTGGGACGTCACCCAGATGCCGAGTGAAGCGAGACCCATCATGGGCAGGATCACCGCCGTACCGCGGGCCCGGTAGCACCAGAGATAGAGCAGCGGCAGGACGATGGTGAAATCGAACAGGACCGCGCTTTCGAACAGGCGCGGCTGGCTCCAGTCCTGGAAGTGGAGTGCGCTGACGTCACCCAGGGCGATCGCCATCGCCAGCGGGATGAACCAGTGACGACGCAGCCACCCAACCGTCCTGTGTTCGTGCGAGAGAAAATTCGTCATCGATTCTTTCCTTGCCGACGCATGCCGTGGAGGCCGAACGTGGTCATCCAGCTCAGCATAGCAGCTCGCGGCGCCGGCGAGACTGAAACCGGATCAGCGCAATTTAATATAACTGACCGCTTTCTCCTCTCGCAGCACGAAGGCCGCATCCTCGAAACTCGGCGGCCCGAAGCGCCCGCGCGCATCGCGGCTGAACGCATACCGTTCCTTCGGAATGCCCAGTGCATTGCGGTCGAGTTTTCCATTGTCGTTCTCGTCCTGGAACGACAGCACGGCCCAGGTGCCGGGCGGCAGGTCGTCGACGGTGACCACGGTTTCGCCCACGCGCGCCGCGGCCGACGCCGCATACGGGCAATCCTTCAGGAAGGTCGCCTTGTCGCAGATCGCGACCCGCACCGTACCCTTGGTACTCGTAATGCCCTGGACTCTCACCTCGATCGACGCGGCCGAGGCAAGACCGGCGGCGCCTACGCTTGATGCCAGCAAAAGGGAAACACCCAGGGTGCGAAAGATCGACTGCATGAAAACTCCATTAGGTTAAGTATGAATCGTGTTTGACCGCTTTTGACCGGTCCAGGGCAACGCCGCGCAACCGTGCGCATGGGCCGCCATGGTAGGCTGCTGGCATCCCGTCAACGTGCTCTCGCAGCCCTCATTATGCTTTCCAACGCGCTCATCGTCCTTGCCACCATCGCGTTCATGGAAGTGTTTTCCATCGTCGCGCACAAGTACGTGATGCACGGCTTCGGGTGGGGCTGGCACCGCTCGCACCATGAGCCGCGCACCGGCTGGTTCGAGAAGAACGACCTGTACGCCGTGGTGTTCGCCGGTGTCGCCATCGCCCTGATCTGGTTCGGCACGCGCGGCTACCACCCCCTCGAATGGATCGGCGCCGGCATGACCGCCTACGGGCTTCTCTACTTCATCGCCCACGACGGCCTGGTGCACCAGCGCTGGCCGTTCCGCTACGTTCCCAAAAGCGGCTACCTCAAGCGCCTGTACCAGGCCCACCGCATGCACCATGCGGTGGAAGGTAAAGAGGGCGCCGTGTCCTTCGGTTTCCTGTACGCGCCGCCGGTCGCCCGGCTCAAGCGCCAGTTGCAAGCGCAGCAGGGCCAGGTGCGCCGCCCGCGCGGCCAGGACGCAGCCACAGATCGTTCCGCCGCGGCGCCATCGCTGCCCGAGTAGGGCTGAAGCGCGAGACCAGCGCCTGGATTCCGCCCAGGGCCAATAAACGCAGCTTGGCCGCCTTCGACGTGCCCACCCGTTCGTCCCAGGCGCACGCACCGCGCCGTTTGACTTCGATTCCGATCTGGCGATACACATTGCGCGCGGTGGCGATCGCCCAGGCCGAGCGCAGGGGCAGGGCGGCGATACCCAGCGTGGCCGACGCATAATACGGCTCGGCATGGTCGACCAGGCGCGCCGCGACGCTCGCCAGCGCGGCGCGGTGGCGCGGCAGGGCCACGTGGTCGGGCGGAATGCCGGCCTCCAGCAGCCATTCCGAGGGCACGTAGCAGCGCCCGATCTTCGCATCGTCGATGATGTCGCGCGCGATATTCGTCAGCTGGAAGGCCAGCCCCAGGTCGCAGGCGCGGTCCAGCACCAGTTCGTCGCGGGCGCCCATGATCGAGGCCATCATCAGGCCGACCACGCCGGCCACGTGGTAGCAGTAGCGCATGGTGTCGTCGATGGTGGTGTAGCGCGCCTCGTTGACGTCCATCGCGAAGCCGGCCAGGTGGTCGAAGGCATAGCGCGGCGCGATCGCGTGGCCCAGCGCCACTTCCTGGAAGGCGGCGAAGGCCGGGTCGCGCATCGGCTCGCCCGAATAGGCGCGCCGGGTGTCGTCGTACAGGCGATCGAGCTCGAAACCGGCGCCATAGGCGCTCGGCGCGGCGGCGGCGAATCCCAGCTCCTGGCCGTCGACCACATCGTCGCAATGGCGGCACCAGGCGTACAGCATCAGCACGCTGCGCCGGGTGGCGGGAGGGAACAGCCGGGCGGCCGCCGCGAAGCTCTTGGACCCGACCTCGATGGTCTGGGTCGCGTGTTCCATCAGCTTGGTGCCGGCATAGGCGCTCATGCGTGTACCCCCGCATGTACACCCTCCAGCATCAGGCCGGCGGTCGCCTTGGCCGAGCCGATCACGCCCGGCACGCCGGCGCCGGGATGGGTGCCGGCGCCCACCAGGTACAGGTTGGGCAGCTCGGCATCGCGGTTGTGCGGACGGAACCAGGCGCTCTGGGTCAGGATCGGTTCCAGCGAGAAGGCCGAACCCAGGTGGGCATTGAGCTGGTCGCGGAAGTCGTGCGGCGTGAAGATGCGGCTCGTTACCAGCTGGCTGCGCAGGCCCGGCATATAGCGCCGTTCGAGGTAGTCGAAGATGCGGTCGCGGTAGCGCGGGCCTTCGGTCTCCCAGTCGATCGGCGCGTTGCCCAGGTGCGGCACCGGCGCCAGCACGTAGTGGCTGCCGCAGCCGGGTGGCGCCAGCGAGGGATCGGTGACGCAAGGGGCGTGCAGGTAGAGCGAGAAATCGTCGGCCAGCGTCTTGCCGTTGAAGATGTCCTTGATCAGCTCACGATAGCGCGGGCCGAAGCAGACCGTGTGGTGCTGCAGCTGCTCGTGGTGTTTGTCCAGGCCAAAGTACAGCACGAACAACGAATTGCTGAAGCGTTTCTTCTTGAGCGCCTCGCCGTTGCTGCTGCCGCGGCCGTGATTCTTCAGCAGGTCGGCATAGGTGTGCACGACGTCGGCATTCGACGCCACCGCGTCGGCTGCGAACCAGCGGCCGTCTTCCAGCCGCACGCCGCTGGCGAGATTGCCGGCGGTCTCGATGCGCGCCACCGATGCATTCAGTTCCAGCTTGCCGCCCATGTCTTCGAACAGCCGCACCAAGCCTTTCACCAGGGCGCCGGTGCCGCCGCGCGGGAACCACACGCCCCAGCGCCGTTCCAGCGCATGGATCAGGGTATAGATCGACGAGGTGGCGAAGGGGTTGCCGCCCACCAGCAGCGAGTGGAAGGAGAAGGCCTGGCGCAGCTGCTCGTCTTTCACGAAGCGCGACACCATGCCGTACACGCTCTTCCACGCTTCCAGCCGCGCCAGTTGCGGGCCGGCCTGGATCATGTCGCGGAAAGAGAGAAACGGCACGGCGCCCAGCTTCAGGTAACCCTCGTCGAACACGGCCTTCGAATACGCCAGGAAGCGCTGGTAGCCGGCCACGTCGGCCGGGTTGCGCGCGTGGATCTGGCGGTCCAGCGCCTCCTGGTCGTTGGCGTAGTCGAAGTGGCTGCCGTCTTCCCAGCACAGGCGGTAGAAGGGCGCCACCGGCAGCATCTCGACATAGTCGCCCATCTTCTTGCCGCACAGGGTGAACAGCTCCTCGATCGCCGACGGATCGGTGATGACGGTGGGGCCGGCGTCGAACACGAAGCCCTGGTCTTCGTAGACGTAGGCGCGGCCGCCCGGCTTGTCGCGCTTTTCGAGCAGGGTCGTTTGCATGCCGGCGGCCTGCAGGCGGATGGCCAGCGCCAGGCCGCCGAATCCGGCGCCGATCACGACGGCGCGTTTCGGTTCGAGTCTCGGCTTGAAATTCATCTGGTTCATTCTGCGGTCCTGATCTGATAGGGGTGGGTCTTGCGTACGGCGTCAAACGCTTCCATGACGGGCACCGGCGGCTTGCCGGTCAACAGGCGTACCTTGTCGCCCAAGGTGGGGCGGCCGGCGTAGAAGCGCGCGATCAAGGGCGCGGGCAGGCCATAGAAACGCTGCATCACGCGCCAGCGGTGATCGGGGCTGCCGGCCAAAAACAGCATGCGGTTGAGCATGCGGAAGAAGCGCTGTTCGTCCCAGGCTTGGCGTGCCTGCTCGCGGATGGCGGCGAACAGGGTCGGGGCCGACAGCTCGGGCAGCGCGGCAATGCGTTCGGCCAGGCGCACCGCGTGCGGCAGCGAGTAGCCGGTGGTCGGATGGAACAGGCCGGCGCGCAGGCCGACGCTGGGCTGGCCGTGAAGCTCGTCCCAGAAACCGTCGAAGTCGCCGGCCAGCACGATCGGCAGCGAGCCTTGTTCTTCGCGCAGCATGTCGCGCACGCGCCAGCCGCGCGCGGCCACGTAGGCGGCGATGTTGGCGCGCAGCCGCTCCGGTTCCCAGGCGGCGCTGTCGACGTAGTGCGTGTCTTCGACCAGCACGCGGTCGGGCCCGAAGGGCAGCAGGTAGACGAAGCGGTAGCCGCCCTGCTGGGGCACGCTGGCATCCATGATCACCGGCGCCGTCAGGCCGTGGGCGGCGTCGAGCCGCAGTTCCTGGCCGAGGAAGGTCTGGTAGCCCAGCGCGAGGTGGCTGCTGGTGCGCATGCCGCGGCCGTCGATGACGGCGCGTGCGTGCAGCGTTTCGCCATCGGCCAGCCGCACGCTCGTGGGTGTGACGTCGTCGATCCAGACGCCGGTGCGCAGCGTCGCGCCCAGCGCCGGTTCGACCACGTGTGCCAGGTCGAGCGCGGCGATGCTGGCATAGCCGCCCGTTAAAGTGCGGGCCAGGTCGGGAAACACCACGTCGTAGCGCGGCCAGCGGTGCGTGACCAGGGGCGCGATCCAGCGCAGCTGCGCGGCATCGAGATCGCTGTCGTGGAACGACCAGGTATGGTTGCCGCCCAGCCGCTTGCCTTGCTCGAGCACCAGGATGCGCAGCTCGGGACGCTCGCTGCGCAGGCGCCACGCGATCAGGCTGTTGGCCAGGCCTCCGCCGGCCAGGATCAGGTCGTAATCGACCTTGTAGCGCTCATCCATGGCTGGCCAGGGCTTGGGATGCAGGGGCCAATCCGAGCGCGGCCTCAATGACGTCGGCCGCGCGCGGCGCGCCGCCGGCCTGGCGGATCTGCTCGGCCAGCGGTTCCATGCGCTGCCGGAAGCCCGGTTCGTCCAGCAGGCGGCGCAGCTTGCGCGACAGCCCGGCGACGGTCGCGAAGCGCGGCGAGGCGCGCAGGCCGACGCCGGCATATTCCACACGGGCAGCGGCGCCCGGATGGTCGAAGGCGATCGGCAGCGCCAGGATCGGCGTGCGGGTGGCGATGGCTTCCATCACGGTGTTGGCGCCGGCATGCGAGATGACGGCGTCGGCGCGCGCCAGCACGGCCAGCTGGGGCACGAAGGCGTGCACGCGGGTGTCGCCGATGCGTTCGAGCGCGCGCACCTGCGAGTCATCCAGGCCGCCGCAATGGGCGACCAGCAGTTGCGCGTCCTGGCGCGCGCAGGCGTGCGCGATGCGCTTGAACAGGCCGAAGCGCTGGCTGACCAGGGTGCCGAGCGAGGCGTAGACGAAGGGGCGCGTGCTCGATGCGGGCGGCAGCAGCGCGGCCAGTTCGGCCGGAGACTGGGCCGGTACTGCGGCCGGTACTGCGGCCGATACTGCGGCCCCGCTGTGCAGCGGACCGACGTGATGAAAATGCGGCGGCAGCGCGCGTCGTGGAAAATCGAAGCCCGGCACGATCTGGCCTACCTGGGCCAGCGGCGACAGGCATTCGTGCAGTTTTGCGCGCGGACGCAATCCGAGCTGCTGGGCTGCGGCGGAGATCGCGCGCTCGTGCGGCCGCATCATCCAGTCGTAGACCATGGTGCTGCCTTCGACGATCTTGAAGGCGCGCTCGCTGTCTTCATACATGAACGGCATGACGGGCAGCGGGATGCCCGGCTCGCGGTTGACCGGCAGCGCGCAGGCGACCGAGACGAAGGGCATGCCGATGCCCTCGGCCACCAGGCCGCCGGCCGCTTCCATCTGGTCGGCGACAATAAAATCGACCTGCAGCCGGCGCAGCGCGGCAGGCAGTTCGCGGCACAGCATGGTGGTGCTGGCCGCCATGTCGAGGATGACGCGGCGCAGGCCCAGCGGCGAACCGGGATTGGCCACGCGAGCGAGCATCGCCGGCAGCGAGCCGGCCGGATGGGTGTCGAGACCGACGGCGTGAAAGCCGATTCGCTCGTCCTTCACATAGGCGGCGGCATCCGGCCGATGCACGAAGGTGACGCGGTGCCCGCGGGCGACGAGTTCGCGCGCGAGCACGCTCAAGGTATTGAAGTGGCTGTAGAGCGCCGGGGCCACGACCGCGAAATGCGCCATGCGAAGCGCCCTCCTCAGGAGAGGCGCAGCTCGGCCAGGTGCGCGCCCGGACGCAGCTCGCGCGCCTTGGCTAGCTCTTGCCCGAAGCGCTTGCCCTTGCCTTCTTTCGCGAACAGGCTGGAGACGAAGCGGCGCGTGCGGCCCTTGGCGCCGACAGCGGCGCCGAGGCAGCGGTCGGCTTCGACCAGGCAGGCCGCCAGGCGGCGCTGGGCTTCGTCGCGGCCCAGCGTATTGATCAGTGTGGCCTTGCCGACGTCCTTGCCGGTGTCCTTGCCGGTGACGGCGCTGTCGTTGCCGGCGCCGTCCAGGAAGTCGTCCTTGATCTGGAAGGCCTGGCCGGCCGCCAGCGCGAAGGCGCGCAGCTGCTGCGCAACCGACTCGTCGGCATGGCAGACGATGCAGGCCATGTCGACCGCCACGCCCAGCAGCAGGCCGGTCTTGAGTTCATTGGTGGTGGCGATCGCCTCGGGCGAGCGCGCGCCGCCGTGCAGGTCTTCGAACTGGCCGCGCACCAGGCCCTGGTCGCCGACCGTCTGCGCCAGCGTCGCGACCAGGCGCGCGCGGGTGGCGGGGGCGATGTCCTGGGCCTGCGACAGCACGCCGAAGGCGCGGCTGAGCAGCGCCACCGAGGCAAGGATGGCGACGTCTTCGCCATACTGGATGTGGATCGCGGGCTTGCCGCGGCGCAGGCTGGCGTCGTCCATGCAGGGCAGGTCGTCGAGGATCAGCGACGCCGCGTGCACCAGTTCGACCGCGCAGGCGACGTCGATCAGGGCGGGCGATTTGCAGCCGAGGTCACGCGCGACGAGCATCAGGAGCAGCGGGCGCATGCGCTTGCCGGCGCTGAGCGCGGACGAGCGCATGGCCTTGGTGAGCTGGTCGTGGGGACTGCCGGACAGCAGCTGGTCGATCCGTTCGTCCACCGCCCGGCGCAGCGATGCGATGTCATCGAAGGCGGCGTCGTCGCCCGATTCCACGCCGATCCCATCGTACCGCCGCGTCGCTGTAGTCATACGGAATCCTGTAGAAATTGATGAACTTGATAACCATCATACCGGAGGCAAAGTTGAGAAATAGTTAATTGAACTCAATCGTGCGGGGGTTTCTTGCGCAAAAAATGCGCAATTTACGCTAGGACTCATGGGAAGGCGGTACAAAAACGGTTCGGCCCGCACATGGCGGGCCGAGCGGGAAAAGATAACCGGAAGTCGTCAGGCCGGCTGTTCTTCGGGGAACAGGATCTTGAGGAAGGCGCGCACGACCGGCGCATCGTCCTGCGCCGGGTAGCTGATATACAGGTTGGCCGATGGCGCATGGGCGTGGATCGGCAGGAAGCGCACGCCCGGCCAGCCGATGCGGCTGGTGGTCTCCGGCATCAGGGCCACGCCCAGGCCGGCGCCGACCATGGCCAGCAGGGTCTGCGGCTCGGCCGCCTCCTGGAAGATGGTCGGCTGGAAGCCGGCATTCACGCAGCACTGCAGCAGGTAGCGCGGCTCGGCCGATTGGTCCAGGTGCAGGGTCAGCATGGGTTCGCCCGCGATCTCGGGCAGGGCGATGGAATCGCGTTCGGCCAGCGGATGGCGGGCATTGACCGCCACGCAGAACTGCTCCCTGAAACAGAGTTCCTGGCGCAGGTTGGCCTGCTTGAGCACGTCCTGCTCGATGCGCGGCTCGCGCCAGAAGCCGACGTCGATCTGCTTGCTGCGCAGCGCTTCCCACTGGTCGTTCGGGCCCAGCTCGTGGATGGTCCAGGTCACGCGCGGAAACTGGCTCTGAAACTGCTCCAGCAGGCCGGGTATCGGGCCCCACATCGCCGAGCCGACGATGCCGACCCGCAGCCGCCCGACCTCGCCGCGGTCGATCTGGCGGATCGTGTCGATAGTCATGCGCATCTTGCCGAGCAGCTCGGCCGCCTCCACCATCAGCGCGCGGCCGGCCACGGTCAGCTCGAAGCTGCGCGTGGTGCGGGTGAACAGCTTCACCCCCAGCTCGCTCTCGAGTTTCATGATCTGCTGCGACAGCGGCGGCTGCGAGATGTGCAGGCGCTCCGCGGCGCGGCTGAAGCTTTTTTCTTCGGCTACCGCCAGGAAGTATTTGAGCTGTTTGAGGTCGATCGACATGGCGGCCCGTGTTTTCAGGCGGCCTTGTGGTGCAGCGCCCCGGCCAGACGCGCGCCGACCAGGGCGTTGTGCTTGACCAGCGCGATATTGGTGGCCAGGCTGCGCCCGCCCGTCAACTCCTTGATGCGGGCCAGCAGGAAGGGCGTGACCTGCTTGCCGGTCACGGCCTGCTGCTGCGCTTCCTGCAGGGCCTGGTGGATGATGGCGTCGATCTCGTCAGGCGCCATCGCCGACTCGGCCGGCACCGGGTTGCTGACCACCACGCCGCCCTTCAGACCGAGCTGCCACTTGGTGCGGATGAAGGCGGCCTGTTCCTCGGGCGAATCGAGCTGGAAGTCGGCCTTGAAGCCGCTGTCGCGCGTGAAGAAGGCGGGGAAGCCCGGCTGGCCGACGGCCAGCACCGGCACGCCGTGGGTCTCGAGGTATTCGAGCGTCAGGCCGATGTCGAGGATCGACTTCACGCCGGCGCAGACCACTGCAACGCTGGTCTGCGCCAGCTCCTGCAGGTCGGCCGAGATGTCGAAGCTCGTTTCGGCGCCGCGGTGCACGCCGCCGATGCCGCCGGTGACGAAGACCTCGATGCCGGCCAGTTGGGCGCAGATCATGGTGGCGGCGACGGTGGTCGCGCCCAGGCGGCCCTGCGCCAGCACGTAGGGCAGGTCGCGGCGGCTGACCTTGATGGCGTCGGGCGAGGAGCCCAGCGTCTCGAGCTGGTCTTCCGACAGGCCGACGCAGATCTTGCCTTTGATGATGGCGATGGTGGCCGGCACGGCGCCGGCGTCGCGGATGACCTGCTCGACTTCACGCGCGGTGTGCACGTTCTGCGGGTAGGGCATGCCGTGCGAGATGATGGTCGATTCGAGGGCGACGATCGGCTTGCCGGCGGTGCGGGCGGCCGCCACTTCGGGCGAAAACAGGAGGAAGGATTGCATGGTCGAGTCTCTATTCAGTCGGTAACGATGTCCTGGACCGGGGCGTCGAACAGCCCTGGCGCCAGTTGCGGGCAGACAGTCTGCGCGCAGGCGATGGTCATGGCGGCCAGCATCTGGCCGCGGCGGCAGGCCGGTTCCAGGCTTGGCTCGGGCTGGCCGCTGTACAGGGTCCAGCAGACGGCGGCGGCGAAGGCGTCGCCGGCGCCGGTGACGTCGATCACGTCGGCAGCCTGGCCTTCAAGCAGTCCGATGCCGGTGGCGGTCGTGAACATGACGCCCAGGGAGCCGCGCGTGACGATCACGTCCTGGACGCCGGCGCGCCGCAGTTCGGCGCAGGCCGCGGCGATGTCGGCGTCGGTTTCCAGCGGCCGGCCGACGCGCGCCGCCAGTTCGCCCACGTTCAGGATCAAGAGGCGCAGGCCGGTCAGGTCGCGCGGCAGGCGGTCGATCTTCGGTTCTGAGACGGCGACGATCACCATCGGCACGCCGTCGCGCCGGCTACCTTCCAGCAGGGCGGCGACCGCCTCGCGCGGCAGGTTCAGGTCGGCGACGATCAGGGCGGCGCCGGCGCGCTGCTGTTCGCGGGTCGATAGAAAATCGGGCGTGAGCGACTCGTTGATCTCCATGTCGGCCAGCGCCACGCGCATGTCGCCGTCCTCGTCGAGCACCGCGGTATAGGTGCCGCTGGCGGCGCCGTCCACGCGCAGCGCGCCGCGGGTATCGATGCCGGTTTCGTCGGCATAGGAGAGCAGGGCACGCCCGGACGAGTCGCCGCCGACAGCCGTGACCAGCGCCGTGGGGACGCCCAGGCGCGCCAGGTTCTCGGCGATATTACGTGCGACGCCGCCGAAGGATTCGCTCTGGCGCGCCGGGTTCGAGGTGCCGAGCGCCAGCCTGGCCGTCGTGCGCAGCTTGCGATCGAGGTTGGACGCGCCGATGCACAGGACCGGCCGGTGGTCGGGCAGCACGTAGGCGCGGCCGAGGATGCGGCGCTCGCGCACCAGGGTGGCGATGTAGTTGGCGACTGCGGAGCGCGACAGGCCGAGATGGCCGGCCAGGTCTTGTTGCGAGATGAAGGGGTTAGAACGGATCAGCTCGTATAACTGTTCTTTTTTCGGCATCGCGTTCGTATGCGCCGTCAGGCGCTCAGGACAATTGTCTTACAATGCTAGACAATTGTTTAGAGCCTGTCAACGAATCTTTCTCCCAGTGTAAGCAGCTGTGCGGCGCTTCGCGTGATTTATCTATAAAAGATATAAATCGGGAAGAAAAAGTGTATTTGCCATACATATCGGCATTCATGCATAGTTATAATATCCAGTTGTCCAAATGCGCTGCACTCGCGCGCGTTGGGCACTTGCCTCTCTCATCCGCGACCCACATCACCCAGTTTTCAACAAGGAATATCATGTCCAGCAATACCCCATTCGAAGCCGCCGACATCATCCGCACCCGCAAGCCGGGTTTCGCCCCGCGTGTGGCGCTGATCCTCGGTTCCGGACTGGGCGTGCTGGCCGAACAACTGGTCGATGCGGTGTCGATCGGCTATGCCGACCTGCCGGGCTTCCCGATCTCCACCGTGCACGGCCACGCTGGCGAACTGGTGCTGGGCACCCTGGCCGGCGTGCCGGTCGCCTGCATGAAGGGCCGCGGTCACTTCTATGAAGGCTACGGCCCGGGCGTGATGACCTCGGCCATCCGCACGCTCAAGGAAATCGGTTGCGAACTGCTGTTCGTGACCAATGCGGCAGGCTCGCTGCGCGTGGAAGCCGACGCCGGTAGCCTGGTCGCGATCACCGACCACATCAACTTCCTGCCGGGCAGCCCGATGTCCGGCCCGAACGACGAACGCTTCGGCCCGCGCTTCTTCAGCATGTCCAACGCCTATGATGCCGAGACCCGCGAGCAGGTCAAGGCCGTCGCCGCGGAAAAGGGCATCGTCCTGCACGAAGGCGTGTACCTGGCCGCCGCCGGTCCGCACTTCGAGACCGTCGCCGAAATTCGCGCCTTTAAAACGCTGGGCGCCGATGTCGTGGGCATGTCGCTGATCCCGGAAGTGATCGCCGCGCGCCACTGCGGCCTGAAGGTCACCGCCGTCTCGGCCATCACCAACCTGGCCGAAGGCCTGTCGCCGTTCGCGCTGTCGCACGAGCAGACGCTGAAGTACGCGGCGATTGCGGCCAAGGATATGGTCACGCTGATCCACGCCTACATCGAACGCGTGGGCTCGACCCCACGCGCAGAAGCTTAACCAATCACATTGAAGAGCGAAGACCATGTCACGCGCATTCATCCTCCTGCTTGATTCCTTCGGCCTGGGCGCACTGCCCGACGCCGACAAATACGGCGACACGGGCGCCAACACCTTCGGCCACATCGCCGAGTGGGCGGCCAAAGAGGGCAAGCCGATGTCGCTGCCGAACCTCGAGAAGCTGGGCCTGGCCGCTGCTGCGCATAAAGCCAGCGGCGAATGGGCGCCCGGTTTCGACCTGCGCGACGGTTTTACTGGCGCCTGGGGCGTTGCCCGCGAACAGTCGACCGGCAAGGACACGCAGAGCGGCCATTGGGAAATTGCCGGTGTGCCGGTGCTGTTCGACTGGGGTTACTTCCCCAAGACCGTGCCGTCGTTTCCGCAAGAGCTGACCGACAAGCTGCAGGAATTGACCGGCGTGCCGGGCTGGCTGGGCAACTGCCACGCCTCGGGCACCACCGTCATCAATGAGCTGGGCGACGAGCACGTCGCCACGGGCAAGCCGATCCTGTACACCTCGGCCGACTCGGTGCTGCAGATTGCGGCGCACGAAGAACACTTCGGCCTGGAGCGCTTGTATGAAGTCTGCGAAGCCGCCTACGAGCTGGTCAAGCCCTACAATATCGGCCGCGTGATCGCGCGTCCTTTCGTGGGCGCCAACGGCGACTACAAGCGCACGTCGAACCGCCACGACTACGCCGTGCCGCCGATCGCGCCGACCCTGCTCGACCATGTGAAAGACGCGGGCGGCGAGATGATCGCACTGGGTAAAATCAGCGACATCTTCGCGGCGCAAGGCGTCACGCGCCTGGTCAAGGGCCCGGACAATATGGCGCTGTTCGACCGTCTGCTGGAAGTGGCGGACGAGGCAGGCGACAAGTCGCTCACTTTTGTGAACTTCGTCGACTTCGACATGCACTTCGGCCACCGCCGCGACGTCGCCGGCTATTCGAACGCGCTGCACGAGCTGGATGCGCGCCTGCCGGAATTCATGGCCAAGCTGAAGGACGGCGACCTGGTCGTGATCACCGCCGACCACGGCTGCGACCCGACCGCGCCCGGCTCGGACCACACCCGCGAGCACATCCCGATGATCTTCTTCGGCCCGAACGTGAAGGCGCAGGAACTGCCGACCGCCGACACCTTCTCGAGCATCGGCGCCACCCTGGCGCAACACCTCGGCGTCAAACCACTTTCGAACGGAACCGCACTGCTATGACCCAGCCCCTGGATTTCAAACGTAATGCCGGCATGGCGCTGGACCTGGGCCTGGTGGGCAGCGTCAAGGTCAACCGCAATGCGGCCGACCGCCGCGCCGCCAGCCTGGCGAACCGCCGCACGGTCAAGAAGGAATACCAGGCCGCCTGGCTGGTGCGGGCGATCGAATGCATCGACCTGACCACCCTCGGTGGCGACGACACCCCGGGCCGCGTCGAGCGCCTGTGCATGAAGGCGATGCGCCCGCTGCGCGCCGACCTGATGCAAGCCCTGGGCCTCGAGACGCTGACGACCGGCGCGGTCTGCGTGTACCACGAGATGATCACTCCGGCCGTCAAGGTGCTGAACGGCCGCCTGCCGATCGCCGCCGTCTCCACCGCATTCCCGGCCGGCCTGTCGAGCATGGAAACCAAGGTGCGCGAGATAGAATTGTCGGTGGCCGCCGGCGCGACCGAGATCGACATCGTCATCACCCGCCAGCACGTGTTGACCGGTAACTGGCAAGCGCTGTACGACGAGATGGTGGCCTACCGCCAGGCTTGCGGCGAAGCGCACGTCAAGGCGATCCTCGCCACCGGCGACCTGGTGACCCTGGAAAACGTGGCGAAGGCTTCTTGGGTCTGCATGATGGCCGGCGCGGACTTCATCAAGACCTCGACCGGTAAGGAAGGCGTCAACGCCACCATTCCGGTGTCGCTGGTGATGGTGCGCGCGATTCGCGACTACTACGAGCTGACGGGCTTCCAGGTCGGCTACAAGCCGGCCGGCGGCGTGTCGAGCGCCAAGGCGGCGCTGCAATACCTGACCGTGATGAAGGAAGAACTGGGCAACGACTGGCTGCAGCCGCACCTGTTCCGCATCGGCGCTTCCAGCCTGCTGACCGACATCGAGCGCCAGCTGGAGCACTACGTGACCGGCAACTACTCGGCCGCCCATCGCCACGCGCAACCTTAATACCGGACTTCGTCATGCCAACAATCAAAGAGATTCTTAACACCATGGATTACGGTCCTGCACCAGAGAGTACCAAGGAAGCGCTCGCGTGGCTGGACCAGCATGGTCGCCGTTTCGGGCTGTTCATCGACAACGCCTGGTCGGACGCCGCAGAGACCTTCGCCACCAATAACCCTGCCGACGGCAGCGAGTTGGCGCAGGTGACGCAGGCAACCGATGACGACGTCGAACGCGCCGTCGCCGCCGCACGCCGCGCCCAGCCGGGCTGGGTCGCGCTCGGCGGCCATGGCCGCGCAAAGATCATGTACGCTTTGTCGCGCCTGCTGCAAAAGCATGCGCGCCTGTTCGCGGTGCTAGAAACGCTGGATAACGGCAAGACCATCCGCGAAACCCGCGACGCCGACCTGCCGCTGGCCGCGCGCCACTTTTACCATCACGCCGGCTGGGCGCAATTGCAGTCGGAAGAATTCGCCGACTACCGCGCCGTGGGCGTGGTGGGCCAGATCGTGCCGTGGAACTTCCCGCTCCTGATGCTGGCGTGGAAGATCGCGCCGGCGCTGGCTGCCGGTAACACGGTCGTGTTCAAGCCGGCCGAGTACACGCCGTTGACCGCCTTGCTGTTCGCCGAGATCTGCCAGCGCGCCGGCGTTCCGGCCGGCGTCGTCAATATCGTGACCGGCGACGGCCGCGTGGGCGAAGCGATCGTGAACCACCCTGGCATCGACAAGATCGCTTTCACCGGCTCGACCGAAGTCGGCCGCCTGATCCGCAAGGCCACCGCCGGCAGCGGCAAGAAGCTGTCGCTGGAGTTGGGCGGCAAGTCGCCGTTCATCGTCTTTGACGATGCGGACCTAGATGCGGCGGTCGAAGGCCTGGTCGATTCGATCTGGTTCAACCAGGGGCAGGTGTGCTGTGCCGGTTCGCGCCTCCTGGTGCAGGAATCGGTCTATGAGCGCTTCATCGGTAAAGTGAAGGCGCGCATGCAGAACCTGCGCGTCGGCTCGCCGCTGGATAAATCGAACGATATCGGCGCGCTGGTCGATCCGGTGCAGCAGCAGCGCATCCACGGCCTCGTGGAATCGGCGCGCGCCGAGGGTTGCGAGGTGTGGCAGCCGAACGTGGAACTGGCGACCACCGGTTCGTGGTATCTGCCGACCCTGATCACGGGCGCGTCGACATCAAACGCCGTGGCCCAGGCCGAAATCTTCGGCCCAGTCCTGGTGGCGATGAGCTTCCGCACCCCGGCCGAGGCGGTGCAGCTCGCGAACAATACCGTGTATGGCCTGGCGGCCTGCGTGTGGAGCGAGTCGATCAGCCTGGCGCTGGACGTGGTCCCGCAGATCAAGGCCGGCGTGGTGTGGATCAACACCGCCAACCAGTTCGATGCGGCTTGCGGCTTCGGCGGCTACAAGGAATCGGGCTATGGCCGCGAAGGCGGCAAAGAGGGCATGTACGAGTACCTGACGCCGCTGGCCGAAGATGCGCGTCCATCGGCGCCGGTCGTGGCCGACAAAGCCAAGGCCAAGCCGGCGCAGGAAGACAGCCCGTTCGCGGTCGACCGCACCGCCAAGCTGTACATCGGCGGCAAGCAGGCCCGCCCTGACGGCGCCTACAGCCGCGCCATCAACGGCGCCAACGGCGACTTCCTGGCGGACATCGGCGAAGGCAGCCGCAAGGACATCCGCAACGCGGTGGAAGCGGCGCACAAGGCTGCCGGCTGGACCAAGGCCACCGCGCACAACCGCGCGCAGGTGCTGTACTACATCGCCGAGAACCTGGCGATCCGCGCCGACGAATTTGCGCAGCGCATCGCGCAGCAGACCGGTTCGAAGGATGCGGCGCGCGAAGTGGCGGCCTCGATCGAGCGCCTGTTCTACTGGGCGGCGTGGGCCGACAAGTACGACGGCGCGGCGCACCAGCCGCCGATGCACGGCATCACCGTGGCGCTCAATGAGCCGGTCGGCGTGATCGGCATCGTGTGCCCGAACGAGAACCCGCTGCTGGGCTTCATCTCGCTGGTGGCGCCGGCGCTGGCGCTGGGCAACCGGGTGGTGGCGGTGCCGTCGGAGCAGCATCCGTTATCAAGCATCGACCTGTACCAGGTGCTGGATACCTCGGACCTGCCGGGCGGCGCGCTCAATATCGTCACCGGTTCGGCCGACGAGCTGGCGCGCACGCTGGCCACGCATGGCGATATCGATGCGGTGTGGCGTCATGACGGTTCGAAGGAAGGCTGCGCCGAAGTCGAGCGTTTGTCGGCCGAATCGCTCAAGCGCACCTGGACCGGCGGCGCGAAGGGCCGCGACTGGTTCGATCCGAAGCAGGCCTGCGGCCGCACGGTGCTGCAGCATGCGAGCCAGGTCAAGAATGTCTGGATTCCGTACGGCGTGTAATTAAACAGCCCGGAACCTCAAAACCCCGTCATTCCCGCGCAGGCGGGAATCTAAGTTGTTCGCTCTGTGCTAGCGTACTTGGATTCCCGCCTTCGCGGGAATGACGTTTTGAAGCTAACATTTGATAGAAACGTTCACTATGTTCCTCCCCCAAGAAATCGTCCGCAAAAAGCGCGACGGTGGCGTCCTTTCCGCCGAAGAGATCGGGTTCTTCGTGCGCGGCATCCCTGACGGCAGCGTCACCGAAGGCCAGATCGCGGCGTTCGCGATGGCGGTCTACTTCAATGACATGACGATGGACGAACGCGTTGCCTTCACCCTGGCGATGCGCGATTCGGGCCAGGTCATGGAATGGAAATCCCTGAACCTGCCCGGTCCGGTGGTCGACAAGCATTCGACCGGCGGCGTCGGCGACGTGGTTTCGCTGATGCTGGGGCCGATGATCGCCGCCTGCGGCGGCTTCGTGCCGATGATCTCGGGCCGCGGCCTGGGCCACACCGGCGGCACGCTCGATAAATTCGATTCGATCCCGGGCTACAGCACGGTGCCGGAACCGGAAAAATTCCGCCAGGTGGTGCAGGACGTGGGCGTGGCCATCATCGGTCAGACCGCCCAGCTGGCGCCGGCCGACAAGCGTTTCTACAGCATCCGCGACACCACGGCGACCGTGGAGTCGGTGGCCATGATCACCGGCTCGATCCTGTCCAAGAAGCTGTCGGCGGGCCTGGACGCGCTGGTGATGGACGTGAAGGTCGGCAGCGGCGCCTTCATGCCGACGCCGCAAAAATCGCTGGAGCTGGCTGAATCGATCGTCAACGTCGGCAACGGCGCCGGCACCCGCACCTCGGCCATCCTGACCGGCATGAACGAATCGCTGTGCCACGCCGCCGGCAATGCCGTCGAGGTGCGCGTCGCGATCGACTACCTGAGCGGCAAGTCGCGCCCCGCGCGCCTGCACGAGGTGACGATGGCGCTGTGCGCCGAGATGCTCGTCATCTCGGGCCTGGCGTCGAGCGAGCAGGAAGCGCGCGCGAAGCTGCAGGCAGCCCTCGATTCGGGCGAAGCCGCCGAGCGTTTTGCACGCATGGTCAGCGCCCTGGGCGGCCCGGCCGACCTGATGGACAAGCCCGACGCACACCTGGAGACGGCGCCGGTCATCGTGCCCGCGCCTGCGCTGCAGGCCGGCTATGCGAGCGCGGTCGATACCCGCGAACTGGGCCTGGCCGTGGTTGCGCTGGGCGGTGGCCGCGTGCGTCCGCAGGATGCGATCGACTTCGCCGTCGGCCTGACCGGGCTGGTGGAACTGGGCGACGCGATCGCCGTCGGCCAGCCGCTGGCGATGGTGCATGCGCGCACCCAGGAAGCAGCCGGGCAGGCCGTCCGCCAAGTGCAGGCCGCCTACCGTATCGCGTCTGAAAAGCCGGCCGTCGAGCCGATGATCCACCGCACCGTCCGTCCCTGAGCCAGAACATGAAATACGCGAAACTGATCGATGAAGCGCGCGCCGCGCGCGAGCTGGCCTATGCCCCCTACTCGAAGTTCAAGGTGGGCGCCGCGCTGGAGTGCAGGGATGGCCGCATCTTCCGCGGCTGTAATGTGGAGAACGCCGCCTACGGCCTGTGCAACTGCGCCGAGCGTACCGCCTTGTTCAGCGCCATCGCCAGCGGCTACCAGCCGGGCGATTTCGCGGCCCTGGCCGTGATCGGCCAGACCGAGGGCCCGATCGCGCCCTGCGGCGCCTGCCGCCAGGTGATCCTGGAGCTGGGTGGCAACGAACTGCCGGTGGTGCTGACCAACCTGGACGGCGACATATTCGAGACCACCGCGGCGGCGCAGTTGCCGAATGCCTTCGGGGGCCGTGACCTGGGACATTGAACAGGCCTTGTGATCCGCGATTCGGTCACCATCATGATGACATCCTTATATGCTTAACCTGGAATTGGAGGTAGTCATGAAGAAAGTCATCGTGCTGTTGAGTGGTGTGATCATCGCGGCGAGCGCCGCGGCCCAGGCGGACAAGACGGGTTCGAACACCGCCCAGGCTGAAAGGACGGGAACCGTCGAGCGGCAGATCCCGGCCAATACCGAGCGCGACAAGCGGAAGAATCCTGCGGCAGAAGGGCCGGAAAGCGCGAACATCGTCGACCCTGACTTCCAGGGCAGCAGCAAGCAGGAGACGACCGCATCCGGCCTGGGGCAGCCGAAGAAGGACGGTGAGCGGTCTTCGAAGAAGACCGGTTCGGACGTGCAGGACGTGGAAAACAAGAAGAAGCAGTAAACCTTCATCCCGGCAGCCCCATCGACATCTTCATTGGGGCTGCCTCTGATTACCACATCAGATCGTCCGGAATCTTGTAATCCGCGTACGGATCGTCTTCTTCCACTTCCTGCACCTTCTTCTTGACCTGGACCACGATCGAGGCGTCGCGCTGAGCAATCTTTTCACCGATCACGCGCGGCACCAGCTCGAAGCTGCCATTCATGTGGACGATCACCAGGCGTCCCGCCACCAGGTGCTCGACGATCTGCGACGTCACGTGGATGCGCTCGATCTTGGTGCCGAAGGTAAAGTTGTAGGGCACGTCGCCCTTGCCCTTTGATTGCTTGTTCTGCTGCACCAGCTGGGCGATCTGCGCCAGGATGGCTTTCTGGGCGGCAGCAGCGTCGCGCTGGGCGTTCAGTTCGCGCGCCCGTTCGGCATTCTGGCGCTGCAGCTCGAGCGCCGCTTCGCGCGATTGATTGACCTTTTCCACACCGGTGCGCAACACTTCCTTGTGTTGCTTGCTCTTGTCCTGGTTGACCTGCTTGACCTTCTTCTTGTCGACCAGGCCGGCTTTCAGTAACTGCTCTTGCAGCGAGACCATGTTGTGCTTCCTTGAAATGATGAATGCCGCTCGCGCCAAATAGCGAGCGGCGACCGGTCGCTAGCATAGCAAACTAGCAGTCCATGGGCGAGCATCAGGCCTGCCAGGGATTATATGTGCCGACCTGCCACACATGGCCTTCCGGGTCCCGGCACGCAAAGGCCCGGCCACCCTGGGGCACGTCGTCGATCTGCATGATGATCGTCGCGCCGCTCTCCACCACACGCGAATAGACGTCGTCAGCGTTGTCGACGTGAATCCAGATGGTCTGGGTCTGCAGGCCGCCGGACTGCTCTGGCGTTGTCAGCAGTTGACCATAAGAATCGTATGCGTGGCTACCGATCATGACCATGCCATCACCGAGGGTGAGTTCGGCGTGGCTGATCTCTGCATTCTTGCCAGGTATCACCAGTCGTTTTTCGAAACCTAGATTTCTGCAGAGCCATTCCATGATTGCGGACGTATCGCGATAGCGCAGGCAGGGCACAACGGTCGAGCTCATTGCAATCTCCGGTGAGGTGGCAGACCTCCGATGGTAGCGCAGGTGGAGTTGGCGCTTGAAATTTGGATAACTGATCCACAACATAAGGGATAGCCATTCTTCAAACAGGAGCCCGTTATGAATCCGTCAGACGAAAAAACCTTGCAGGACTTCCTCGGCCAACTCGTCCAGGCCAGGGGCGTCACCAAGGACCCCGATGCCGATGCGCTGATCCAGCGTGCCGTGGCCCAGCAGCCGGACGCCGCCTACCTGCTGGTGCAGCGCGCGCTGCTGGTCGAACAGGCGCTGGGTAATGCCAAGGCGCGCATCGCCGAACTGGAGAACCAGAGCGGCAAAGGTGGTGGGGGCTTCCTCGACGCCAATCAATGGGGCAACTCCGCGCATGGCCAGCCATCGAATCCCGTCCCGGGCGTCAAGCAGGGCGCTTACCAGCAAAACGGACCGACCGGCTCCGCACCGCAGGCCCAGCCGGCGAAAAGCGGCGGCTTCCTGGGTGGCGCTGGCGGCAGCATGCTGGGCACGGTGGCAGCCACGGCGGCCGGCGTGGCCGCCGGCAGCTTCCTGTTCCACGGCATCGGCAACCTGCTGGGCAATGACGGGCAGGGCGCCTCGAACAATCTGCTGGCGGACAATGCGGCCGACGGCAGCGCGGCCGAGGCGGCGGGGGGCGGGGCGTTGGCGGACCAGGCCGGCATCGGCGCGATCGACGAACCGGGCGGCGGCGCCGACGACAGCTTGGCTGACAACAACAACGACGATAGCCTGGGCGGTTTCTTCGACGGGGACGGTTCCGACGAGGGATTGTTCGGCTAAGCGCTTGCCAGCATGACGCCTGCCGCCGCCGACAGGATCACGACGATCCACGACGGCGCTTTCCAGACCACCAGCAGCAGGAAGCCGGCCAGCGCAATGCCGGCATCGCGCGCGTCGAACACGGCGCCGGTCCACACCGGATCGGCCAGCGCTGCGGCCAGGATGCCGACCACGGCGGCGTTCGCGCCCATCATCGCGTGGCGCGCGGCGGCGTGACGGCGCAGGCGGTCCCAGAACGGCAGCGTCCCGTAGACGAGCAGCAGGCCAGGCAGGAACAGCGCCAGCAGGGCGATCATGGCGCCTGCGAACGCGCCTGCCGTCATGCCGGCCTGGGCGCCGAGGAAGGCCGCTAACGCGAACAGGGGCCCGGGCAGCGCCTGGGCGAGTCCGTAGCCGGCCAGGAAGGTCTCGTTCGGGATCCAGCCGCTGACGACTGTCTCGGCCTGCAGCAGAGGCAGCACGACGTGTCCGCCGCCAAAGACCAGCGCGCCGGAGCGATAGAAGGCGTCGAACAGCGCCAGCGGGGGATATGCCGTCAGGGCGGCCGACATCGGCAGCCCGAGCAGCAGAACGCCGAACAGCACGAGCGCCGCGATGCCGGCACGGCGGCTCATCGGCATGGACAGTTCCGCGCCGGGCTGCGCGACCGGACCCCGGCACAGCCAATATCCGGCGCCGGCGCCTGCGGCGATGGCGGCCAGTTGCCCGGCCGGCCCGCCGGCCAGGACCACGATCGCAATGGCGGCGAGCGCGATCGCGATGCGCCGGCTGTCCGGTGTGAGGGTGCGCGCCATGCCCCACACCGCCTGCGCCACCACGGCCACCGCCACCAGCTTGAGGCCGTGCATGATGCCCTGCGCCGCCGGTCCGGCAAGGACCGCTGCGCCGAGCGCGAACGCGAACATCAGCAGCGCCGAAGGCAGCGTAAAGCCGATCCAGGCCGCCAGTCCGCCGGGCAGCCCGCCGCCGCGCAGGACGCCGAGCGCAAAGCCGACCTGGCTCGACGCCGGCCCGGGCAGGAACTGGCACAGCGCCACCAGGTCGCCGTAGCGCGCGTCGTCGAGCCACTGGCGGCGCAGGACGAACTCGTTGCGAAAGTAAGCCAGATGGGCGATCGGACCGCCGAACGAGGTCAGGCCGAGCGTCAGGAAGATCCGGAAGATGGACCACGCGGAAGAGACAGGGGAGGCGGCGATGGTGGTGGACTCGGGCGGCATGGGCGGACCGTGGGCAGGAGCGGCCCAGCATAGCAGCAAACGATGTCGCATCCATGACGCGGCCGGAGTAAGATGGCGGCCATCATGCCAATCGCTCCCTACCTTGACGCCGTCCCGCAACTCGCCGGCGGCGTCTACCTCCACCCTTCGGCCCAGGTCATCGGCAACGTGCGCATCGGCGCCGATTCCTCGATCTGGTGCAACGCCGTGCTGCGCGGCGACGTCAACGACATCGTCATCGGCAGCTGCACCAACATCCAGGACCTGACGATGGGCCACGTGGCCCACCGCACGCCGCACAAGCCACAGGGCTCGCCCCTGGTCATCGGCGACTATGTCACGGTCGGCCATTCGGTCATCCTGCACGGCTGCCGCATCGGCAACGATTGCCTGGTCGGCATGGGCAGCATCGTGATGGACGATGTGGTGGTCGAAGACCTGGTGATCCTGGGCGCCGGCAGCCTGGTCCCGTCGGGCAAGCGGCTGGAAAGCGGATTCCTGTACATGGGCCGGCCGGCCGAGAAGGTGCGTCCGCTGACGGATGCCGAAAAGACCTGGCTGCGCTACTCGGCCGAGCACTACGTGCGCGTCAAGGACAATTACCTGAATACGCCGGCGCAGCCCTGAGAGGCTTCACATCTGCTGGAACAGCGCGCCGTGGTTGCGGCTTACTTCCAGCTCTTCCGGGTAGCCGCGCAGGCTGAGCATCTGGCGTCCGCGCAGGTCGCGCCGCACCTCCGCGATCGCGTCCACGCGCACCAGGGTCGAGCGGTGGATGCGCCAGAACTCGTCCGGGTCCAGCTCTTCTTCCAGTTCCTTGAGCGTCTTGCGGATCAGGTGCTGGGCGGTGGCGGTCTGCACCCGCGTGTACTTGTCGTCCGACTGGAAGAACAGCACTTCGCGCGTACTCACCATGCGCAGGCTGTTGCCTGACTGGGCCTGGATCCAGCGCATGTAGGCCGGCCTGGCGGCGGTCGCTCCGTTCTGCACCAGTAACTGGTCGCCGAGCTGCGCCAGGCGGGCCAGTTGCGCGCCGATGTCCTGCGGCGTGTGCTCCAGCTGGCGGCGCAGGCGCGCCACCGTGGTTTCCAGGCGCGCCAGGGTGACGGGCTTGAGCAGGTAGTCGATGGCGCCCTGCTCGAAGGCCTCGACCGCATACTGGTCGTAGGCCGTGGCGAACACGATGTGGCAGCGCTCGTACATCTGGCGCGCGGCATCGATGCCGCCCATGCCCGGCATGCGGATGTCGAGGAAGGCGATGTCGGGCTTGTGCTCGAGCGCCAGCGCCACCGCTTCGGCGCCGTTGGCCGCTTCGGCCACGATGCGCAGCTCGGGCCAGGCCTCGTGCAGGCGCGCGCGCAGCTGGTCGCGCATCAAAGCTTCGTCGTCGGCGATCAGGGCCGTCGGCTGTGGGTGCGCCATCAGCCGTCTTCCGTCATGCGATAGGGCAGGCGGATCGACACGCAGGCGCCGCCGCCGGGCAGGGCTTCGATCGCGAGTTCGGCATCCTTGCCATACAACAGCGCCAGCCGCTCGCGGATATTGGCCAGGCCGACGCCGCTGCCGGCATGCAGGTTGAAGCCGACACCGTCGTCGCACACGTCGACGCACAGGGTGGCGCCTTCGACCCGCGCGCGCACCGTGATCGTGCCGCCGGCCACCTTCGGTTCCAGGCCGTGCTTGATCGCGTTCTCGATCAGCGTCTGCAGCATCATCGGCGGGAACGGCGAGCTGCCGAGGAAGTCGGGCACCTCGAAGCGCACCGCCAGCCTTTCCTTCATGCGCGCCTGCATGATCGACAGGTAGGCGCGCGACAGCTCGACCTGCTTGCCCAATGTGCCACCGGCGCCTTTGGTGTTGCGCATCTGCGGCAGCGAGGCACGCAGGTATTCGATCAGGTGGCCGTGCACGCGCGCCGCTTCCTTCGGATCGGTCTCGATCAGCTGGCCGATCAGGGCCAGCGTGTTGAACAGGAAGTGCGGCTCGACCTGGGCCTGGAGCGTGGCCATCTGCGCCTCGGTCAGGCGCCGCTCGAGATTCGCGACGTCGGCCTTGGTCGAGGCGTCGCGCGCCAGCAGCTCGGCGCGGCGCTTGCCGCCGGCCAGCACCTTGACCCCGAACGAGATCAGGATGAACCAGATCGCCGGTTCCGTCAGCTTGACGAACATGCCGGTGACGAACACCAGGAACCAGACCAGGTAGAGCTGGCGCCACTCGATCAGGGCGAGCCAGTCGAAGAAGCGCCACCACAGCACGCCCGCTTCGCGGAAAGCGTCGCGGACGAAGTCGAGTGCGCGGTTGATCTGGGCGGCGGCCATGGTTTTACTCTTGCGTGTAGTGCTTGATGCGGCGCGGCTCGCGGCCGAAGATGGCGATGGCGAGGAATTTCAGCAGCAGCAGGCCGACGAACAGCGCCAGCACGATCGGCACGATGGTGATCAGGGCCGCCAGCACGATCGCGACCACCAGCAGCACTGGCCACGGCATGCGGCGCAGCGAACGGGCGCTGGATTTCGCCAGGCGCCAGGTAGTGCGGCCAGCAACTTCCATATTATGCAGGATCGATTGGAAGCGACTGGTGGTCGTATGAATGGTTTTCATGCGTGCAAGTCCTTTCTAACAATGATGACCCTACTGTAGGGATGCACCCATGTTACGCCAAGAGCGATCCGATAAACGGGGCGAATCCGGGGACGAGCGGTCGTGAGGGCGGATGAACGGGGGCGCTTTCGGCCCCATCCTTGGCGGTAAATACGCCTATTGCTCGATCAGCTTGAGCGCTTCTTGCCGCATCACGTCGAGCATGCCGGCCTCGGGCGTGCGCGCGCAGGCCGCCACCGTGGCGTTCAGGACCGGTTCCATGGCCGGGAAGGCCTGGCGCGCCGAGCCTTCGCGGTGCATGCTGTAGATCAGCGTGCCGATGCTTTCATAGGTCACTGGCAACTCGCGCAGGCTGCGTTCCGGGAAGGTGGCGGCCTGCCAGGCGGCATCGACGTTGAAATCGGCGCAGCTCTTGGTGGCGATGGTGGTGCTGTGGTCTTTCTTGAACTTGAAGATCACCAGGCCGCTGCGGTGCGCGCCGCTGGCGGGGATGTCCAGCCGTCTGGCCATGGCCAGCGCCAGCGCATCGAGTTCGGCCGAGCGTGAAGAGTCGCGCACCGCGATCACCCCTTTGCGGCCCTTGTCGTCGAGGGCCAGTTCGACCGTCACATTGCCCTGCACGCCGCGCTGCGAGAGCGCCGCTGGGTAGCCGGCGTCGGTCGCATAAATCATGATCTCGCGCCAGGTCGGCAGCGTGGCCTGGGCCGCCGCCGATTGCGGCGCCATGGCCAGCAGGGACAGCGCCAGGCTCAAACATGCTGCCATCGCCTTCATCGTACGATTCCGTCTTGCCATCAGTGGGCCGTCCTGTCGTTCCAGTAGTCGCGCAGCAGGCCGTAAAAGACGGTGTCGGCGTACTCGCCGTGCACCAGCCAGCGCTGCGGCATGAAACCCTCCTTGCGAAAGCCCAGTTTTTCGAGCAGGCGGCCGGAGGCTTCGTTGCGCGGATCGATGTCGGCCTCGACCCGGTTCAGGTCGACCTCGCGAAAGCCATGGTCCAGCGCGGCCCGCAGCGCTTCGAAGGCATAGCCCTTGCCCCAGTGCGCGCTGCCCAGCGCGTAGCCGAGTTCGCAGCGCTTGTTCTGGTTGAAGAAGTGGTGCAGGCCCACGGTGCCGATCAGTTCGCGGCTCGCGGCGAGTTCGATCGCAAAGCGCAGCTCGGTCTCGTCGCGGTAGGCCTCCTGCGCGCGGGCGATGGCCGCTTCGGCGAAGGAGATATCGGTCCACGACTCGGTGCTCCAGTAGCGCACCACGGCCGGGTCGGAAAAGATGGTGTACAGGGCCGGCGCGTCGCTCGCGGCCAGCGGGCGCAGCACCAGGCGTTCGGTGGTCAGGACAGGGGTGATATAAGTCGACATGGTTCGCATTGCCAGTGTGATAAGCGCTAGCATACCACTGCAGTGACGCCTGTAGACAAGGCTGCGACCGACCGGATTTTCCTGGCGCTGACACGATGCGCCATGCATGTTTTTTGCGGCTGCGCATTCCGCCAACCGTGTGCCTGTTGCAAGTCTCGTCATTCTTGTTCAAACTTCAATGCTTCAGAGCGCCATCGAGACGGGGAGCGCATCATGTATGAGTCCAGGCCTGCCGCGATGTCATCCTTCTGGATGCCATTCACCAATAACCGTGACTTCAAGCGCGATCCGCGCCTGCTCGTCTCCGCCAAAGGGATGTATTACCGCGACGTCGATGGCCGCGAGCTGCTCGACGGCGCCGCCGGCCTGTGGTGCGTGCCCTGCGGCCACGGCCAGCCGAAGATCGCCGAAGCCATCGCCGCCATGGCCGGCCAGCTCGACTACGCACCCACGTTCCAGATGGGCCACCCGGCCGCCTTCGAACTGGCCGAACGCCTGATGGAGTTCAGCGGCCACCGCTTCGGCCACGTGTTCTATACGGGCTCGGGATCGGAAGCGGTCGACACCGCGCTCAAAATCGCGCTGGCCTACCACCGCGCGCGCGGGGAGGGTGGACGCACGCGCCTGATCGGCCGCGAGCGCGGCTACCATGGCGTGGGCTTCGGCGGCATCTCGGTCGGCGGCATCGGCGCCAACCGCAAGCATTTCGGGCCCCTGCTGCCGGGCGTCGACCACCTGCGCCACACGCATGACCAGGAGCGCAATGCCTACGCGCGCGGCGAGCCCGAACACGGCGTCGAACTGGCCGACGACCTCGAACGCATGGTGGCGCTGCACGACCCGTCGACCATCGCGGCGGTGATCGTGGAGCCGGTATCCGGCTCCACCGGCGTGCTGATTCCCCCCAAGGGCTATCTCAAGCGCCTGCGCGAGATCTGCGACCGCCACGGCATCCTCCTGATCTTCGACGAAGTCATCACCGGCTTCGGTCGCCTGACGACGCCATTCGCCGGCGACTGGTTCGGCGTCGAGCCCGACCTGATGGCCACGGCCAAGGGCATCACCAATGGCGCGGTGCCGATGGGCGCGGTGTTCAGCAAGGCGTTCATCCATGACGCCTTCATGGAAGGACCGGCCGGGATCGAGCTGTTCCACGGCTATACCTATTCCGGCCACCCGCTGGCCTGCGCCGCCGCGCTGGCCACGCTGGACGTGTTCCGCGAACAGGGGGTGCTGGAGAACGCGGCGCGCATGCAGCCGTATTTCGAGGAAGCGCTGCAATCCTTGCGCGGCCTGCCGCACGTGATCGACCTGCGCTCGATCGGCATCATCGCCGCCATCGAGCTGGCGCCGATCGCAGGCCAGCCCGGCGCGCGCGGCTATGCGGCGCTCAAGCAGGCCTTCGCCGACGGGCTGCTCATTCGCATCACGGGCGACATCATCGCGCTGTCGCCGCCGCTGGTACTGGAAAAAAAACACGTCGACGAATTGTTCGGCAAGCTGGCCAAGGTCTTGACGCAACTGACCTGAAAAATACCCGAGAGGGCGCACCACGCCCCGCCTGAGAAGAAAGAGAGACCGATGACCGCCACCACCGACGCCCTGGACCTGTCCGCATCCGAAGAATCTTCCCTCCTGTCCGAAGCGGCGCCGCCGACCGGCAAGCAGGTGGCCGTGGTCGGCGCCGGCATGGCCGGCATGGCCTGCGCCATCCGGCTGGCGCTGCTCGGCAATGGCGTCGTGCTGTACGAAGCGCGTTCGCGCGAGCGCATGGGTGAAACTGCGTCGGCGAGCGCCTCCGAACACGCGCTGTTCGAGCGCCTGGTGGCGCAGGGCCGCATCCGCTGCGAACACGGCCGCAAGCTGGGCGTCGACCTCGAGCTGGCCGACCTGCACCTGTGGCACGACGCGATCTTCCTCGGCGTCGGCCTGGCGGCCAGCCGCGTGCTGGCGCTGTCTGGCAGCGATCCGGCCGGCCTGGTCGATGCCGGCCGCCGGCTCGCTGCCGTGTATGCGCTGGACGACCTGCTGGCGCTGCCGGTGCCGCAGCGCGCGATCGTGATCGGCGCCAGCCGCGGCGCTGTCGGCATGGCGGCGCGCCTGAAGCAGCTGGGCGCCCAGGACGTCACCCTGGCGCTGCGCCACGCCCTGGCGCCCGACGGCCGCGAAGAAGAAGTCGCGCGCGCCTGCTTCGTGCGGGTGCGCGGCTGGGTTGCGCCGCTCGAGGTGCTGCGCGACGAACGCGGCGCGGTCGGGTCGGTGCGCTTCGAGCAGACCCGCCTCTTGGGCGACCGCGTGGTCGATACCGGCGGCTTCACCGAGATCGCCGCCCACGCCGTGTTCAAGGCGGTGGGCCGCGCCGCCGGGCCGGAACTGGACCCATCGGTGCGCCAGCAGTCGCGCGATGGCGACCGGATCGAGGTCGATGGGTGCTTTCGTACCGCGCTGCCGGGCATTTATGCCGGCGGCGACTGCGTAGCGCCGCACCTGGAATCGACGCAGGCGCGCCGCCACGGCCTGCAGGCGGCGCAGGCGATCCATGCCGACTTGCAGGCCTGAGGTTTCACGTTGACGGTGCGCTTCCGCCCTGGACAATTCTATGGCGTGCGGCATGACCGCACCCAGGGCGGAATCTTCGAACTCGGTGTGCTGGAGGCCACCGCGCCGGAGCACGACGTCCACCTGCACCTGCACGAGGAAGCGCATTTCGTGCTGGTGCTGGCCGGGACTTATATCTCGAGCGCCCATGGCGCGCCGAGCCTGGCGCCGGCGCCGGCGCTGGTCTACAACCCGCCCGGCACCGTGCACCGCGACCGCTTCCTGGGCGGAAAGGGGCGCTTCATGACGATCTCGATCGAACCGGCGCGCCTCGACGCCGGTGACGCGCTGCGCCGCATCCCCACCTGCGCCAGCTATCTGCAGCATGCCGCCTGCCTGCGCACCGCATTCTCGCTTGCCCGCAGCATGCAGGGCCGGCCCGATTCCTTCCTGCTCGAAGCCGGCGTGTGGGAGCTGCTGGCCCATACCGACACGCGGCCAGGCACGGCGGTGCGCCAGCCGCCCCCGTGGATGCGCCACGCCTATGGGGCCGTGATGGATGGCGCCGTCGACCCCGGCCTGTCGGTCGCCGACGTGGCGGCCAGCAGCGGTGTGCATCCGGTGCACCTGGCGCGCGTGTTCCGCGAGCTGTTCGGCTGTTCGCCCGGCGAGTTGCTGCGCTGGCGCCGCATCGAGCGCGCCTGCGCCATGCTGCGTACGCAGGGTCGCAGCGTGGCCGAGATTGCGCTGGACGCCGGCTTCGTCGACCAGAGCCATATGAGCCATGCCTTCCGTCAGCGCTTCGGCATGCCTCCGGGCGCCTGGCGCCGCCGGATGTTTGATGGATACAAGACGGCGCCACCGACGCCCGACTAGACTGGCCATTTCATGACGAGGAGGGTGCATGTTTAGATATGCGATAGCCATGGCTTTCCTGCTTGCGGCAGGCAGCGCCGGCGCCGCGAGCTTCGATACGGTCACCAGCGAGATCAAGGCTGGCAACTTCAAGCAGATCACCAGCGTGCTGGTGGCGCGCCACGGCAAGGTGCTCTACGAGCAGTATTTCGACGCCGAAGGCGCGCAAGGATTGCGCAATACGCGCTCGGTAACCAAGACCGTGGGCGGCATGCTAGTCGGGGCAGCCGTCGAGCGCAAGCTGCTCGCGGTCGATGCGCCGGTCATGCCCTTCTTCAAGGACAAGATGCCTGTCGTGCATCCCGATCCGCGCAAGGACCGCATTACGGTCGAAGACCTGCTCACCATGAGCTCCATCGTCGAGTGCGACGATTTCAATGAGTTCTCGCGCGGGCACGAAGAGCGCATGTACCTGATCGAGGACTGGAGCCGCTTCTACCTCGACCTGCCGGTGCGCGGCTTCCCGGAATGGACGCCGCCGCCCGACAAGCAGCCCTATGGCCGCGCCTTCAGCTATTGCACCGCGGGCACGGCCCTGATCGCACCGCTGCTGGAGCGCGCGACGGGACGCAGCGTGCAGGACTTCGCCGACGAGGTGCTGTTCAAGCCGCTCGGCATCGCGCCGGTCAAGTGGCAAGTGCAGCCTTCGGGGGCGGCGATGACTGGCGGGAGCCTGAGCCTGCGCAGCCGCGACCTGTGGAAGCTGGGCCAGCTCTACCTGAATGGCGGCAAGTGGGCCGGCAAGCAGGTGCTGCCGCAGGCCTGGATCGAGCGCTCGATCAAGCCGCATGCCCAGGTGCGCGAGGGCGTCGACTACGGCTATCTGTGGTGGCTGCAGCCGTTCACCGTGGGCGACCGGAAGGTGGCCACCTATGCGATGTCGGGCATGGGCGGCAACAAGGTCTATGTGCTGCCGGAATGGCACACGGTGGTGGTCATCACCACCACCAACTTCCGTGTGCCGGGGCCGCATCCGCTGACGGAGAAGCTGCTTACGTCGCTGATCCTGCCGGCGCTGCCGCCCGAGTAAAGTCGCGCAGGAAGTCGAGCAACACCGCGTCAGCGACATCGGCGTCGTCGGCGGTCATGGTCTCGAGCGGATTGTGGCTGATGCCGCCGTTGCCGCAGCGGACGAACAGCATCGCGACCTCGGTCAGCTGCGCCATGCGCATCGCGTCATGGCCGGCGCCGGAGGGTAGTTCGAAGGACGGCAGGCCGGCGTTTTCGACCGCAGCACGCAGCTGGTTTATCAGCCGCGGCGCGCAGGGCACGGCATCGATCTCGAGCAGCTTCCACAGTTTTTCCTGGATGCCGCGCCGCGCGCAGATGGCACTGATGCCGGCCAGGATGTCATCCACCGCCGCCAGCCGGGTTGCGTCGTCGGCGGCGCGGATGTCGAGCGACAGGCGGCAGGCGCCGGGCACCACGTTGACCGAGCCGGCCGGCACCTCCAGCTGCCCGACCGTGCCCACCAGCGATGCCGGTCCGCTGCAACGGCGTTCCACCAGCAGCACGATCTCGGCGGCGGCGGCCGCCGCATCGCGCCGCATGCCCATCGGCGTGGTGCCGGCGTGGCTGGCCACGCCCTTCAGTTCGACCAGGTAGCGCGAGCTGCCCGCGATCGCGCTCACCACGCCCAGCGGCAGGCCGCGCTCGAGCAGCACTGGTCCCTGCTCGATATGCACCTCGACGAAGCCGAGCACCTCGGTGGGATCGCGCGCGATGGCAGGGATGGCGGCCGGATCGTGGCCGGCGGCGGCCAGTGCGTCGCGCAGATGAACGCCGTCGGCGTCGCGCGCATCGAGCAGGGCCGGGTCGAAGCCGCCGGCCACCGCGCTGCTGCCGAGGAAGGTGCTGCGATAGCGCACCCCTTCTTCTTCGGCGAAGGCAATCACTTCGAGGTCATAGGGCAGGCGCTCGCCGCGCTCATGCAGCCGGCCGACCAGCGCGATGGGCAGCAGGATGCCGAGCCGGCCGTCGTACTTGCCGCCATTGCGCACGGTGTCGTAGTGAGAGCCGGTGATCAGGGTCTTGGCGCCCGGCCGCGCGGCGGCGTAACGGCCGACCACGTTGCCGACGGCGTCGATGTGGACCGCCATGCCCGCCTCGCGCATCCAGCCGGCGATGGTCGCGGCGGTGCGCTGGTGGGCCGGCGTCATGTAGGCGCAGGTCAGGTCCGCGTCGCTGTCGCTGATGGCGCCGAGGGTTTCGCACCAGTCCATCACGGTGACGCCGATCAAGGGCACGATGCCCAGCAGGGCATTGAGCCGCATCTCGGCGATGCGGTGCACCTGGCGCAGCGCTTCGCGTAGCTCGTCATCAAGCGTGTTATCGAGGCGGCGTACGAAGGTGTCGATGATGGCTTGCCGTGCCAGGCCGCGTCCCGTCGGGCCTTTGACGGCCAGGATGAAGGGAAAGCCGAAACGCTCGTTGTACTGGGCGTTGAGCGCGTGCAGCCGGGCGTATTCGTCGGGTGTGCAGCGATCGAGGCCCGAGCTGGCCTGTTCGCCGGTCGATTCAAGCGTCAGCTCGCCGGCGATGGCGGCCTTGCCGGCCAGCTCGGGGTGGGCGCGCAGCAGGGACAGCCGTTCTGCGTCGCTCGCGCCGTCGACCGCCGCCTGCAAGGCCAGCTTAAGCGCCGCCAGGGTCGAAAAAGGGCGGGCCGCGGCGGCGCGTTGCGCGATCCAGGGTGAGTGCTCGTAGATGCCATGCAGCGCATTGGTGAAAGCGTCGGCGTCGAGTTCGTTCAGCTCCTGGATCGTCGGCATCGTCTATTCCTGGCTATTCTTGATTGAGGGCCCTGGCCGCGCTGCTTACCTGGTCGCGCAGCCATTTGTGTTCGGTCGACTGGTGCACGCGCTGGTGCCACAGCTGGTAGAAGCGCATCGGCGGAAACTTGACCGGCACCGTGAAGCTCTTGAGCGGCAGCGTCTTTTCGAAGGCGCGGATGAACTGGCGGCCGGTCGTCAGCACCAGGTCGCTCTGGGTCAACATATAGGGAATCACGCCGAAATAGGGCGACTCGACCGCCACCCGGCGCTGCAGGCCGTGGCGCTCGAGCCAGGCGTCGATCACGCCGTGGTAGCCCGGCAGCATCTGAGTCGGGGCCACGTGGGGCAGGTCGAGGTAATCCTCGAGCGTCATCGCGTCCGGCGCCGTGCGCCTGGCGTAGGGGCTGTCGGCGCGCATGGTGCAGATGATCGGGTCCTCGAACAGCTTGGACATGTGCAGGTGAGGCGGCGGCTCGTCCCAGTTGGCGATGACCAGGTCCATGTCGCCGTCGGACATCATGCGCAGGTAGTCCAGGCCGGGGCCGAGCGCGTGGATGACCACCTTGCTGCCGGGCGAGCCGCGCCGCAGCAGCGCCACCACGTTCGGCAGGAAGCGCGCGTCGAGATAGTCGGGGGCGGCGATGTGGAAGGTGCGCGTCGCCTGCTCGGGCACGAACGGCGCCTTGCGCACGAACAGGCTCTCGGCTTCGTCGAGGATGCGCTTGGCCGGTTTCAACAGGCTCTCGCCATGCTGGGTCGGCACCATGCCGCGCGCGCCGCGCACCAGCAGCGGGTCGCCGGTGAGCTCACGGAGTTTACGTAGCGAGGCCGAGATCGAGGGCTGCGGCTGGTTCAGCTTGAGCGCTACACGCGAGACGTTCTTCTCCACCAGCAGCAGGTAGAGGATGCGGATCAGGTGCAGGTCGAGGTTGCGGGGCAGGCTGGACATCGCAGGGCGAAACGTATATCAAGGTGGATATGTTGAATATACGCTAAATTTCATGTCGCAGAAATTGGAATCAGCGTATCGTCGATCCATCTCAGCTGCACCGCGTTCATTCTCAAGGGAAGCCCATGTTCGACACCGGATACCTGGCGCCATATGCTTTGGAGTGGTTCAACCTGCTGCTGCGCTGGCTGCACATCATCACCGGCATCGCCTGGATCGGCGCTTCCTTTTACTTTGTCTGGCTCGACAACACGATCAAGCCGCCGGCGCCCGGCTCGGACCTGGAGCGCAAGGGCGTGTCCGGCGAACTGTGGGCGGTGCACGGCGGCGGCTTCTACAACCCGCAGAAATACCTGGTGGCGCCCGCCGAGCTGCCGCCGGAGCTGCACTGGTTCAAGTGGGAAGCCTATTCCACCTGGCTCTCGGGCTTTGCGCTGCTGGTGGTCGTCTATTACCTGAACGCAAAGGCGATGATGGTCGACCGCGGCGTGGCCGACCTGACGAGCTGGCAGGCGGTCGGCATCGGCATCGGCAGCCTGGTGGTCGGCTGGATCGTCTACGACCTCTTGTGCCGGTCGAAGCTTGTCCAGCACCAGCTGGCGTTCGGCGCCACCATCTGGCTGCTGCTGGTCGGCAGCAGCTGGGTGCTCACCCACCTGCTCAGCGGCCGCGCCGCCTACCTGCACGTGGGCGCGATGATCGGCACCATCATGGTGGCCAATGTGGCGATGCTGATCATTCCCGGCCAGCGCAAGATGGTGAACGCCATGCTGACGGGCGAGAAGCCCGATCCGAGCCACGGCATCAAGGCCAAGCAGCGCAGTGTCCACAACAATTATTTCACCTTGCCGGTGCTGTTCATCATGATCAGCAACCACTATGCGATGACCTACAACCATCCGCATGCCTGGGCCGTGCTGGGCGCGATCATGCTGGCAGGAGTGCTGATCCGCCACTTCTTCAACCTGCGCCACAAGGGCCGCATCGAATGGCGGTATCCGGCCGCGGGCGTGGCCCTGCTGCTGGCACTGGCGGTCATGCTGGCGCCGGCGCCGCGCGCTAGCGCCGATCCGGCGGCGGCCGCCGGTATCGACGCCGCCGCGCGCTTCGCCGCGGTGCGCACGATCATGGACCAGCGCTGCGTGTCCTGCCACGCGCAGCAGCCGACGCAAGCCGGTTTCGCGGCGGCGCCGGGCGGCGTGATGCTCCACACGCCGGAGCTGGTGAGCCAGCATGCGGCCCGCATCTACCAGCAGACGGTGCAACTGAAGGCCATGCCGCTGGCGAATCTCACCCATATGACCGATGCCGAGCGCGCCCAGGTGGGGGCATGGTTCGAAGCCGGCGCTGGCACAGGAAAGGCTCCATGAACAATCCCTTGCACGACCGCGTCACGGGCTGGATCGACGCGCACTTCGACGAACAGGTCGCCTTCTTGCAGGAGGTGGTGCGGATTCCGACCGATACGCCGCCGGGCAATAACGCGCCGCATGCCGAGGCGGTTGCGGACATGCTGGAGGCCGCCGGCTGGCTGGTCGAGCGCCATGCGGTGCCGGAGCAGGACGTGCGCGATCACGGCCTGGAGAGCATCACCAACCTGATCGTGCGCCGCCCGTACGGCGCCGGCGGCCCCACGCTGGCGCTGAACGCCCATGGCGACGTGGTGCCGCCCGGCGAAGGCTGGACCCGGCCGCCATATGGTGCCGTGATCGAGGACGGCTATCTGTACGGGCGCGCGGCGGCGGTCTCGAAAAGCGACTTCGCCACCTATGTGTTCGCGACCCGCGCGCTGGAAGCGCTGGGAGTGCCGCTATCGGGCGCGGTCGAACTGCACTTCACCTACGACGAGGAAGTCGGCGGCCTGCTGGGGCCGGGCAGGCTGCTGGCCCAGGGCCTGACGCGGCCCGACTACGTGATCGCCGCCGGCTTCGGTTACGGCATCGTCACCGCCCATAATGCCTGCCTGCAGCTGGAAGTGACCGTGCACGGCAGGGCGGGGCATGGCGCGATGCCGGAGACGGCGGTCGACGCCCTGCAGGCCGCGACGAAGGTACTGAATGCGATCTATGGCGAACTGCCCGAGCTGAAGAAGATCCGCAGCAGTGTGCCCGGCATCGGTTCGCCGACCATGATCGTCGGCCGCATCGACGGCGGGACGAATACCAATGTGGTGCCGGGGAAGGTCGTGCTGCGCATGGACCGGCGCATGATCCCGGAAGAAGACCCGGCGACGGTGGAGGCACAGGTGCGCGCCCTGATCGAGGAAGCGGTGCGTGGTTTGCCCGGCATCCGCCTCGAGATCCGGCGCCTGCTGCTGTCGCAGGCGCTGCGGCCTTTGCCTGGCGTCTCGACACTGGTGGAAAGCCTGCAGCGTCATGGCCGCGTCGTCATGGGCGAGGAGATTCCCGCGCACGGCACGCCACTGTATGCCGATGCGCGGCTGTACGGCGAACATGGCATCCCGGCGGTGCTGTATGGCGCCGGGCCGCGCACGGTGGAAGAGTCGAATGCCAAGAAGGCCGACGAGCGTTTGCTGCTGGAGGATTTGCGCAAGGCGACCAAGGTGGTGGCCTTGACCTTGCTGGATTTTCTCGGTCCGCGGCCCTGAAACACCGCTGGCCCGAATCTATTGCTGGCCCAAAAATGTCGTTCCCGCTGAGGCGGGAACCTAAGTTTCCAAGCGCGCCACCGAGGTCGATCGAAGTGGCTGCGCGAAAGACTTAGGTTCCCGCCTGCGCGGGAACGACGTGATGAGGCGGCAGATTACTTCTGCTTGAGCGAACGCTCGAACAGCTCATGAATCCGGCGGTACTGGTCATACCACGCCTCCGGCTGCACATAGCCGTGGCGCTCGAGCGGATAGCTCGCCAGCTCCCACTTGTCCTTCTTCATCTCGATCAGGCGCTGCGCCATGCGCACCGAGTCCTGGTAGAACACGTTATCGTCGATCATGCCGTGCGAGATCAAGAGGTGGCCCTTCAGGTTCTGCGCATACTCGATCGGCGACGACTTCTTGTATGCCTCGGGATCGATGTCCGGGGTGTTCAGGATGTTGGCGGTGTACTCGTGGTTGTAGGTGGTCCAGTCGGTCACCGGGCGCAGTGCGGCGCCGGCCTTGAAGGTGTCCGGTGCGCGCATCAGGGCCATGAAGGTCATGAAGCCGCCGTAGCTGCCGCCATAGATGCCGACGTTGGCGGCGTCGCCCTGGTGCTGATTGACCATGTACTTGACGCCGTCGACGTAGTCTTCCAGCTCGGGATGGCCCATCTGGCGATAGATCGCGGTGCGCCACTTGCTGCCGTAGCCTTTCGAGGCGCGGAAGTCCATGTCGAGCACCACGTAGCCGTTCTGCACCAGCAGGTTGTGGAACATCTGCTCGCGGAAGTAGTTCGGATAGCGCTTGCTGACGTTCTGCAGGTAGCCGGCGCCGTGCACGAACATCACGACCGGATACTTCTTGCCCGGCTCGAGCTGGGCCGGACGATACAGCTTGGCCCAGACCGGATCGCCGCCGGCGCTGGAAGGCACGGCCACGTACTGCGGCTCGATCCACTCGCGTGACTTGAATTCCGGAGTGCGGGTGTCGGTCAGCTTGCTCGCTTCGCCGCCCGAGACCGGCACGGTCGCGATCTGGATCGGGGTGTAGCTGGACGACCAGTGCACCAGCAGCTTCTTCTCGTCCGGCGACAGGGCGAACTTTTCGACGCCATCGAGCCTGGTCACTTCGCGTACGTTGCCACCATTGGCGTTCACGGCGCACACTTCGTAGTCGCCCGGGGTCTCGCGGTTGCACAGCATATAGGCGGTGTTGCCGTCATAGGTCCAGCGCACGTCGCTGGCTTCCCACTTGCCGGTGGTCAGGGCGCGCGGCGCGGCGGCGCTGGCGCTATCCTTGGTGTACAGGTGCGAGTAGCCGCTTTCTTCCGACAGGTACCACAGCGTGCGGTTGTCCGGCAGCCAGCCGAATTCGGCGTTGTCGTAGTTGACCCACGCGCCGTCGGTCAGGCGGTGCAGGGGTTTCAGGGTCGCGGCGCCCAGGTCGACGCTGGCGATCCAGCGGTCCTTGTTGTCCACCGCGCGCAGCATGACGGCGACGTTGGCGCCGTTGGCGCTCCAGTCGATCGCGTTGCGGCCGCCCGAGACCACCACCGGACGGTTGCCCTTCAGTGGATCTTTTTTAGCGGCGGCGCGCAGCTCGGCCAGCGGGTCGGTGGTGATGCCCGGCAGGGCGTCGAAGGCGATGTCCTGCACCTTATTGGTGCGCAGATCAACCAGCTTCAGTGCATGCGGCACCGGCATGTTGCGGCCGACGCGGGTGCGCACGTCTTCGGTCTCCTCGAAGCCCGACTCGTTCACGTAGCGCGGCATCTTGCCGGCGCGGCCCTTGTCGGCGCCTTTGGCGGCGGTGACCACCAGCAGCCAGCGGCCGTCGGGCGACAGCGAGCTGCCTTCGATGGTGACCTTGTCGCCCAGGTAGATCTGGTTCGGCGCCATCGAGGCGTCGGCGCGGCGCAGTTCATCGGTGCGCTCGCGCAGGGCATCGCGGTCATCCTTCTGGCGCTTGAGATGCTCGATCAGGCGCAGCTCGGTCGAACGGTAGGGATCTTCCTCGGGTGCGTTCGGGTCCTTGGCGGCGCGCGGCAGTGCGGCCGGGCCGGTGACACGGCTGGTGCGGTCCCACACATACCAGTCGTTGCCGATGCGGTACTGGACCGCGCGTTCGTCCGCCGTGTACTGGGCGGCGGTGATGCGGATGGCGCCGCGCGTGACCTGGACCAGCTGGCCCGACTTGAGGTCGCGCTCGAACAGGTCGTTGTTGCGCAGGACCAGCATGCGGCTGTTGTTGCGGTTGTAGACGACGTCGGCGCTGTCGACCTTCGGCAGCTCGGCGTCTTTTACCAGCTGGGCCTTGCCGGCCGCGACCTGGAACACGTCGCGTACCGGCGAGCCGGTGCGCTTCTGCTTGTAGTACACCTGCTTGCCGTCCCAGCTGAACCAGGCGTCTTCCACCGGGGTGCCGATCCAGTCTGGATGGCTCATGGCCTGGTCGAGGGTGATTGGAGTGGATGCCGCCGCCGGCAGCGCGATCAGTGCGGCGAAGGAGGCCGCAAACAGGGTAAGTGCAGGTGTTCGCATGTAGAGTCTGATGAGTGAAGAAGTGGCTTGGTTGCCAGTAATGCTCGCGAGAAATGCGCATGCATTCTAGCGCAGGCACCCATCAGGTCTGCGGAATGTGACAGGTTTTTTTTGCTGTAAAGACAAGCGCCGGCGGTACGTAAGTACGGCCGACGCTGGATTTGGAGCGGGTATCGCGGCGCTGGTGCGCCGCAATGAGGCCCTGTATTACATGGCCTTGAACGGGCCTTTTGGCGGACGCGGCAGGAACATGGAGACGCGCGCGGCCACGGCGACGACGGCCAGGGCGATGGTGATATATTCGAGCGGGTGCATATTAACCCCGCACTGCTGGAGCGTAGCCGCCGTGGGCGACGTACAGTTCTTGCGAGAAGCTGCGGATGGCCGAGATGGCTGCCGCGAAGAAGCTGGTGCGTTGGATAGCTGCAGTCATGATAGTTCCCCTGAGATAAATACTTCGATGTTGCGTTGCAGTATAGGGGTGTCTCCATCATAAACAAACTTTAGATTTGTGATTCCAGCGATTCGTTTTGTGAATGGTTGTTAAGTTGCTCTCATGCAAGATATTCGAAATACGTATACCCTGAGCATCGGGCTTTGCATAAGAAGGGCTAGGGCATTCGTTATCGGCAACGCTGGTGCGAATCTTGCATATCGTTGGTACATGAAATCGCGAGACAGTGCTTCACCACACCTGCGGATCGTCGTCGTGCTTTCCGCCACAGCGCCCGGCACCGACCCGGATGCCGCCCAGGCTGCGCAGACCCGGCGCAGCACGGCGCTGCGCATCGGCCTGCTCGAATCGGGCTACGACCTGATCGCCTCGCTGCCGGCCGACGTCTTCCTGCCCGAGCGCATCGCCCAGCTGCAGCCCGACCTGATCATCGCCGACAGCGAGTCCGACGCGCGCGACGTGCTCGAGCACATCGTGATCGCCACCCGCGACGCGCGGCGCCCGATCGTCCTGTTCACCGAGGACGATGCGCCGGCCAGCATGGATGCGGCGATGGATGCCGGCGTCTCGGCCTATATCGTGGCCGGCCTGCAGGCCGAGCGCGTCAAGCCGGTGCTGGACGTGGCGCTGGCGCGCTTCCGGCGCGAGCAGAAGCTGCTCGATGAGCTGAGCGACACGCGCCAGAAGCTCGCGGAGCGCAAGACCGTCGACCGTGCCAAGGGCCTGCTCATGAACCGCTACAGCCTGACCGAGGAGCAGGCCTACCAGCGCCTGCGCACCCTGGCGATGAACAAGAACCTGAAGCTGGCGGAAGTCGCGCAGCGCCTGATCGACGTGGAAGACCTGCTGGGCTAGGCCACGCTGATTCCATATACAAGACAAGGAGACGTATGACATTGGCAGGCAGAGGCGCCTGGATCGCCGGCACCGACCGCCCCGAGATCGAGACCGTCCGCATCGGCTTCATGCCGCTGGCCGATTGCGCGCCGCTGGTGATGGCGTCGGTGCTCGGCTTCGACGAACAGTACGGGGTGCGCTTCGAGCTCACCCGCGAGCTGTCCTGGACCGCCATGCGCGACCGCCTGATCGGCCAGCAGCTCGACGCGGCCCATGCGCTGTACGGGATGGTCTATGGCATCCAGAACGGCATCGGCACCCAGCAGTGCGATATGGCTGTGTTGATGAACCTGCACCAGAACGGCCAGAACATCACGGTCTCGCGCGCGCTCGCCAACGCCGCCCTCGATCCCGGCATGCTCAGGCGCGAGGTGGACCAGAAAGGGCGCAAGCTCACCCTGGCCCACACCTTCCCGACCGGGAACCACGCGATGTTCCTGTATTACTGGCTGGCCGCGCACGGCATCGATCCGCTCGTTGACTGTCAGGCGGTGACGGTGCCCCCGGGGCAGATGGCGGCCAGCCTGGCGGCCGGCCATATGGATGGCTTCTGCGCCGGCGAGCCATGGGGCCAGCGCGCGCAGCGCGACGGCGCCGGGGTCCAGGCCGCATCGAGCGAACAGATATGGCCGAACCATCCGGGCAAGGCGCTCGGCACGCGCGCCGACTTCGCCGCCAGCCACCCCAATACCTGCCGCGCCATGATCTCCGCGTTACTGGAGGCGGCGCGCTGGCTCGATGCCTCGCGCACCAACCGCGAAGCCGCGGCCGAGGTGCTGGCCAGTCCCGCCTACGTCAATGCCAGCCGCGAGACGCTGCAGTTCTGCCTGGCCGGCAGCCATATCGACGAGCACCGGGAAGGCGGCGGCTGGCGCGGCCACAACGGCCTGCGCTTCCATGCCGACGGCGAGGCCAACTTCCCGTGGCTATCGGACGGCATGTGGTTCATGACCCAGCACCGGCGCTGGGGCCTGCTGCGCGAAGCGCCGGCCTACCTGGCGCTGGCGGCCCAGGTCAACCGCATCGACCTGTATCGCGAGGCGGCCGAACGCACCGGCACCATGCTGCCCAGCTCCCCGATGCGCAGTTCGACCCTGTTGGGCGGCCGGGTATGGGACGGCAGCGACCCGCAAGCATGGGCCGGCGCACCATCCGGATCTTGAACGCGGTGCGTGCAGGTGCATCATCGTGGGGAGCGATGCACCGCAATGCAGCATCCGGATCCGCCCGGATTGCGTACGCCCCCCTGAAGCCCCGGTGGCACGCCTCTTGCTCATACCAATGACAGGATCAATGGCGATTCTTCTCACGAACATTTTCACTTAGCTGGCCCAACGCGGGGACGGCAACAGGACAACGGCGTCCGCAGCTACTGCCCCCGGCAGCAAGCGCGGACGCCTTTTCGTTTTTCAAAGGAAGAACAATGGCCAGCAAAGCGGACAGCATCAAGCTCTTTTCCTTCCAGGGCGCGCCTATGCGCGCCTTCCACCTGACCTGGGTCGCCTTCTTCATCTGCTTCTTCGCCTGGTTCGCCTGCGCGCCGCTGATGCCGGTCATCAAGGGCGAGTTCGGGCTCTCTATGGAGCAGATCGCCAACATCAATATCGCGGCGGTCGCGATCACCATCTTCGTGCGTCTGCTGGTCGGCCCGCTGTGCGACCGCTACGGCCCACGCAAGACGTACACCGGTTTGCTCCTCATCGGCGCGATTCCCGTGCTGGGCGTGGCGATGGCCCAGAGCTACGAGGCCTTCCTGCTGGCGCGCCTGGGCATCGGCGCGGTGGGCGCCAGCTTCGTCATCACCCAGTACCACACCTCCGTCATGTTCGGACCGAAGGTGGTCGGCACCGCCAACGCTGCGGCGGCCGGCTGGGGCAATGCCGGCGGCGGCGCCGCGCAGGCGCTCATGCCACTGATGCTGACCGCCATCGTAATGCTGGGCGTCAGCCAGTCGCTGAGCTGGCGCCTTGCGCTGGTGGTGCCTGGCGTGATGATGATCGTGATGGCCTTCTTCTACTGGCGCTACACGCAGGATTGCCCGGCCGGTAACTACGACGACTTGCGCAAGACCGGCCTGATGCCGGAGGGCGGCGGCAAGGGCGGCTGGGCGAGCTTCGTCGCCGGCTGCCGCAACTACCGCGCCTGGCTGCTGTTCGTTACCTACGGCGCCTGTTTCGGTATCGAGATCTTCATCCACAACATCGCCGCCGTGTATTACGTCGAGCACTTCGACCTGTCGCTGGCGCAGGCCGGCATGGCGGCCGGCAGCTTCGGCCTCTTGGCGCTGTTCGCCCGCGCGCTGGGCGGCTGGCTGTCAGACAAGGCTGCGCTCTCCGGTGACCTGAACCGCCGCGTGACCGTGCTGTTCGTGCTGATGATCGGCGAAGGCCTTGGCTTGCTGTGGTTCGCCCAGGCCGAGGGCGTCGTGTTCGCCGTGGTCGCGATGCTGGTGTTCGGCCTGTTCACCCACATGGCCTGCGGCGCCACCTATGCGCTGGTGCCGTTCATCGCGCCGAAGGCGCTGGGCGGTGTGGCCGGCATCGTCGGCGCCGGCGGCAACGTCGGCGCGGTGGCGGCCGGCTTCCTGATGAAGGGCACGGGCGACATCAAAGAGACGCTCACGATCCTGTCCGGCCTGGTGCTGGTCGCCAGCGTCTGCGCCATCGCAGCCCGATTCACCGCGACCGTCGCCGACAGCGCGCCGGCCGCAGCAGCAGCCTAACAGGGAGCAGCAAATGCATATCGTCGTCATCGGCCACGGCATGGTGGGCCACAAATTCCTCGAAACCCTGGCCGCCAGCGGCCGCCAAGATCTGCGCATCACGGTGCTGGGCGAAGAGCCGCGGCCGGCCTACGACCGCGTGCACCTGTCGGAATTCTTTGCCGGTAAAAGTGCGGACGACCTGTCCCTGGTCGAACCGGGCTTTTTTGACCGCGCGGATACTGAAATGAGCATGGTGCTGCGCCTGAATGCGAAGGTGGTCGGGATCGATCGCGCGGAGAAGAAGGTGACCCTGGCCGACGGTTCCTCCGTTGCTTACGATCGGCTTGTGCTGGCGACCGGCTCGTATCCTTTCGTGCCCCCGGTGCCGGGCGCCGATCGCAAGGACTGCTTCGTCTATCGCACCATCGAAGACCTGGAAGCGATGCAGGAATGCGGTGCACGCTCGAAGTCGGGCGTCGTGATCGGCGGCGGCCTGCTGGGCCTCGAATGCGCCAAGGCGCTGCGCGATCTGGGCCTGAACGCCCACGTGGTCGAATTCGCTCCGCGCCTGATGGCGGTACAGGTCGACGATTCCGGCGCGCGCGTGCTGCGCACCCGCATCGAGGAGCTGGGCGTCGGCGTCCATACGGGCAAGAACACGCTGGCCATCGTCGACGGCGAAGATACCACCCACCGCATGCAGTTCGCCGACGGCAGCCACCTGGACACCGACATGATCGTGTTCTCGGCCGGCATCCGCCCGCGCGACGAGCTGGCGCGCGCGTCCGGGCTGGAGATCGGCGCGCGTGGCGGCGTCGTGATCGACGACCGCTGCCAGACCTCGGACCCGCACGTCCTCGCCATCGGCGAATGCGCATGTTGGCGCGGCCAGCTGTATGGACTGGTCGCGCCGGGCTACGACATGGCGCGCACCGCGGCGCGGCATCTCTTGGGCACGGAATGCGGCTTTGTTGGCGCCGACATGAGCACCAAATTGAAACTGATGGGCGTGGACGTGGCCAGTATTGGCGACGCCCACGGCGCCACGCCGGGCAGCCGCAGCTATCAGTTCCTCGATGAACGTCGTCAAACCTACCGCAAGATCGTCGTCTCCAGCTGCGGCAAGTACCTGCTGGGGGGCGTGCTGGTGGGCGAGGCGTCCGCCTATGGCGCGCTGCTGCAGACGATGCTGAACAAGATCGAGCTGCCGGAAGCGCCGGAATACCTGATCCTGCCGGAGAGCGGTGGGGCGGCCCGTCCGGCGATCGGCGTCGACAAGCTGCCGGCCACGGCCCAGGTCTGCTCGTGCAACGACGTCAGCAAGGGCGCACTGTGCGAGGCGGTCGCCGGCGGCGCCACCACCATCGGCGCCCTCAAAAGCTGCACCTCCGCCGGCACCGCCTGCGGTGGCTGCGTTCCCTTGGTAACCCAAGTCCTCAATGCCGAGCTGAAAAAGCTGGGCGTGGCGGTCAACAACCACCTGTGCGAACACTTCCCGTACTCGCGCCAGGAGCTGTACCACCTGGTGCGGGTGGAAGGCATCAAGGACTTCGGCGAGCTGCTGGCGCGCCACGGCAAGGGCCTCGGTTGCGACGTCTGCAAGCCGACCGCCGCCAATATCCTGGCCTCGGTGTGGAACGATTTCGTGTTGAAACCGAAGCACGCCAGCCTGCAGGATTCGAACGACTACTTCCTCGGCAACATCCAGAAGGACGGGACGTATTCGGTGGTGCCGCGCATGCCGGGCGGCGAAGTCACGGCCGACGGCCTGATCGCGGTGGGGATGGTGGCCAAGAAGTACGGCCTGTACACCAAGATCACCGGCGGCCAGCGGGTCGACCTGTTCGGCGCCCGCGTGGACCAGCTGCCCGCGATCTGGGAAGAGCTGATCGCGGCCGGCTTCGAATCGGGCCACGCCTATGGCAAATCGCTGCGCACCGTGAAATCCTGCGTCGGCTCGACCTGGTGCCGCTTCGGCGTCGGCGACAGTGTCGGCTTCGCCATCGCGCTGGAGAATCGTTACAAAGGCTTGCGCGCGCCGCACAAGATCAAGTTCGGCGTCTCGGGCTGCACCCGCGAGTGCGCCGAGGCCCAGGGCAAGGACGTCGGCCTGATCGCCACCGACAAGGGCTGGAACCTGTACGTGTGCGGCAATGGCGGCATGAAGCCGCGCCACGCCGAACTGATCGCCTCGAACCTGTCCGAAGAAGAAGTGGTGCGCCTGACCGACCGTTTCCTGATGTTCTACGTGCGCACCGCCGAACGCCTGCAACGCACCAGTACCTGGCGCGAAAACCTGGAAGGCGGTCTCGATTACCTCAAGGCGGTGGTAATCGACGACAGCCTTGGCATCGCGCAGGAACTGGAAGCGCAGATGCAGCACGTGGTCGACACCTATGCCTGCGAATGGAAGGAAGCCGTCACCGATCCAGAGGTGCGCCGCCGCTTCCGCCACTTCGTCAACAGCACGCAGGTCGACGAGAACGTCGTGTTCGTACCCGAGCGTGGCCAGGTGCGTCCGGCCACCTTCGACGAACGTCGCCGCGTCATTCCCATCGCCACCGCAGCCTAATGCAGTCTTACCAGGAGAGCAGCCATGCACCGTGATCTTCAACTCGAACGCTGGGCCGTCGTCTGTACCCTGGACGACATCGTGCCCGATACCGGCGTGTGCGCCTTGCTGAACGGCCGCCAGGTGGCCGTGTTCCGCGTCGGCGGTGACGAACCGAGGGTGTTCGCCATCGATAACTACGATCCCAATTCGCAAGCCGCCGTGTTGTCGCGCGGGCTGGTGGGCAGCATCGGCGAGCGCATCGTGGTCGCGTCGCCGATCTACAAGCAGCATTTCGACCTGCAGAGCGGAGAATGCCTGGAGGCGCCGGCGCAATCGGTGGCCAGCTATCCGGCGCGGATCGACGGCGGGCAGGTCTGGGTCGCCGCATGAAGCCGTCTTTGGTCGTTGTCGGCAACGGCATGGCCGGCATGCGCACTGTCGAGGAGCTGCTGGCGCTGGCGCCCGACCTCTACGACATCACCGTGTTCGGCGCCGAGCCGCGCGTCAACTACAACCGCATCATGCTGTCGCCGGTGCTGGCCGGCGAGAAGACGGCGGACGAGATCGTGCTGCATCCGCGCAGCTGGTACGAGGAGCACGGCATCACGCTGCATGCGGGCGATCCGGTGGTGGCGATCGACCGCAAGCGGCGCATCGTGCGCGCGCGTTCGGGCAAGGAGGTGCAGTACGACCGCCTGCTGCTGGCGACCGGTTCGCAACCCTTCATCGTGCCGGTGCCAGGCGCCGAGCTGCCCGGTGTGGTGGGCTTTCGCGACCTGGACGACGTCGACACCATGCTGCAGGCCGCGCGCGACGGCAAGCACGCGGTGGTGATCGGCGGCGGACTGCTCGGGCTGGAAGCGGCCAATGGCCTGCTTCGGCGCGGCATGGACGTCACCGTGGTGCACCTGACCGGGAGCCTGCTCAACCAGCAGCTCGACGTCGACGCCTCGCTGCTGCTCAAGATCGCGCTGGAGGGCCGCGGCCTGCGCATCCTGCTGGGCGCCGAGACCGAGGCCATCCTCGGCAATGGCAAGGTGGAGGGCGTGCGCTTCAAGGACGGCAGCGAGGCGTCGGCCGACCTGGTGGTGATGGCGGCCGGCGTGCGTCCCAATGTGGCGCTGGCGCGCGCCGCCGGCCTGCACGTCGAGCGCGCCATCGTGGTCGACGACACCCTGCAGAGCTACGATCCGCGCGTGTACGCGGTGGGCGAATGCGTGCAGCACCGCAAGGCGACCTTTGGCCTGGTGGCGCCGATCTGGGACCAGGCGCGCGTGTGCGCGGCCCACCTGGCCGGCCTGGGCCATCGCCGCTACGTGCAGCAGGCCACGGCCACCAAATTGAAGGTCACCGGCATCGACCTGTATTCGGCTGGCGACATCGTCGGCGGCCCAGGCACGCAAGACCTGGTGCTGCGCGACCGCCGCGCCGGCATCTATAAGCGCCTGGTGCTCGAGGGGAATCGCATCACGGGCGCCGTGCTGTATGGCGACGTGCTCGACGGCCCCTGGTATTTCGACCTGATCCAGCGTGGAGCCGACGTGTCGGCGCTGCGCGATCGATTGTTGTTTGGGCCTGCAATGTGTGAAGCGCAGGCCGCGTAGAAGAGAGTCACTTATGTCACACATGCCGATCACGCTGCAAGAAGTCCGCACCACCTGTCCTTATTGCGGCGTCGGCTGCGGCGTGAAGGCCACGCCGCTGGGCGATGGCGGCGCGCTGATCGAGGGCGACGCCGATCATGTGGCCAGCCGCGGCCGCCTGTGCGTCAAGGGCTCGGCTCTGGGCGAGACGCTGGGCCTGGACGGGCGCCTGCTCTATCCATCCATGCGCCGCGACGGCGCCATGGCGCGCGCCAGCTGGGACGAGGCGCTGGACACCGTCGCCGACGGCTTCAAGCGCATCATCGCCGAGCATGGACCGGATGCGGTGGCGCTCTACGTCTCGGGCCAGATTCTCACCGAGGATTACTACGTCGCCAACAAGTTCATGAAGGGCTACGTCGGCAGCGCCAATATCGACACCAACTCGCGCCTGTGCATGTCGTCCGCCGTGGCCGGCCACAAGCGCGCCTTCGGCGAAGACGTGGTGCCGGGCTGCTACGAGGATTTCGAACTGGCTGACGCGATCGTGCTGGTCGGCTCAAATGCCGCCTGGTGCCATCCGACGCTGTTCCAGCGCATCGTCAAGGCGAAGGAGGCGCGGCCCGACCTGCAGATCGTCGTGCTCGACCCACGCCGCACGGCGACTTGCGAACTGGCCGACCTGCACCTGCCGCTCAAGCCGGGCAGCGACGTGCGGCTGTTCAACGGCCTGCTGGCCTATCTGGCGCGAGAGGGCGCGGTCGACCATGACTTCGTTGCGGCGCACACCCATGGGCTGGAGGCGGCGCTGGAAGTCGCCAGGGTGGATGGCGAGGTGGATGACGTGGCGCGCGACTGCGGCGTCGATCCGGCCCAGCTGCGCGCATTCTACGAACTGTTCGCGCGCACCGAAAAAGTGGTGACGGCGTTTTCGATGGGCGTCAACCAGTCCTCGAGCGGAACCGACAAGGTCAACGCCATCATCAACTGCCACCTGCTCACCGGCCGCATCGGCCGTCCCGGCATGGGCCCGTTCTCGCTCACCGGCCAGCCGAACGCGATGGGCGGACGCGAAGTGGGCGGCCTGGCGAATATGCTGGCGGCCCACCTCGACCTGGACAACGCCGGCCACCGCGAGGCCGTGCGCAGCTTCTGGGATGCGCCGCACATCGCCGACAAGCCGGGCCTGAAGGCGGTCGACCTGTTCCGCGCGGTGGAGGCGGGCAAGGTCAAGGCGGTCTGGATCATGGCCACCAATCCGGTGGTCAGCATGCCGGATGCCGACCAGGTGCGGCGCGCACTGGCCGCCTGCGAACTGGTGGTGGTGTCGGACGTGGTGGCGAACACCGACGTCGGGGCGTATGCGCACGTGGCGTTGCCGGCGCTGGCCTGGGGCGAGAAGGATGGCACGGTGACCAATTCCGAGCGCTGCATCTCCCGCCAGCGCGCCTTTTTGCCGGCGCCGGGCGAGGCGCGCGCCGACTGGCAGGCGCTGTGCGAGGTAGCCAGGCGCATGGGCTTTGCCAGCTTCGATTATGACGGCGCGCACGCGATCTTCGACGAGCACGCGCGGCTGTCGACCTGGAAGAATGGTGAAGAAGGCTATCGCCGTGCTTTCCGGCTCGATCCGCTGGTCGGCATGGACCGCGCGGCTTACGATGCGCTGGAGCCAGTGCAATGGCCACTGCGTGCGCCGACCGAAGGCACCGCACGCCTGTTCGGCGACGGCCGCTTCTCTCATCCCGATGGCAAGGCGCGCTTCGTCGCGACCACGCCGCGCGCGCCTGTGCACGCGCCGGGCCGCGAGTTCCCGCTGGTGCTCAACACCGGCCGCCTGCGCGACCAATGGCACACGATGACGCGCACCGGCAAGTCGCCGCGCCTGGCCGGCCATGCGGCGGAACCCTTCGTTGACCTGCATCCGCACGATGCGCTGCTGGCCGGCGTGCGTGAGGGAGAATTGGCTCGCGTGAGCTCGCAGTGGGGCGCGATGGTGGCGCGCGTGGCGCATGGCGGCGGCATCGCGCGCGGCGCGGTGTTCGTGCCGATCCACTGGAATGGGCAGACCGCATCCGATGCGCGCGTCGGTGCGCTGGTCAATCCCGAAGTCGATCCGGTGTCGGGCGAGCCTGAGTTCAAGCACACGCCGGTGCGGGTGGAGCCGTTCGGCGTGGCCTGGCATGGCTTCATCCTGAGCCGCACGGAATTGAACCTGGAGCGGGTGGCGCACTGGACGCGCGTGCGCGGCAGCGGCTTCTTGCGCTACGAGCTGGGTGGACGCGAGCCCGTATCGCCCGCGGTGGCGCGCGCGCTGCTCGGGGCGGATGAAGACGCCGACTGGATCGAATACGAGGACAAGTCGGAAGGCATGTTGCGGGCGGCGCTCGTGGTCGACGGGCGCCTGGAAGCCTGCCTGTTCGCGTCGCGCCGGCCCGATCTGCCGGCGCGCGCCTGGCTCGGCGGATTGTTCGCACAACCCGAATTGAGGGCACGCGAACGCGCGACCCTGCTGGCCGGCCGCGCGCCGACGCTGGGGCCGGACCCGGGGCCGACTGTCTGCTCCTGCTTCGGCGTCGGCCGCAACACGATCTGCGCGGCGATCGAGAAACAGGACCTGAAGTCGCCGGCCGAGGTGACGGCCTGCCTGCGGGCCGGCGGAAACTGCGGGTCGTGCCTGCCCGAGATCAGGTCGCTGTTGCAGGAGGTGCGGTCAGCCGTGGCGTGACCGGATCACGGTGCCCATCACGACGCGCCGTCACGGCACTCCGGATGCAAACCGCGCGAGCGCACCACCGGCGCCTCATTGCCGAACAGTGGCAGCTCGATATACGGCCGCTCGGTGGCCGACACCGCCAGCACATAGGCCTGCCGCTCGAGCCGGTGCTGCAGCACGACCTGCGCCATGTAGGTCGGGGCCAGCACGCGCTGGGCCTTGCGCTTGCCCAGGTCGAGATAGCCGAAGCGCATCGTGGCCGACTGCACGGCGTCGCCCGGCAGCCGGTCCTTGGACTTGCCCAGCACGCTGGCCAGGCGCTCGGCCAGCTGGCGCGCCGCCAGTTCGGCCTCGATGACGGGCGCGGTGTCGAGCACCTCGGCATCGCTGTGGCGGATGTTCAGCGCGAGCGCGTCGACCGTGCCGTCGCCGGCCAGGCGCAGCGCCACCGAGGCGGCGCCCAGCACCGGGATCTCGCCCACCGCATGGCGCCAGGCGCCGGTGGCGCGCACCAGCAACGTGTCCGACAGCTTCTGCTCGCGGTCGCTGCCGCGGGCCTTGGTCTGCCACAGGCGCTCGAAGGCGAGGCTGCTGCGCTCACCGACCCAGGCGGCGATGTCGATGCGCTGCGCGGCTTGTTCCAGCTGGCGCACCAGCACCGGCGTTTCTTCCAGCCGGGGCCAGGGCGCCTGGAACGGCGCCAGGCCGGACACGTACTGCAGCGCACCCGAGGCGTGATAGACCACGGCGCGCGCGCCATCGGGCAGGTGCACCACGCTGCGTTCGCCGCGGTCGGCCAGGTTGGCGCGGTCGTGGCGGCAGATGTCGGCCTCGTGCAGCGCGGTCAGGAAGCGGTTCATGTTCGCGCGCGCGTCGTCGCGGGTGAGCGGGGTGAGCGCGATCACATCGGCGCGGCCCGGCGCGGCTCGCGCGCCGGTCTTCATCAGGGTATCGATCAGGGTTTGCTGGTTCATCGTTCAGCCCTCCGTCCACTTCCACAAGAGACATGCCTGCTGCGCCGGCGCCAGGTCGGGACTCACGCTGCCGTGCCCCCACAGGTGGTCGCGATTCAGGGCAGACAGGTCCCAACGGATGGCGCCGCCATTCCAGGTGGAGGCGTCGCCCACGCAGACGGTGACCGGGTGGTTGTCGACCCACCAGTCGGACACGCCGTCGTGCCAGGCGCCCGAGACAGTGTCGCCGTCGACCAGGTTGTCGGCCACGTCCTCACCGCATTCGTCGGTGGTAATGCCATCGTACATATCGCCCCAGGCGCCGCAATAGATGTGCAGGCGCGCGAAAATGTTCCACAGGCCGGTGACGGCGGCCAGGTTGACCGTGTGGCAGGAATAGGCCATCACCCATTCGCTGTTCCAGTCCTCGCCCAGTTGCCACCCGTCGGACCAGGTGCGCCATTCGCTGTGCGCGGTATCGTACAGCATGCGCGCCCGGCCATTGGCCTCGGAATTGCCGTGCGTTTCGATCCAGAACAGATCGACGTCGTCGACCCAGTTGCGGTCGCTGCCGCCCTGGTCGACGTCGCGGATGTCGGTTTCCCAGACGTCGGTATTGGCCCAGTAGAAGGCGCGTGTGTGGCCGGCCGAGCGCAGCTTGCTGTCGAACCCATTGCTTCTGTTAAAGGTGTACGTCAGGTCTCCCGCCGTGCTCACGCCGGCGGCGCGTGCATGGTTGAAATACCGGATTGCTTCGACTCCGAACCTCGCCATGAGATTCTCCTTTCGTGTCAAGAAGCCATGCGCCGCACCCTGATGGGCACGGCGGAGTGGCTCGGGATACAGTAATCGGAGCAGGCGCGGCGGCTCTGCTGAAGATCAGGCTTCGCGAGTGTTGCGTATCCGGGTGGATAGAAGCGCCGTAGGAGATTGCGTGGCGTCGTGTCGCTGGATGCGAGGGAGGAGTGCGCCTGCCGGCACGATGCCGGCAGGCAGTCGAGCTTAGCGCAGGGTGCGGGCGAAGAACTCGTCGGTGCGGCTGTTGGCCAGCGTCGCATCGTCATGGTCGTAATGGCTGCCGCCCGGACGGGCGAAGGCGTGGTCTCGGCCCGGATAGACGTGGACTTCGGCATCGGCCTTGCCTTCCAGCGCGGCCTTGATCTGGGCCTGCGCTTCCGGTCCGATGTATTCGTCGGCGCCGGCCAGGTGGTAGAGCAGGGGAGCGCCGATGTGCTTGGCTTCGTGCAAATACTGGTCGGTGCCGCCGCCGTAATAGACGGCGAAGGCGTCGCCATCGGTGCGGGCCGCGGCCAGGTAAGTCATCAGGCCGCCGAGGCAATAGCCGGTGACGCCGACCTTGCCGGTGCTGCCTTCCATCGTGCGCGCGGCGCTGATGGTGGCAGCGATGTCCTGCACGCCGTGGTCGAAGTCATAGGCCTGGTACATCGAGAAGGCCTTGGCGACGTCGGCTTCGTTCGCCTCCGACAGCTGGATGCCTGGGTCGGTGCGCCAGAACAGGTCCGGGGCGACAGCGATATAGCCCTTGGCGGCGTAGTTGTCCGCGATACTGCGGATGCCGCCGTTCACGCCGAAGATTTCCTGAAGCACGACGATGACCGGGTAGGTACCCACGACATTGGGGCGCGCGACGTAGCAGTCGAAGCTGCGGTCGGCGGTGGTGACGGTGAGGGTTTCAGCCATGATTTTCCTTTTGATTGGAGGTTGGGGCGCCAGCCGGTGACGGCAATGACCGGCCTGCGACGCATATCATAAAACGGATGGCGGAATTGGAACAAACCGGTAGGCGCTGGCCGGGACATCACGGGCCGAGGCCGAAAGACATGCAAGCAGCAAAAAAGCCAGACCGGCTCACCGTATCTGGCTTTTCCATCCCCTGGATGGGCGAGAATTTTCAACCCACGCGCATGAAGTTCCGTGTTCCGGGCATCACCGCTCGGGTTGACTGGATTGTCCGTTCTCGTCGCTCGACTGCGTGGAGGAGATTTGCGACGATCCCCGCATTTGCGTGCCCACGTCACCAGTGATGACCTCTGCACGCCGGTTTTCCAGACGTCCGATCCTGTTGGCGTTGCTGGACGCGGGATTGTCTTCGCCGAGAGACCGGATGGCGATACGGCTGGAAGCGATCCCGCGCTGGAGCAGGGCGGCACGCACCGCTTCCGCCCGTTTCAGGGCCAGGGCCTGGTTGTAACGGGGACCGCCGACATTGTCCGTATACCCTTCAATCACGACTTCGCGCTCGGGATTGCTTTTCAATGTGGCGGCCAACTCGTCAAGCGCGCGCTTGGCGCTGGCCGGGACTTTCGCGGTTCCGGGGGCGAAACCCACCAGCTCTTTTTGCGCCAGCTCCGCGATTGCATTCGGTTTGCCACGTCGTTGTACAACCGCAACCGACATTGTCTGGTTCAGTTCCGCCGCCGCAACCTTCACTGTCTCTTCCGCAGCACGCTCGTTGGCAAACTCTTGCGCGGTGGCTGCCCGCTGCTGTGCAAGATAGGCGAGATGCGTGGTGGTCGTCAGGTCGTGCTTGTCATTCCACGCCGTTTTTGCCTTTTGCAGTGAAGCGGTTGCGCGCTCCAGTTCGCTGGGAGCGTATTTGACCACCTGCGGATCGGCTGACGCGTGGTCGACTGCCTGCCCGGCATTGTCGATTGCCGCACGTGCGGCAGCCACCTCGGACGACGGCGGGGATGTCGCGCATCCCGTTGCGAAGATACCGGCCACAAGCGCGCCGGTGGCTGATCGGAGGATGTTGTTCATCTCTCACCTCTACTAATTCTGGTTTGCGCGGTTGATTGCCTCGCGCAAGGTCTGGTTAGTCTTGGTCAGTTCGGCTGCCGCGATCCTGGCCTGGGTCGATTCGCTCTTGGCGCGCGCCAGATTGGCGTCGACCTGTGCTTGCTCGGCCAGGCGCATCGCATCGTGCTTGTGGTGGCCGGTGGCAGCGGCGTTGGCCCGCGTCAGCTTATCGGCCGCCACACCGAATTCCGCAGGAGCGCTTTCTTCCGCGCCCGCCATCTGCGCTTGATCGACGGCCTCCCGGCTGGTGGCAAGCTGATGGTTCAACTCTGAACTGGAACACGCGGACAGGGCGAGAAGACAGCATCCCGCCAAGACGCGTGAGGGACGATGAAAAAGTTTAGCGAGGATCATGGGGCGCCTCCCGAGGAATCTTGGTTTGAGAATTTCATCCTAAGGGAAAGATATTCATCGTTCAATCAGACCAAAGGACAATCGTCCAAGGTTCTCAGGCTTGAGCCTGCCGTATTTAGCCATGGAGCCATAACGGAGGGGAATGCCATTGGAGGTGGCATACAAAATACAAAATCCATTTACCTGGTGAACAGTTATCGTGTACGATCTTGAATGAGAATCATTATCATTAAATAATGTCTGCGCGCGGCTGCCGTTCCTGGCGGACTCGTGGGACGTCGCATAAGCCCCCATGTCACCAAAACACCTCGCGAGCAAATATCTTCAAGCGATACCTGACCGCCTTGATACCCTACATCTTGAAGCATCTTAAAGCTTTTTATTTCAATACTATTTACATCCAGATAGGGAACTGTATGAGTTGGACGACCCTTTGGATTAAGTATCGCTCGAAATTGGCGGTCTGTAAGTAGAAATTCCGATACCAGACACTTTGAAAAATCCCAAAAAGAATTGGTCGGGCCAGTCGAACATTGCATGTACAGGTCAAAAGCGCCGTTTTGGAACTCATGCAAGGTAAGGCCTGCCTGTAGTCTCTCCAAGTCTGACTTGCGGGAAGAGAGTGCAGTTGCCGAGGGTGACCTGTGTAGCTCCCATTTTGTATCTGAGGCATCAAAGTAACGGAGGATCCCCATCTTTTTGTTTCGTGCAAAGTTTAATCCACCCATTTGAAAAGAGGATCTACTTGCCATGATGGCTTTTCCGTTGGCTGGCGCTACCTGTTGAACTTTCGAATAAAATTCCTCGACATCATTTACAGGTACAGATCCAGCATAATTTTTGCACTCGATGAGCCAAACAAATGAATAATCGGTTGCTCCTGGAAAATAAATCTCGATGGAAACATCGAATATTATGTGGCTTTCTCGATCTTTGGAGTAGTAAGCTTTTTTTTGAAAAATCTTGCAACATTCTTTTTTTAAGGGGAGGCGATCTTCTGTAATCTGGGTTGCGAAGTAGTTATAGATATCCTTTTCAAAGGTGTCTCCTTTTTCTGTCGTATTCATCGATATTTATTTTTATAAAAGTAATCATATGTCGGAAATATTTCCGGACGGAGCGCGAGATCTTAAATTAATCATCATTACGAAGAGAAGTAAAAAGCTCAGAATTGTGAATCTGAATTATTCGCTTTCTGACGCATTGACATATTGTAGTTCACATCAGAGGGACCAACGAGGTTGTTCTTATCGGAAAACAAGCATGAAAGAGCCAGACCGGCAACGCCAGGTCCGGCGTTTTGTATTCTATGGTCGGGGTGAGGGAATTCGAATCTCCGGCATCTACGTCCCGAACGTAGCGCTCTACCGGGCTAAGCTACACCCCGACGGTTTGGGGTGTGAGAGTCGGGGTCTGACATTGAGACACGACCTGTACAAAGATTGGCGCATACGGCTGAAATCTTCTCTAGATATCAGATGTCATCCTGATTTTGTGAGAATTGGCGCATACAGCTGAGGCCGTGTCCAGATTTCAAACCTGACCCCATTCATGTGTGACCCCATTCATGTCACCCCATTCATGCTCGCCAGCTCGCTGTTCGCACAGGACAGCATGGCGTTAGGTGAGCGCTGGATTGTCGCGGCCTCGGTACGGTTCCAGCGCTACCGCCAGGAAGAGGGCTCCGGCCTGGAGTTCGTGGAAACGCAGAATATCTCCGGGTCGAAAGTGCTGCCGCGCCTCGGCGCGCTCCACAAGCTCGACCCGCAGCTGTCGCCGTATGCCAACTATGCCACGACCTTCGTGCCGAACCTGTCCAGCAGCCCGACCCAGGGCGCGTTCGACCCGACTGAGGGCCGCTCGCTGGAACTCGGTAGCAAGTTCAACTCGGTGACCTTGCCGTCGTATACCGTGGCCGATCTGGGCCTTGGACCGCGTTCAAATGGAATGGGACCTCGCTCAAGCTGGATCTGTTGCTGCGTAATGCGTTTGATCGCGCTTACTACACTTCGGCGGACGGCGCCATGCGGGTGCTCGTGGGGACGCCGCGTCAGCTTGGCGTTCGGTTGCGTAGTACGTTTTGAGTGGGAAATGTTGGTGAAATGAAGACGTACTGCGGGCGGATGGGACGGCGCTCGGCAAGAAACTGCCGGGTCGGGCATCATGGCGCATTATTCACTCACATAGAAGGGATTCTGTATGTCCGATCTTTTGCAAACCTTGCAGTGGCGTTACGCCACCAAAAAAATGGATCCCACTAAAAAGGTCGCCAAGGAGAAAATCGACCGCATTCTCGAAGCGGTGCGCCTGACGGCCAGTTCCAGCGGACTGCAACAGTACGAGATGTTTGTGGTGACGAACGATGCTCTGCGTCAACAGATCAGGGCGCATGCCTGGAACCAGGCGCAGGTGACGGAAGCCTCGCATCTGCTCGTGTTTGCCGCGTGGGATAACTATACGGCTGAGCGGATCAACGCGATGTTTGATCTGGTGAACGCCGAGCGCGGCATCAGAAACGAAGGCTGGGAAGCCTACCGCCAGCAGTTGCTGTCGACGTATCCGCAACGCGACGCCCAGACCAATTTCGAACACGCCGCGCGCCAGGCTTACATCGGCCTCGGCAGTGCGCTGATCGCCGCGGCCGAGGAAAAGGTGGATGCCACGCCGATGGAAGGGTTCGATCCTGCCAAGGTCGACGAGATCCTGAAGCTGCGCGAACGGGGACTGCGTTCGGTGATCCTCTTGCCTGTTGGCTATCGTGCGGATGAAGGCGATTGGCTCGTCGACCTGAAGAAAGTACGTCGCCCGTTATCGCAGTTCGTCACCGAAGTGGCGTAGGCAACCAGACTCAAATCAAGGCCAGGTCTGACATCGTGACCAGCGTGCAGCCGCGCCCCTGCGCCTTGGCCCGGTACAGGGCGACGTCGGCACGTTGCAGCAGGATGTCGATGCTGTCGCTGTCATGGATGGGCATGTCGACACCGGCACTGTAGGACAGCGCGAATCCCAGCGCCGGCTGCGAGTGCTGCGCCAGCCACTCGCGCAGGCGTGCATCGTACGCCATGATCGCAGCGCAGTCGGCGCCGTTGAGCAGTACGCAGAACTCTTCTCCGCCGTAACGGCAGCAGGTGTCGCCAGCACCGCTTACGGCGCGCAATCCTGTCGCGAACAATTGCAGCGCGCGGTCGCCCAAGGCATGGCCATGCAGATCGTTGATCTGCTTGAAATGGTCGAGGTCAAGAAGCAGCACGCCGATCGGCTGCCGGTAGCGTACGCTGTTGGCCAAGTCGGCGCTGGCCTGATTCAGCCAGGCCCGGCGGTTCAGGACGCCGGTCAGGCCGTCGATCGTGGCCAGCCTTTCGAGGTCGCGGGCAGCCTCGTCGCGGTGCGCCAGCAGGATGGCAGCCATCGACAGCACCAGCATCGAGTTCGATGACAGGGCGAATATCTGGTTGACCAGGTAAGGCCCGAAGAAGTTCGGAAACTCGTCGGTGTAGAACGCACCCAGCACGGCGCGGCAGGCCAGTACCGCCATTTGGACCGACAGGCAGATGACCAGGAGCCAGCGCCAGCGTCCGACCGCCAACTGCGGCGGCCGGCACAGTGTGACCACGACCGTAGCAATCTGCAGGGCCAGCAGGCCGTTGGCCCAGCCCACGCGAAACGCGTAGTCGGAAAAGCCGATGCCATAGCCAGCAGTCATCACGACAGCGATGGCGGCGGGCAGGCGCACGCCGGCATCGCGCCCGCACCAGAGCTGGAAGGCCATCGCATTGAACACCATGCCGCTCGACACGCAGGCCATCGCCAGCGTCGACATCAGGTGGTCGGCCCAGCCTCCCCGTGGGAAAGCGCTCGAGGCGATCAGGCTCAGCCAGCCAGCTGTCTGCAGGATGATCCCGGCCTGTGCGCAGCGCGCCGCACGGTTTACCCGGCCCATGAAGTAGGGCAGCGTCACCGACATGATCGCCAGATTGAGTGTCATGGCGATGAACAGGGATGGGACGTCAATTTTCAGCAATGGCTCTACTCTCGAAAAAAGCCGTGAAGCGCAGCACCGCCGCTCTCTGCCCCAACTGGTCCTCGGGTCGGGGCGGATAGAGCGCGGTGCGGGAACTGATGGAATGCCGGTGCGGCCGATCGTCACATGGCCAATGCTGCCAATGCGAGGTCTGAAAACAAAAACAACGGAATTATATCCGCTGTTTTAAAGAAACTTTTGTGCAAGGAGTCGGGTCAGGTCTGACATTGGGACGCGACCTCGACAAGAATTAGCGCATACAGCTGAGGCCGTGTCCAGATGTCAGACCTGCCCCCGTTTCTCATGGTGTTGGGAGTGCGTTCAAATGGAGTGGCACCTCGCTCAAGCTAGATCTGCTGCTACGTAATGCCTTTGATCGCGCTTATTACACTTCTGCCGACGGCGCCATGCGCGTGCTGGTGGGGACGCCGCGTCAGCTTGGCGTGCGGTTGCGTAGTACGTTCTAATGGCGACGACTCCATGAAGAAGGCAGACGGGCATGCGCCTCGTCTGGCTTCATTTCGAGTTGGGTCGTGGGGTAAGAGGATTCGAACCTCCGGCCTCCACACCCCGAGCGTAGTCGAGTCGGGGGCAAGAGTGGAGTGAGGCTGCATACCGATACGACCTCGGCAACAGTTGATGCACGTAGTTGAGGCCGTCTCTAAATCTCAGGCCTCGTATATTGAACTTACCGAATCAACTGGTAATGTAAATGATGCAACCGGGCGAGGTTCCATCGTTCAGACAGACTGCCCTTGAGCACGTGGATTAGATTGATACCCTCTCCCGTTTTCATTTTATAAGTCCGAAAGGTATCTTGGGCCATCGCCTCCGGCGTAAGCCCGCATACGAGAGAGGTTAAAAATGGAAGAGGTCCACTCAGTCGTCGGTATCGGGATTTCTGTAAGAAGTTGAATTGCTAACTGAAAAATTACTGACTTATTTTCACGGTTTCAACTTGTGACGAGAAGACGACAGTTGCAATCGCCACTGCTACAGCGCGGTGGATATATTGAATAAAAGTATTTACATCGTCAAGAAGGTAATGTACTTCTGGAGTTGAAAAAATTAGATCCTCGCCGTCTTTCGTTTTTCCATTTCGGTGGACAATGTCATGCCTCATCGAAACGGCCTTCATTAACCTAGCCTTTAATTCGTTGTCAGGAAAAATATTTATGTTAAAGCAATTTTTGTAGAGCACAGCGACTTTGGCCAAATTATGATAAACAAGGCCGGCTAGATATTTTTGAGCGGTTTCGGTAACAATGTTTGGATTTGAATGAATATTATACAGAGTGATGGACTTCTTCTTTAGTTCACTGTCGCTGGTCAGGAGATTTTGCAATATTCTATTATCAGTGAAGACTGACTCGATCAAATGGTCACCCAAGAACGCTTCCATCGCTGCAATCGTATTGGCGAACACCATTCTGTTTATAATTTCCGAAGAGTGAGAAAGTATCCCGCGGCCGCCAGTGCCGTATTGCGCAACGATATCACCAAGGTGATGGTAAGTGTTCGTAAAGACCTGTATTGGGTTTGCTGGAGTTTCAAGATTGAGCCAATCGTCGTCGTCATCTCCGAAGTTATAATCTGCGGAGAAGGGGCATCATCTGCATCAATTTCTAGATCATCGTATCCGAAGAACTCAACCGAACAATGCGAGGGACTATTCTGTACGTGAGCGCTATATTCGAAATTACACGTCGGGCAGGCAACCTCAATATCGTCTTCCGAAAGTGATTCAGACAGCGGCTCGACTGAATAGTCTACCTCGGGTACCAGTATAGTAACTTCAACCCGATTACGACACTCTGGACATGCAAAGCGGATATTGGTCTGGACTTGCCCCATAAAATTTCTCCCCGGTGAGTTTGACCGTAGACTTTACCAGAAGCGGATCTTGATTTGTACTATCAAATTCCGACTGTCACTTCCAGCGTGCGGAACGCGTTTTCTTACACGCAAGGCTAGGTGTTTGGCCGAAACGGGGGCAGGCCTGACATTAGTAAATTAACGAAACACATCTGTGCAAGACTCGACCCCGACAAAAATTGACGCATAAAGCTGAGCGTATCAGATGTCAGACACGATCCTGTACTCATAGCCATCGTCAGCGTAGTTGTCGGCGACCTTGCGGATGCGCCAATTGACGCTAAAGATTCCCTAAAGCACGATGATCAACGAAAACATTGCCGACGATGTTGGGTTGAGTCGGAACTGCCCTTGCCGGGACGACGGTTGGTAATTCGGAAACGATGAGCTTAAAAAGAGAATCTTGCAATGTCTCAAAAAATTTAACATTATCATTATCCGCTAATTACCAGCTAAATCTACTTCGCGACGAAACATGATATGGTAACGGGAAATCGGGAATTTCCCTACTAACCCAATCCGCGAGTTCGTTCTTCCAGTCTTCCTCACTATTAATATTGTCTATAATAGTTACATCGGGAGGCACTCGAACATGTGGGCGAGCAGTTCCGTTTGTCACCAGTAAGAAGCCAATGTTACGCGTCGGATTCGCTTCGGATAGTGCTGAGAATTTTGCTAACTGAAGCGATATTTGAGAATCGGCTAGTGTAGGAGATGAAGAATATTTAAATTCAAAAATATAGACACTTCGCTTTGATAAGGAAATAAGAGGTGTAAATACATAATCAAGCTCCCATACGTCTCGTCCGTTGCCTATCCTCTGATTTTGGCTCTTAGATGAAGGGCCTAGTGACAGCATGTAATTCGCTACATTGATAAGCGAAGACTCAAATTCGAATGGATTGGAAAATGATCTCACGATTAGTCCCTCAACTGTTCGACTGCCCAGCTAAAACGTGGGATAGTCCAAAAATGGCGAACGACAGCACTGAAAGTAGTGCAAATAAGTACCGTCGAAATCGCTCCGATAATGTATCCCCCAAATCTAACAAACGTGATCGAAGGCTCATAGTTTCTCGCAAGAAATCCTGCGCAGGCTAGCGAGATGCCAGCAGCGGTACTTATCGATTCTTTACTTCTTAATGTCTTAAAAAAAGACTGCCGAGGGATAAATTGAATTCCGGTTTCATAACTAGCTATCTTAGCCTCGCCTGTGACCTTCGGCGCGAAATTCCACCATTCTCTTGTAGATTTACTTGCTACCTTTCCCAACCATAATCTTGTGTCTAGTGCTAACTGAATGTGCGTTTGTCGTTCCGCTTGATTTCGGATGAATCCGAAATGCAAGTGCACCTCCCAGTCTGTAGGTTTGGTTACAGTAATCCACCTCTTATCTCCGCAGAACCATGTGTGCGGTTTAATTAGTGGATTCTGTCCGGCCATGAGATCATTATTTTTGGCAAATTCGTCCCATTGTTCCTTTGTACATGCACCGTCTTCCTTCTTGTTAACCACGTCTTTTAGGTAAGTACACAAATCCTCGAAATTTAAATGATTTTGGGGACTCGCGGTAACACTTATAAAAAGAAATGGAGGAACTGATAGGGTTTTTCCCGGCTGCAGGGAAAGAGGCTGATCTAAAGTGCTCATGTGAGGATAGTCGGATCAAGTTGCCGCATAAAACTTTAGCTGGACGTAAGAAGATAATGAAAATTCCGTGTTGTAATTATTTGAGAATTTCTACTATCTGTGTAAATTTTAGCATCACTTCAAGCAATGTAGCAATGTGCTTGCAAAGAATGCAACTTCACGTTCTGTGCTCGGCGCTGGTCGAAAAAACATTGATTATTAGGAAATAAAAAAGCCAGATCGGGTTTACCTAATCTGGCTTTCAAATCTTATGGTCGGGGTGAGAGGATTCGAACCTCCGGCCTCTACGTCCCGAACGTAGCGCTCTACCGGGCTAAGCTACACCCCGACGGTTTGGGGTGTACGTACAATGCCCCGGGAAGGCATTACTATAAAATCACTTAATGGTTCCTGTCAACAGCGAAACGGCTGAGCTGGAGCAGGCTATCTTTGAAGATATTGTCAGGCAAATCCGCAATCGCATTCGACGCGCGGCGGGCCGCTTCTTCGGCCTGTTTGCGGGTGTAATCCAGCGCGCCGCTCGACGTCACCGCTGCCAGCACCGCATCGAATTGCTGCTCGTCACCTTGCTCAATGCAATTGCGCACCAGCTCGCGCTGCTCCGGCGTGCCATGTTCCATCAGCCAGATCAGCGGCAGGGTGGGCTTGCCTTCGCGCAGGTCGTCACCCAGGTTCTTGCCGATCTCGGCGGCGTCGCCCGCGTAGTCGAGCACGTCGTCGATCAGCTGGAAAGCCGTACCGAGCGAGCGGCCGTACTCGCCGGCCGCGGCGATCTGGTCGTCGTTGGCGCCGGCTACCAATGCACCCAGCTCGGCCGCCGCTTCGAACAGCTTGGCGGTCTTGGAGCGGATCACCAGCAGGTAGGCCGCTTCGGTCACGTCCGGGTCGTGCATGTTCAGCAGTTGCAGCACTTCGCCTTCGGCGATCACATTGGTGGCGTCGGACAGGATCTGCATCACGCGCATATTGTCCAGGCCGACCATCATCTGGAACGAGCGCGAGTACAGGAAGTCGCCCACCAGCACCGAAGCGGCATTGCCGAACAGGGCGTTGGCGGTCTGGCGGCCGCGGCGCATCGAGGATTCGTCGACCACGTCGTCGTGCAGCAGGGTCGCGGTGTGGATGAACTCGACCACGGCGGCCAGTTCATGGTGGGCCGTGCCGCGGTAGCCGTAGGCATTGGCCAGCAGCAGCACCAGCACTGGGCGGATGCGCTTGCCGCCCGCGCTGATGATGTACTCGGCGATCTGGTTTACCAGGGTGACGTCGGAATGCAGCCGCTGGCGGATCACCGTGTTGACGGCCTCCATATCTGGGGCGATCGACTGGACGATGGAGTTCTGTTGGGCGTGTTGAGTGGCGGCTGACAAGGCTGACCTGCGAAGACGTTGGTTAACTATAAGAGTGCCGCGATTATACGGTATGCAAGGGATATCCGTGCTGCCAGCAGGGTAGAGCCCGCCGGTTAGGAGCCCACGAGCATCTGCCCAATGTTGGCGGCTTGCCACGTACTGAACAGATCGTCAGCCGCTTTTGACGCATCACGGCAAGTTATGTATAATCCCCTGTTCCCCGGCTTACGAACAGTCCAGCGCTTCTGCGCGGGGCTCTGTTGCTGGCGGATTCTTTTAACATTTGATGAGGTTTCAAATCATGTACGCGGTCATAAAAACCGGTGGCAAGCAATACAAAGTTGTCGCTGGTGAAAAACTTAAAGTAGAACAGATACCGGCAGACATTGGTTCCGAACTCACGATCGATCAGGTCCTCGCCCTCGGCGAAGGCGAAAGCATCAAGTTTGGTGCTCCTCTGGTCGAAGGTGCAACGGTGCTGGTGAAAGTGGTTTCGCAGGGTCGCCACGACAAAGTGCGTATCTTCAAGATGCGTCGTCGTAAGCACTACCAGAAGCGTCAAGGCCATCGCCAGAACTTCACCGAAATCCAGATCGTTTCGATCAACGGCTAATTGCCGTTCCGGTTCCCAGCATAGTCATCAAGGAGTAATTAAATGGCACACAAAAAAGGCGGCGGTACTACCCGCAACGGCCGTGACTCAGAAAGCAAGCGCCTTGGCGTGAAAGTCTACGGCGGCCAGGCGATCAACGCCGGCGGCATCATCATCCGTCAACGCGGCACCCCAGTGCGCGCTGGCACCAACGTCGGCACCGGCAAGGATCACACCCTGTTCGCGCTGGTCGACGGTACCGTCAAGTTCGTCAAGCAAGGCGTGGGCTCGAAGCAGTTCGTGACCGTCGTTGCTAACGAAGCAGTCGCAGCGTAATTTTCTACGCACTCGCGCCGCATCAGCGGCGCTTCTTTGCAAGGCGCAAGCCTTCCATCGAAAGGCTCTGCCCACGGTAGGGCCTTTTTAGTTTTTAAGCGGTCACAATCATGAAGTTTATTGACGAAGCAAGAATTGAAGTCATCGCTGGCGACGGCGGCAACGGGTGCGCCTCGTTCCGTCGCGAGAAGTTCCGCCCATTCGGCGGTCCGGACGGCGGCGACGGCGGCAAGGGCAGCTCGATCTATGTGGTTGCCGACCGTAATGTGAATACCCTGGTCGACTTCCGTTACTCGAAAGTCCACACCGGCAAGCATGGCGAACCGGGTCGCGGCTCGGATTGCTATGGCAAGGGCGCCGAAGACATCACCATCCGCATGCCGGTCGGCACGCTGATCGTCGATGACCTCAACGGCGAGATCGTCGCCGACCTGACCGAGCACGGCCAGAGCGAATTGCTGGCCAAGGGCGGCGAGGGCGGTTGGGGCAATATCCATTTTAAGACCTCGACCAACCGCGCACCGCGCCAGAAGACCGAGGGCAAGGAAGGCGAACGCCGTACCCTGCGCCTCGAACTGAAAGTGCTGGCCGACGTCGGCCTCCTGGGCATGCCGAATGCCGGCAAGTCCACCTTCATCACGGCCGTGTCGAACGCCAAGCCGAAGATCGCCGATTATCCGTTCACCACCCTGCACCCGAACCTGGGCGTGGTGCGCGTGTCGCATGAGAAGAGCTTCGTGATCGCCGATATTCCGGGCCTGATCGAAGGCGCGTCCGAAGGCGCCGGCCTGGGCCACCAGTTCCTGCGCCACCTGCAGCGTACCGGTTTGCTGCTGCACATCGTCGACCTGTCCTCGTTCGACGACAAGGTCGATGCGGTCAAAGAAGCCAAGGCCCTGATCAAGGAACTCGAAAAGTACGACGAAGAACTGCTCAACAAGCCGCGCTGGCTGGTGCTGAACAAGCTCGACGTGCTCGACGATGCCGAGCGCAAGAAGCGCGTCAAGGACATGATCAAGCGCCTGGCCTGGAAAGGCCCCGTGTTCGAGATCTCGGCCCTGAACCGCGAAGGCTGCCAGGACCTGATCAATGCGATCTACCTGCACCTCGAAGAAAAGCGCCATTCCGAGCAGCGCGCCGAAGAAACCTCGATGACCGAGGAAGCGCGTGGCATCTCGTCGATCGATCCGGACGATCCACGTTTCAAGATCATCGAAGACTGAACTTGAGCGCGAGCGCTTCCCAGGCCAACATCTGGTCGCGCGCCTGGCTGCGCGGCCAGCTGCTGCAATTGGTCGCCACCGCCAGTTCTCTGGCCGCGCTCGCGGCCATGCTCGATCCCGACCGCATTGCGGCCGCGATGGGCCTGTTTCTCGTCGGCGTGAACGGCTACAGCCAGTTCTACGCCATCTACGTCGGCATCCGCCTCGCTACCGCGGGGTTGGCGCTGTTGGCGGCCAGGCAGGGCGACCAGCCCATCCTCGGCGACCTTACTGCCCTGTTCCTCCTGGCCCAGCCGGCCGGCCGCCTCGTCGCGGCTTTTGCGATCGGCCTGCCCACGGGGGTATTATTAGTCGTCTGCGCGGTTGAACTGCTGGCAGGACTTTCCCTGCTCGCGTTGCGACCGCGGGGGAAGAACCTGTCGCCATGAATTCCGCACTCCAACAAGCATCCCGCATCATCGTCAAGGTCGGTTCCTCCCTCGTCACCGACGAGGGACGGGGCCTCGACCATACCGCCATCGCCCGCTGGGCAGCCCAGATCGCCGCATTGCGCGCGCTCGGCAAGGACGTCGTCCTGGTCAGCTCGGGCGCCATCGCCGAGGGCATGCTGCGCCTCGGTTTCGGCAAGCGCCCGACCGACATCCATGAGCTGCAGGCCTGCGCCGCCTGCGGCCAGATGGGCCTGGCCCAGATCTATGAGACCAGCTTCAGCGCCCACGGCGTCAAGACCGCGCAGGTGCTGCTGACCCACGCCGACCTGGCCGACCGCGAACGCTACCTCAATGCGCGCTCGACGCTGACCACCTTGCTGCGCCTGAACGTGGTCCCGATCATCAACGAGAACGACACCGTCGTCACCGACGAGATCAAGTTCGGCGACAACGACACGCTCGGCGCCCTGGTCGCCAACCTGATCGAGGCCGACGCGCTGGTCATCCTGACCGACCAGCCCGGGCTGTACTCGAGCGACCCGCGCAAGGATCCGAACGCGCAGCTGATCGAGCAGGCTCAGGCCGGCGACGTGGCCCTAGAGGCGATGGCCGGCGGTGCCGGCAGCAGTATCGGGCGCGGCGGCATGCTGACCAAGGTGCTGGCCGCCAAGCGCGCGGCGCGCTCCGGCGCCCATACCGTGATCGCCTGGGGCCGCGAGCCGGACGTGCTCACGCGCCTGGCCGGCGGCGAGTCGATCGGCACCCAGTTGCTGGCCGCCACCGGCCGCCTGACGGCGCGCCGCCAGTGGATGGTCGATCACCTGCACACCACGGGAGAGGTCGTGATCGACGCCGGCGCGGCGCTCAAGCTGACCAAGGAGGGCAAGTCGCTGCTGCCGATCGGCGTGCTGGCCGTGAACGGCGAGTTCGGCCGCGGCCAGGTGATCACCTGCGTCGACGAAGCCGGCAAACCGCTGGCGCGCGGGCTGACCAACTATGCCAGTAGCGAAGTGCGGCGCATCATGCGCCATTCCTCGACCGAGATCGAACGCATCCTGGGGTTCGTCGAAGGACCGGAACTGGTCCATCGCGACAATATGGTGCTGCTGTAAGGGGTGGGCGCTCGCTTACCGTAACAATGTGACCAGGCGCGCTTTTGTTGGAAAACGCGCCGTTTTTTTGAAAGACGCTATGCCGAACTCTCCTCTCGCCGTGGTCCAGGCTCAACTCGACGCCTACAACGCCAAGGACCTCGACGCCCTGATGGCCACCTATGCGCCGGACGCGCAGCAATTCGTCTTGCATGGCGAGCTGCTGGCCCAGGGGTATGACCAGATCCGCCCGCGCTACGAGATGCGTTTCGCCGAACCCGACCTGCACGCGCGCCTGCTGTCGCGCACGGTGCTCGGCAACTTCGTCACCGACCTGGAAATCGTGACCCGCAACTTCCCCGAAGGGAAGGGGACGGTCGAGATGCTGTGCGTGTACGAGGTGGTCGAGGGGCGCATCGTGCGCGCCTCGTTCGTCACCGGCGAAACCCGGGTTTAGGTCGCCGCGTTGACCGCGGCCACGGCCGGATCGAGCACGCCGGCCGGCGCCGGCGTCTTGTCCCTGAACTCGCACAGGTCGGCGATCAGGCAGTTCCAGCACTTGGGCTTGCGCGCCACGCAGGTGTAGCGGCCGTGCAGGATCAGCCAGTGGTGGGCGTCGTGCAGGAAGTCCTTGGGCACGAATTTCAACAGCTTCTGTTCGACGATGTCGACGTTCTTGCCCGGCGCGATCTTCGTCCGGTTCGACACGCGGAAAATGTGGGTGTCGACCGCCATGGTCGGCTCGCCGAAGGCGGTATTGAGCACCACGTTGGCGGTCTTGCGGCCGACGCCGGGCAATGCTTCCAGCGCTTCGCGCACGGGCGGCACTTCGCCGCCGTGCTGCTCGACCAGGATCTGGCAGGTCGCCATCACGTTCTTCGCCTTGGTGTTGTACAGGCCGATGGTCGAGATATAGGTCTTGAGTTCGTCGATGCCGAGGTCGAGGATCGCTTGCGGCGTATTCGCCACCGGGAACAGGCGGCGCATGGCCTTGTTGACGCCGACGTCGGTCGACTGGGCCGACAGCAGCACCGCGATCAGCAGTTCGAACGGCGTCGTGAACTCGAGCTCGGTGGTCGGTTTTGGATTGGCGGCGCGAAAGCGGCTAAAGATTTCCAGGCGTTTGGCGGGATTCATCGGGTTCAGTTCTTGTCCTGGTTGCCGGCCGCCTTCAGGCGGGCGCGTTCCATGGCGGCGGCGATGATGGCGCGCTTGCGCTCTTTCTCGGCCAGTTCTTCCGGGGTGTTCGTCACTTCGGCGGTGACCGCGCGCATTTTTTCGACGGCCTTGGCGGCCAGGCGGGCATCGTTTTCCTCGCGCTCGCGGCCGAGGCGCGCGGTGCGGAAGTCGTGGCGGTCGCGCGCCGCGTCGGCGTCCTGCTGGGTCCAGGCGTCCCAGCCGGTGCGTTCGCCCGTGACGGGAACCATCGCGATGCAGTCGACCGGGCAGGGCGCGACGCACAGGTCGCAGCCGGTGCACAGGCTCGGCAGGATGGTGTGCATCTGCTTGGCCGCGCCCAGGATCGCATCGACCGGGCAGGCCTGGATACACAGCGTGCAGCCGATACACAGCGACTCGTCGATGAAGGCGACCGGACGCGGGCGCTCGACGCCGTTGGCCGGATTGATCGGGATGACCTTGCGTCCGGTCGCGGCGGCCAGGCGGCGCACGCCTTCCATGCCGCCCGGCGGACACTGGTTGATGTCGGCCTCGCCATTCGCCATGGCCTCGGCATACGGGCGGCAGGCGGGATAACCGCATTTGGTGCACTGGGTCTGCGGCAGCAGGTCTTCGAGCTGGTCGGCGAGGGTTGTGGTCACGAAAGGGCGCTGCTTGAATCTGATCAAGCCGACATTATCCGCCAAAACGGGCTTAGAGGCGATCAGGGCTGCCTTCAGGCGGACCCGGCAGTGCTCATCCATTCTCGTCCCTACGTGGGCAAGCGAACAGACGACCTGCGTGCCGCCCTGTTGTACTATCGGCTGACGCTGACCCCGGGGACTGACATGAACGAGTTGATCGCGCCGTTGCTCTTTGCCGCCATCTTTTCGGCAGGAGACGGCTTGCAGCAGCCGGGCGCGCGCAAGGCCGATGGCGGGCCGGAAGCCGCGCAGGTGCTGTCGGCGCGCTATCGCAGCGTGGACGCGAATGGAGAACTGCGGCGCGGTGAGCGCCTGCCGGCGCGCTACCAGGCGCACCAGCATGTGGTCGAGGATTGGCGCGCACTGCGCCTGTCCAAGCCGCCGCGCGGGCACCAGTGGGTCGACGCGGGCGGGCGCTATGCGCTGGTGGCGATCGCGACCGGGCGGGTAGCGCAGGTGGTGGCGGTGCGCTGAGCTGCTGAGCTAACCCTCAACATACGTCGTCCCCGCGCAGGCGGGGACCCAAGTTGCAAGCGTTTCGACGACGTTTGCAGAACTTAGGTCCCCGCCTTCGCGGGGAGTCGTTACTGCCAGTGGCAGTAACGACGTTTTTATGCTAACTCAAGAAGGCTGTTGCCTTAACTTGACGGCTTACCCGTTCGCGCGGATGAACTCGGTAATCTTCGGACACACGATCTCGCGCCAGCGGCGGCCCGAGAAGATGCCGTAGTGGCCGGCTTTCTCGACCACGAAGTCGTGTTTCTTGTCCTTCGGGATGCCGGTGCACAGGGTCAGTGCGGCGCTGGTCTGGCCCAGGCCCGAGATGTCGTCCAGCTCGCCTTCGACGGTGAGCAGGGCGACCGACTCGATGTCTTGCGGACGCACCAGCTGGCCGCCGACTTTCCAGGTGCCCTTCGGCAGGCTGTAGTCCTGGAACACGGTCTTGATGGTGTCGAGGTAGTACTCTGCCGGCATGTCGAGCACGGCGTTGTACTCGTCGTAGAACTTGCGGTGCGCCTCGGCCGAGTCGTCGTCGCCACGCACCAGGTGCTGGTAGAACTCGCGGTGGCTCTGGGCGTGGCGGCCCGGGTTCATCGCGATGAAGCCGGCGTGCTGCAGGAAGCCCGGATAGACCTTGCGGCCAAAGCCGGGGTAATTGCCCGGCACTGCGTAGATCACGGTGTTCTCGAACCACGAGTACGGCTTTTCGATGGCCAGGTCGTTGACTGCGGTCGGCGATTTGCGCGGGTCGATCGGACCGCCCATCATGGTCATCGATTTCGGCAGCTTCGGATCCTTGTTGCTCGCCATCAGGGCGATCGCGGCCAGCACCGGCACCGTCGGCTGGCACACCGAGATCACGTGCACGTCCGGGCCCAGGTGGCGGATGAAATCCTGGACGTAGAAGACGTAGTCGTCGAGGTGGAACGGGCCGTCGGCCAGCGGCACCATGCGGGCGTCGGTCCAGTCGGTGATGTAGACGTCATGCTCGACCAGCAGGGCTTTCACGGTGTCGCGCAGCAGCGTCGCGTGGTGGCCGGACAATGGCGCCACCACGAGCACCGAGGGCTGGCCAAGCGCGGCATAGGCGGCGGCGTCCATGTCTTTCTTGAAGTGCAGCAGCTCGCAGAACGGCTTGTCGACGACGATGTGCTCGACGATGCCGACCTCTTCACCGTTGATGGTGGTGGTCTTCAGGCCAAAGGACGGTTTTTCGTATTCCTTGCCGAGGCGGTACATCAGCTCGTAGCCGGCGGCGATACGTTGGGAAAATGGGGTGTGCGCAAATGGCGACACGGGATTGGAGAACAGTTTCGATGACGCATCGGCCCACTGCATCAGCGGGGTCAGGAAGGAGCGTTGCATCTCGTGCAGTTGATAAAGCATAAAGTAATCCTTCGTATTGACATTGCGCTAATATCGCCCGCGCATAAGCTTCATCCGATTATAGGGGATTTGCGTTGGCGGGTGGCAACGAGGGCCACCGCTATCCCCTATGCATGGTGCACTTGTAGCATATTTACCCGGACCCGCTCCGTTGGGCGGCCCACATAAAGCAAAACGCCCCGCAGGGCGGGGCGCTTCAGGGGACTCTGTCGCCGCGAAGTAACTGAACGCGGCCACACATTGCTTAGTCGAACACCGGGGTTTCGACGCCCAGGATCTTGTGCAGCTTCGGCGAGGTCGTCGTGTACTGCATGTGGATCTTCTTGTCCGGGAAGATGTACGGCGCGGCGCCGAAGGCGGCCAGCGCGGCTTCGTGGAAGCCCGACAGGATCAGCTTCTTCTTGCCCGGATAGGTGTTGATGTCGCCCACGGCGAAGATGCCCGGGACGTTGGTCTCGAATTTCTCGGTGTCCACCACCTTGAGCTGCTTGCGTTCGATGTCCAGGCCCCACTCGGCGATCGGACCCAGCTTCGGCGACAGGCCGAAGAACACCAGCAGCATGTCCAGCGGCACGCGGCGGGTGACGCCGTCGGCGCCGGTGACCTTCACTTCGGTCAGCTGGCCGTCTTTTTCGTCGAAACCGGTCACCTGGCCGGTGATCAGTTGCATCTCGTACTCGTCGCACAGGGCTTTCATCTTGGCGACCGAGGCCGGGGCAGCGCGGAAGTCGTCGCGGCGGTGCACCAGCACGACCGATTCAGCCTTGCCGACGAAGTTCAGGGCCCAGTCCAGCGCGGAGTCGCCGCCGCCGCAGATGACGATGTTCTTGCCTTCGAAGCGAGCCGGATCCTTGACGCGGTAGAACAGCTGCTCGCCGTCGTACTTGTCGATGCCGTCGACCTTGATCGTGCGCGCCTGGAACGAACCGACGCCGGCTGCGATGAAGATGGTCTTGGTGATGAAGCGGGTGCCGGTCGAGGTCTCGACGTTGAAGCGCTGGTCTTCGCGGCGCTGCACGGTCGTGACTTCCTGGCCCAGGTGGAAGGTCGGCTCGAACGGTTCGATCTGCTTGAGCAGGTTGTCGGTCAGTTCCTGGCCGGTGCACACCGGGACGGCAGGGATGTCATAGATCGGTTTGTCCGGATACAGTTCCACGCACTGGCCGCCGACTGCCGGCAGCGAATCGATGACGTGGGCCTTGATTTCGAGCAGGCCGAGTTCGAACACCTGGAACAGGCCGACCGGGCCCGCGCCGATGATCACGGCATCGGCTTCGATGGCGCCGGCGAAGGAACTGTTGGGAGCGATGCTGCCCGCTTCGTGGGTGGCACTGATAGTCATGCGCTTACTTCCTGTGATTTTTGATTGGTGAGGCGATGGCAGCCAGCACTGCCATGCAGAACGACCCCGGGCCGGCGCCGAATGGGCGGCGCAGCGGCGGTATTAGCGGGCCAGTTGGTCGAGTTTGTCCTTGACGTCTTTCCACTCTTCCGCGTCTGGCAGGGCCGGCTTCGTCTTGGTGATCGAAGGCCAGAAGCGCGCGAGATCGGCGTTGAGCTTGATGAAGTGCTGTTGGTCGCCAGGCGTGTCTTCTTCGGCATAGATCGCATTCACCGGGCATTCGGCGACGCAGACGGCGCAGTCGATGCACTCGTCAGGATCGATGGCGAGGAAATTCGGGCCTTCCCGGAAACAATCTACCGGGCATACATCGACGCAGTCGGTGTAACGACAGCGGATGCACGATTCGGTGACAACGTGGGTCATAACAGTCCTATCAGTTGGTGGGATGTCGCGTCGCCGGGCGCAAGAACATGGACATGAACAGGCCGGCCGGACAGAGCAAAGCACTGTATTTTAGGGCAATTCGGCTTTTCTCACAAATTCGCCTATATACACAATCTACATAAGCAAATGAAGGGGGAATCCGCACGAGCGTGCGGATCTTGGCTTGTCAAGCCGCCGAACAGTAGTTGTTGACGGCGCTTAAGGCCGCTGCAGATGGAAGCTGGCAAATCCCGCTCAACCGGCCTGCCGCAGGTAGTCGAGCAGGTGTTGCCATTGGCCGCCGCTGCCGTCCTCACGCAGGAACACGGTGTGGCAGCGCGGCCCGTCCTCGACCGTGATTTCCCAGCGCGGCAAGTCGGCGCCGACCGGGTAGGCCGGTGCGGCGTCGAAGAAGTCGAGGCGCTGCAGCAGCGTCTCGAGGGCCGGCCCGTCGGCCAGGCGCGCGGTATCGAGCTCGTAGGATTCGGCCAGTCCGGCAAAGCCGCCGCAGGCGCGGGCGCTGATCTTCATGCGAGCATCGATGGATCGGCAGGCTGGGCGCCAGCCGGCACCCCCGGCAGCCCCGGCCCGTGGCGGCCGTGATCGAAGCACCAGCGCGCCAGCAGGCGTGCCTCGCCCGCCAGCACGCGCTCGGCGCAATCGTATTCGGGCAGCTGCATGGTGCCGCAGCAGGAACGCCGGTCTTGCCGCGCGCCGGGCGCGTCGCACACCCGCGCCGCCAGGGGCAGGCCGGGGACGAAGGCGGCGGCGCCATCCGGACCGCCGCCATGGCCGGCCTCGGTCACTTCGCGCCGGCTGAACTGGAGGCGGATGGCGTCGGCATAGGCGGCCGGCTTGCCGTCGGCCGTCACGGTCTGGAGCATGGCGTTGACCACGTCGGCATAGGTGGCGGCCTCGTCGGGCGCGGCGATCAGGGCGCGCAGCAGCACCCCGCTCAGGTAGTTGGCGACCCGGTGCAGGACGGCGGCGCAGTCTTCGCGCCCGGGATCGCGTTCGTGAAAGAACAGGTCGGCCAGCACATCGTAGACGGCGCCGGTGAACACCTGCGAGATGGCGTGCACCTGGGTGCCGGCCTCGCTCAGTTTGAGGTCGTTGTCGGCGTTGCGCAGGCCGGTGCTGTTGCCGAGCGCCAGCCCGAACTGCTCGGCGATGTCGGTCAGGAAGGATTTGTCGTGCAGGTCGGCCTTGGTCTGGGCGATCACGGCTTCGCACTGGTCGAGCTGGGACAGGGCCAGGAAGATCGCGGTGAGGTCGCCGAAGGCTTCGTGCAGGCCGCCGGTCTGGGGCGGGGCGTCGGCCTGCAGCCAGAGCGGCTTGATGCCGTCGAGCACCGCATGGGCGGTCTCGTGCGACACGATGTCGAACGAGCGGCAGGTGAAGACCCGCCCGGTGGCGCCGTTGGGAATGAAGTCGCCGAACTTGAGGCAGGCCTGGCTGCGGCTGTAGAAGGCGTTCATGACGTTCGGCAGGCCGTGCGGGTAGACCAGCAGCGGCCGCGTGTCGGTGCTGCTGTTCCATTGCCAGGGCAGCGGCATGGTATGGGCCGCGCCGGCGGCGGCCAGGGCGCGCTGGTACATGGTGAGCGTCTGGCGCACCACGACGAAGGTATGGACGGCGTCGAACTGCGGCGTGTCGGGCTGGGTGACGAAGTCGCCGAAGGCGTTCGGCTCGACCGCGGCGATGCCCGGCTCGCCGGGGGCGATGCGGGCGTCGCGCGGGCCGGCCAGCACCACGCCGGGCAGGAAGGCCTTGCGGGTGCCGATCTCGCTCACCGAAGGATCTTGCTTCCACATGAGGACGCGGGCGCCGAAGGCGTGCGGCGGCGGCTCAGTGGTCGATGGCGCGGCCGGATCGGGGACCTCGGGTTCTTCGAGCAGGCGCGCGGCGCGGTGCTGCTGGCGGTAGGGCGCGCTCGGGGTAGGGACGAAGCGCACCGGAGGCTGCGCTGTCTGCGCCGCCTCTTCGCTGGGCAACAGGCGGTTCGGCTGCTCGACGGGGGTTTCCATATCGACTCCTCGCGTAATGACGGGCTTGCGTCTTCATCCTCGCGCTCCCTGCCGGGCACGCTTTGATAATCGTCAATTGAGGCTGAGCCAGCGCTGTCAGTTATAGCGGGCTCTGGCATAGCCCGGCCGCAACTGGCATCATGGCGGATTGTTTGCAATCGATTCAGGAAGGATCAGTCAGATGGCGGAAATCAGCATCGTCCAGCAGCACAGCCTGAGCCGGGACGCGGCGCGTTCGGTAGCCGAACAGGTGGCGCAGCGTATCGCGGCCGAATACGGGCTGGAATGCAGGTGGGACGGCGATGTGCTGCGCTTCGAGCGCAGCGGCGTGGAGGGCATGTTGACCCTGGAAGACCGGCGCGCCGCGATGCGCATCCGCCTGGGCTTCTTCATGGGCGCGTTCGCGCCGGCCATCGAGGCCAAGGTGGCGGAAAAGATGCGCAAGACCTTCGCCGCCGCGGCGTAACCGGGGTTATGGGCCGGCCGCAGGCGCCGGCCCGGTGGCGATCAGCCCTTCAACTCTTCGATCAGGTCGACGTACTGCTGCTGGGCTTCCTCTTGCGAGGTGCCCGCGAGGCCGGCCCAGGCGTCGTACTTGGCGCGCGCCACGAAATCGGTCATGCCCGGACGCTCGCCCGTCACGTCGCCGCTCGAGCCCTGCTTGAACAGCGCGTAGATCTTCAGCAAGGTCATGTTGTCGGGACGCTCCGACAGGTTTTTCGAATCGGCCTGGGCCTGGGTGAACTGTTCCTGCAAGCTCATGGAAACTCCTGTGATGGTTGAGTGCGGTATTGTCGCTTGGACAACGCGGCAGGCATCTTAGCCCAGGAGACAGGCGGGCACGGGGAATCCGGCCGCATTTTAGAAGAGATGTTCAAATGCCGCCCCAGGACGGCCGAGCCATGCGCCATCGCAGGACGGCGCATGGCAATCCTGATTACACGGCCAGCAGGTCGACGTCGAAGATCAGGGTGGCGTTCGGCGGGATCACGCCGCCGGCGCCGCGTGCGCCGTAGCCCAGGCTGGCCGGGATGGTCAGGCGGCGCGAACCGCCGACCTTCATGCCCTGCACGCCTTCGTCCCAGCCGCGGATCACGTGGCCGGCGCCGAGCGCGAACTCGAACGGGTCGTTGCGGTCTTTGCTCGAATCGAACTTGGCGCCCAGGCTGCCGTCGTCGTTGCGCAGCCAGCCGGTGTAGTGCACGGTGACGTGCTGGCCGGCTTTCGCCTCGGCGCCTTCGCCAGTGACGAGCTCTTCGTATTGCAGGCCGGATTCGGTGGTGATGGTGGACATGGTCTTCCTTGTTGTTCAGATTGAACGACGATTGTAGTCGATGGGTCCATCCGGTGTCATCCCGTAGAATGACGGCATTGAACTGCCATCAGGAGACACCATGCCGCGAAAGAAAGCCCGATGAACAGTGTACTGACCGCCTGCCGGCGCGCCCTGGGCGCGCAGTTCAGCAGCCGCATGCTGCTGTTGTCGCTGGCGCCGCTGCTGCTGGCGGTCGCCCTGTGGAGCGTCGGCATGTGGCTGGGCCTGCAGCCGCTGCTCGACTGGCTGCACGGCATGTTCGCCGAGTACGGCGGTTTCGAGACCAGCGGCAGCATGCTCGAAATGGTGGGCCTGGGCATGCTCAAGGTGATGGTGGTGCCGCTGATGGCGATCGTGCTGCTGCTGCCGCTCAAGATCGGCTCGGCCCTGCTGTTCGTGGGCGTGGTGGCGATGCCGGCCATCGAGTCGTATGTCGGCAAGCGCCAGTTTCCCCAACTCGCAAAGAAGGAGGGTGGTTCCTTCTTCGGCAGCGTGGCGATCAACCTGGGCAGCGTCGTCGTGTTTGCCCTGCTGTGGCTGTTCACCCTGCCGCTGTACGCGGTGCCGCCGCTGGCCTGGCTGGTGCAGGCCAGCCTGTGGGCCTGGGTCACGTCGCGCGTGATGAGCTACGACGCGCTGGCCGCCCACGCCACCCAGGCCGAGCGCCTGGCCCTGATGCGGCGCCGGCGGCCGGCCCTGCTCACCATCGGCTTCATCACGGGGCTGGCGGGCGCGCTGCCGGGCATCGTCTGGATGGGCGGCGCGGTGCTGTCGATCGTGCTGTTCCCGATCCTGGCCCTGGTGTCGCTGTGGCTGTACGTCATGATCTTCCTGTTCGCCGGGTTATGGTTCCAGTATTACTGCCTGCAGGCACTGGAAGAGCTGCGCGCGGAAGAGGCGGTGCAGCCCGCCTGATCTGTCTTTCGACATGGATCAAACGTGGCTGTACACCAAAGGCATCTCCTGCGCGTTAAATATTGGTAGCTAAAACTACTCGGAGCTCTTGCCTGAATTACACGCGGTAATGTCACTCAGCCAAGACCTCGTTGTTTTTTTGCGAAAATATTCCACGCGCAGCAAATTTGTTAAACGGCGCCTCGCGTGAGGCGTATTGATGTGGTGGAATATTGCCTACGGACGGTGCGATCTGGAGTGGGATTGCACCATCCGCGTGCGAACTTACACACACCACGATCACTCGAACGGACCAGCAGCACCACAGATGGCGAGCAGGTTGGCGGGGATTGCTAGCGTTTTGATTCAGACCGGTTAAGCCATCATGGAAAGTATTCGCCGTCAACGACGGCCAAGTAATGTGTCCGGCAAGCGTGCCGCCAACGAGCGCAGTGAGCCGACCTTTGAGCCGACCTTCGAGCCGACGTTTGGCGACGCGGTCGCGACATCGGCCGCGCCGGCCAGCGCCAGTGCCGCGGCGGCTGCCGTGGAGAGCGCTCCTGCGCTCGCGGCCGGCGGCAACGACGTTCCCCTGTACGAAGCCTTCCCGCACCTGGCGGGCAATGGCGGCATCCCCGGCGGCCCGTCGGGTGAGCCCGGCGGCGACGAGCCGGCCCCGCGCAAGCGGCGCTGGAAGTTGTGGCTGGTGCTCGGCCTGCTGCTGCTGATCGCGCTGCTGGCGGCCTGGGCGGTGCTGGAGACGCGCACCTCTCGCCTGCAGGCCAAGATCTTCGCCGACATGGCCAGCGAGCTCACCTATCGCATGGAAAACGGTCCCAGCGATGCGATCCGGTTCCCGGCCGCCAGTCCCTATGATACCCGGCTCGGCTATGCCGGCATGCCGCACTATCTCGAGCGCCTGCGGACCCGCGACTACGCGATCGCGGCCCAGGCGCGCATCTCGCCGCAGATGGTCAAGATGGCCGACATGGGCCTGTACGCGACCTATCACGAAAAGACCAAGGTCGGCCTCGAGATCCTCGATTGCCGCTCGCAGCCGATCTTTACCTCGCGCTTCCCCGAGCGCTTCTACCACGAATTCAGCGCAGCGCCGCCGCTGCTGGTGCAGAGCCTGCTGTTCATCGAGAACCGCGAACTGCTCGACGCAAGCCATCCGCGCCGCAATCCGGCGGTCGAGTGGGACCGCTTCTCGAAGGCCGTGTTCGACAAGTCCCTGTCCAGCATCGGCCTGGGTGGCGGCGGCCGCGTGGCCGGCGGCAGCACGCTGGCGACCCAGATCGAAAAATACCGGCATTCGCCCGAAGGCCGCACCAGCTCGACCACCGACAAGATCATCCAGATGGCCTCGGCCACGCTGCGCGCCTACCAGGATGGCGAAGACACCACCGGTTCGCGCCGCCAGATCGTGCTCGACTACCTGAATACGGTGCCGCTGTCGGCCAAGTCCGGCTATGGCGAAGTGAACGGCATCGGCGACGGCCTGTGGGTCTGGTATGGCCGCGACTTCGACAAGGTCAACGCGATGCTGAAGGGCCCGATGACGAGCCCGGATGCCGTGCTGGCGTACAAAGAAGCGCTGTCGCTGATGATCGCCCAGCGCCGCCCGGCCTATTACCTGGGCGCCGGCGAACCCGACCTCGAAATCCTGACCGACAGCCACCTGCGCGTGCTGGCCCAGGCCGGCGTGATCTCGCCCCAGTTGCGCGACGCCGCCCTGAGCGTGAAACTGCAGCCGGCGCTGCACAGCGGCGTGGCGCCGCCGCCGGCCGACGCCTTCGTGTCGCGCAAGGCGGCCAATGCGGTGCGCAACCACCTCGGCTTCCTGATCGGCGATTCGCGCCTGTACAACGTCGACCGCCTCGACCTGTCGGTGGTCTCGACCCTGGACGGCAATGCCCAGCAGGCGGTGACGGCGGCCCTGCGCCAGCTGTCCGACGCCGAGCATGCCAAAGCGGCCGGCCTGACCGGCAAGGGTCTGCTCGGCAACGGCGACCCGGCCCAGGTGGTGTACAGCTTCACGCTGATGGAGCGGGGCGAGCACGTCAACTACCTGCGGGTCCAGACCGATAACTACGACCAGCCGCTCGACATCAACGAGGGCGCCAAGCTCGACCTCGGTTCGACCGCCAAGCTGCGCACGCTGGTGACCTACCTGGACATCGTCGACCAGCTGCACAAGCGCTTCGAGCCGCTGGACAAGATCGGCCTGCACGGCGTCGAGATCGATCCGAAGGACCGCATGTCGCAATGGGGCCTGGAATACTTCCAGACCCTGCCGGAAGGCGCCGACCGCGGCCTGAAAGCCATGCTCGACGCCGCCATGGCGCGCCGCTACTCGGCCAGCCCGGGCGAGCGCTTCATGACCGGCGGCGGCCTGCATACCTTCGGCAACTTCAGCCGCCTGGACAACGACAAGATCATGGACGTGCACCAGGCGCTGCGCCAGTCGACCAACCTGGTGTTCGTGCGCATGATGCGCGATGTGGTGCGCTACTACATGTTCCAGCTGCCCGGTTCCTCGGCCCAGCTGCTGGCCGATGCCAACGATCCGCGCCGCGCCGCCTACCTGGCGCGCTTCGCCGACAACGAGGGCAAGGATTTCCTGGCCAAGTTCTGGAACAAGTACAAGGGCAAGACCCCGGCCGAGATCGAAGCGCTGCTGTTCTCCGGCGTGCGTCCGCTCGCCTCGAAGCTGGCCGCGGCCCACCGCACGGTGGCCCCGAACGCTACGCTGGAGCAGTTCGGCGCCTTCATCGACGCGACCCTGCCGTCGGCCAACGAGGTCGATCCGGAACGCATCCCGAAGATGTACGAGATGTACGATGCGCGCAATATGTCGCTGGCCGACCGCGGCTACGTGGCCTCGGTGCACCCGCTCGAACTGTGGCTGGTAAGCTATCTGCGCACGCACCCCAAGGCCACCTGGTCCGAGGTGACGGCCGCCAGCGTCAAGGAGCGCCAGGAAGTCTACCAGTGGCTGTTCAAGACCAGCCGCAAGAACGCCCAGGACAAGCGCATCGCCGGCCTGCTCGAGGTCGAAGCCTTCCTCAAGATCCACGCCCAGTGGAAGAAAATGGGTTATCCCTTCGATTCGCTGGTGCCGTCGTTCGCGACCACCCTGGGCGCCTCGGCCGACCGTCCGGCCTCGCTGGCCGAGCTGATGGGCATCATCGTCAACGGCGGCGTGCGCAAGCCCATCGAGCGCATCGACTCGCTGCACTTTGCCAAGGACACGCCTTACGAGACCCTGGTCAAGCGCAACAAGGGCGGCGGCAAGGAACAGGTGCTGGCGCCGGAAGTCGCGCGCACCGTGGCCGACGCCATCCAGGGCGTGGTTTCGGACGGCACCGCCAAGCGCGTCAAGACCGCTTTTGTGCAGGCCGACGGCAGCGTGATCGCGCTGGGCGGCAAGACCGGCACCGGTGACCAGCGCTTCGACGTGTATGCGCGCGGCGGCCGCCTGGTCGAATCGCGCTACGTGAACCGCTCGGCGACCTTCGTGTTCAATATCGGCGAACGCTTCTACGGCAGCATGACAGCCTATGTGCACGGCCCGCAGTCGGAACACTATGACTTCACCAGCGCGCTGCCGGTGCAGCTCCTGGTGACGCTGGCGCCTAGCCTGATGCCGATGATCGAGCCGGCGCCGCACGCATCTGTACCTGCATCCGTGCCTGGTGCGACGCCGCAAGCGGTGGCGGCGTCCCAGCGGCAGTGCGTGCGTTGAAGCCGGCGGGCGAGGGCAGCGGCGCGCCGGGCAAGGGCCTGCGCGCGCGGCTGCAGAATTTTTCCATCGTCTCGCTGCGCGACCTGGTCGTGGCCTCCGGCCCGACCATCCTGATGGTGGCGGCGGCCGTGCTGCTGGCCTACTGGTGGGTCGATCCGGCGCCGCCGCGCAGCCTGCGCCTGGCCACCGGCCAGGAAAATTCCGCCTACGAGACCTTCGGCAAGCAGTACGCGAGCCTGCTCGCGCGCGACGACATCAAGGTGACGCTGCAGCCGACCCTCGGCTCGCGCGACAACCTGCAACGCCTGCTGGCGGGAGAAGCCGACGTCGCCTTCGTGCAGAGCGGCTCGACCGACGGCGATACCATGAACGCGCAAGACGGCGAAGCCGCCGAGCGCCAGGAACTGGTTTCATTGGGCAGCCTGTTCACCGAACCGGTATGGCTGTTCCTGCGCGAAGAAGCCAGGGTCACGAATCTGACCGACCTGCGCGGCAAGCGCATCAACCTGGGACCGGAAGGCACCGGCGTGCCGCGCCTGCTGCGCCAGGTGCTCGACGCCAACGGCATCGCACCGCAAGACCTGCGGATCGGCGACCTGGCCGACACGCCGGCCACGGTGGAGCTGCTGGCCGGCCGCATCGACGGCCTGGTGTTTTCGTCGGCGCCGGAAGCGCCGCTGATCCAGATGCTGCTGCAGACGCCCGGCATCCGGCTGTTCGACTTCGCCCAGGCCGAGGCCTATACACGGCGCCTGCCTTTCCTGACCCACGTGGTGCTGCCGCGCGGGATCGTCGACCTGGGCCGCAATATCCCGGCCCAGGATTACCACCTGATCGCGCCCACCGCGACCTTGGTGGCGCGCGAGGAAATCCATCCGGCCCTGGTGGGCCTCTTGGTGAAGGCCGCGACCAATATCCACGGCGGGGCCGGCTGGTTCCAGCAGCAGGGCCAGTTCCCGTCGCCAAAGTACACCGAGATCCCGGTGGCGCCGGAAGCCGCGCGCTATTACCGCGACGGTCCGCCCTTCATGCAGCGCTATATGAGCTTCTGGCTGGCCAACCTGGCCGAGCGCCTGTGGGTGGTGGTGGTGGCGCTCACCGCCTTGCTGATTCCGCTGTCGAAGATCGTGCCGCCGATCTACGTGTGGCGCGTGCGCTCGCGCGTCTACCGCTGGTACGGCGAGCTGCGCGCGATCGAACAGGCGCTGGAAGACGCCGGGCTCGAGCCGGTCGACACGGTGCGCAAGGAACTGCTGCGGCGCCTGGACGGGCTCGAGGACCGGGTCAACCACATCTCGGTGCCGCTGGCCTATGCCGACGAACTGTATCGCCTGCGCAGCCACATCCACCTGGTGCGCGAGCGGATCCGCGGCGTGCAGGAAGACAGCGAAGCGGCTGCGGTGCCGTTGACGAAATAATCATCCGCTCCGGATTGCGATTACACTGGCGCCCCCAGTGTTTTCAACCGAAGGAAGTCATGATTCGCCGTCCGCTGTCCGCTCTCGTCCTTGGTCTCCTGCTCGCGGGCGCTATCCCGGCCTTCGCCGCCGGCATGCAGGCCGCGCCAGAAAGCGCCCCTGCCAAGCGCTCCGTGCGTGAAGCCTATACCAAGTACGAATACCGGATCCCGATGCGCGACGGCGCGCGACTGTTCACCGCGGTCTACGTGCCGAAGGACAGCTCGCGCGCCTACCCCTTCCTGATGCAGCGCACGCCCTACAGCGCCGGCGTGCGCGCCGAAGGAGAGCTGCGCTACGGCGTGGACTGGATGCCGGAGTCGCTCGGGCCCTCGCGCGAATTCGAAGACGCCGGCTATATCTTCGTGGTCCAGGACGTGCGCGGCCGCCACATGTCCGAGGGCGTGTGGCAGGAGATGACGCCGCACGCCAAGCCGGCGCTGGGCAAGGGGGAGGGCGTCGAAGCCAAGGACATGCACGATACCGTGGCCTGGCTGATCAAGAACGTCCCGAACAACAACGGCAAGGTCGGCATCTGGGGCATCAGCTATCCCGGTTTCTACGCCGCCGCCAGCGTGATCGATTCGCATCCGGCCATCAAGGCCGCTTCTCCGCAGGCGCCGATCGCCGACCTGTACATGGGCGACGATTCGTATCACGGCGGCGCGTTCAAGCTGGCCGCCAACTTCGACTTCTATTCGTCCTTCGTCGCCGCGCCCAACCCTTCGCCCAAGTCGGCATCGGGCGGCGGCTTCGACTACGACGAGGCCGACGGCTACGACTTCTTCCTCAAGCACCTGACGCTGGGCGCGATCGCGGGCACGATGAGCGAGCGCCAGCGCGAGCTGTTCATGCCGAACATCGAGCACGACACCTATGACGACTTCTGGCAGTCGCGCGCCATCGGTCCGCACATGAAGAACGTCAAGGCGGCGATGCTGACCGTCGGCGGCTGGTTCGATGCGGAAGATTTCCAGGGCCCGTTCACCGTTTATGACGCTGTCAGGCGCCACAATCCAGCTGCGGTGAACAGGCTGGTGGTGGGCCCATGGGTGCATGGTGGCTGGATGCGCGGCGACGGCGCGCGCCTCGGTCACGTGCGCTTCGATGCCAACACCAGCGACTACTTCCGGCGCAACATCCAGTTTCCCTTCTTCGAGCAGCACCTGAAAGGCATCAAGCCGGCCACGGAGCTGGCGCCGGTCACCATGTTCGAGACCGGCACCAATGTCTGGCGCAGCTACGACGCCTGGCCGCCGAAGCCGGCCCGGGCGCGCACCCTGTACTTCAATGCCAATGGCGGCCTGACCTGGCAACAGCCGGCAACGACTGGCGCGTTCGACGCTTACGATGAGTATGTGGCCGATCCGAAGCGCCCGGTGCCCTATATCGGCTATCCGGCTCAGGGCGTGCCGCGCGAATACATGGTGTCCGACCAGCGCTTCGCCGCGACCCGTCCCGACGTGCTGGTGTACCAGAGCGAGGTGCTGGAAGAAGACGTGACGGTTGCCGGGCAGGTAGCGCCGAAGCTGTTCGTGTCGACCACCGGCACCGACGCGGATTGGGTCGTGAAGCTGATCGACGTCTACCCGGCCGACTATCCGACGCCGGCGGCGCCGCGTGCCGGCAGCGACGTCGGACCGCCGGCCCTGAAACTGGGCGGCTTCCAGCAACTGGTACGCGGCAATCCGCTGCGCGGCAAGTTCCGCAACAGCTACGAGAAACCGGAGCCCTTCGTGCCCGGCAAGGTGACAGCGATCGATATCGAGCTGGGGGCGGTGAACCACACCTTCCGCCGCGGCCACCGCATCATGGTGCAGGTGCAGAGTTCGTGGTTCCCGCTAATCGACCTGAATCCGCAGACCTTCATGCGCATTCCCGACGCGAAGCCGGAAGACTTCAGGAAGGCGACCCAGCGCGTCTATCGCGCGCCGGGTACGGCCTCGGGACTCCAGCTGATGGTGATGCCTAATTGAACCGTTCGTTGCGACGGCGCGGGACTCCGCGCTCGAGAACTTCGGGGTCAGGTCTGACAACACTTCGGGGTCAGGTCTGACAATCGGACACGGGCTGAGCAGTCATTAGCCACAGCGTGATTGTCTCGTGCCGTCCAAGCTGTAATGATCTGCTTTAAGGCTGAGAACGTGTCCGAATGTCAGACCTGACCCCGGTGTTGCGCGGCGTTTTGGCTTAAAAACGATAGCAATGATCTCGTTGTGCGTCGCTCCGGAGTAGGGCGGTCGTCATGACGACGGATTGGCTCTTCTGGCAATGAACTAAGACTTCCGTGTACCCTTCCATTCCCCGCTCGATCAAACTGTTAGCTTTCGCCTGGCTGACTGCTCGGGCGAAAGGAGACTGAAGCGTTTTAGTTTTCGGTATCTCAACGCGTTGAGGGCGCGCACCCGTAACTTCTTTTGTAGAGCCCAGTCCACACCCAGCCGCAAGTACGAAGCCTCCTAAAGATCGACAGTTAGCACTACTCTCCGTTCCCCCGCGGCTGTGAGAGGAGTATTCCACGATGTGGCCGTTATCCGCCTGCGCCGATAGCGTTAGGATCCATGTGCCCACAATTTGAGTTAATCGGTTCATTTCTAAACAACCTCCATCTGCTAGAGCACAGCTAGGGGGGACTCCAAATGCCACCATAAGCGTGAACTTCGGGGTCAGGTCTGACAATCGGACACGGGCTCTGCAGTCCTTAACCAAAGCGTGATTGTCTCGACTCTTCCAAGCTGTAATGATCTGCTTTAAGGCTGAGAACGTGTCCGATTGTCAGACCTGACCCCGGTGTTGCGAGAGCGGCGGTAGTTATGTGCGCCGTTCTCGCGCCGGATGATCTCGCTGCCAACCATCACCGCGTCGGCGGCGAAGCTGCCGACCCTACCCGTTGCGACGGCGCGGGACGCCGCGCTCGTACCATGCCGGCGCGCCGGGGACGAGCGCGGCGCGCACTTCGCGGCGCAGGGTGGTGGCGGGAATCGCGTCGGCGGCCAGCTGGCGGAGGCGCCGCACGTCGGCGTGCCGGCCGCGCGCGGCCAGCACGTCCAGGATGGCGTTCACGTCCTGCACATAGTTGTGGATCTCGGCCGGGATGCTGGGCGCGGCGGTGAAACGCTTGCGGCGCTCGCGGAAGGCGTCCATCAGGTAGTCGGCATGCTGGCGGATGTTTTCTTCCGGGTTCGGCATCAGGCGTTCGGCAAGTTCGGCGTCGCCGGCGGCGATCACCTGCGGCAGCACGACCCGGATGCACGAAGCGGCCAGCGCCGGCGCCACGGTTTCCAGTTGCAGGAACAGGTCGCGCGTGCGCACCGGCTGGTCGCGCGCATGGTCGATCGAGACCACGTCGAACAAGCCGTCGCGGTTGCCCTGGCCGGCCAGCAGCAGGGCGGCATTGCGCTCGCGCACCGCCTCGAGCGCCGCTTCCGCCGGCGGATGGGCCTCGGCCAGTACGGCCCAATCGGCGAGCGCATAGGAACGGCGTACACCGGCCAGCGACGGATCCTGTTCCAGCGCATGCTCGTGGAACCAGGTCAGCTCTTGCAGCGCGGCGTCGTACTGGCCCTGGTCGGCCAGTTCGCGCGCCGCCACCAGGCGTTCGATGGGGTTACTTACCTCGTCGCTCATGCACCCACCCACGGCAATCCCGCCTTGCACCAGCCGCCGAGCGTCTTGCGATGGCCTTCGCCATCCCTGTCGCCCTCGAAGCCTTCGAGGATGTCGAAGGCATTCGCATAACCGAGTTCGGTCGCCACGCGGGCGCTGTGGCGCGAGCGCACGCCCGAGCGGCACAGGAACAGCAGGATGTCATCCGGGTTTGCGACTTTTTCCAACTGGGCGCCGAAATCCGGATTCGGCACGCCGCCCGGATACGTCGCCCACTGTACCGCCGCATGCTGGGCGTCGGGGATGGCGACCCGGCCCACCCAGTCGCGTTCGGCATTGGTGCGCACGTCCACCAGTTTGACGTTCGGGCTGCTTCTAAGCAGCTCGAACGCCTCTTGCGGCGTCACCGCACCGGCATAGGGCTGGCCTGCGCCACGCTGGCGCGCCGCCTCGAGAATGTTTTCTGTCGTCATAATGTTCGGTCCGTTTTTGGGCATCCAAAGGCGCTGCACCACCGTGGATCAGTGTATCCTGCTCTTAAATGGTGCATCGACACGTGATTGCACTTGATTGGTGCATTCGGCATGCACTGTAAATCTTTCGACAAGCCTGCCGATCGACGCGATTTTATGGGTAAACTGGCCCGTCCCCCAAGAACGATTTGTGCATGCTCTCATGCAATTAACTGGGCACGTGGGGTGTCACCAAGTTGGCATGCTTCGTGCTTCAACATGATGCAAGTTGTCGGTTCTCATGGCCCGACTTCCTTTTTTCAATTAGGAGATTCCGAATGGCAAAGTCCGCCGCAGATGTAATGCAACTGGTCAAGGACAACGAAGTCAAATTCGTTGATTTACGCTTCGCCGATACCCGCGGCAAGGAACAGCACGTCACGGTCCCGGTGTCGCACTTCGACCTGGACAAATTCGAATCCGGCCACGCCTTCGACGGTTCGTCGATCGCCGGCTGGAAGGGTATCGAAGCCTCGGACATGCTCCTGCTGCCAGACCCGAACACCGCCAACCTCGACCCGTTCATGGAAGAGACCACGCTGTTCATGCAGTGCGACGTCATCGAACCGTCGGATGGCAAGGGCTACGACCGCGACCCGCGCTCGATCGCCAAGCGCGCCGAAGCCTACCTGAAATCGTCGGGCATCGGCGACACCGCCTACTTCGGCCCGGAACCGGAATTCTTCATCTTCGACTCGATCCGCTGGAAGATCGACATGTCGGGCTGCTTCGTCAAGATCGATTCGGACGAATCGTCGTGGGCGACCGACAAGGAAATCGAAGGCGGCAACAGCGGCCACCGTCCGACCGTCAAGGGCGGCTACTTCCCGGTGCCACCTGTCGATTCGTTCCAGGACATGCGCTCGGAAATGTCGTTGATCCTCGAATCGATGGGCATCCCGGTCGAAGTGCACCACCACGAAGTGGCGGGCGCCGGCCAGAATGAAATCGGCACCAAGTTCTCGACCCTGGTCGAGCGCGCCGACTGGACCCAGAACATGAAATACGTGATCTGGAACGTCGCCCACAGCTATGGCAAGACCGCAACCTTCATGCCGAAGCCGATCAACGGCGACAACGGCTCGGGCATGCACGTGCACCAGTCGATCTGGAAAGACGGCAAGAACCTGTTCGCTGGCGACGGCTATGCCGGCCTGTCGGAAACCGCACTGTTCTACATCGGCGGCATCATCAAGCACGCGCGCGCCCTGAACGCGATCACCAACCCGGGCACGAACTCGTACAAGCGCCTGGTGCCTGGCTACGAAGCCCCGGTCAAGCTGGCCTATTCGGCACGTAACCGTTCGGCCTCGATCCGCATCCCGCACGTGGCGAACCCGAAAGGCCGCCGCATCGAGACCCGCTTCCCGGACCCACTGGCCAACGTCTACCTGTGCTTCGCTGCGCTGCTGATGGCCGGCCTGGACGGCATCCAGAACAAGATCCACCCGGGCGAAGCCGCCACCAAGGACCTGTACCACCTGCCGCCGGAAGAAGACAAGCTGATCCCGACCGTGTGCGCCTCGCTCGAAGAAGCGCTGGAAGCCCTGGACAAGGACCGCGAGTTCCTGACCCGCGGCGGCGTGTTCAGCGACAGCATGATCGATGCCTACATCGAGCTGAAGATGAACGAAGTGCAGCGTCTGCGCATGACCCCGCACCCAGCCGAATTCGACATGTACTATTCGTCGTAATCACTTGGCAAGCTGTTGTGCCTGCGCATCGCCAGCCTTGACGGCGATGCCATGAAACGCGGGGAAAGCGATGGCTTTCCCCGCGTTTTTTGTTGCTTCGGGTATAGTCGGGCGCGACTACAATGCATCTTTCCGCCGATGCAAGCTACCGAGTGATAGGAATGACAAACATCGTTTTTCACGGCGCCGTGGCCATGTTCGCCCTGCTGTTGTGCACCTCGGCCCAGGCCCAGATCTATCGTTGTACGGACGCCAACGGCCGCCCGCTGTACACCGACGTCAAGGTCGGCAAGTGCCAGCTGATCGATACCGGCTACAGTTCGCCGCCGGCGGCATCAAAGCCGATCCCGGCCCCGCGTTCGTCGGGCGGATCGGATTCGGCCAGCGCGCCGGCCCCGGCCGCCAGCAGCACGCCGTCCAGCTTCCCGCGCGTGGACAATGTGGTGCAGCGCGCGCGCGACGACGAGCGGCGCGAGATCCTGGGCGACGAATTGCGCATCGAGGAGCGCAAGCTGCTCGAGCTCAAAAAAGTGTTCAACAACGGCGAGCCCGAGCGCCAGGGCAATGAGCGTAATTACGCCAAGTACCAGGAGCGGGTGGTGACGATGCGCGACGAGATCAACCGTACTGAACGCAATATCGAGGCGCTGCGGCGCGAGATCGGCAATATCAGATGACCCTGCCACCCATGAACGACGTTCCCGCTTTTGATGCGGGCGATCCGGCGCGCTACGCCGGCCTCGACCTGCTGGCCTCGGCCGTGCTGCTGACCGGCGCCGAGGGCGAAGTGCTGTATGCGAACGCCGCCGCCGAGAACCTGATGGAGCTGTCGCTCAAGTCGCTGCAGCGCCATCGCCTGCCCGAATTGTTCCAGAATGGCGCCGAGCTGGCCGCCCTGATCGGCCAGGCGCTGGCCCACCAGTACGCCGACCTGCGCCAGGACCTGACCCTGCAGCGCAATAACCGCGAGCCGCTGCACGTGAACAGCATCGTCAGCGCGCTGGGCGACGGCACCCTCCTGATCGAGCTGCGCGAGAACGTGCAGCAGTTGAAGCTCGACCGCGAGGAGCGCATCCTCGACCAGAGCCAGGCCAACAAGGAACTCATCCGCAACCTGGCGCACGAGATCAAGAACCCGCTGGGCGGCATCCGCGGCGCGGCCCAGCTGCTGGAACTCGAGCTGCCGCCGCACCACCTGCTCGAGCTGCAGGAATACACGCAGGTGATCATCAAGGAAGCCGACCGCCTGCAGACCCTGGTCGACCGCCTGCTGGCGCCGCACAGGAAGCCCCATATTGTTGGCGACGTCAATATCCACGAAGTGTGCGAGCGGGTGCGCAGCCTGATCCTGGCCGAATTCCCGCAAGGCCTGACGATCAAGCGCGACTACGACGCCTCGATCCCGGAATTCCGCGGCGATTTCGAGCAGCTGATCCAGGTGGTGCTGAACATCGCCCACAACGCCGCCCAGGCGCTCTCCGGCCGCATGGCGCGGGGCGACGCGGAGATTGTTTTACGCACCCGCGTGGCGCGCCAGGTCACTTTGGCGAAGGTCCGTTACGGGCTGGCATTAGACTTGCATATCATCGACAATGGACCGGGCATCGCGCCCGATATCCGCGACCGCATTTTCTATCCGCTCGTATCCGGGCGTGACGGCGGGAGCGGCCTCGGGCTGACGCTGGCGCAAACCTTCGTGCAGCAGCACCTGGGGGTGATCGAGTGCGAAAGCCGGCCTGGACTGACGGATTTCCGTATCCTGCTGCCCCTGCCATAAGCGCGGGCGAGCAGGGCGCCGACCAGTCCTTTATTGAATCCATGTTGCGGGAAGCACGAATACATGAAACCAATCTGGATTGTCGACGACGACGCATCGATTCGCTGGGTACTCGAAAAAGCCCTGGCGCGCGAAAGCCTGGAGACCCGCAGCTTCGCCAACGCGCGCGAGGCCCTGACCGCCTTTGAAACCGATACCCCGCAGGTGCTGGTATCGGACATCCGCATGCCGGGCGAATCCGGCATCGACCTGCTGCAGGCCGTCAAGGCCCGCCATCCCGGCCTGCCGGTCATCATCATCACCGCCTTCTCGGACCTCGATTCGGCGGTGTCCTCGTTCCAGGGCGGCGCCTTCGACTACCTGGCCAAGCCGTTCGACATCGACAAGGCGGTGGCGCTGATCCGGCGCGCCCTCGAGGAGAGCCTGCGCGAAGCCAGCGTCGAGGCGCTGCCGGCCGAGACGCCCGAGATCCTGGGCCATGCGCCGGCGATGCAAGAGGTGTTCCGCGCCATCGGCCGCCTGTCGCAATCGAATGTGACGGTCCTGATCACGGGCGAATCGGGCACCGGCAAGGAGCTCGTGGCGCGCGCGCTGCACAAGCACAGCCCGCGCGCGCAACAACCCTTCATCGCCCTGAACACCGCCGCGATCCCGAAGGACTTGCTGGAATCGGAACTGTTCGGCCACGAGCGCGGCGCCTTCACCGGCGCCCAGGCCATGCGGCGCGGCCGCTTCGAGCAGGCCGAGGACGGCACGCTGTTCCTCGACGAGATCGGCGACATGCCGTTCGATCTGCAGACCCGGCTTTTGCGCGTGCTGTCGGACGGCCACTTCTACCGCGTGGGCGGCCACCAGCCGGTAAAGGCCAATGTGCGCGTGATCGCGGCCACCCACCAGAACCTCGAGCAGCGCGTGCGCGACGGCCTGTTCCGCGAAGATCTGTATCACCGCCTGAACGTGATCCGCCTGCGCCTGCCGTCCCTGCGCGAGCGCAGCGACGACATCCCGATCCTCACGCGCCACTTCCTGGTGCAGAGTGCACACCAATTGGGCGTCGAACCGAAGCGCATGAGCGAGCAGGCGATGCGCTTCCTGTCCGGGCTCGAATTGCCGGGCAATGTGCGCCAGCTGGAAAACCTGTGCAACTGGATCACCGTGATGGCGCCCGGCCAGACGGTCGAGATCAAGGATTTACCACGCGACCTGACCCAGGGCCAGGCGGGCACCAGCGCCAATCCGGTGCCGCTGTCCGACGGCATGGTGGGGGCGGGCGCACTGCCGGTGGCCGGCGCCGGAGGCATCGTCATGCAGGTCGCGGCGCAGGCGCCGGCCTCGCCCGACGGCTGGATCGACCTGCTCGAGCTGCAGGCCGCCGGCATGCTCAGCGCGGGGCAGATGGACGTGATGGACATCCTGGGACGCCAGTTCGAGTCGGCCCTGATCAGGACAGCACTCAAGCATACGCACGGACGCAAGAACGACGCCGCGATGCGGCTCGGGATCGGGCGCAACACCATCACGCGCAAGATCGTGGAACTGGGGATCGACGGCGCGCGCGAGGAATAGGCTCGTAGTAAAGCCTGATGGTGAAAAGGGCGGCCGGTGGTGTAAGCTCCTGCATCGCCCGCTCTACCTTTTCACCTTATGCTGATCAACTGCGTCGCCTACCAGGAAGGCAAGAAACTGTGTGATATCCCGGTCGAGGATATCAGCGAATACCTGAAACAGGACGACACCTTCGTCTGGGTCGCCCTGCGCGACCCGGCCCCCGCCGACATCACCCTGATGCAGGAAGAATTCAGCCTGCACGAACTGGCGGTCGAAGACGCCCTGCGCGGCCACCAGCGGCCCAAGCTGGAGGAATACGGCGACTCGCTGTTCGTCGTGGTCCAGATCGTGGAGCTGGCGGGCGACGAGCTCAATGTCGGCCAGCTGGCCGTGTTCGCGGGCGAGAACTACGTGCTGTCGGTGCGGCGCGACGCCAACCAGGGTTTCCTGGGAGTGCGCGCGCGCGCCGAGCGCGAGCCGCATCAACTGAAGAAGGGCGCCGGCTTCGTGCTGTATGCGCTGGTCGACGCCGTGGTGGACCGCTACTTCCCGGTGGTCGACATGCTCGAATCCGAGCTCGAATCGATCGAGGACCATATCTTCGGCATGCAGGGCAAGCAGCGCGCCAACGTCGAGCGCCTGTACGAGCTCAAGCGCAAGGCGCAGACCCTGCGCCACGCCGTGGTGCCGCTGATGGACGCCGTCGGCCGCCTGTATGGCGGCCGCGTGCCGGGCGTGGTGGTCGAGACCCAGGATTACTTCCGCGACGTGCACGACCACCTGTACCGCATCGCCGGCCGCCTGGACGCGGTGCGCGACACGATCAACACCGCGATCCAGGTGACCCTGTCGATGGTGGCGATCGAGGAGAACGAAGTCAGCAAGAAGCTGGCCTCGTACGCCGCGATCTTCGCCGTGTTCACGGCCTTCGCCGGGGTGTGGGGCATGAACTTCGAGTTCATGCCGGAGCTGAAATGGAAGTGGGGTTATCCGCTGGCGCTCTTGACCATGGTGGGCGTGTGCGCCTACCTGTACCGGCGGTTCAAGAAGGCCGGGTGGCTGTAATCAGCGCCGATCGGCCGTTGCCGCCGCGCCGCCGCAGGCCAGCGTCACCAGAGCGATCGCCAGCCACTGCACGGTCGTGAGCCGTTCGCCCAGCAGCAAAAAGCCCGCCAGCGCCGCCACCGCCGGACCGGCGCTGACCAGGATCCCGAACACGCGCTGCGGCAGGCGCTTGAGCGCCTTCATCTCGAGCGTGTAGGGCAGGGCGGACGACAAGAGCGCCACCGCCAGGCCGCCGCCCAGCACCGCGGGCGAGAGTAAATCCCCGCCTGCTTGCGTCACGCCGAACGGCACCACGAACACGCAGGCCGCCAGCAGCCCCCAGGACACCGCCTGGCCGCCGTTCAGCATTGATACCCGCTTGCCGAACACGATGTACATCGCCCAGCAGAACGCCGCCGCCAGCGCATAGGCGATGCCGATCGGGTCCAGCGCGGCGCTGCTGGCCGCCGTCGGCAGCAGCAGCCATAATCCCGCGCCGGCAAGGATCACCCACACGAAGTCGCGCGCGTGGCGCGAAGACAGGATCACCACCGCCAGCGGCCCGGTGACTTCGATTGCGACCGCGATTCCGAGCGGGATGCGTTCGAACGAGCGGTAGATGAACAGGTTCATCGCCCCCAGCATCACGCCATAGATGACGATGTTCGGGATGTCGGCGCGGCGCAGCGTGAAACGCCAGGGCCGCACCAGCACCAGCAGGATCAGGGCCGACAGCCCGACCCGCAGCGCCACCACGCCGGCGCTGCCGACCGCCGGGAACAGGCCCTTGGCCCAGGCGGCGCCGGCATTGACCGACACCAGCGAACCCAGGATCGCCAGCGCGGGCGCGGCGACGCCCTGGGGCTTGGCGTCGGTGTGGACTGTCACTTGGCTGCCATCGCTTTCGCCACCGCTTCGGCCACGCGGATGCCGTCCACCGCAGCCGACATGATGCCGCCGGCGTAGCCGGCGCCTTCGCCGGCCGGGAACAGGCCGCGCGTGTTCAGGCTTTGCAGGTCGTCGTTGTTGCGGCGAATGCGGATCGGCGACGAGGTGCGGGTCTCGACGCCGGTGAGTACCGCGTCTTCCTTGTAGTAACCCTTGATCTGCTTGTCGAAGGCGACGAAGGCCTCGCGCATCGCCACGATCGCGTAGTCCGGCAGCGAGGTCGCCAGGTCGGTCAGGTGGACCGCCGGGCGGAACGACGGGGTGACCGAACCGAACTCGGTCGACGGCCGGCCTTTGACGAAGTCGCCCATCAGCTGGCCCGGCGCGTCATAGGTGCCGCCGCCCAGCACGAAGGCGCGCGATTCGAGCTCGCGCTGGAAGTCGATCCCGGCCAGCGGGTGGCCGGGGTAGTCGTCGGGCGTGATGCCGACCACGATCGCGCTGTTGGCGTTGCGCTCTGCGCGCGAATACTGGCTCATGCCGTTGGTGACGACGCGGCCTTCCTCGCTCGATGCGGCGACCACGGTGCCGCCCGGGCACATGCAGAAGCTGTAGACGGAGCGGCCGTTCGAGGCGTGGTGCACGATCTTGTAGTCGGCCGCACCGAGGATCTTGTTGCCGGCGTTGGGGCCGAAGCGGCAGACGTCGATCAGCGACTGCGGGTGCTCGACCCGGAAGCCGATCGAGAACGGCTTGGCTTCGATGTACACGCCGCGGTCGTATAGCATCTGGAAGGTGTCGCGCGCGCTGTGGCCGATCGCCATCGTGAGGTGGCGGGTCGCGATCTCTTCGCCATTGCCTAAGCGCACGCCGACCACCTGGCGCACGCCGCCGGTCTCCTCGACCATCACGTCGTCCACGCGCGTCTCGAAGCGGATCTCGCCGCCGAGGCGGACGATCTCGGCCCGCATCTGCTCGACCATCTTGACCAGGCGGAAGGTGCCGATGTGCGGCTTGCTGACGTACATGATCTCTTCCGGTGCGCCGAAGCGCACGAACTCGGTCAGCACCTTGCGGCCGTGGTGGTTGCTGTCCTTGATCTGGCTGTACAGCTTGCCGTCCGAGAAGGTGCCGGCGCCGCCTTCGCCGAACTGCACGTTGGACTCGGTATTGAGCTTGCGCTTGCGCCAGAAGCCGAAGGTGTCGACGGTGCGCTCGCGCACGATCTTGCCGCGCTCGAGGATGATTGGATTCAGGCCCATCTGGGCCAGGATCAGCGCCACGAACAGGCCGCAGGGGCCGGTGCCGACCACCACCGGACGCGGGGTGCCCGGCGCCGGCTTGTTGACCTCCACGAACTTGTAGTCCACGTCGGGCGAGGGCATCACGTGCTGGTCGCACTTGAGGCGCGCCAGCACCGCCGCTTCGCCGCGCACTTCGGCATCGATCGAATAGATCAGCACGATGGCGGCCTTCTTGCGCGCATCGTAGCTGCGCTTGTAGACGCTGAAGTCGACCAGGTCGGCATCCGGCACGCCGAGACGGGCCAGGATGGCCTCGCGCAGGGCCGGTTCAGGGTGGTTCAGGGGAAGTTTGAGTTCGTTAATACGCAGCATGGGGAGGGTGGTTGCTAGTGAGGCAACAAATAGAAGGCGAACAAAAGCGTCATTTTACTTGGCGTCATCAACGTCGTGTGGGGAAAGCGTCCGCCGAGCATGAATGTGGCGCCGGACCTTGCTCATTGGGTCGGTTGAATCTGGTAATTGGTGCCGATCATGAGTAAGCATGTGTTTTCCGATGGAGGCTTTATTAGTAGAACAAATATCCTTATGCATAAAACCTTAGTTTGCATGCAACGAAAATTAGACAAATATGACACGATGCCGAACGATATTTGCACAAATCACGATGCGGTAGATGTAAATACGACTGATTGTGTGGCGAGACTCACTTTTGACAGAATATTGCAAGGCGATCCACTTTGGCGCCCGATCTGACCAAATTTGTGCAGCGCCTCACCAATATGGGCGAATTTAATTTTGCGCGTGCAAATTCTCATAGGAGGGTGTTGTATATATGCATACTGTCAAAGTGTGTCATTGACATAAGAACTTGCGTCATGGTTTTATGGCCTCAGGCAACTCGACGGCGTTATCAAATAAATGAATATGTCGTCAGGTGCTAAAAGAGAGGAAAAGTTACAAGCGCAGTGACTTCAGGATCACAACCATAAAACCAACACCAGCCGCTTCACGAGGGTGGCTGACAAGAGGACAGGAAATCGCATGTTGAAAAAAACCGTATTGGTCCACGCCCTGAGCATCGCCTTTGGCGGCGCCGCACTGAGCATGGCCGTGATGTCGCCGGCAATGGCGCAGTCGAATGCTTCCGGCAGCGTGTTCGGTACCGTCGCCCCGGGCAGCAATGTCCAGATCCTGATCGAGAACCCGGACATCGGCATCCGCCGCACCCTGACCCCGGATGCGCAGGGCCGCTTCGTGGCCAGCTCGCTGCCGAGCGGCGTGTACCGCGTGACGCAGGTGCGCGACGGCGCCAACGTGGCGACGGTGGAAGTGGAAACCGGCATCGGCCGCAATGGCGAGGCGATCTTCGCGGGCGCCCCGGCCGCTGGCGGCGGCGCCGTCGTGCAAGTGACCGGCCGCCGCGCCACCATCGACACCAGCAGCGCCGGCAGCAGCGCCACCTTCAACGCACGCGAGCTCGCCTCGCTGCCGATCGGCCGCAACATCGAATCGATCATCCAGCTGGCCCCGAATACCACCACGGCCGACACCCGCTTCGCCGGCGGCGCTTCGTTCGGTGGCGGCGCAGCTTCCGAGAACTCGTACTACATCAACGGTTTCCCTGTCACCAATCCGCTGACCGGCCTGGGCGCGGCCCAGCTGCCGTTCGGCGCGATCGCCGAGGCGCAAGTGCTGACCGGCGGCTTCGGCGCCGAGTTCGGCCGCTCGATCGGCGGCGTGGTCAACATCGTCACCAAGAGCGGCACCAATACCTGGGAAGCCGGCGGCCTGGTGACCTGGGAGCCGAAGTCGCTGCGCGCGACCCCATACGACATCTACTATGGCCGCACCGGCACCCCGAACAACGCCGCCACCGACGGCACGCTGCGCCTGGCGCGCGCCGAGAACACGGTCGACCGCAAGGTGTACGGCGCCTACGTCGGCGGCCCGATCATCAAGGACAAGCTGTTCTTCTTCGCCGCGGCCGAAAAGCACGATACCGAGGAAGGCCTGGTCAACGGCTTCCGCGTGGCCACCAACAACGCCTCAGTGGGCTGGCGCGACCGCGACACCAAGGTCGAACGCTACATGGCCAAGCTCGACTGGAACATCACCGACAACCACCGTATCGAATTCACCACGATGGGCGATACGCCCGAGGTGAGCTATGCCGACAGCGGCTTCGACTACGCCACCCGCACCCGCAACAACACCGTGACTTCGACCCAGCAACTGGTCAACGTCGACAACAACGGCGCCAAGCTCAACACCCTGCGCTACGTCGGCAACCTGACCGACGACCTGACCGTCACCGCACTGTACGGCCGCTCCAAGTCGACGCACGAGAACTACTTCACCGGCTATAACCCGGACCTGTTCCAGATCTCGTCGACGGTCGACGCGCGCGCGCCGGGCCTCTCCTACGCCAACCCGCAAAACATCAGCGGCAACATCCTGGCCCCGGGCTCGGAAGACATCGTCGACTCGGGCCGCTTCGACGTCGAATGGCGCCTGGGCCGCCACACGCTGCGCGGCGGCTTCGACCAGACCAAGGTCGAGTCGGTCGCGGCGGGCGAATTCATCGCCGGCGGCGGCCGCTGGGATTACTTCCGCGCTACCAACCCGAACGCGCAGATCGAGGGGCCAAGCGGCGTGCTGATCCCGTCGCCGGCCAGCACTGGCAGCCCACTGGGCAGCCAGGGCTATTACGTGACCCGCAACCTGTTCTCGACCGTCACCAATTCGTTCGGCGAACAGAGCGCCTGGTACCTCGAGGACCGCTTCCAGGCGACCCCGAACCTGCTGCTGACCCTGGGCGTGCGTAACGAGTCGTTCAAGAACCAGAACGATTCCAAGACCACCTTCCTGGAGATGAAGAACCAGATCCAGCCGCGCCTGGCCGCGGTGTGGGACGTCAACGGCGACGCCAGCCTGAAGGTGTACGGCACCCTGGGCCGCTACTCGGTCCCGATCCCGACCCATATCTCGGTGCGCGGCGCCGGCCGTTCGACCTATACCGCCCAGTACTACACCTATACCGGCACCGACGCCAACGGCGCGCCGACCGGCCTGGTGCAGCTGAGCGAACCGCTGTCGAACAACAACGAGTATGGCCAGGACAAGGTCGTCGAAACCCTGGCGGCGCGCGACATGGATCCGCAATACCAGGACGAGCTGACCTTCGGCTTCGAGAAAGCCTTCTCGCCATCGCTGAACTTCGGCGCCAAGGCGATCTACCGCAAGATGCGTTCGACCATCGACGACTTCTGCGACGTGCGTCCATTCGAGCGCTTCGCCGAAGCCAACGGCATCGAGATCACCAACCCGCTGTGGGGCAACACCTGCCAGACCTTCAACCCGGGTGAAGACAACGAGTTCCTGGTCGATTTCTCGGGCGACTCGTCGCGCCTGACCCAGGTGAACCTGACCGCGGCCGACCAGGGCTTCGACAAGCCGAAGCGTACCTATAAATCGATCGAAACCTTCCTGGAGCATCCGTTCCGCAACGGCTGGTACGCCAAGGCCAGTTATACCTGGTCGAGCAACAAGGGCAATACCGAAGGCCAGGTGCGTTCGGATAACGGCCAGGCCGACGTCGCCGTCACGTCGTCGTGGGACTATCCGGAGCTGATGGAAGGCGCGTACGGCTACCTGCCGAACCACCGCAAGCACCAGTTGAAGGCATTCGGCTTCTACGAAGTCACCCCCGAGATCGTCGTGGGCGGTAATGTGCTGATCGCTTCGGGCCGTCCGCGCAGCTGCATCGGCAGCGCCGCCAATCCGGGCGACTCGCCGAATTACGCGAATCAGACCTTCTATTGCGGCGGCCTGACCCGTTCGGAGAACGTGCTGACCCCGCGCGGCACGGTGGGCAACCTGCCGTGGGAACACCGCTACGACCTGAACGTGGCCTACAAGCCCAACTTCGCCAAGGGCCTGCAGTTCCGCGTCGACGTGTTCAATGTGTTCAACAGCCAGGTCGTGCGCAACGTGACCGAGGCCTACAACAACGGCGCCAACGTCAGCGGCCTGTACCAGACCCCGCTGTCGCTGACCTCGCCACGTTATGCACGCTTCTCGCTGATGTACGATCGCAAGTTCTGATCGTGAGCGGCGGCCGCAAGGCCGTCGTCAGCCTGGAGGCCGCTCTTCGGAGCGGCTTTTTTTATGGGCGCTGTCATCGTTGCCCTGTTTCATTCCACCGCACGGCCACTGGCGCGCATTGCCAAATGGCATGTCGGCGCGGTCCATATCGGTTTGCGCCGAATCAACAAAGTGCGCTTCTGTGCTTGCAAATTGGATGATCAACGGTACTGGAATCCGGTACTGACGGACGAGTCGCCTGTTCTTCGCAATGCACTATAAGTAGGTCGAATATCCTTCCTTGATTCTTGGTAACTAAAAATTCACAAAATTGTCTTTATATGACATCCATCCAAACGTTATCCGGAAAAATCCTTGATTTCGCCCCGTATGTACTGCGTGCATAGCCATTCTGTCGCTGGCGATAGAAGATTTCGTTTGATGGGCGATTTGGTGCAACAGATGGCCAATTCTGTGCATCGATGCCCGATTTTGGCGATTTTTATTCGGTTGGCGTAATCCGTTGTGATTTCTCATAAACAGTGTTGTTTGTATGCATACCAAAGGGAACTGTGTCATTGACACAAGAAGTTTCTCCATGGTTCCATCCGAAAAGTGCCTTTTGGTCGAATTATCAGTTAAATGAATATTTCGTCAGTCGGCCCAAGAGAGGAAAAGCAGCCAACGCTGCCTGGATCGTGATTCACATACAACCATCCGCGGCCGTTCCATGGGAGCGACCGACATAAGACAGGAAATCACACATGCTTAAGAAAACCGTTCTAGTCCACGCCCTGACGCTGGCATTCGGCGGCGCCGTGCTCGCCATCGGCACGATGGCGCCGGCCCTGGCGCAGTCGAACGCCACATCGGTGGTGTACGGCACCGTTGCCCCTGGCGCCGATGTGCGCGTGGTGCTGGAAAACCCGGCCACCGGCTTGCGCCGCACCGTGACGCCCGATGCGCAAGGCCGCTTCCAGGCCACCGCGCTGCCCACCGGCTCCTACACCGTGACCCAATACCGGGGCGATGCCGTGGTGGGCACGACCAGGGTCGAAACCAGCATCGGCCAGAACGCCGAGGCGGTCTTTGCCGAGGCGGGCGTGCAGACGGTCGAAGTGACCGGCCAGCGCCGCAATATCGACGTCACCTCGACCTCGTCCGGCGCGACCTTCAACGCCCGCCAGCTGGCCGCGCTGCCGGTGACGCGCGACATCCAGGGCATCATCCAGCTGGCGCCGAACACCACCCGCGTGGACTCGCGCTTCGCCGGCGGCGCCTCGTTCGGCGGCGGTGCGGCGTCCGAAAACTCGTATTACATCAACGGTTTCCCCGTCACCAATCCGCTGACCGGCCTGGGCGCCTCGCAGCTGCCGTTCGGCGCGATCGCCGAAGCGCAGGTGCTGGTCGGCGGCTTCGGCGCCGAGTTCGGTCGCTCGATCGGCGGCGTGGTCAACGTGATCACCAAGAGCGGCACCAATACCTGGGAGGCGGGCGCCCAGGTCACGTTCGAGCCGAAGAGCTGGCGCGCCAGCGAGAACGACATCTATTACGCCAACACCGGCTACAACCCGCTCACCGACGGCACCCTGCGCCGCGCCCAGCGCGAGAACACGCGCGAGCAGAAGACCTATGGCGCCTATGTCGGCGGCCCGATCGTCAAGGACAAGCTGTTCATCTACCTGGCCGGCGAGATGATCGAGAACGATCGCGGCTACGTCGAGGGCTTCCGCACCAGCACCTCGAACGCCCAGAACGGCTGGCGCGACGACGAGCGGGAAGTTGCGCGCTATATGGGCAAGATCGACTGGAACATCAGCGAGGACCACCGCCTGGAACTGACGGCCCTGGGTGACAACCCGAAGCGCACCTACATCGACAGCGGCTTCGACTACGCCAGCCGTACCCGCAACGGCGTCGTCACCTCCACCGCCACGCGCCGCAACGTGGACGACAACGGCGGCCGCTCCGCCATGCTGCGCTACACCGGCAACCTGACCGACGACCTGACCCTGACCGCGCTCTACGGCCGCAGCGAGCTGAAACACGAGAATGCCTTCAGCAACTACCAGGCCAACATCTTCTCGACCATCTCGTCGCCGGAAAACCGCGCCCCGGGCTTTACCTATGCCAACCCGCAGGCGATCACCGGCAATATCCTGGCGCCGGACGCAAAGGACAAGGTCGATTCGGGCCGCCTGGACCTCGAATACCGCCTCGGCGACCATAACCTGCGCGCGGGTTACGACCGCACCGACGTCGAATCGCTCAATGCGGGCGTGTTCAAGGCGGGTGGCGGCACCTGGGCCTACTTCCGGACGGCCAACCCGGGCCGGCCGATCGGCGTGAGTGGCGGCACGGTGCCGGCGCCAGCCAGCGGTGGCGGCCTGGGTAGCCAGGGCTATTACGTGTCCAAGCGCCTGTTCTCGACGGTCACCGACTCCTACGCCGAACAGAGCGCCTTTTATGTCGAAGACCGCTGGCAAGCCACCAAGAACCTGCTGCTGACCATCGGCGTGCGCAGCGAGTCGTTCAAGAACCAGAACGAATCGAAGGTGACCTTCCTCGACATGGACAACCAGATCCAGCCACGCCTGGCGGCGGCCTGGGACGTGCAAGGCGACGGCACGACCAAGCTGTTCGCCACCCTGGGCCGTTACTCGGTGCCGATCCCGACCCACATCTCGGTGCGCGGCGCCGGCCGTTCGACCTTCACCAACCAGTATTACACCTATACCGGCGTCGATGCCAACGGCGCCCCGACCGGGCTGGTGCAGCTGACCGAGCCATTGTCGGGCAATAACGAGTTTGGCCAAGACAAGGTCTTGCCGACCCTCGCGGCGCTCGACATGAAGCCGGCCTACCAGGACGAAGTGACCATCGGGCTCGAGCGCGCCATCACGCCGCGCCTGACCTTCGGCGCCAAGGCGACCTATCGCGAACTGAAAGAAACACTCGACGACTTCTGCGACGTGCGTCCGTTCGAGCGCTTTGCCGAGGCCAACGGCATCGAGATCACCAATCCGTACTGGGGCAACACCTGCCAGACCTTCAACCCGGGCCGCAACAATACCTTCATGGTCGACTTCTCGGGCGACCCGGCGAACCTGACCAAGGTCGCGCTCACCGCCGCCGACCAGGGCTTCGCCAAGCCGAAGCGCACCTACGCTGCGGTCGACCTGTTCCTGGAACACCCTTACCGCAACGGCTTCTATGGCAAGGTGAACTACACCTGGTCGCGCAACAAGGGCAATACCGAAGGCCAGGTGCGTTCCGATAACGGCCAGGCCGACGTCGCCGTGACCTCGACCTGGGACTATCCGGAGCTGATGGAAGGCGCCTACGGCCTGCTGCCGAACGACCGCAAGCACCAGGTCAAGGCCTTCGGTTTCTATGAAGTCACCCCGGAGATCTCGGTCGGCGGCAATGTGTTGCTGGCCGCCGGCCGTCCCCGCAGCTGCATCGGCACCTCGGCCAACCCGGGCGATTCGCCGAATTACGAGAACCAGAGCTTCTGGTGCGGCGGCGCAGAAGTTCCGCAAAACCAGATCGTGCACCGCGGCACCGTCGGCAAGCTGCCTTGGGACAAGCGCCTGGACCTGAACGTTGCTTACCGTCCGACTGCACTGAAGGGCCTGCAACTGCGCCTCGACGTGTTCAACGTTACCAACGAGCAAGCCGTGCAGAACGTGACCGAGGCCTATAACAGCGGCGATGCGGTGTCGAGCCTGTATGGCACTCCGCTGTCGCTGACCCCGCCGCGCTATGCGCGGGTCTCGGTGTCCTACGACCACAAGTTCTGATCGAAACAAGAGAAACGCCGGCGCCCCCGGCGTTGATTGGATTTACCTGCCCTGGCATTGCCGGGGCATTTTTTTTAAGGAGGAAACTAGTTTTCTTCAAATGTTTTTATATTTCGTCGGAAGTAATAAGGCTAGCCATTCCTATCGTCTCTTTTGCGCAACTATCCCATGAGTCAACTACAATTTTCATACATCTATCAGTCATGCATACGGCGTACATAGCATGTTTTGCGGGAGGAATGGATATGCATATTGGTTCAACTCGACCATAATTCAATGAAACTATCGTAAATACAATGGCTTAGCGTCATTTCGGTCCCGATTGTCCGATTTCCCCGGGCTGGAAGCCAGCTGGCGGGACGTCGCGGGGACGCAACTGGCACGGTGTAAACGCGCGTCATTTTGCACGCTTTAACAATCTGTACATCTCTTTTTGCTTGTTGACGATTTTTGTTTTGATATGGTTTTATGGAATGAATCATAAGACGTTTGATTCACGAATCGGCGTCTATTGAGAGTGTTCGTCCCTGCGACATATCTGCATATGGAACGTTTTGACAAAAGACGTCTGCATGCTGGTGAATATGTTTTAGGGAAGACATTTCGCGCACGGACCCGGGCCATGCGCTTGCATAAAACTATCCAAAAGAACAGCAAGGAGAAACACAATGTTGAAATTGAAGTCGATGCCGTGCGCCATCGCCTGCGTGATCGCCAGCGGCGCCCTGGCCGGCGCCGCACCGGCGCTGGCCCAGGACCAGGCCACTCCCGCCGCCGCGCCGCAACGCGTCGTCGTGACCGGCTCGCTGATCAGCCGCACTACCACCGAAACCCCGACCCCGATCCAGGTGCTGACCGCGGCCGACATCCAGAAAAGCGGCAAGACCTCGGTCGCCGAGCTGCTGACCGACCTGGCCGCCAACGGCGCCGGCACCCTGGGCACCGGTTTCGCCGGCGCCTTCGCCAACGGCGCATCGGGCATCTCGCTGCGCGGCCTGACCGTCGGCGCTACCCTGGTGCTGATCGACGGCCACCGCATGGCCCCGTATCCGCTGTCGGACGACGCCCAGCGCTCCTTCGTCGACGTGTCGTCGATTCCGTTCGACGCCATCGAGAGCATCGAGGTCCTGAAAAGCGGCGCCTCGTCGCTGTACGGCTCGGACGCGATCGCGGGCGTGATCAACATCAAGCTCAAGAAAAACCTGAACGGCACCCGCCTGACGGCCGAAGTGGGCGACACCCAGCACGGTGGCGGCAAGACCAAGCGCGCCTCGATCAGCACCGGCATCGGCGACCTCGGCGCCGACGGCTACAACGCTTTCATCACCGCCGAATACCGCAAGCAAGACCCGATCTACGTGGCCGACCGCGAGCACTTCGGCTACGCCAACCGCGACTGGCGCGCGCGCGGCGGCAACGACCTGACCCTGGGCGTGCCGACCAACCTGAACAGCTTCCTGACCGCGTCCAGCAGCCCCTTCCTGTACAACCCGTCCAACCCGAACAATCCGGCCGGCGTCACCAACGTCAACAACCCGGCCAACTACCTGTTCCTGGATCCGAACTGCAATTTCAACAAATACCGCGCCGGCGGTTGCGCGGTGCGCGACACCGAGTCGTTCATCCAGCCGCCGACCGAGAACGTCAACGTCCTCATCGGCATGACCAAGAAGCTGAGCGAAGACTGGGAAGTGCAGTTCAAGGGTTCGATGTTCCGCCGCGAAAGCACCAACAACCGCAACGGCGCCAACAATTCGCCGCTGGCCTTCAACCCGACCGCCTTCAACGGCACCAACGTCCTGGCCAACGGCATGCTGACCCCGCGTGTCGGCGCGGTGCCGAACACGACCTTCGCACCGGGGGCCCAGGTCGGCGCCAACGTGACCAACCCGTTCGGGCAGAATGCCCGCCTGTACGGCTTCATCCCGGATGTCGGCCCGGCCCTGACTACCCAGAACGAATCGACCGCCACCCGCTTCTCGGCCGACCTGATCGGCAGCGCCTATGGCTGGGACGTGACCGCATCGATCGGCGCCACGAAGGTCAAGAGCGACCTGGACTACCGTGGCTACGTCAATCGCAGCGCGCTGTACACGGCGCTGCGCAACGGTACCTTCAACGTGCTGGGCAATAATTCGCCCGAGGTCATGAGCCAGGTCTCGCCGCACTTCAGCAACGAGATCGAGTCGAAGCTGAACTACGCCGACCTGATCGGTTCGCGCGAGCTGCTGTCGAATTTCGGCGCCGGTCCGCTGAACTTCGCCGCCGGCCTGCACTGGCACAAGCGCGAGCAGAATGCGCCGCCGTCGAGCCTGACTGCCAACGGTGCGGTTGCCAACACCTCCGCCTTCACCGTCGGCGAGGAGACCAACAAGGCGGTGTTTGCCGAACTGCAGGCGACCCCGATCAGGAACGTCGAAGTCGGCGTGGCCGGCCGCTATGACGACTACAGCACCTATGGCCATTCGTTCACCCCGTCGGCCAACTTCAAGTGGGCGCCGAGCCAGCAGTTCGGCCTGCGCGGCACCTTCGCGCGCGGCTTCCGCGCACCGAATCCGTCCGAGGTCGGCAATGCCGGTTCGTTCTTCACCTTCAACGCGATCAACGATCCGATCCTGTGCGCCAATGGCAGCCAGACCACGGCCGGCAACGTGCCGACCGCCTGCGGCTTCAATCCGCCCTACGTCCAGATCACCAATCCCGACCTGCAGCCCGAGAAATCGAAGTCGTACACCTTCGGTGTCATCCTCGAGCCGGTGCGTGGCCTGAACATGACCCTGGACTACTACAAGATCCAGATCAAGAACCTGATCGTGACCCAGGCCGGCAACGATCCGAGCTTCGTCCCGACCTGGGTGCGCGGCCCGGCGGCGACGATCGATATCGCCACCGGCTCCGGCACCACCACCGCGCCGGGGATGCCGGCCGCCGGCCCGATCCTGTACGCCGTGTCGCCTTACATCAATGCCGGCAGCACCGAGACCCACGGCATCGAGGCGGACGTGCGCTACCGCTGGCGCCTGGGCGACAAGGGCACCATCACGGCCAACCTGAGCGCAGCCCATACCTTCGGCTACGAGACCGAAGTGGCTGGGGAGCGCTACCAGCTCGCCGGCACCCAGGGTCCGTCGTCGGTCGGCGGCGCCACCGGCAATCCGAAGGATCGCGCCCAGTTCACCCTGGGCTATGCCCGTGGCCCGCTGGACGTGACCGCGACGGTGAACTACACGAGCGGCTTCTCGACCATCGACCCTGCGCTGGGCGTGAACGACTGCACCTCGACCGCGCTCGACGTGGGCGGCCGCACCTACTTCCAGGGCCTGATCCAGCCGGCGTCGTACTGCGAGGTGTCGTCGTTCACCACGACCAACCTGAACGTGGCGTACAAGGTCACCGAGAACCTGACCATCCGTGGCGCGATCCTGAACCTGTTCGACAAGGAAGCCCCGTATGACGTCGCCACCTACGGCAACGCCGGCAACCAGACCTCGTACAACGCCTCGCTGCACCAGCCGGGCGCGGTGGGCCGCTTCTTCACCCTGGGGGCGAACTACACGTTCTAAGCCGGCTGCGTAGTATCCACGTCGTTCCCGCGCAGGCGGGAACAGCGCCACTGGCGCTGTTCCCCCCAAGTACTGCTTGCGTTGTCGAGACGCTTGCTAACTTAGGTTCCCGCCTGCGCGGGAACGACGTTTTACGTTAACTAAAGAATGTATTTCGCAGAACGCTCAGATCCCGCCCCAGGCCCCGGCCAGCACCGCCAGTGCGGCCAGCCCGGCGGTCTCGGTGCGCAGCACGCGCGGGCCCATCGACAGGGACAGGGCGCCGGCGGCGACGGCCGCGTCTTCTTCTTGCGGCGTGAGGCCGCCTTCGGGGCCGATCAGGAAGGTCACCGGCTGCGCCCCATTGGCGCGCGCCCAGCCGGCCAGCGATTCGGTCGCACGTGGGCTGAGCAGGATGCGCACGCCCCCGGACGGCGCCGCCAGCCATGGCTGCACATCGGCCAGCGGATGCAGCCGCGCCAGCCGGTTGCGGCCGCACTGCTCGGAGGCGGCCACGATCACGCCCTGCCAGTGCGCTTGCCGTTTCTCGGCCCGCTCGCCGGACAGGCGCACCACGCTGCGCTGCGCCGCCAGCGGCTGGATCGCGGCCACGCCCAGCTCGACCGCCTTTTCCACGATCCAGTCCATCTTCGAGCCTTCCGGCAAGCCCTGGGCCAGGGTGACGGGGTAGGGCGCCTCGGCCTCGGCATCCTCGAAGGCGTCGACCGTCGCCGTGGCGCGGCGCTTGCCGGTTTCCAGCAGGGTGGCGCGGTACTGGCCGCCCTCGCCGTTGAACAGGGTGAGCGCCGCGCCCGGCTGCAGGCGCACCACATGCAGATGGTGGGCGACGGCTTCCGGCAGGTCGACGGTCAGGCCGGCGGCGAGCGGCTGGGGGCAGTAAAAACGGGGCATTCTGTCACTTCGCGGTGAGGGCTTGCGTTGAAGGAATAAACCTGCATTTTAAATCGGCAGCACCCCGGTCTGGTAGAATAACGGGCTACGGCCTCGCGGGCCATCGCTTTCCAATCCCTGATCCACGATCTCCATGAAATCTACGCAAACCACCACCCTGATGGCCAACGCGATCCGCGCGCTGGCGATGGACGCCGTCCAGAAAGCCAACTCGGGCCACCCGGGCATGCCGATGGGCATGGCCGAGATTGCCGTCGCGCTGTGGGACAAGCACTACCGCCACAATCCGGCCAATCCGGGCTGGTCGAACCGCGACCGCTTCCTGCTCTCGAACGGCCACGGCTCGATGCTGCACTATTCGCTGCTGCACCTGGCCGGCTACGACCTGACGATGGACGACCTGCGCGACTTCCGCCAGATGCACTCGAAGACCCCGGGTCACCCGGAAGTGGGCATCACCCCGGGCGTGGAGACCACCACCGGTCCGCTGGGCCAGGGCATCGCCAACTCGGTCGGCATGGCGCTGGCCGAATGGCTGCTGGGTAACGAATTCAACCGTCCAGGCTACGACGTGGTGGATCACTACACCTACGCCTTCCTGGGCGACGGTTGCCTGATGGAAGGCATCTCGCACGAAGTGGCGTCGCTGGCCGGCACCCTGCGCCTGAACAAGCTGATCTGGCTGTACGACGACAACGGCATCTCGATCGACGGCCGTGTGGAAGGCTGGTTCACCGACGACACCCAAAAGCGTTTTGAAGCGTATGGCTGGAACGTGATTCCCAAGGTCGACGGCCACAGCGTGAAAGACATCGACGCGGCCATCGAGCAGGCCAAGCAATCGGATCGGCCGACCCTGATCTGCTGCAAGACCATCATCGGCAAGGGCGCCCCGAACCTGGAAGGCGGCGACAAGGTCCACGGCGCGCCGCTGGGCGACGCCGAGATCGCTGCCGTGCGCAAGCACCTGATCTGGGATCCGATCCCGTTCGACATCCCGGCCGAGCTGTACGAGGCATGGGACGCGAAAGAGCGCGGCGCGCAGCTTGAAGCCGAGTGGAACACGCTGTTCGCGGCCTACCGCGGCGCCCACCCCGAGCTGGCCGCCGAATTCGAGCGCCGCATGAAGGGCGACCTGCCGGCCGATTTCAGCAAGACCCTGGACGCGGCGATCGCCGCCTGCGTCGACAAGGCCGAGACCATCGCCACCCGCAAGGCCTCGCAGAACGCGATCCAGGCCTTGGCCCCGGTGCTGCCTGAATTCCTGGGCGGCTCGGCCGACCTGACCGGCTCGAACCTGACCAACTGGAAGGAATCGGTGCCTGTGCGTTCGGGCATCGCCGGCAACCACATCAACTACGGCGTGCGCGAATTCGGCATGTCGGCGATCCAGAACGGCGTGGCCCTGCACGGCGGCTTCATCCCGTTCGGCGCGACTTTCCTGACCTTCTCGGACTACAGCCGCAATGCCCTGCGCATGGCGTCGCTGATGAAGATCCGTTCGATCTCGGTGTTCACCCACGATTCGATCGGCCTGGGCGAAGACGGCCCGACCCACCAGTCGATCGAGCACGTCTCGTCGCTGCGCCTGATTCCTGGCCTGGACAACTGGCGTCCATGCGACACCGTCGAATCGGCGGTGGCATGGGGCGCGGCGGTGCAGCGCAAGGATGGCCCATCGACCCTGATCTTCTCGCGCCAGAACCTGCCGTTCATGGCGCGTGAAGCGAACCAGGTCGCCGACATCGCCAAGGGCGGCTACGTGCTGCGCGACGCTGCCGACGCAAAAGTCATCCTGATCGCCACCGGTTCCGAAGTCGAACTGGCAGTCAAGGCAGCCGACGCGCTGGCAGGCGAAGGCATCGCCGCACGCGTGGTCTCGATGCCGTCGACCGACGTGTTCGATCGCCAGGACGCGAGCTATAAAGCAAGCGTGCTGACCAAGGGCACTCCTCGTGTGGCCATCGAAGCCGGCGTGACCGCCTTCTGGTACAAGTACGTGGGCCTGGAAGGCGCCGTGGTCGGTATCGACACCTTCGGCGAATCGGCGCCAGCGCCGGTGCTGTTCAAGCACTTCGGCTTTACCGTCGAGAACGTCGTCGCGAAAGCAAAAGAAGTTATCGCAGCATAAGCATTCGCTGCATGCGGGCCGCTCCTGAAGGGGCGGCCCGTTCTACTATGTTCGTTCGTTACGAAAAAAGTTCTTTTCTAATCAGGAGCACAGCATGACGATCAAAGTTGCAATCAATGGTTATGGCCGCATCGGCCGCAATGTCCTGCGCGCCTTTTACGAAGGCGGCAAGAAACAAGACATCCAGATCGTGGCGATCAACGACCTCGGCAACGCCGAGTCGAACGCCCACCTGACCCGCTACGACACCACCCATGGCCGCTTCCCTGGCACCGTCACCGTCGAAGGCGACACCATGACGGTCAATGGCGATCCGATCCGCGTGTTCGCGCAGCGTAATCCGGCCGAGATCCCATGGGGCGAGCTGGGCGTGGACGTGGTGCTGGAGTGCACGGGCTTTTTCACCACCAAAGAAAAAGCATCGGCCCACATCAAGGGTGGCGCCAAGAAGGTCATCATCTCGGCCCCGGGCGGCAAGGACGTCGATGCGACCGTCGTGTTCGGCGTGAACCAGGACGTGCTGAAGTCGACCGACACCGTGATTTCGAACGCTTCGTGCACCACCAACTGCCTGGCCCCGCTGGTCAAGCCGCTGCATGACGCCATCGGCCTGGAAACCGGCCTGATGACCACCGTGCACGCCTACACCAACGACCAGGTGCTGACCGACGTGATGCACGAAGACCTGCGCCGCGCCCGTTCGGCCACCCAGTCGATGATCCCGACCAAGACCGGCGCCGCCGCCGCGGTTGGCCTGGTGCTGCCGGAACTGAACGGCAAGCTGGACGGTTTCGCGATCCGCGTGCCGACCATCAATGTGTCGATCGTCGACCTGTCGTTCATCGCCAAGCGCGATACCACGGTCGAAGAGATCAACGAGATCATGAAGAAGGCCGCAGCCGAAGGCCCGCTGAAGGATATCCTGACCTACAACACCGATCCGCTGGTCTCGGTCGACTTCAACCACAACCCGGCATCGTCGAACTTCGACGCGACGCTGACCAAGGTGTCGGGCCGCCTGGTGAAAGTGACTTCGTGGTACGACAACGAGTGGGGCTTCTCGAACCGCATGCTCGACACCACCGTTGCGCTGATGAACGCCAAGTAATTCGTTCGACCTTCGAGCCCTGGACGCCGTACTGGCCTCCAGGGCTTTTTTACGTCTGTATTACGTGGAAATCCATCGACAAGCCGGCTGATGCCGGTTTTTTTTGCATCGGCGGTAGTGGTCTTTCATGCAATGCGGATGCATTTTGACCGAACAAACATTATTTTGGTTGCGATTCCACAACGAATTGTTTCGTAATTGGCATAGGTATCGTAAAAAAGATGCTGCGCTGCGACTATTAGTTTTAATGGCAATTTGGACGAGGTTAAAAACAAATTAGGCGAAGTAAATACAAGAATCTATCCAATAGCATAGCAATGCAACGTTACATTTGGGATAAATTGCGTTACATAAACTAAGCTGACTTGCATAATCAAGACGCGTCGTGGCGCCGGGCAGGGGAGACACATCCTGGGTGTTGCGAGCGCGTCTTATCACCGTAAATAGTAGAAAGATGCCAATGATGTTGAAAGAAAAAATGGGTGCCCGTGCAGTGCGGCTCGCCTTCGGCCTCGTAGCCGGCCTCGCAGTTACCCAAGCAGTTGCCCAGGACGCGCCAATCCAGCGCGTCGAAGTGACCGGTTCCGCGATCAAGCGGATCAACGTCGAAGGCGCGCTGCCGATCCAGACCCTGAGCCAGGAAGCGATCGCCAAGACCGGCGCCACCAGCGTTGCGGAACTGATCCAGACCCTGCCTGCAATGCAGGGCTTCACCATCGGCGCCATCGCCGCCGGCACCAACTCGGGCGGCCGCGTGTCGGCCTCGATCCACGACATCGGCGAATCCTACACCCTGGTGCTGCTGAACGGCCGCCGCCTGGCGCCGCAAGGTTCGGGCAGCACGGTCAACCTGCAGGCGATCCCGATGAGCGCCGTCGAGCGCGTCGAGATCCTGACCGACGGCGCCTCGGCGCTGTACGGCTCGGACGCCATCGCCGGCGTCATCAACTTCGTCCTGAAGAAGAACCAGCAGGGCGGCGACATCGAAGCCAACTACAGCCAGCCGACCGCCGGCCAGGATGGCAGTTCGCGCTACGTCGCGGCCACCTACGGCTTCGGCGACCTGGACACCGACGGCTGGAACGTGCTGGTGAGCTACCGCCGTGACGAGCAGGACCAGATCCTGTCGACCAAGCGCGACTTCGCCAACACCGCCTTCCGCCAGTTCTCGCGCAACGGCACCAACTACGTCTACGACAACACCAGCACCGCCTCGGCGCCGGCCAACGTCACCGTGGCGTTCCGCAACCCGGCCGGCGTGCCGGCACTGTCGTCGGTCGGCTTCTCGCCCTACCTGCTGGCCAATGGCGGCTGCCCTGACCTGAACGTGGTCAGCATCAACAACAACGGCACCACCGCCCGCAACTGCACCTTCGACTACATCCAGACCGTCGAGATGGTCCCGGAAAACAAGCGTGACAGCTTCTTCGTCAAGGGCACCAAGAAGCTCGGCGACAACTGGGAAGCGTTCACCGACATCGCCTATTCGCGCTTCGACCTGACCGCGCGCATCGCACCGAACACCGCGCCGTTCTCGATCGCCGCCGGTTCGGCGCAGTTCAACCAGTACGTGGCGCCTTACCTGAGCGCCGAGCAGCTCGGCCGCGTCAGCAGCGTGTCGGGCAACTACCGCGCCTATGACTGGGGCACCCGCGACAGCCAGACCATCACCGAGTCGAAGCATGCAGTGGCAGGCCTGGACGGCGAGATCGCCGGCTGGACCGTCAGCGGCGCGCTGACCTGGTCGGAAAACTCGATCGACGAGCGCTATGTCGGCGGCTATATGCGCAACGCCGAGTTCCGCTCGATGTTGGCGAATAACTCCTTCAATCCGTTCGCGCCGATCGGCCAGCAGAGCGAAGCGACCCAGCAACTGATCGAGGACTCGATCTTCCACGGTTCGATCCGCGAAGCATCGACCACCCTGAAGGCGGCTGACCTGCGCGGTTCGCACGAGCTGTTCGCCATGAAAGGCGGCGCCGCGCAACTGGCGATCGGCGCTGACTACCGCGAATACCACTACCAGCAGGATCCGTCGGCCGATGCGGTCAATGGCGTGATCTACAACTTCAACGCGCCGGCGCGCTACGACATGAAGCGTGACAACGCTGGCGCCTTCGCTGAAGTGCTGGCGCCGCTGACCAAGGAAATCGAAGTCACCGCGGCCCTGCGTTACGACACCATCTCGGCGATCGACGACGGCGTCCGCGGCCGCAAGGTCGGCAGCGACCACTCGAAGACCACCTACAAGGTCTCGGCGCGCTACCAGCCTACGCAGCAACTGCTGTTCCGCGGTTCGTACGGCACCGGCTTCAAGGCGCCTGACATGCTCGACGTCGCGTCGCCAACCGTCAATGCCGGCTTCACCGCGTCGTCGTGGGGCTGCCCGATCCAGGATCCGACCCTGTGCCGTCCAGGCACCACCCAGTACAACGTGCTGTCGACGGGTAACGAGAACCTGCGTCCGGAAACCTCGAAGCAGTTCACCGTCGGCATGCGTTTCGAGCCGTCGTCGCGCTTCTCGGCAGGCCTGGACCTGTGGGACGTGAAGATCAAGGATGCGGTCAGCTCGGTGAGCGAGCAGCAGGCCTGGGGTAACCCGGACCAGTTCCGCCAGCTGTTCAGCACCTACACCGAACCGGCAACCGGCAACACCTACTGGGCCTTCCTGCGCTCGTCGGTGAACATCGGCCAGACCCATAACCGTGGTATCGACTGGGACCTGACCGGCCGCCATCGCTTCGGCTTCGGCAACCTGACGGCGACCCTGAACGGTACCTACATGATGAAGGCGGACTACACCCGCGCCGGCACCGCCAACGAGTGGACCAACAGCCTGAACTACTTCGGCACCAACAATGCCGTCACGTTCCGCCACATCGTCCGCCTGATGACCACGCTGGACACCGGCAAGCTGTCGAACTCGCTGATCGCCAACTACCGTAACGGCTACACCGATGCGGCAGCCACCGTGCGCAACCTGGACACCGGCGTGAACGTCACCGGCTTCCGCCTGGAAGTGCCGTCGTTCATGACCTTCGACTGGCAAGGCCGCTACGCGTTCACCGATGCCTTCACGCTGCGCGCCGGCATGAAGAACATCTTCGATCGCAAGCCGCCTCTGTCGCTGCGTGCATCGTCGGGCCACCAGGTCGGCTTCGACCCGCGCTACGCCGATCCACTGGGCCGTCAGCTGTACGTCACCGGCAACTACAAGTTCTAAGTTGCCAGGAATCCTGCCCGCGGTGCGCCGCGGGCGGGAACAAAAAAGGCCGGACTCCGCGAGGAGTTCGGCCTTTTTTCTTCTCTTTTTAAACGCTATCCGAGCGGATCAGGCGTCCGGCCACGGCGTCAGGATCTCGAAGCCGCTCTTCGTCACCACGATCATGTGTTCCCACTGGGCCGACAACGAACCGTCGCGCGTCAGCACGGTCCAGCCGTCGTCGAGCTGGATCACGTCTTCCTCGCCAATATTGATCATCGGCTCGACCGTGAAGGTCATGCCTTCCTTCAGCAGCAAGCCGGTGTTCGGGCGGCCGTAGTGCAGCACCTGCGGCTCTTCGTGGTAGACGCGGCCGATGCCGTGGCCGCAATAGTCGCGCACCACCGAGTAGCCGGCGCCTTCGGCCAGCTTCTGGATCGCGTGGCCGACGTCGCCCAGGCGCGCGCCCGGACGCACGGCGCGGATGCCGGCCATCATCGCTTCATAGGTCGTGTCGACCAGCTTCTTTGCTTCCGGACTCGGCGTGCCGGCGAAATACATGCGGCTGGTATCGCCGTGCCAGCCATCCTTGATCACGGTGACGTCGATGTTGACGATGTCGCCATCCTTGAGGATGTCCTTCTCGCTCGGGATGCCGTGGCAAACCACGCCATTGATCGAGGTGCACAAAGTCTTGGGGAAGCCGTGGTAGCCGACGTTGGCCGGCGTGGCCTTCTGCACCTTGCGGATGTAGTCGTGGCAGCGGCGGTCGAGTTCTTCGGTGGAGACGCCGGGCACGACGTATTGCTTGATCATTTCGAGCACCTCGGCGGCGAGGCGGCCGGCGACGCGCATCTTGGCGACGTCTTTATCGTTCTTGAGTTTGATGGTCATACAGTGGGGGATTGGGGCGGCGCGTGGCGCGGGCAAACCGCCATGATACCGCGTCGGGCGGGGCAGGGTGATCGGCAACGTAAAAAGGCGCTGTCATCATTAGATATGGATGAGCATTGAACTGCTGAGCTGACCCGCGGTCCAATCCTGATCGTCATCGATCGGGAGCGCATGATGAAAGCGCCGAAGTTTGAGAAGCTGTTCGCCCAGCTGCCTCAACTCAACGAGCCGCAGCGTCAGCAGGTACTCGCCGCCGCCGGGCTCGACCGGGTGGTTGCCCTTATCGGCGAGATCCGGTCAAAGGGGCGGTGCTGCCCGGATTGCGGCTGTGAGCGTTGCCACCGGCATGGCCAGGCCAACGACTTGCAGCGTTATCGCTGCTGCGCATGCGGTCGTACCTTCAACGACCTGACGGGCACGCCGCTGGCGCGGCTCAGGCACAAGGGAGAGTGGCTCGATTATCTGGACACGGTGCTCGATTCCCGCACCGTCCGCTCTGCGGCCAAGCGTGTCGGCGTGCACCCCAACACCACGTCTCGCTGGCGCCATCGCTTTCTCGACCGGGTCAAGGACGACCGGCCCGAGCGCCTGGCCGGCATCGTCGAGGCCGACGAAATGTTCCTGCTCGAATCGCAGAAGGGTTCACGCAAGCTCGATCGCAAGCCGCGCAAGCGTGGCGGCAGGGCGGCCCTGCGTGGCGTCACGCTGGTTATCCAACTACCTGGGCTGGCATTGGGCGATCGATGGTGGGCGGGTTAGGTCTGTCGAGCAATTGCTGCGTATTGCATTCGGGGTCATCAACAGATGACGGTGACAGCGCCAGTAAAAATGCCCGTCCGGCAAGGCCGGACGGGCATTCTGGGAACTTGTCAGGAGGGGGTCTTGCGACCCCTTTCCCTTAGAAGTTCTGGGTGTAGCGGACGTAGAAGAAGCGGTCCAGTGCCTGGTCGACGTCGATGTATGCTGCATCGGCTTGCGATTCGTACACGGTACGCGGAGCCTTGTCGAACAGGTTGTTGATACCGAACAGGATGCGGGCATCCCACTTGGTACGGTAGCCAACGCTCAGATCATGAATGGTGACCGAGCCCAGCTTGTTCGCGCCAGTGCCGTACGAGAAGCTCTTGTAGTCAGGCATGTTGCACTCGATGGCCGGGTTCACGCTCCAGCAGCTGTCCTTCGCGCCGCTGTAGTAACGGAAGCCCCAGGTGGCGCTCCAGTCGCCCAGCGACCAGTCGACCGAGGTGTTCGACTTCACGCGGTTGTAGTGGTACAGGCCGGCGTAGTTGTTCCAGTCCGATTCCGCGTTGTCGCGGGTGCGGAACGTGTCGACGTACGAGGTTTCGTTGCGGATGCCGAACTGGCCGTAGGCGGTGCGTGGCAGGCGGTACGAGATCGCCAGGTCCAGGCCTTCGGTTTCCATTTCGCCCAGGTTGGCGTTACCGCGCGACAGGCGGTTGATGTTGCCGGTGACCGCATCGCGACCGATCGCGCTGCAGTAGTTGGCGTTGCCGCGCAGGTAGCATTCCTCGGTCACGTAGTCAGCGCCGATGGCGGTGATACGGTTTGCGATCGAGATGTTGTACCAGTCCAGGCCAACGGTGAAGCCTGGCAGGTACGATGGGCTGTACACGAAGCCGATGGTCTTGGTGACCGCGGTTTCCGGGGTCAGGAACTCATTGCCGGCGCCCGAGTTGAAGGCCACCAGCGACTGGGTGCCGCCTGCGCTCGTAACTGGGGTGCCTGCCTGCATCAGCTGACGGTAGTTGACCGGGGTGCCGATCACGCCGCCGATGCCGTTGGCGCAGCGAGCAGCCACGGCTGGATCGCGGGTTGCTTCGCCAAAGCGGGTGTCGCATGGGTCCAGGAAGGTGTCGAACGACTGCGAACCGCCACCTGCGATGTCGTCCAGGGTCGGAGCACGGAAGCCTTCAGCCCAGGTACCGCGCACCAGCACGTCCTTGACCGGCTTGTACATGAAGCTGAACTTGCTGTTGTTGGTCACGCCGAAGTTGCTGTAGTCCGAGTGACGGGTCGCCACGTTGAAGCTCAGCAGTTCTGCGAACGGCTGGTTCTTCAGCACTGGGACGTTCAGCTCAGCGTACGCTTCACGCACGGTGTAGCGGCCGTAGGTTGGCTGGCCCGACAGGTTGGTCGAGTAGCCCGACTGCGAGAACTGGTCAGGAACGTCCGAACCCTTGACTTCACGGTGTTCGATACCGACGGCCAGGCCGACGGCGCCGGCTGGCAGCTGGAACAGTTCGCCGGCCAGGTCGGCGGTGGCGCTGTTGGTGGTCGAACCGTAGGTCTTGGTGCCGGTCGCGTTGACGTAGGCCAGCGCTTCCGGGGTCGAGGCCGATGGGCCGCCCAGGATGTTCCATGGGGTGCACGAACCCAGCGCGATCGGCGCAGCGGCGGTACCGCATTGCACGACGCCGGAGGCGTTCATGAACGATGGGCCCAGGGCGTTCTTCAAGTTCAGCAGGTTGATGTTGCCGCTGTCGGCCGCGGTACCCGATACCTTGTTGTGGTTGTAGCCAACGCTCCAGTTCCACGCCAGGTCCTTGACCATGAACTCACCCTCGAGGGTGGCGTCGATGTGCAGGGTGCGGTTTTCGTTCTCGGTGGTGCGTGGCAGCTCGATGGTGCGACGCTGGAAGAACAGGTCCTGGCCCATGCCGGCGCCGGCGACCGAACTGCCGTACGGGTTGTAGTAGCTGTCCTTGTCGATGTAGACCGGGTAGCTGGCCTGCGAGGTCGACTGCAGCGGGTAGCCGGCGATCTGGCGCAGCGACTCACGCTGCGAGTACATCGCGGTGGTCTTCAGGCGCATGTCTTTCGGCAGGGCCACTTCGCCCTTGACGAACAGGGTGTCCAGCTTGTTCGGCGACAGCAGGTGCATCTGCTGGCTCGAGTTGTACATGTCTTCGTACGCGCCGGTGTACTCGTGGTAGTTGTTCGGGTTGCGCGAGTCCGCGCCGACGCCGTTGCCGGTCCAGTCGCCGGTGTGGTTCAGGTAACGGTTCCAGCCGCCTGGCGAATTCTGGTTCAGCGAACCGCCGTTGGCAGGGTTGACCGGGGTGATGCGGCCCCATGGACCAGCGCCCAGGCCGGCCATCGGGTGAGCCAGGCCGTTGCTGAAGGTGGTGCGCGGACGGGTGCCCGGCCACACGACGCCTTGTTCGGTGTGCGACAGGCCGAACATCAGCGATGCCTTGTCGTCGCCTGCGCCGTAGGTCAGCGAGAAGTCCTTGTTCTTGCCGTCGTTCTTTTCGTTCTGGCCGGAGTACAGGGACAGCTGGCCGCCCTGCATGTTCTTCTTCAGGATGATGTTGATCACGCCTGCGATCGCGTCCGAGCCGTAGATCGACGAAGCGCCATCCTTCAGGATTTCCATGCGCTCGATCATGGCCGACGGGATGGTCGACAGGTCGGTGTAGCCGGCGACGGTCTGGGTCCAGCGCTTGCCGTCCACCAGGACCAGCAGGCGGTTCGCGCCCAGGTTGCGCAGGCTGACGTACTGGCCGCCAGCTTCGGTGTTCGAGGTCAGCGAGCCCGAACGGCTGAAGTCAGGAGCACCCGCCGACGACAGGTTGTTCAGGACGTCGCCCACGGTGACCAGACCGGATTTTGCGATCTGTTCCGCGTTCATGATCTGGATTGGCTGTGCGGTTTCCAGATCGACCTGGCGGATACGCGAACCGGTCACTTCAACGCGTTGCAGAGGCGCCGAAGCTTCCTGTGCGATCGCTGCGGTCATGCCGAGGGTCATGCCGCCGAGGCAGATCGCACGCACCGAGCGGGACAAGAGTGTTTCCATCATGTTGCAAAACTCCTAGGGGTGAAAACGCGGCGGCACCATGGGGAAGGGCACTGCCACCGAAAAATGTCGCGAAGCGACTCGCTGAAAATCGCCAACGGATTGGTGAATCGACTTTTCAAGGCAGCAATAAAAACATTCGGCGTGCATGACTGTCAATGCATATGCGCGAGTATGACGAATGTGTTGCAGAAATGTGTATTTATAGATTATAGATTTGACAAGTAATTGACTGAGCAGTCAATAATTGATCTAAATTTGGCAATACGAAAAAAAACCCGCCCGGCTTGCGCCGGACGGGTTTTTCAAGCAATTAAATTGCGTGAACTTAGTGCTACTTAGAACGCTTGGTTGTAGCGGAAATACACGAAGCGGTCCAGCGGCAGATCCGGGTTCACTGCCGACGACGACGAGGTGCCGCCGTAGTTCGAGGTCGCGTTGTAGTTGATGACTGGTTTCTTGTCGAACACATTGTTCGCGCCGACCAGCAGCTTGGCGTTCCATGGCAGGGCATAGCCGACCGACAGGTCGCTGTACCACATTTCCTTGGCGCGGGTGTAGCCGGTGCCCCAGCTGGCTTTGTCGGTCGGGTTCGAGCACTCGAGTCCTGCCGCCACGTCCCAGCAACGATTCTTCTGGCTGCTGTAGAAGCGGGTCGTGAAGGTGGCGCTCCAGTTGCCCAGGCTCCAGTCGAGCGACAGGTTCGATTTCAAGCGGTAGATATCCCACTCGCCGACGTACGACACCCAGTCCGCACCCAGCACCGGCTGTTCACGGTATTTGTCGGTGTAGGTACTCTCGCTGCGCAGGCCAAACTGGCCCCAGGACGTACGCGGCAGGCGGTAGGACACGGCAAGGTCGAGACCTTCGGTCTCGACTTTACCGCGGTTGGTGTTGCCGATCTGCAGGTCAACCACCTGACCGGTCACGTCGCGCGTGATCAGCGAGCAGAAGTTCTGCACGTTGTTGACGTAGCATTCCTCGATCGTGTCGGTTGCCGATACGCCCGAGATCAGGTTGTCGATCTTGATGCTGAACCAGTCCAGCGACGCCGAGAAGCCAGGCACGGCCGCAGGGCTGAAGACGAAGCCCAGGGTGCGGTTCTTGGCCGTTTCCGGTTGCAGGAAGGCATTGCCTGCGCCGGTCGTGAACGGGACCGGGGTCTGGCCGCCGCCGGACGGCACTTCGGCGCCCACCGAGTTGCGCTGGCGGAAGCCGGTCGGCACGCCGTCAGCCGCGCAGCGCGCCGCCACTGCAGGGTTAAGGGCCGCTTCGCCGAAGCGGCTGTCGCAGGCGTCCAGGTAGTTGGCGAAGGTCTGCGAGCCGCCGCCGAAGGTGTCGCCCAAGGTCGGAGCGCGGAAGCCTTCGGCATAGGTGCCGCGCACCAGCAGGTCGCGGATCGGTTTCCACATCACGCTGGCCTTGCTGTTGTTGGTCGAGCCGAAGTTCGAGTAGTCCGAATAGCGGGTCGCCAGGTTCAGGCTCAGCAGGTCAGCCAGGAACACGCCCTTGAGCAGCGGGATGTTCGCTTCGACATAGGCTTCGCGCACCGAGTAACGGCCATAGGTCGGGTTGCCCGCCAGGGTGGTCGAATAGCCGGATTGCGAGAACAGGTCAGGCACGTCTTCGCCGCGCACTTCGCGGTGCTCGATGCCGGCTGCCACGCCCAGGCCGCCGGCTGGCAGGGTAAACAGTTCACCGGTGATGTCGGCGGTGGCGCTGTTCACGGTCGAGCCATAGGTCGACTGCGACGTTGCCACCACATACTCCAGCGCGTCCGGATTCGAAGCCGACGGGCCGCCCAGGATATTGAACGGAATGCATTCGGACAGGCCGATCGGCGCCGTCGGCGTGCCGCACTGCACCTGGCCGGAAGCGTTCATGAACGACGGGCCCAGTGCGCGCTTGAGGTTGATCAGGTTCAGGTCGCCGCGTCCCGCGACGAGGCCGCTGACCTTGCTGTGGTTGTAGCCGACACTCCAGTTCCACGGCAGACCGCGCAGATCGAATTCGCCTTCCAGGGCGGCGTCGATGTGCAGGGTGCGGTTCTGGTTGTCGGTGACGCGTGGCAGTTCGATGGTGCGGCGGAAGAAGAACAGGTCCTGGCCATTGCCGGCGCCGGCGACCTGGTTGCCGTATGGGTTGTAGTAGCTGTCCTTGTCGATGTACACCGGATTCTTCGACTGTGCGGTCGAACTCATCGGGTAGCCGGCGACCTGGCGCGTCGACTTGCGGTCGGCATACATCGCGGTGGTCTTGAAGCGCATGTCCAGCGGCAGCGCGACTTCGCCCTTGACAAAGATCGAGGTCAGCTTGGTCGGCGTCTGGAACATCATCTGCGACGTCGAGTTGAACAGGTCAGGCTCGTTGGTGCTGACGAAGCTGTGATAATTATTCGGATCGCGCACGTCCGCGCCGACGCCATCGCCCAGGCTGGCGCCGGTGTGGTTGAGGATGCGATCGAAGCCGGTGGCGGCGCCGGTCGGGCTTACCTGGCGGATGCGGCCCCACGGTCCGCCGGCCAGGCCGGTGGTCGGGTGGTTGGGACCATAGGTGGAGGCGGTGGCCGCGCGGGTACGGGCCCAGACTTCGCCCTGGTCGCTGTGGGTCAGGCCGAACAGCAGCGATGCCTTTTCGTCGCCGGCGCCGTAGGTAAGCGAGTAGTCCTTGGTCTGGGCGTCGTGTTTTTCGTTCTGGCCGACGTAGACGCTGGCCTGGCCACCCTGCATTTCCTTCTTGAGGATGATGTTGATCACACCCGAGATCGCATCCGAACCGTAGATCGACGAGGCGCCATCCTTCAGGATCTCGATGCGCTCGATCAGCGCCGATGGCACGGTCGACATGTCGGTGTAGCCGTTGACGGTCTGGGTCCAACGCTTACCGTCCACCAGCACCAGCACGCGGTTGGCGCCGAGGTTGCGCATGTCGACGAACTGGCCGCCCTGCTCGCGGCCCGCGCCGAGCGCGGTGCCCTTGCTGAACGCCGGGGTGCCGGCCGAGGACAGGTTGTTGATGACGTCGCCGACGGTGACCAGCCCGCTCTTCTGGATCTGTTCCGCGTTCATCACCTGGATCGGCTGGGCCGTCTCCAGGTCGACCTGGCGGATACGGGAACCGGTCACTTCGACGCGCTGCAAGGCTTCCTGCGCCATGGCGGTCATGGCCGGCAGTGCCAGCGCGACGGCTAATGCGATCTTGGTACGTTGTTGCATGTGCTCTCCATCTGCGTTCCACGAGGGCGGAACGACCTTTATGATTAATAGGTGCAACCCGTGCGCATGCGGACGCCCGTGGGTAACGGACTGTTCCGAAGTGCATACACATCTGTATAAAACCATTCCGTATTGATTGGTGTCAACGCGCCAAACCCACGTTTTTGTGGCAAAAACAACAGTTATCAAAAAGAAATTAAATGACCTGAAAGTCAGGAAAATCAATCGCTTAGCGGTAGTGCATAAAAGGTGTATGGATGGGTAATTTGGGTGCGCGCGACCCGCACGCGCACCGGGGTGGTGCGCATACGAATCAATGGGAGGGGAGGGAAGGGAGGAGGTGAATCAGGCGCCGAAACAGGCATGCCACAGGCGCTGCACGCTGTCTGGATGGTGGCCGACCAGGCCGGGTTCGACCCGGGTCTTGTCCTGGCCCTGCAGCCGCACGCTGTGCTGCAGCTTGCGCATGGCGCGGTAGGCGTCGGCAACCTCGGCCGCCAGGCCGGCGTCGATCAGGCCCAGCTCGCCGCAGCGGCGCAGCAGGGCGATATTGCCGGCGTTCGCCGTCAGCTGCGGGTAGCGTGCGGCGTGGCGCAGCACCAGGTATTGCACGATGAACTCGATGTCGATCATGCCGCCCGCGTCGTGCTTGAGGTCGAACAGCTCGCTGCGGTTGACGTTGGCGTCGCGCATGCGCTGGCGCATGTTCACCACTTCTTCCCTGAGCCGGGCCTCCTGGTCGCTACGGTCCTTGCGCAGCACCTGCTCGCGGATCGTCTCGAAGCGCGCGCCGATGGCCGCATCGCCGGCGCAGAAGCGGGCCCGCGTCAGTGCCTGGTGCTCCCACAGCCAGGCGGCATCGTTCTGGTAGCGCTCGAAGGCGGCGACCGAGGAGACCAGCATGCCGCTGGCGCCGTCCGGCCGCAGGGCGATGTCGACGTCGAACAGGATGCCGGCCGCGGTGTGGGCCGTCATCCAGGTGATGAAGCGCTGGGCCAGGCGCGCATACAGGGGCGGGGCGTCCTGGTCCTCGTCGTCGTACAGGAAGATCACGTCGAGGTCCGACACATAGCCCAGCTCCTTGCCGCCCAGCTTGCCGTAGGCGATGACGGCGAACGCCGGGTCCTCGCGGTGGCGGCCGTTGACCGCGCGCCAGGCATGCTTGACCACGGCGCCGACGATCATGTCGGCCAGGGCCGACAGGTGGTCGGCCAGGTGCTCTACCGACAGTTCTCCGCCCAGGTCCAGGGCAAGCAGGCGGAACAGCTGCGCATGGTGCGCTTCGCGCAGGATGTCGAGCTGGCGCTCGGTATCGCCCGCCGCTTCGCTTAAATGTTCGTCGAGCAGCGCGGCCAGCTGCCCGAGGTCGCCGGCGCCGGCATTGCGGTCGTCCAGCAGCTCGTCGAGCAGGATCGGGTGCTGGGTGAGGAAGGTGGCGGCCCAGCCGCTGGCATTGATCATCCGGATCACGCGCTCGAGCGTGTGCGGATATTCCGTCAGCAGGGACAGGTAGGCCGAACGGCGCGCGATCGCCTCGAACAGGTCGAGCAGGCGGCCCAGGGTGGCGGCCTGGCTGCCGATCCCGGCCTCGACCACCACGCTGACGACCAGTGGCAGGGCCGCGTCCACCAGGGCCAGCAGTTTTTCCCGGCTGGCGTCGGGCAGGCTGGTAAGGCGCGGGCCCTGCAGGGTGGCGGCCAGGCGGCTGCCCGCCGTACGGGCGTCGTCGAAGCCGAGCGCGGCCAGGCGGGCGGCGAGCGCTTCCACGTTGTCCAGTTCGTCGGCCAGGGCCGGCGCATCGGGGTCTTCGTCCGGTTTTTCCTTGTCGGCGAAGATCGCGTCGAACTGGCCGGCCACGTAGCTGCGCTGCTCGTCGAGTTTGGCCAGCAGGGTCGCTTCATCCTCGTACCCCATCATGCGCGCCACCGACTGGCGGTCGTCCTCGTTCACCGGCAGGGTATGGGTCTGGGCGTCTTCCAGGTATTGCACCCGGTGCTCGAGATTGCGCAGGAATACATAGGCCTGCAGCAGGCGTAGGGCTGTCTCTTGCGGCAGCAGCTCGCGCTCGGCCAGCAGCAGCAGGGTCTTGCGGGTGGAGCGCTCGCGCAGGGCCGGATCGCGTCCGCCGCGGATCAGCTGGAACACCTGGGCCAGGAACTCGATCTCGCGGATGCCGCCGCGCCCCAGCTTGACGTTGTGGCTGCGCTCGGGATGCAGGCGCTCCTGGCGCTTCACCTCGGCGCGGATCTGGGCGTGCATATTGCGGATCGCGTCGATCACGCCGAAGTCGAGGTAGCGCCGGAACACGAAGGGCCGCACGATGGCGTCGAGCGCCGCGATGTCGTCAGGCGTGCCGGTGACGGCGCGCGCCTTGACCCAGGCATAGCGCTCCCATTCGCGGCCCTGGACGATCAGGTATTCCTCGACCATGCCCAGGCTGGCCGCCAGCGGGCCGGATTTGCCGTTGGGGCGCAGCGCCATGTCGACCCGGAACGTGAAGCCGTCCTCGATCACCTCGGACAGGGCCGCGTTCAGGCGCCGCCCGAGGCGCACGAAGAACTCGTGGTTCGACAACTGCCGCTGGCCGGGGGCGGCCGCGGTCTCGCCGTCTTCCGGATAGACGAAGATCAGGTCGATGTCCGACGAGACATTGAGTTCGCCGCCGCCCTGCTTGCCCATGGCCAGCACCATCAGGTGCTGGGGGCGGCCGGATTCCTCGCCCATCGGCATGCCGTGGCTGGCCACCAGCTCGTCGGTGAGGGCGGCGACGTGGGTCTGGAGCGCGAAGTCGGCGAAGGCCGTCATGGCCGTCACCACCTCGTCGAGGTCGGCCTGGCCGCCCAGGTCGCGCGCCACGATGGTGGAAACCAGCAGGTTGCGCACGCGGCGCATGGCCCGTTCCAGCGGCAGCCCATTGCCCAGTTCGCGCTCCAATAGCGCGCGGAAATCGGCGCCGCCCAGCGATAATGATGACAATGCGGCCAATTGGGAGGCCCGCTCCGGCGCGGCATCGAGCCAGCGCTGGACGAAACGTGAAGCGCAGGCGGGGGAAGCTGTGGTCATCGTCGATCCTGGTAGATGAGGGCGGTTTAAGGTGCGGGTCATTTGCGATGCGGTAGAATGGCCCGCTTCATGGGCATGGCACGGGCACGGGATGAGCTGCTGGCCATGGCCAGGCCATCGCTGCCTGGGGTTGCACCGATGGTAAGGTAGACGCCGCGACTGTTGCAAGCGACCTGTTTTATTAAAGAGTTAAATTTACGGCGAGCCTTTGTTATTAGCACCTTGATGCACAACCCGGATCCGCAGGCGCCCACTGCGGCATCGCCGCTCGCCGTGCGCTGGCGGCGGCTGCGTTCGGCCTACCGCATGGCCAACCTGGCCTCGCACCACGTGCTCGGCTTTACCATCAAGCTCGTGCTGCTGGCGTATTTCGCGCTCGCCGTGCTGTTCCTGGTGCTGCGCTACGCCATCCTCCCGAACATCGACCTGTACAAGAGCGACATCGAGCGCATGGCCGGCAATGCCCTCGGCAGCCGGGTCACGATCGCGCGCCTGGCCGCATCCTGGCACGGTATGCGGCCGGCCCTGGCACTTGGCGAGGTGCGCCTGCACGATGCCGCAGGGCGCCAGGTGCTGGCGCTGCCGCAGGTCGATGCGACCCTGGGCTGGTGGAGCGTGGCCGCCTTCGAGCCGCGCTTCGCCTCGCTCGAGATCAAGGGGCCGCGGCTGGCGGTGCGCCGCGGCCTGGACGGCGTGATCGAGGTCGCCGGCGTCCGGCTCGACCCCAACAAGGCCGGCGGCGGCGGCGCCGACTGGCTGCTGCGCCAGCGCGAGATCGTGATCCGCGACGGCCGGGTCGACTGGACCGATGAATTGCGCGGCACGCCGCCGCTGGCGCTGGAAGGCGTGACCCTGGCGCTGCTCAATCGCTGGGGCACCCACCACTTCGCGCTGCAGGCCACTCCGCCGCGCGCGCTGGGCAGCCCGATCGACGTGCGCGCCCAGTTCCGCCACCGCTTCGGCGAGCGGCCGTCGGACGTGCTGCGCTGGAAGGGCGAGCTGTACGCCGACCTGCGCGACGTCGACCTCGGCGCCTGGAAGCGCTTCGTCGACTATCCGATCCAGCTCGAGCGCGGCCGCGGTTCGCTGCGCGCCTGGCTCAGCTTCGACCAGGCGCGCCTGGCCGGCTTCACCGCCGACCTGGCCCTGGCCGGGGTCAATGCGCGGCTCGGCAAGGAGATCGCGCCGCTGCAGCTGGCGCGGGTCAGCGGCCGCCTGTCGGCGCGCGAGGAATTGCTGCCGAACGGGGCCGACGGCAAGCCGACCTTCGGCGCCCACGGCCACACGATCCGTCTGGATCATTTCGCGGTGGCGGTGCAGGGCGGCCGCGCGCTGCCGCCAGCCACGCTCGAAGAAACCTGGCGTCCGGCGAAGAATGGCCAGCCCGAACGCGGCGCCCTGCGCGCGCGCGGGCTCGACATCGGCGCGCTGGCGGCGCTGGCCCAGTACCTGCCGGTCACGCCGGTGCAGCGCCAGCTGCTGGCCGACTATGCGCCGCGCGGCATGCTGCAGGACGTCAGCGCCGAATGGGATGGGCGCTACCCGAACGTGAGCGGCTGGCGCATCCGCGGCGACGTCGCCGACCTGGCCCTCAATGCCGTCGCCGCGCGCCCGGCCCGTGGCGCCCAGGGCGGCGTGCCGGCGCTGCCGGCGCGGCCCGCCACGCCCGGCTTCGAGCACTTAAGCGGTCACATCGATGCGAACGAGCGCGGCGGCAGCGTGGCGCTGGACTCGCAGGGACTGGCGCTGTTCATGCCGGCCTGGTTCGCCGAGCCGCGCATGCCGTTCGACCGGCTGGCGCTCAAGGCCGGCTGGAGGCTCGAGCCAGGCAAACAGTTGCAAGTCGAGGTCGACGACCTGACGTTCCGCCAGGGCGGGTTCAGCGGCGAGATATCGGGCCGCCACGTGCTGCCGCTCGAGCCCGGCCACGGCGCCGGCAGCGCCGATTTCACGGGCAGCCTGGATGGCTTCGCGATCGACCAGATCGGGCGTTATCTACCGCTGGCCACCCCGCACAGCCTGCACGACTGGCTGGTCGGCGCCCTGCAGGGCGGCCGCCTGCGGGACGCCAGCCTGCGCCTGCGCGGCGACCTGGCGCACTTCCCGTTTCATGCCGCCAACGCCGCCGAGCGCGCGCGCGGCGAATTCAATGTCAGCGGCCGGCTGGAAGGGGCGCGCCTCGAATACGCGCCAGGCCACCGCCATCCGGACGGCACGCCGCTGTGGCCGCTGGCCGAGGCGATCGACGGCAGCATCGCATTCGACCGGGCGCGTATGGAGATCCACGGCAAGACCCTGCGCACGCTGGGCGTGGCGCTGTCGAACGTCAAGGCGGTGATCCCCGACCTCGGCGCCCACGAGAACATGATGCTCGAAATCGACGGCCAGGGCGCCGGGCCGCTGCAGGAATTCCTGCGCTATGTGTCGGTGACGCCGGTGCTGGACTGGATCGGCCACTTCACCGAGGACACCCGAGGCAGCGGCAACGCCAGGCTCGGCCTGAAATTGCGCATGCCGCTCTCGCACCTGCATGACACCAAGGTGCAGGGCAGCCTGCAATTGCAGAACAACGACGTCAGTCTGTTCCCCGAACTGCCGACCCTGCAGGCGGCCCAGGGCCGGATCGATTTCCACGATCACGGCTTCGGCCTGGAGGCGATCCGCGCGAACTTCCTGGGCGAGCCGGTCTCGGTGGCCGGCGGCACCCAGCGCGACGGCAGCACCCGGGTGCTGCTCGACGGCGTGCTGTCGGCCGAGGGCATGCGCCGCACGGCGCCGGCGCCGGCGCTGGGGCGCCTGGCCGAGCGCCTGTCGGGCAGCACTCACTACACCGGCTCGATCGTGGTGCGCGAAGGCCGACGCACGATCGCCATCGATTCCAGCCTGTCGGGCCTGGGCGTCGAATTGCCGCACCCGCTCAACAAGCCGGCCGACGCCAGCCTGCCGCTCAGCTTCGTGCTGGAAGGCGCGCCGACCATGGCCGGCCTGGCGCGCGACGAGATCCGGGTCGGCGTCGGCCCCAACCTGGCGGCGCGCTACCTGCGCGAGAAGCAGGGCAAGGGCCCGTGGCGGGTGACCCAGGGCGGCATCGGCGTGAACGTGCCGGCGCCGCTGCCCGACGAAGGCATGATGGTCCACGTCGACTCCAAGGTGCTCAATATCGACCACTGGCTGGCGGCCGGGCGCGCCATCGCCGGCGAGGACGAGGCGGCCGGCGCAGCACTGCCGGCGCCGGGCGCGATGGTCGGACCGGCGACGGCTGCCGGCGGCGCCGACTTCACCCAGTACATCCTGCCGACCGTGCTGGCCGGACGCATCGGCGAACTGACCATCGGCGAACGGCGCGTGGCCGACGTGGTGGTCGGCGCCACCCACACGCGCGACACCTGGCAGGCGAACCTGCATTCGCGCCAGGCCAGCGGCTACCTCACCTGGACCGAGACGAGGAGCGGCCTGGGCAAGGTCACGGCGCGCCTGGCCTCGCTCACCATTCCCGAATCGGCCGAGGCCGAGGTCAAGGACTTGCTGGAGTCGAGCCGGGGCGCCAGCGCCACCATCCCGTCGCTCGACATCGTGGCCGAGCAGTTCGAGCTGTTCGACAAGCGCCTCGGCCGGCTGGAACTGCGCGCCAGCAATGTGCGCGCGCTGGCGGGCCGCGAATGGCGCATCGACCGGGTCCTGCTCGCCAATCCGGATGGCCAGCTGAAGGCGAATGGCCGCTGGCTGACCAAGGATGGCAAGAGCAATACCAGCCTGAACTTCGCGCTCCACATGGACGACGCCGGCAAGCTGCTCGACCGCCTGGGCTTTCCCGGCACGATCGGGCGCGGCAATGGCACCCTGAGCGGCGATATCTCGTGGGCCGGCCTGCCGTATGCGATGGACATCCCGAGCCTGTCGGGCCAGATCGAGATGAACGTGGAATCGGGCCAGTTCCTCAAGCAGGACCCGGGCGCCGCCAAGCTGCTGGGCGTGCTCAGCCTGCAAGCGCTGCCGCGCCTGCTCAAGCTCGATTTCCACGACGTGTTCTCGGAAGGCCTGGCGTTCGACGGCATCAGCGCCAACGCCATGATCCAGCGCGGGGTGGTGCGCACCGACAACCTTAGAATGCATGGGGTGGCGGCCACCGTCCTGATGAACGGCAGCGCCGACATCGCCAACGAATCGACCAACCTGCGCGTGGTGGTGATCCCGGAATTCAACCTGGGCACCGGGCCGCTGGTGTATGGCCTGGCGGTCAACCCGGTGATCGGCCTGGGAGGCTATCTGGCCCAGCTGTTCCTGCGCGCGCCGGTGATGAAGGCGCTGACCTATGAAATGCAGGTGACGGGGCCGTGGAAGGCGCCGGTCATCACGAAAATCGACAATCCGCCGGCGGCCGCCGCCACTGTACCGGCCACTGAGCCAGCCAAGAAGGAGTGATATGACGACCGTAGCCGCGATCCAGATGGTTTCCACCCCCGAGGTCGGCGAGAACCTGGCCACCATGCGCCGCCTGGTGGCCGAGGCCGCTGGCCGGGGCGCCACCCTGGTGGCCCTGCCGGAATACTGGCCGATCATGGGCATGGTTGATGCCGACAAGGTCGCGCACGCGGAGCAGCCGGGCAGCGGCCCGATCCAGGAGGGCATGGCGCGGCTGGCGCGCGAACACGGGATCTGGCTGGTCGGCGGCACCTTGCCGATGGTCTCGCGAGAGGCCGGCAAGGTGCTCAACACCACCCTTGTCTATGACCCGCAGGGCCGGTCGATGAGCCGCTACGACAAGATCCACCTGTTCGGCTTCAACAAGGGCGCCGAATCGTATGACGAGGCGCGCACCATCGTGCCGGGCGAGACGGTGGGCGTGTTCGATGCGCCGTTCGGCCGGGTCGGCCTGTCGGTGTGCTACGACCTGCGTTTCCCCGAGCTGTACCGCGCGATGGGCGAGTGCGCCCTGATCATCGTGCCGGCCGCCTTCACCCACACCACCGGCCGCGCGCATTGGGAAGTGCTGCTGCGCGCGCGCGCGATCGAGAACCAGTGCTATGTGCTGGCCGCGGCCCAGGGCGGGATGCACGTCAACGGCCGCCGCACCTACGGACACAGCATGCTGGTCGACCCCTGGGGCGAGGTCAAGGCGGTGCTGCCGGAAGGCGAGGGCGTGGTCGCGGGTGAACTCGATCCGGCTTACCTGGCCGGGGTGCGCGAGAGCTTGCCGGCATTGCGCCACCGCAAGATGTAAGGAATGGCGTGGACGCGTCCAGCATGCGTCCAGTGTGAAAACACTGGATATGGCACAATGACCTATCCCAGAAAATACCGAACGCATACATGACTCCATTCGAACCGAATCTTTCCTCCATCGCCGTCGCCCGCGACGTGCTGTTGACGCCATTCGGCCTCGACGAGGGCAAGCTGCTGCGCGCGCTGGGGACGATGTTCACGCACAAGGTCGACTACGCCGACCTGTACTTTCAGTTCACCAAGAGCGAAGGCTGGAGCCTGGAAGAAGGCATCGTCAAGACCGGCAGCTTCTCGATCGACCAGGGCGTCGGCGTGCGCGCCATCTCGGGCGACAAGACGGCGTTTGCGTATTCCGACGAGATTTCCGAAGCGGCGCTGCTCGACGCTGCCGCCGCCACCCGCACCATCGGTCGCCAGGGCGCCGGGCGCATCAAGGTGGCCGGCAGCGCGCTGCCCACCGGCGGCCGCTCGCTCTACCTGCCCAACGATCCGCTGGCCTCGCTCGACGCGACCGCGAAAATGAAACTGCTCGAGCGCGTCGAAAAGATGGCGCGCGCAAAAGATCCGCGCGTGGTGCAGGTGATGGCGGGCCTGGCCGGCGAATACGACGTGGTGCTGGTGGTGCGCAGCGACGGCGTGCTGGCGGCCGACATCCGTCCGCTGGTGCGCGTGTCGGTGACCGTGATCGCCGAGCAGAACGGCCGGCGCGAAGTCGGCTCCTCGGGCGGCGGCGGCCGTTTCGACTATGGCTACTTCGACGACGAGGTGCTGGACCGCTACGCCACCGAGGCCGTCAAATCGGCCTGCGTCAACCTGGAGGCGCGTCCGGCCCCGGCCGGTCCGATGACCATCGTGCTGGGACCGGGCTGGCCCGGCGTGCTGCTGCACGAGGCGGTCGGCCACGGCCTGGAGGGCGACTTCAACCGCAAGGGCTCGTCCTCGTATGCCGGCATGATCGGCCAGCGCGTGGCGGCCAAGGGCGTGACCGTGGTCGACGACGGCACCCTGCAAGACCGCCGCGGTTCGCTGAACATCGACGACGAAGGCAACCCGACTCAGTGCACCACGCTGATCGAGGACGGCATCCTGAAGGGCTATATCCAGGACACGATGAATGCGCGCCTGATGAAGATGCCGGTCACCGGCAATGCGCGCCGCGAATCGTTCGCCCACCTGCCGATGCCGCGCATGACCAATACCTATATGCTCGGCGGCGACAAGGACCCGCAGGAAATCCTGGCCTCGGTCAAGAACGGCATCTACGCAGCCAATTTCGGCGGCGGCCAGGTCGATATCACCAACGGCAAGTTCGTGTTCTCGGCCAGCGAGGCCTATATGATCGAGGACGGCAAGATCACCTATCCGGTGAAGGGCGCAACCCTGATCGGCAACGGCCCGGAAGTGATGAACCGCATCTCGATGATCGGCAACGACATGCGCCTGGATTCGGGCGTCGGCGTATGCGGCAAGGAGGGCCAGAGCGTGCCGGTGGGCGTCGGCCAGCCGACCCTGCGCATCGATGGGGTAACGGTGGGCGGCACCGCTTGATCCGGTTTTCTGTTCTTCGATAAAAACGCCCGGCCTTGCGCCGGGCGTTTTTACTGGTGCGGACAGCGCCAAACATTATTGTTATAAAGTTGCTCAGAATAATTCGTTTGTACTGACTTGTTGGCTTGTTAGAGTTCGTTTCCCAATAAAAACAAGCCAATCATGAAACATACCTACCTCCTGGCCGCCGCCATCGGCGCGCCGTTGCTGGCCCACGCCCAGACGGCGTCGACCTCCGCCGATGCGTCGGCCGCCACCACCACCAACGCCGCGCCCGCGTCGGTCCTCGTCACCGGTTCGCGCATCGCCCGCGCGCAGCTGGACGGTCCATCGGCGGTCACCGTCATCACCGGCGACGAGATCACGCGCCAGGGTTACAAGAACGTGTTCGACGCCCTGAACAACCAGGTGCAGAACAGCGGCTTCGTGCAGGGCGCCGACTTCGGCAATACCTTCACGCCGTCGGCCAACACCATCAGCCTGCGCGGCCTGGGGCCAAACCACACGCTGGTCCTGCTCAATGGCCGGCGTCTGGCCGATTTCCCGATCGCGTATGAGGGCACGGTCAACTTCACCAACCTGGCGAACATTCCATCGTCGATCGTCGAACGCATCGAGATCCTGTCCGGCGGCGCTTCCGCCATCTATGGCTCGGACGCGATCGCCGGCGTGGTCAACATCATCCTCAAGAAAAAGGCCGAGGGCGTCGACGTCAACGTCAAGCTCGGTGGCACCAGCCGCAGCGGCGGCTCCGAGCGGCGCGTGCAAGTCACTGGCGGCAAGCAGTTCGACCGCCTGAGCACCGTGTTCGCGCTCGAGTACTCGGAACGCAATCCGATCGGCGCCTACCAGCGCGATTTCATGGCCGAACGTTCGGGCGCCCCGACCAATATGCTGTCGCGGCGCGACGCCACCGTGGGGCGCTACATCGATCCGGGCGCGACCTGCGGGCAACTGGGCGACCTGTTCGGCGGCAGCGTCGTCAACTACGCTTCGCGCACCGGTAACTACTGCGCCAGCAATAAAGTGAGTCCCACCTACTGGTCGGTGCAGACCGAGAACCAGAGCAAGAACGCCTTCGGCAGCGCCACCTATGAGCTCGACGAGAACACGACGCTGTTCGCCGACGTCCTGCTGGGCCGTAACAATACGGTCAACAACACGCGCGGTCCGTCGTGGACGTCGAACTCTCTCAACAACGGTTACTTCCTGAACCAGGGCACGGGCCATTACGAAGCCTGGACCCGCTACATTTCGCCGGAAGAGATGGGCGGCCTGTCGCGCTACAACCGCTTCTGGGAAGACGGCGCCGTCGCCGCCTCGCTCGGCGCGCGCGGCATCGTGCCCGGCACCAGCTGGAAGTGGGAAGCCGGCTACAGCGCCTCGTGGTACGAGAGCAAGGGCAAGACCCCGCGCGCACTGTCGAACATCGACAGCTTCTTCCTCGGGCCGCGCCTGGGAACGGACGCCAGCGGCGTCGCCATCTACGCGCCGGACCCGGCGCGGCTGGCGACCCGCGTGAACCCGGATGAATTCGGGACCATCACCGGCTATGCCGAAAGCGACGACGAATCCTGGACCCACACGGTGTCGGCCAGCGCCAATGGGGAAGTAGCACAACTGCCGGCCGGCCCGCTGCAACTGGCGGTGGTGGCCGAAGCCGGCCGCCAGGGCTTTACCAACGCACCCGACGAGCGCATCAACGCCGGCTACTTCAACCTGGCGCCGAACACCGCCGTCACGGCCGGCACCCGCAACCGCTATGCGCTCGGCACCGAGGCCAGCATCCCCTTGCACAAGATCCTGACCGCGACCCTGGCCGGCCGTTACGACCGGTATGAATTCGCCGAGCGCGACAGCGGCAAGTTCACCTATGCCGGCGGCCTGGAGCTGCGGCCGACCCGCGAGCTGCTGGTGCGCGCCAACTACGCCACCAGCTTCCGCGCGCCGGACATGAATTACATCTACAAGGCGCGCGGCACCGGCTATTACTCGTCGACCACCGACCACTACCGCTGCGGCCTGACCGGCCAGCCGCTGGCGAACTGCGAATTCGCCAGCTACTCGCCGGGCGCCGACTACGTGCAGTACGGCAGCGCCGACCTCAAGCCGGAGCAGGGCAAGTCGTATGGCGCCGGCATCGTCTGGTCGCCGAGCACGAACTTCGATGCCTCGGTCGATTACTGGGACATCAAGATCGACGACCTGGTGACCAATCTGTCGGCCGACCAGCTGCTGCGCGACGAAGCGGCCTGCCGCCTGGGCTCGCTGGATATCGGGTCTTCGCTGTGCGCGGACACGATCTCGCGCATCACCCGCTACGAGGCCAATTCGCCGGTGCGTCCGGGCGAGATCCGCGAGATCCGCGTCAATCCGATCAATGCGGCCCAGGAATCGAGCAGCGGCATCGACGTGAGCGCCCGCTATGCACTGCGCACCGCGGCCTGGGGCACGTTCACTTTGCGCGGCAATTATTCGAAGACCCTGACCCGCCGCTCGAAACAGTTTGCCGGCGACACGGTGCGCGACGAACTCAATTCGCTCACCAGTTCGGATTGGCCGGACAAGCTGGCGGCCAGCCTGAACTGGAACGGGGGCGCCTGGTCGTCGACCGTGTTCGCCACCCGCTACGGCAAGATCCCGAACTCGGCGCAGACCGACTACCTGACGCCGACCACCCTGGTCAACGCCAGCGTCGTGTATCGCGTGAATGACCGCCTGACCCTGTCGGCCATCGTCAACAATGTGTTCGACCGCATCAAGCACGACACGACCGGCGGCTGGCCGAATTATGCGGTGGGCAGCTACAGCCCGGCAGGCCGTACCGGCTGGGTCGAGTTGAATTATCACTTCGGCGGTTGATCGACCTCCGCTCCTGCGCTGACGAGAAGAGTTGTTCGTGCCACCGGCACGAGCAACTCTTCGCGTTTAACCGCAATCACATCAGAACGCGTATCTCGCCCCCAGCGTGAAGAAGCGGCCGATCGCGCCGTAATAGTCGAGCGGGTTGTACGAGACCGCGCCATAGGTCAGCGGATCGAGCGGCGCCTGCTTGTCGAACACGTTCTGGATCGAACCGTAGATTTCCCAGCGCGGCTGCGGCTTCCAGCGGAACACCAGGTCGACCGTGGTGAACGAAGCCAGTTCGCAATCGCTCGGCGCATCGTCGCCGTTGGCGAAGTGGCTGGCGCAGCCTTCCGGATCGTCCTTGAAGAAGGTGTTGTCGATCGACCCGCGGTAGTTGACATTGGCCGACACGCGCCAGTTGGCGCGCTCCCAGGTCGCGCGCAGGTTGGCCTTGTGGTCCGGCGTGCCCATGCAGTTGCTGACGTCGCAGTTGCCGTGGGTGCCAGCGTAATCGCGCGTGGTGCCGTCCTGTTCGGTGCGCTCCCACTTGTCGAGGTAGGTGTACTTGACGTCGAAGGTCAGGGTGCCCCAGTTGTTCGGCAGCCCGAAGCCCTGGCGCGCGTCGAGGTCGATGCCGCGCACCTCGGTCTCGGCCGAGTTCACGTATTCGGCCAGCACCGCCGTGATCGCGCCCGGGTCGCCCGGAATCGTCGGTACCGCCGTGCTCGGATCGCGCGCCACGTCGCCGGCCGCGATCGCGGCATCAATCTGTTGCTGGTTGATCTCGTTCTTGCGCTTGATGTTCCAAAAGTCGAGCGAGAAACTGGTGCGCGGCAGCGGATCCCAGATCGCGCCGATATTCCAGCTCTTCGAGCGTTCCGGGCTCAGGTCCTGGTTGGGCGATGTAATCACCGACACCGACGCCGGGCTGCAGGCGGTCTGCACGCCCAGCGCGCAGCGGACCGGATCGGTGGCGTTGGCGAAGGCCGCCAGGCCGCCGACGCCGTTCTCGGCCGGACTCGGCGCGCGGAAGCCCTTGGCCCAGGTGGCGCGCAGCGCCAGCTCGCGCCGCGGGTTCCACTTGACGCCGACCTTCGGGGTCCAGGCGTCGCCCACGTCGGTGAAGTGGTCGTAGCGCATGGCGCCGGTCAGTTCGAGCCCCGGCAGCACCGGCGCCAGCACCTCGCCATAAATGCCGGTCACGTTGCGCTGCCCGTCATAGGCCGAATAGCCCAGGCCGATGATATTGCCGCGCTCGGTACCTTCGGTCGGATCCAGCCGCGCCGATTCGTGGCGGAATTCGGCGCCCAGGGCCACGCCCACCGCGCCGCCGGCCAGCTTGCCGATCTCGCGCGAGGCCTTGAAGTCGACCTGGGCGATCTCGGTCTTGGCATCGTTGGAGATGGTCGGCGACAGGGCGGCGTACACGCCCGGCGAATTCAGGCCCGCGCTTTCGGCGATGCGCCAATAGGAACCCGCCGGCAGGGCGCGGTAGCCGGGATTGGCCTGGGCCGCCGCCACGTTCTCGGGCGACGGGTCGAGCAGGGCGAAGGTGGCGTCGCGCTGCAGGTAGCCGCGGCGGTCGTTGTCGACCCTGCTGGTCGAATACAGCAGCGAGGTATCCCAATCCCAGGCGCCGCTTGTGCCGCGCGCGCCGAACAGGGCGCGCAGGAAGTTCGAAGAGATGTCGGATTGGCGCGGACCGACGTCGAAGGGCAGGTAGCGCAGCCGCGCCGCGCTGCCGAAGTACGGGTTGTCGGGGTGCTCGGCGCCGAGCTGGACGCCGGCGTTGCTGACCGGGCCGCCAGGATAGCCGACGCTGGCCGCGATCGGGTTCGGCGTGGTGCTGGACTGGGCCAGGCTGTTGTACAGATTCAGTTCGGCATAGGCCTCGGTATCGCCCTGCAACTTGAGCGTGCCGCGGGTGTACAGCGACAGGTTTTCGCTGTCGGGCTGGATCTGGTTGTACAGGAAGCCTGAGTCGACCAGGCAGCCGCCGCCCGGATCGCCCTGCGGGTGGTTGGTGAAGTTGCCGCAGGCGGCGCCCGGGAAGGTGCGCGTGAAGCCGGGTCCGGCCAGGTTGCCGCGGTTGTAGTAGTCCAGCGTGTCGGGGTTGCGCACATTGCCGTTGATGGCGTTGCCCGACTGGTTGTTGCCGGTGATGGCGCCGGTGCCGCCAAAGCCTTCCTGGGCCGAATAGCCATAGGGCCGCAGGTCGATCTTGCCGATGTAGTCGCGGTTGCCGCGGTTGCGGTACCAGATTTCTTGCGTGTGCTTGTACTCGACGTTGACCAGCACGTTGTAGCGGTCGGTGTCGAGGTTGCCGAAGCCCCAGGCCAGGGCCAGGTTGTGCTGCTGGCCGTCGCCGGCCTCGCCGCTGCCGTACAGGGCGCGTGCGCTGGTGCCCTGGAAATTGCGGCGCAGGATGATGTTGACCACGCCGGCAATCGCGTCCGAACCATAGATGGCCGAGGCGCCGTCCTTGAGGATCTCGATGCGCTCGACGGCGTCGGTCGGGATCACGTTCAGGTCGGCGAATACCTTCTGGCCGTCGTCGGCCAGGCCGTAGGGCGCCATGCGGCGGCCGTTGAGCAGCACCAGGGTCGAGGCCGTGCCAAGGCCGCGCAGCGAGATGCCCGAGGCGCCGGCTGCGAAGCCGCTGCCAAAGCTCATCGGCACCGAGCCCTGGTTGTCGACCGCGAGGGTCTGCAGCAGCTCGGCCACCGTGGTCTTGCCCGAGCGCTCGATGTCGTTGCGGTTGACGGTGAGCACGCTGGACGCGGTCTCGGCCTGGGCGCGGCGGATGTTCGAGCCGGTGATCTCGACGCGGGCCACGGGAGCAGCCTCTTGCGCGAGAGCAGGGTGGGGCAGGGCCAGCAGCACGGGGCCGGCGAGCGCCAGGCCGGCGGCGCCGCCGCCCGCGAACAGGCGGCGCACGGAACGGGAAAGCAGGGTTTCAGTCATGGTCCGACACTCCAGTGGATGGGAATATTCGGATGCCGCGCTGGTGAGGGCCAGATCCTTATTGCAGATCACTACCTTGGCACCTCTTAGTACCTGTTTGTGTCTACAATCAACACGAGCGGCAGCCGGGCTTGAATCGACTGTTGCATCGGTAGCCGCGTCGGGAATGAGGTAGCGCAAGATGCGCATCAGGTGGCGCTCATGCGCAAGGAGGGATGTCAGATTGCTGCAACCGATTGTTGTCTGTACAAGCGTGGAACGCGCGACAAAAGGCTTGCCAACTTTCATGCCTTGTTGTTATAGTCAATTCGACCAAACCCGGACGACACCATGCGCCACGCTTTCTTTACCCGCTTTTTTTACTTTAGCCATTCCAGCCCCAGGCGGTGGAGTAGCGGCGGGTACGCGCAGTAAAACGTCCCGGCAGCATCCAGACAAACCGCCAGCGATGGCGGTTTTTTTATTTCCAGTCCTGAACAAGATCAGCACAGAACAGCACGAAAGGGAGTCCCAGCATGCCCCGCACCGACGATTTACGCATCCGTGAAATGAAGGAACTGACGCCGCCCTCGCACCTGATCCGCGAGTTCCCGGTGACCCCGCAGGCCGAGCAGACAGCAAGCGGCGCGCGCGTCGACCTGCACCGCATCCTGCACGGCCAGGACGACCGCCTGATGGTGGTGATCGGACCGTGCTCGATCCACGATCCGAAGGCCGCGCTCGAGTACGCGCGCAAGCTGGTCGAGGAGCGCCAGCGCCTCAAGGGCGAGCTCGAGATCGTGATGCGGGTCTATTTCGAGAAGCCGCGCACCACGGTCGGCTGGAAGGGCCTGATCAACGATCCGTACATGGACAACAGCTTCCGCATCAACGACGGTCTGCGCATGGCGCGCGAGCTGCTGCGCGACATCAACGAGATGGGCCTGCCGGCCGGCACCGAATTCCTCGACGTGATCAGCCCGCAGTACATCGCCGACCTCGTCAGCTGGGGCGCGATCGGCGCCCGCACCACCGAGTCGCAGGTCCACCGCGAGCTGGCCTCCGGCCTGTCGTGCCCCGTCGGTTTCAAGAACGGTACCGACGGCAATATCAAGATCGCGACCGAGGCGATCAAGGCCGCGTCGCAGCCGCACCACTTCCTGTCGGTGACCAAGGGCGGCCACTCGGCCATCGTGTCGACCTCGGGCAACGAGGATTGCCACATTATCCTGCGTGGCGGCAAGACGCCGAACTACGATGCGGCCAGCGTCGAGGAGGCCTGCCGCCAGATCGCCGCGCTCGGCCTGGCCAGCCGCCTGATGATCGACGCCTCGCATGCGAACAGTTCCAAGAAGCCCGAGAACCAGGTGCCGGTGTGCGCCGACATCGCGGCCCAGATCGCGGGCGGCGACGACCGCATCGTCGGCGTGATGATCGAGTCGCACCTGGTGGCGGGACGGCAAGATCTGGTGCCGGGCAAGGAACTGACCTATGGCCAGTCGGTGACCGATGGCTGCATCGACTGGGACACCAGCGTGGGCGTGCTGGAAGGATTGGCGGCGGCGGTGCGCCAGCGCCGGCTGCGGCAGGAGTAAAACGGCAAGCGGCGCTGGAAGCGCCGCTGTGAAGATGAAGAAGGGCGCACCGAGGTGCGCCCTTCTTGTGTCTAGCCCGTGAGGATTAGAACTTGGCGGACAGGTTCAGGAACACGTGACGGCCCATCGCGTCGAACACCTGTGGATAGGTGTTGCCGTTGCCGTACACATCGGCCAGCACGCCCGACAGTGGTGGATCCTTGTCCAGCGCGTTGTTCATGCCGGCGCGCAGGGAGAAGATCGGGTTGATCTGCCAACCGGCGGTCAGGTCCAGGTAGCTGCGCGCGCCCAGGCGTGCGTCGCCCGTTTCGAAATCGCCTGCCAGCAGCGGATTGTCGCTGGTGTAGTCGAGATCGGTGCTGCGCACGTAGCGCCAGGTTGCGCCCAGCTCGACGCCGCGCCATGGGGTGCCCCAGACGGCGCGCAGCTTGTGGCGCCATTTCGGCAGCGGCGTACCGCAGGTGGTGCCGTGCAGGCCGGCGCAGTCATACTCACCCGAACCCGGGAAGTCTTCCTGCTTGAACTCCTTCAGGTAGGTGCCCATCAGCGACAGGTTCAGGTTGCCCCATGCGCCGAGCTTGGTGTTCCAGTTGGCGCCCAGGTCGACGCCTTTGGTGGAACGGCTACCGAGGTTCTGGTTGGTGGCGACGATGTTCGACGATTCCAGGGTCCACAGGCTGCCCAGGCGGTCACGCGTGATCAGGCCGCAGAACTGCGGGTCGCCGGTTTCCAGGCACTGGCTCAGGGTGGTGGTGGCTGGCAGGCCGCCGATCACACCCTTGACCTTCATGTCGAAGGCGTCGATGGTCAGCGAGGTGTTGCGGGTCGGGGTCAGCACCAAGCCCAGGGTGTACGAGTCCGATTTCTCCGGTTCCAGGTCGGTGTTGCCGCCGATGATCTGGTTGTACTGCTGTGCCGGCGAATTCAGGATGTTGCCGTACTGGGCTGCGGTGACGCCGGTGCGGGCGCACTGCTCCAGAGTTGCGGACGGGCTGGCACCGGCGCAAGGATCGGCGCCCATGCCGAACAGGGCCAGGCCAGCCGGGGTGAACAGCTCGACCACGTTGGCGGCGCGCGCCGCGCGCTGGTAGCTGAAGCGGAACTTGGCCTGCTCGATCGGCGCCCACTCCAGGCCCAGACCGTAGGAGCTGGTGTCCTGGCCGGTCGAGTAGTCCGATTTGCGGTAGCTGCCGGTCAGGGTCAGCTGGTCGGCGAACGGCACGTTCTGCAGGATCGGGATGCGGGTTTCGGCGAAGTAGTCGCGCACGCTGAATTGGCCGCTCACGTTCTTGGTCGGGCCGCCCTGGCCGGCCAGGTCGCCGCTTTCGAAGGCGACGTCCGAGTTCAGTTCGAGTTTCTCGGTGCGGTGTTCCCAGCCCAGCGCCACGCCCACGCCTTCATTGCTGGTCGGGAGCTTGATGCCGTACTCGCCCAGGTCGGACGACAGGTTGATGCCCTGCACGGTCTGCGAGGTGTGGCCCTTCTGGAAGCCAGGGGTCTGCAGGTAGGTCAGCGCTTCCGGGGTCACGCCGCCCAGGCTCCAGATGTTGTACGGGACGCAGTTCGGGTCGACGCCGTTCAGGGTGCTGCGGCAGACCGGCTGGCCGTTGGCGCCCGGCACCACGTCGAGCGCACGTGCGCTGCGCGAGACCGAGAAGTCGTTGAAGTAGGTTTCCGAGTACAGCACCTTGCCGACCTGGGCGAAGGCGTCGTACTGCCAGTTGCCGATGTCGCCCTTGACGCCGATCACGCCGCGGTAGGAGGTGTGGCGCAGGTCGTCGCGGCGGCCACCGCCTTCGACGTTACGGCGCAGGACGACGACGTCGGCGGTGTCGCCGGGGCCGCTCATGCCCAGCGCGCTGCGCCAGGCGTCGGACAGCAGCGGGTTTTCCCAACGGATCGCGTTGGCGCCGGAAGCGTCCAGGCCGAACAGGCCCGATGGCGCGATCTGGGCCACGGTGCTGTCGTCGTGGAAGCTGGCCTCGGCGTACAGGCGGGCCTTCTCGTTGATGTCGTAGTGGGTGAACGAGCTGAAGGTATAGCGTTCGGACGGACGGCGGAAGTAGTTCAGCGGGCCGAAGTTATAGGCGTCGCTGGCGGACACGTAGGGGCGCACGCCGCCATTGGCGTCGGCCACGGTTTTCAGGCCGGTGGCGGTGATGAACTGGCCCGGGAAGCTGGTGCCGGAGCCGCCGCAGTTGAAGGTGTTGCCCACGGTGGAACCGTTCAGCGCGCAGGAGGTGAAGTCACGCTCGGACTGCAGCAGCGCGTCTTCCTTCTTGTAGCCGAAGAAGACGACGGCATTGCCCTTGCCATCGGCGAAGTTGCCGCCCATGGTCAGGGTGATGTCCTTGACCTTGCCGTCGGCGCCCTTGTCGCCCGGCAGCGGGAAGTTGCGGCGGTTGGCGGCGTCGGCCACCGGGCCGCCGTTCTGGTCGTGGTTGTAGAACTGGTAGTTGGCGTCGATCTGGACGCCCTGGAAGCGGTCGTCCATGATGAAGTTGACCACGCCGGCCACGGCGTCCGAGCCGTAGATGGCGCCGGCGCCGCCGGTCAGCACTTCGACGCGCTTGATCAGGCCCACGGGAATCTGGTTCAGGTCGGCTGCGGTATTGCGCGGGCTGCCGGCTGGCAGGCGGCGGCCATTGACCAGCACCAGGGTGCGGTCGGCGCCGAAGTTACGCAAGTTGACGGTCGCGGTGCCGGACGAGCCGTTCGACACCGAGCCACCCTGGTCGGCGAAGACCTGGGGCAGGTTGTTCAGCAGGTTCTCGACCGAGCGGACACCTTCCATCTTGATGTCCTTGGCATTGACCACGGTCACCGGGCTGACGCTTTCCAGGTTCGCGGTCGCAATGCGCGAGCCGGTCACTTCCACCCGTTGCAGCGATTCGGCGGCAGGCGCGGTTTCCTGGGCGTGGGCAGCGCTGAAGGCGACGGCAACGCCGCCGGCGCAGATCAGGCGTACCGATCGAGATAACACAGTTTCAACCATCATAGTGAGTCTTCCCCGTAAGACCTGGCGGCGGGTTGCGCCGGCCAGTAAAGTCAGTGAATCGCCGTGTGATATGGACACGACATGTTTTTACTACTTAGCAATAAAAACATTTACCAATACATAGTGTCAATTGGTAACGTATGCACCGTGCAAAATACAACTACCTGATAACTTGTCTTTACAATTTATTTTTTTGATGCTAGTCACACAAAAGTCACAAAACTCGGAAATTGAAATATCATGCGGAAAATATAGTTCGATTTGATATTTAATTCGTTCAAACTATATTTTATAAGCACGATGTTGTGAAAAATGCGGATTGCATATTTGACATGGCCGGCAAGGTTCTTATACGAATCTCTGATGATTGTGTCATTACATAGTAATAACCTGGGACTATCGGAGCATAAGATTGCGCGGCTGTTGGTGGGCGCGGATATGCGCTATCGTGTCGTTTTTGTCATCCAGGATTTGGCTAGGCGGCAAAGCCAGAGGCGGTCCATTCGCCCAATCCGCAAATTCGGGAGTGCAATGTTTGCTTATGTCTTGCGCCGCTTGTGGCAGATGCTGCCGACGATGGCCGGCGTCGTGTTGCTGGTGTTTTTCTTGTTCAACTGGGTTGGCGGCGATCCGGCCTACCTGCTGGCGGGCAAGATGGCCGATGCGGGCGCCATCGAGAATATCCGGCGCCAGCTCGGCACCGACCAGCCCTATACCGTGCAGCTGTGGATCTTCGTCAAGCAGATCCTGACCTTCGACTTCGGCAACGCCTGGAGCACGGGCGAGCCGGTATCCCATATCATCGGCAGCCGACTGGGCCCGTCGCTGACCGTGTTGATCCCGCTGACGGTGCTGGAAACCGTATTCGGTATCGCGCTGGCGCTGGCGATCGCCTTCGTGCGCGGCTCGCTGACCGACCGCGCCGTGATGGTCGCCTGCACGGTCGGGATGTCGATCTCGATCCTGGTCTACATCATCGTGTTCCAGTACGTGTTCGCCTACCAGCTGGGGCTGTTTCCGGTCCAGGGCTGGGGCAATAGCCTGGGCGAGAACCTGCTGCGCTATGCGCTGCTGCCCATCATCATCGGCCTGGCTGTCTCGATCGCGCCGACCCTGCGCCTGTACCGCAGCTTCGTGCTCGACGAAGCAGGGCAGGACTATGTGCGCACCGCGCGCGCCAAGGGCTTGCCGGAGCGCCGCATTGTCTGGGTCCACGTGCTGCGCAATGCCGCGATCCCGATCATCACCCACGTGATGGCCAATCTGCCGGCGCTACTGATCGGCGCCTTCCTGCTCGAGCGCTTCTTCGGCATTCCCGGCATTGGCCGCGAAGTGATCCTGGCCGTCGAACGCAGCGACTTCCCGGTGATCAAGGCGATCACGGTCTACGTGGCCGCCGCGACCATGGTGTTCAACCTGCTGGCCGACCTGCTGTACCAGGCGGTCGATCCACGCGTGCAGCTCAAATGACCATGACGACCCTGCACACGCCTGTGCAAACGCGCTCACCCGGCCTGTGGACGCTGGCCTGGCGGCGCCTGTGCGCCGACCGCGTCGGGATGGCGGCGCTGGCCGTCGTCGCCGCTTTCCTGCTGCTGGTGCTGTTGTCCGCCACGGGCATGCTGGCGGGTGACTGGGAAGACGAGGTGGCGGTCAACTATGCGCCGCCCACCTTCGTCGGCGCCGACGCCACGGCGCGCGCGCTGGCCAGGGCCCAGCTGCCGCGCGCCACGCCGCCGAACGCCTTCGATCCGCTGGCGATTGACCTGGCCGAGCTCGAGGCGCAGGTGGCGCAAGCCCATCCGCCAGTGGAAAAGCGCACGACGCTGCCGTTCGGCGCCGACAAATGGGGCCACGACATTGTCAAGAAAACCATCAAGGGCGGCGAGACCTCGATCGTGGTGGGCCTGGTGGCGGCCTTGCTGGCGGTGATGCTCGGCACCCTGTTCGGTGCCGTCTCGGGCTTTTATGGCGGCTGGGTCGACGACCTGTTCAACTGGTTCTACAGCATTTTCACGGCGATCCCGGCGATCCTCATGATCCTGACCGTGGCCGCCGTGCTCCAGCAAAAAGGCGTGGCCACTATCGTGCTGATCCTCGGCCTGACCGGCTGGACCGGGCCGTATCGCCTGATGCGCGCCGAATACATCAAGCACAGCGCGCGCGAGTACGTGATGGCGGCCGATGCCATCGGCGCGTCGGGGTGGCAGCGCATGTTCGGCCACATCCTGCCCAATGTCTCGCACGTGGCGCTGGTGCAGATGTCGATCCTGGTGGTGGGCTTCATCAAGGCCGAGGTGATCCTGTCCTTCCTGGGCTTTGGCGTGCCGGTCGGCACCGTCTCCTGGGGCAGCATGCTCAACGAGGCGCAAAATGAACTGATCCTCGGCAAATGGTGGCAGCTGGCGGCGGCCGCCGGCGCGATGGCGCTGCTGGTGACGAGCTTCTCGCTGTTTGCCGATGCGCTGCGCGATGCGCTCGACCCCAAGATCAAATGACACACTAAAATGCCCCAGGAACCATGAACCAGGAACCATTGCTGCAAGTGCGAGACCTGCGCATCGCTTTTCGCACCGACAAGACGAACACCTTCGAGGCGCTGAAGGGCATCTCGTTCGACGTGCCGGCGAACAGTACGGTGGCGCTGGTGGGCGAGTCGGGCAGCGGCAAGTCGGTCAGCTCGCTGGCCGTGATGGGCCTGCTGCCGGAGCAGACCACGATCGTGCACCCCGGCGCCAGCATCCGCTTCGCCGGCCGCGAATTGCTGGGCCTGCCGTTGCGCGAGCGGCGCGCGCTGTGCGGCAAGGACATCGCCATGATCTTCCAGGAGCCGATGTCTTCGCTCAATCCGGTGTTCACGGTGGGCTTCCAGATCGGCGAAGTCCTGCGCCTGCACATGGGTATGGATAAACGGGCGGCGCGGGCGCGCACGCTGGCGCTGCTGCATGAAGTGGGCATCCCCGACCCCGAGCGCAAGATCGACGCCTACCCGAGCCAGATGTCGGGCGGCCAGCAGCAGCGCGTGATGATCGCGATGGCCATCGCCTGCGAGCCGCGCCTCCTGATCGCCGACGAGCCGACCACGGCGCTGGACGTGACGATCCAGAAGCAGATCATGGACCTGATCGCGCGCCTGCAGCGCGAGCGCCGCATGGCGGTGCTGTTCATCACCCATGACCTGGGCCTGGTGGGCGAGATCGCCGACCGCGTGATCGTGATGCGCCACGGCGAGGTGCGCGAGGAGGGCGCGGCCGGCCAGGTGTTCGGCGCTCCGGTCGACGCGTATACCAGGGCCCTGCTGCATTGCCGGCCCTCGCTCGATGCGCGGCCGCTGCGCCTGCCGGTGATCGACGATTATCTGGGTGGTCGCATCTTGCCCGCTCAGATGTCCGATTCGGTGCCGGACCAACCGCAGCGCGTGCGCGGCACGGCGCCGGACGACCAGCCGCTGCTGGTGGTCAATAACCTGGCCAAGAGTTTCTGGCTGCGCGAAGGCCTGTTCGGCAAGCGCGAATTCAAGGCGGTCAAGGACGTCTCGTTCACCCTGGGGCGCGGCAAGACCCTGGGTGTGGTGGGCGAGTCGGGCTCGGGCAAGACCACGGTGGGCCTGACCCTGCTGCGCCTGCACCGCGCGAGCGGCGGATCGGCGCTGTTCGAGGGGCGCGACCTGCTGGCCATGTCCGACCGCGAATACCAGCCCTATAAGCGCCGGATCCAGATCATCTTCCAGAATCCCTATGCCTCGCTCAATCCGCGTTTCACGGTGGGCCAGATCTTGCAGGAACCGATGCGCATCCACGGCATCGGCGCGGGCGAGATGGAGCGCACGGCACTGGCGCGCGGCTTGCTGGGGCGGGTGGGCCTGCCGGACGCCGCCTATGGCCGCTATCCGCACGAATTCTCGGGCGGCCAGCGCCAGCGCATCGCGATCGCGCGCTGCCTGACCATGCGGCCCGAGATCCTGGTGTGCGACGAATCGGTGTCGGCGCTCGACGTCTCTGTCCAGGCGCAAGTGCTGAACCTGCTGCAAGACCTGCAGGACGAATACGGCATGAGCTATATCTTCATCTCGCACGACCTGTCGGTGGTCAAGTACATCTCGGACCAGGTGATGGTGATGCACCAGGGCAGCGTGGTCGAGATGGCCGATTCCGATACGCTGTACCGCGACCCGCAGCATCCATATACACGCTCGCTGTTGGCGGCGATTCCGCGTGGCGTCTTGTAGAAACCGCTCATCCGTTCCCAGCGTTGCGCTTACGCCAAAGGGAATAGAGGGTGTTCCTGTGCCGACCACACAATTGCGCTAATATACAAAAATGCCCCAGCTAGCCGAACTCCTCCAAGTCTATGGCGTGCTGATCGTGTTCGGCATCGTCCTCGTCGAACAGTTCGGTCTGCCCATACCCGCCTATCCGGTCCTGATCGTGGCCGGCGCGCTCTCGGTCACCGCCGACGTGAGCTGGCAGCTGGTATGGATGGCGGCCATCCTGGCCTGCCTGATCTGCGATGCCTTCTGGTTCCGCGCCGGCCGCTTCTACGGCAAGCGCATCCTGCGGCTGCTGTGCAAGATTTCACTGTCCCCCGATTCCTGCGTCAACCAGACCGAAGACCGCTTCAGCAAGTTCGGCGTCAAGTCGCTGCTGGTGTCCAAGTTCGTCCCCGGCTTCAACACCATCGCGGCGCCGCTGTCGGGCGCCATGGGCGTCAACCCGCGTCTGTTCCTGCTGTATGCGGTGAGCGGCGCGGCGCTCTGGAGCGGCACCGGCATCCTGCTCGGCGTCTGGTTCCATAACAGCGTCGATGGCGTGCTCGATACGCTCTCGACCATGGGCAGCACGGCGCTGACGATCGTGGCCGGCCTGCTGGCCCTGTTTATCGCCTTCAAGTACGCCGAGCGGCGCCGCCACCGCTCGCGCAGCGCGATCGAGCGCATCGACATCGACGAGGTGCTGGCCCTGATCGACGCCGGCCACGATCCGGTGATCATCGATGCGCGCAGCCTGAGCGCGCAGCAGATGGAAGCCGCGATCCCGGGCGCGGTGATCTTCAAGGCCTGCCAGCCAGAACACCTGATGGCCTCGCTCGACCGCGACCGCCACATCGTCGTCTATTGCAGCTGTCCGGACGACGTCACCGCCGCTGAAGTGGCGCGCCAGTTCATGGTCAACGGTTTCCATCGTGCCCGGCCGCTCAAGGGCGGGCTCGACGCCTGGAACGCCCAGCGCGGCAACGATCCCGAGCTCGATCCGGCGACCTGCTGACCGGCACGCTGCCCGGCAACTGGCGCGATTCTCTCCAACTGTAATAAAAAAGTAGTTCTACTACTTCGGGCTGATAGGTGGATGGCATGTTTTCAGCCATCCTGTTGCGAGTGGTGTACCTAAACTACAGAAAACACTTGTCTTCAGGGCAAAAAATTTAGTAAGCTTGGGCGTCTCTTAATCACGCTCCACCATGACTGCCTCCCCGCTTAGCCCATCCACCGACCGCCTCCACCGCGGCGGCGCCCGCCTGCTTGCCGATGTCGGCGGCACCAACTGCCGCTTCGTGCTGGAACTGGGTCCGGGCCGGCTCGAGGCGGTCGAGGTGCTGCCTTGCGCCGACTATGCCACCCTGGGCGAGGCCATGCGCGCCTACCTAGGCAGCGCCGCGGTCAAGGCCTGCAGTGCGTCGCCGATCCGCCATGCGGCGATCGCCATCGCCAACCCGGTGAACGGCGACTATGTGCGCATGACCAATCATCACTGGGAATTTTCCACTGAAGCCTTGCGGCAGGAATGCGGTTTCGAGATCCTGCTGGTGGTCAACGATTTCTCTGCGCTGGCGCGTTCGTTGCCACACCTGGGCGAGCAAAAACGCCAGGTGGGCGGAGGCACGCCGCAGCCGGACGCGGCGCTGGGCCTGCTGGGCGCCGGCACTGGCCTCGGCGTCTCCGGCCTGGTGCCGTGCGGCGACAGCTGGACCGCGCTGCGCAGTGAAGGCGGGCACGTCAGCTTCGCCCCCGTCAATGAGCAGGAAATCGCGATCCTGCAATATGCCTGGCGCGAGTTCGAACACGTGTCGTTCGAGCGCTTCCTGTCCGGCGCTGGCGTCGAGCTCATCTACCGTGCGCTGGCCGAGCGCGCCGGCCGCCCCGGCGAGCGCCTCGGCGCGGCCGAGATCTCGCGCCGCGCGCTCGACGGTGAATGCGCGCTGTGCGACGAGGTGCTGGAAGCTTTCTGCGGCATGCTCGGCACCGTGGCCGGCAATCTAGCCGTCACCCTCGGGGCCCAGGGTGGCGTGTACATCGGCGGCGGCATCGTGCCGCGCCTCGGGGCGCGCTTCGACCGTTCCTCGTTCCGCAGTCGCTTCGAGCAGAAGGGGCGCTTCGCCGGCTACCTGGCCGACGTGCCGACCTATGTGATCACGGCCGAGTACCCCGCATTCCTTGGCGTATCGGCGATTTTGTCGGAAAAACTGTCCGACTGACGCAAATAGGCGCGCATCGCAGCGCCGCCTCCTTGTCCGCTGCGGGGTTTTATCGGTTACAATGGCCGCCAGTTGGAAGAAACGACGTCGTCCGCTCGCGTGCCGCACTCTCGTGCAACACAAGTCGCTCCCCGGCGAAGCCCCGATCGCGGGCGTGCCTGAGAGACAGCAGAGTTTCGCCGAGTCTCGCCGAGTTCCTCGTTTCGCAATGAAGATCAACACCAGCGGCCCGTCGCGCAGGCGGGTTGCTCCTGGCGGGTTCCTTGCCCGCCATGTATTAGCTCCGGCGCTCAGCGCGCCGGGCCCACGGATTCCGGTTTCAGGCAGCAGAGCGCAGGGCGACAGAGCCGGCGCATGGCACGCAGGCATGCGCGCCACTCGCATTGATGCTGTCCCGACTCCGATTGGCCGAATTGTTTGATTGACGACATCGCGATATGAATACTGACGAGGCCAAGAGAGTCCTCGAAACCGCCTTGCTATGCGCCCGCGAGCCGATGTCGATCCATGGCATGAAGAAACTGTTCGCCGAGGTCGACCCGCAGGGACGGCAGGTTGGCGCCGGCGTCGGCGCCGATACGATCAAAATCTTGCTGGAAGAACTGCGCCAGGACTGGGATGGACGCGGCATCGAGATCGTCAGCCTGGCCTCGGGCTGGCGGTTCCAGAGCCGTCCCGAGATGAAGCCCTATCTCGACCGGCTCTCGCCCGAAAAGCCGCCCAGGTATTCGCGGGCGACGCTGGAAACGCTGGCGATCATCGCCTACCGCCAGCCGGTCACGCGCGGCGACATCGAAGAGATCCGCGGCGTCGCGGTCAATTCGCAGACCGTCAAGATGCTGGAAGACCGCGGCTGGATCGACGTCGTCGGCCACCGCGAAGTGGTGGGGCGGCCGGCGCTGCTGGGCACCACGCGCCAGTTCCTGGACGACCTGGGCCTGGCGTCGCTCTCGCAGCTGCCGCCCCTGCAGCCGCTGGCCGAAGGCCCCGACAGCCGCAGCCTGGAAGCCCTCGAGGCGGCATTGAACGACAATTTTGACAAGGTGGGCGCCTCCGCGCCCGCCGACGATGTAGATTTAGCTACTTCACCCGTTGAAGTTCCGATCCGCGACACGCTTGATGACGGGATTGCCGAGGCGGGTCAGCACAATAAAGACACGAACGATGAACCCAACTGAACAAAACGAGACCAAGCCTGTGGATGCAGGCGAGCAAGCAGCAGCCAAGCCGAAGCGTACGCGCAAGGCGGCTGCCGTTGCCGACACTGCGCCAGGCGAGGCCGTAGTGGCCGAGGCGCCGGCCAAGCCGAAGCGCACCCGCAAGGCGGCCGTCGCCGCCGAGCCGGTCGCCGCCGGGCAGGCTGCGCCTGCGGCCGAAGCGCCGGCGCCGAAGGTCCGCAAGCCGCGCGCCACCAAGGCCGCAAAAGAAGAGTCGGCCGCAGTGCCGGCAGCAGCTGAAGCGCCGGCCGCTGCCGACGCCACTCCAGTCCAGGAAGCGCGCAAGCCGCGCGGCCCGCGCCAGATGCGCGAAAAGCGCGCCGAACGCGAAGCACTGCAGCAGGCCGCCGCGCCGGCTGTCGCCGAGCAGGCTGCCTCGGCGCCCGAAGCTGGCATCGATGCCGCGCCGGAAGGCGCGCAAGAGGGTAATCAAGAAGGTAAGCAGGAAGCACGCGGCCGCGGCCAGCCCAAGCAGGGCAAGCGCGGTCAGCAAAGCGGCCGTCCGACCCAGCAAAGCGCTCGTCCAACCGAAGGCGGACGTCCGGCCAAGCAGATCGGCCGCGGCGGCAAGCAGCAGCCGCAGGGCAGGGGTGGCAAGCAGCAGCCGGGCAGCGAAGCCGACAATGTGTTCTCCTTCGTGACCTCGGATGACTTCGACGCCAACGAAGGCGCGCGCAGCAATGCCCAGGCAAAGCCGGCGCGCCGCGACCTGACCGCCGACGACGATGCGCCGAAGCTGCACAAGGTGCTGGCCGAGGCCGGCCTGGGTTCGCGCCGCGACATGGAAGACCTGATCGTCGCCGGCCGCGTGTCGGTCAATGGCGAGCCGGCCCATATCGGCCAGCGCATCCTGCCGACCGATGCGGTCCGCATCAACGGCAAGCTGATCCAGCGCCGCGTGAGCAGCAAGCCGCCGCGCGTGCTGGTCTATCACAAGCCGGCCGGCGAGATCGTCAGTCATGACGATCCGGAAGGCCGTCCATCGGTGTTCGACCGCCTGCCGACCATGAAGGCCGGCAAGTGGCTGGCCGTCGGCCGCCTCGACTTCAATACCGAAGGCCTGCTGCTGTTTACGACCTCGGGCGACCTGGCCAACCGGCTGATGCACCCGCGCTACAATATCGACCGCGAATACGCGGTGCGCACCCTGGGTGAGCTCGAAGAAGGCATGCGCCAGAAGCTGCTGTCCGGCGTCGAGCTGGACGACGGCAAGGCGGCGTTCTCGAAGATCCAGAACGGCGGCGGCGAAGGCATCAACCGCTGGTACCGCGTGGTGATCGGCGAGGGTCGCAACCGCGAGGTGCGCCGCATGTTCGAGGCGGTCGGCCTGACCGTCTCGCGCCTGATCCGTACCCGCTACGGCGCCATGACCCTGCCGAGCGGCCTCAAGCGTGGTCGTTGGGAAGAGTTCGAGGAAAACGATGTGCGCGCGCTGATGACGGCCTTCGGCGTCGAAAAGAAGGGCGCTACCCCCGAGAAGCATGTCAAGGGCGGCCACAAGGGCAAGGGTCCGCGTCCGAACGGCATGCGCGCCGACGTCAACCACGGCGCCGAGCGCAGCAACGATCGCAGCGATGGCAATCGCATCGACCGCGCCGACGCCAACCGCAACGTCGATCCTTTCGGCCCGCCGGTGGCGCGCGTCGGCAGTACCCGTGGCCAGGGCATCCTGAACGGTCCAGTGCCGGGCGGCAAGCCTGCCGGCGGTCGCCAGGGCGGCTTCGGCGGCCAGGGCGGCGGCAAGGGTCGTGGCGCCAGCGCGGGTGGCGGCAAAGGTGGCGGCAACAGCGGCGCCAGCAGTAGCCGTCCGCGCCAGCCGGACCCGCTGCAGACGACCTTCGGCTTCGCCGGCAGCGGCGCCGGTCGTCGTAGCGGCCAGGGGCCGCGCGGCTCGGAGTCCGGCCTGCCGCGCCGCGGCCGTCGCGGCTGAACGCCCCTTCATGACCGGTCTGCGCAAGTGCGTGCAGGCCGGGCATGCGCCGTCCAATCGGCGTAAAATGTTTCGTAATCCATAGCACCCTGCCAACTGTTGTTTAAAATCTCATTTGTGGTATGGAGATTGCGAGGGAAGTGGAAAAGCAGTATAATTTGCAGCCTAATCGAAGTCCTTCCCGAATGTTGTATCCGCGAGTCGTGATTCGCGTGACACTGGTGCAAGTGCTTTCATCTGGTTGGGTTGTAAGTACAAAAAGATGGGCAGATGCCCATTTTTTTTTTGGTAAATCGTTTTAAAGCCCTGGAGAAGTGCCGTGCAGCAGTTTGACTTAATCGCCACGACAGTCAGTGGACTCGGCTATGACCTCGTCGATGTGGAGCGAGGCGAGCGCGGGATCCTGCGTGTATACATCGATTTCCCGGCTGCCGACGCGGACGAAAAGGGCCCGATCACGGTCGAAGACTGCGCCAAGGTGAGCCACCAGCTGTCGCACGTGCTGACAGTGGAAAACGTCGATTACGAACGATTGGAAATTTCGTCGCCGGGCCTCGATCGCCCGGTACGGACCCTCGCCGATTTTGCGCGCTTCGCCGGCCATGAGTGCACGGTCAAGCTGCGCGTCGCGGTGCCCGGCAGTGATCACCGCAAGACGTTCACCGGTATCCTGCGCGGCGTCGAGAACGACAAGGTCGGTTTGGAATTTGACAGTAAGGATGGCCCGGCGTTGATGGAATTTACGCTGGCCGAATTGGACAAGGCACGTTTGGTGCCACAGGTGGATTTTAGGAGTCGCAAAGCATGAGTCGCGAAATTTTATTGCTGGTGGATGCGCTTGCGCGCGAAAAGAACGTCGACAAGGAAGTCGTTTTCGGTGCGCTCGAGTTCGCGCTGGCACAGGCCACGAAGAAGCGCTATGAAGGCGAAGTCGACATTCGCGTGTCGATCGATCGCGACACCGGCGAGTTCGAGACTTTCCGCCGCTGGCACGTGGTGCCGGATGAAGCGGGCCTGCAGCTGCCTGACCAGGAAATCCTGCACTTCGAAGCCAAGGAACAAATTCCTGATATCGAAGTCGACGAGTACATCGAAGAGCCGATCGAATCGGTCGACTTCGGTCGCCGCTTTGCCCAGGACACCAAGCAGGTCGTGCTGCAGCGCGTGCGCGATGCCGAACGCGAGCAGATCCTGCAAGACTTTTTGGAGCGCGGCGATTCGCTGGTGACCGGCACCATCAAGCGCATGGAACGCGGCGATGCGATCGTCGAGTCGGGCAAGATCGAAGCGCGCCTGCCGCGCGACCAGATGATCCCGAAAGAAAACCTGCGCATCGGCGACCGCGTGCGCGCTTTCATCCTGCGTGTGGACCGCAATATGCGTGGCCCGCAGGTGATCCTGTCGCGCACTGCGCCAGACTTCATCATGAAGCTGTTTGAGCTGGAAGTGCCAGAGATCGAACAAGGCCTGCTGCAGATCAAATCGGCAGCCCGTGACGCCGGCGTGCGCGCCAAGATCGCCGTGTTCACGGCCGACAAGCGCATCGACCCGATCGGTACATGCGTCGGCATGCGCGGTTCGCGCGTGCAGGCCGTGACCGGCGAGCTCGGTGGCGAGCGCGTGGACATCGTGCTGTGGTCGGACGATCCGGCCCAGTTCGTGATCGGCGCCCTGGCTCCGGCGAATGTTTCGTCGATCATGGTTGACGAAGAAAAGCACGCCATGGATGTGGTGGTGGACGAAGAAAACCTGGCCATCGCGATCGGCCGTTCGGGCCAGAACGTGCGCCTGGCGTCCGAGCTGACCGGCTGGAAAATCAACATCATGACCGCCGAGGAATCGGCGAACAAGGTGGAACAAGAATCGGCCGCGATCCGCGCGCTGTTCATGGAAAAACTGGACGTCGACCAGGAAGTGGCCGATATCCTGGTTGAAGAAGGCTTCTCGAGCCTGGAAGAAATCGCCTACGTGCCAATTTCCGAGATGCTGGAAATTGAATCGTTCGATGAGGACACCGTCAACGAACTGCGCACCCGCGCCCGTGACGCGCTGGTGACCGAAGCGATCGCTTCCGAGGAAGGTCTCGAAGGCATGGAAGAAGCTCTGGTCAATCTGGAAGGCATGGACCGTACCGTTGCCGGCAAGCTTGGCCTGGCTGGTATCAAGACGGTCGAAGCATTCGCGGCACTGGCCTATGACGAATTCGGCGCCATCCTGGCACTGACGTCGGACCGCGCTCGCGACCTGATCAAGAGTGAATTTAATGATGTGACCGACGACGAGATGAAACTGGTCGATGGCAAGTACGACGACCGGGCGAAAGCACTGCAGGCGAAAGCCTGGAGCCTGGTAGAAACGGCCAAAGCTTGAAAATTTCTTTATCATCTGTCGCGACACGTAGAAAAGAGGACTGAATGGCGAGTAACAACGTAGCCCAATTTGCCACCGAGCTGAAGATGCCTGCAGACCTGCTGCTGACCCAGCTGCGTTCGGCCGGCGTCGAGAAAAGCTCGACGTCAGATCCCTTGTCGAAAGATGATAAGGACAAGCTGCTGAACCATCTGCGTCGTACCCACGGCGCAGCCGATACCGGCGAGAAGAAGAAGATCACGGTGACGCGCAAGGAAACCAGCGAGATCAAGCAAGCCGATTCGTCGGGTAAATCGCGCACCATCCAGGTCGAAGTCCGCAAGAAGCGCACCTTCGTGCAGCGCGACGACCTGGTCACGACCAAGGCGGCCGAAGAACCGGTGATCGACCCTGCCGAACAGGCACGCCGCGAGGAAGAAGCGGCCCGCCAGAACGAGCTGATCGCCCGTCAGGAAGCCGACCTGCGTGAAAAGCAGGAACGCCTGGCCAAGCTGGAAGCCGAAGAAAAGGCGCAAGCCGCGGCCGCTGAAGAGCAGGCCAAGCGCGAAGCTGCCGAACAGGCCAAGCGCGACGCCGCCGAAAAGGCCGCGATTGCCGCTGCCGCCAAGGAAGCTGCTGCCGGCAAGGAAGCCGCTGCCGGCGCCGATGAGGCCGCCAAGAAAGTTGCCGACGACGCCAAGGCTGCGAAAGAAGTCGCTGCCAAGGAAGCCGCCGAGCGCGCTGCCGCCACCGAGCGTGCACGCAAGGCCGTGGCCGACGAAGTGGCGCAGATCAAGCTCATGATGAGCCAGCCGCGCCGCGTGATCAAGGCGCCGGAACCGGTGGCCAAGCCAGCCGCTCCGGCAGCTGCCGCCGGCACGCTGCACAAGCCTGCGGATAAAAAACCGGGCGAAGTCAAGAAGGACGACGCCAAGAAGCCGGGCGACAAGAAGTCGATCAAGTCGGCCAATGTGTCGTCGACCTGGTCTGACGACAAGAAGCGTGGCGGCACCGGCCTGAAAACCCGTGGCGCACCTGCCGGCGGCGGTGGCCGTGACGGCTGGCGCAGCGGTGGCCGTGGCGGCCGTCGCGGTCATGGCGACGATCGTGAATCGAACTTCCAGGCGCCTACCGAGGCAATCGTGAAGGACGTCCACGTTCCTGAAACCATCACCGTGGCCGAACTGGCGCACAAGATGTCGGTCAAGGCATCCGAGGTCATCAAGCAGCTGATGAAGCTGGGCCAGATGTGCACCATCAACCAGGTGCTGGATCAGGAAACCGCGATGATCCTGGTGGAAGAGATGGGCCACAAGGCCTTTGCTGCCGCCGAGGACGATCCGGAAGCGCTGCTGGCCGACCAGGGCGAGCATACCGAGTACGAATCGAGCTCGCGCGCACCGGTGGTCACCGTCATGGGTCACGTCGACCATGGTAAAACCTCGCTGCTGGATTACATCCGTCGCGCCAAGGTCGCTTCGGGCGAAGCCGGCGGCATTACCCAGCACATCGGTGCATACCACGTGGACACCCCGCGCGGCATGATCACCTTCCTGGATACGCCGGGCCACGAAGCGTTTACCGCGATGCGTGCCCGTGGCGCCAAGGCGACCGACATCGTCATCCTGGTGGTGGCGGCGGACGACGGCGTGATGCCGCAAACCAAAGAGGCAATTGCTCACGCAAAAGCCGCTGGTGTGCCGCTGGTTGTTGCGATCAACAAGATCGACAAACCGGGCGCCAACACCGACCGCGTGACGCAAGAGCTGGTCGCCGAAGGCGTGGTGCCTGAAGAATACGGTGGCGAATCGCCATTCGTGCCAGTGTCGGCCAAAGTCGGTACCGGCGTCGACGACCTGCTCGAGCAAGTGCTGCTGCAGGCCGAAGTGCTGGAACTGAAAGCGCCAACCGAAGCCCCGGCCCGTGGCCTGGTGGTCGAGGCGCGCCTGGACAAGGGTCGCGGCCCGGTCGCGACGATCCTGGTCCAATCGGGTACCCTCAAGCGCGGCGACGTCGTGCTGGCCGGTTCTTCCTTCGGTCGCGTTCGTGCCATGCTGGACGAAAACGGCAAGACCATCGCCTCGGCCGGTCCATCGATTCCGGTCGAGATCCAGGGCCTGACCGAAGTGCCGAGCGCCGGTGAAGAAGTCATGGTCATGGCCGACGAGCGCAAGGCGCGTGAAATCGCCCTGTTCCGTCAAGGTAAGTTCCGTGACGTGAAACTGGCCAAGCAGCAAGCCGCGAAACTCGAGAACATGTTCGAGCAGATGGCCGAAGGCGAAGTCAAGAACCTGCCGCTGATCGTCAAGACCGACGTGCAGGGTTCGCAGGAAGCGCTGGTCGGCTCGCTGCAGAAGCTGTCGACTTCCGAAGTCCGGGTGCAGATCGTGCACGCCGCGGTCGGTGGCATCACCGAGTCGGACGTCAACCTGGCAACCGCGTCGAAGGCAGTCATCATCGGCTTCAATGCCCGTGCCGACGCCCAGGCGCGCAAGCTGGCCGAAGCGAACGGTGTCGACATCCGTTACTACAGCATCATTTACGATGCGATCGACGAGATCAAGACCGCACTGTCGGGCATGCTGGCGCCGGAAAAGCGCGAGACCATTACCGGTCAGGTCGAGATTCGCCAGGTCATCCTGGTCTCGAAAGTCGGCGCGATCGCGGGTTGCCTGGTCACCGATGGCGTGGTCAAGCGTTCCTCGTCGGTCCGCCTGCTGCGCAACAATATCGTGATCTGGACCGGCGAGATCGATTCGCTGAAACGCTTCAAGGACGACGCGAAAGAAGTGCGCGCCGGTCTCGAGTGCGGTCTGTCGCTGAAGGGCAACAACGAAATCCAGGTCGGCGACGTCCTGGAGGTGTTCGAAGTCACCGAAGTGGCGCGTACGCTGTAAGTCACGCCGTTGGCGTACCATGGGGCCAGGACGCTTCGCGGCAATGCCGCGGAGGGCCTGGCCCTTTTTTCCATCGGGTCCCGACCTGAGCACGTCGTTCCCGCCCTCGCCGGGCGCCTTGGCGGGAACCCAAGTTTGTTCGCTTAACCGCTACCCGCAAGCGCAGCTGCTGAGCTAAGAAACTTGGGTCCCCGCCAAGGCGCCCGGCGAGGGCGGGGACGACGGTGATTTGAAGCTAACAAAAGAATAAAGTAGTAAACCCATCATGGCTAAACACAGTAAAAGCATCCCACAGCGCGGCCTGCGCGTGGCCGACCAGATCCAGAAGGACCTGTCGGAACTCATCGCCTTCGAACTGAAGGACCCGCGCGTCGGCATGGTCACCATCAGCGAAGTCCAGCTGACCCCGGACTACGCCCACGCCAAGATCTATTTCACCCTGCTCAAGGACAGCGCGGAAGACGTGCGCCAGACCCTGGAAGGCTTGAACAAGGCCTCCGGCTACCTGCGCAATATGCTGGGCAAGCGCCTGCACATCCATACGCTGCCGTCGCTGCACTTCCTGCACGATACCTCGACCGTGCGCGGCCTGGCGATGTCGGCCCTGATCGACCAGGCCAACGCCACCCGCGCCAAGGACGATCCGGAGTCGAATCCCGAATTGCATCCCGACATGCAGGCAGCCGACCCGGCGGACAAAGAGTGAACGGACGTCCCGCGAAAAAACCGCGCGACCTCGTCGATGGCGTGCTGCTGCTCGACAAGCCGGTCGGCCTGTCGTCGAACGACGCTTTGATCCGTGCCAAGCGCGTGCTGAACGCGAAGAAGGCCGGCCACACCGGCACGCTCGACCCGTTCGCCACCGGCTTGCTGCCGCTGTGCTTCGGCGAAGCGACCAAGTTCTCGCAAGACCTGCTCGAGGCCGACAAGACCTATGAAGCGACGGTCCACCTGGGCATCATGACGACGACCGGCGACACCGAGGGCGAGGCCATCGAGACCCTGCCGGTCGACGTCACGATCGAGCAGATCGAGGCGGCGCTGGCGCGTTTCCGTGGTCCGATCCAGCAGGTGCCGCCGATGTATTCGGCGCTCAAGCGCGACGGCAAGGCCTTGTATGAATATGCGCGCGAGGGCATCACGCTCGAGCGCGAGGCGCGGCCGGTGACCATCCACGCGCTGTCGATGATGGCCTACGATGCGCCATTCCTGAAGATCCGCGTCACCTGCAGCAAGGGCACGTATGTGCGCGTGCTGGGCGAGGACATCGGCGCCGCGCTCGGCTGTGGCGCGCACCTGAACGCGCTGCGCCGGATCGAGGTCGGTGCGCTAGACGTCACCGGCATGATCACGCTGGACGAACTGCTGGCGCACCCGGATCCGCTCTCGCTGCTGCGGCCGGTCGATGCCTTGCTGTCCACCTTCCCGTCGATCGAACTGGGCTTTGAGCTGGCAAGGCGTTTCCTGCAAGGCCAGCGCCTGGCGCTCGGCAAGGAAGATGTCGCCGTGCCGGAACAACAGGGCAGGGTGCGCATCTACCACGACGGCCGCCTGCTCGGCACCGGCCAGCTGGGCGAGTATGCGATCCTGGCGCCGGAGCGCCTGATCTCGACGGCGGCGCCGGCCTGACGCCTTGTGCGAGCCCTTGCCTGAGCGCATGTCATGCGCCTGTCACCGGCAGCGGCTAAGCTGCTGCGGTGACGACGCGCCGGCAGTCCGCCAAAAAATCGTGTCTTTCCCGCGCAAGATTCAGACTGGGCGGCTTCCCGTGCTATACTAGTCGGTTTCCGTAATCTGTTTCAGTAAGCGGCAGCATCGGACTTGCAGTTCCAGTACATCCTGTACTCCACGCTACTTCTCAAAAATCATGTCAAACACCAAACGCGCGATTCGTAATATCGCAATCATTGCCCACGTTGACCACGGCAAGACCACGCTCGTCGACCAACTGCTGCGTCAGTCCGGCACCTTCCGTGAGAACCAGGCCGTGGACACCCGCGTCATGGACTCGAATGATCTCGAGAAAGAGCGCGGCATTACCATTCTGTCGAAGAACTGCGCCGTCGAATACGAAGGCACGCACATCAACATCGTCGACACCCCGGGCCACGCCGACTTCGGCGGCGAAGTGGAACGCGTGCTGTCGATGGTCGACTCGGTGCTGCTGCTGGTCGATGCGCAGGAAGGCCCGATGCCACAGACCCGCTTCGTGACCCGCAAGGCGCTGGCACTTGGCCTGAAACCAATCGTCGTCGTCAACAAGGTCGACCGTCCGGGCGCACGCGCCGACTGGGCCATCAACCAGACCTTCGAACTGTTCGACAAGCTGGGCGCGAACGACGAGCAGCTGGACTTCCCGATCGTCTACGCTTCGGGCCTGAACGGCTATGCCGGCCTGGACGAAAGCGTGCGCGAAGGCGATATGAAGCCGCTGTTCGACGCCATCCTGAAATACGTGCCGGTGCGTGACGACAATCCGGACGGCCCGCTGCAGATGCAGATCACCTCGCTCGACTACTCGTCGTACGTGGGCAAGATCGGCATTGGCCGCGTCAACCGCGGCACCGTCAAGACCGGCCAGGACGTGCTCATCATGAACGGTCCTGATTCGACCCCGATCAAGGGCCGCATCAACCAGGTGCTGAACTTCAAGGGCCTGGAGCGCGTGCTGGTCGACTCGGCTGTCGCCGGCGACATCTGCCTGATCAACGGTATCGAAGACATCGGCATCGGTTCGACCGTCTGCGCCGTGGACACGCCGGAAGCGCTGCCGATGCTGACCGTCGACGAGCCGACCCTGACCATGAACTTCATGGTCAACAACTCGCCACTGGCCGGCCGCGAAGGCAAGTTCGTCACCAGCCGCCAGCTGCGCGAGCGCCTGGAACGTGAACTGAAGGCCAACGTCGCGCTGCGCGTGCTGCCGACCGAAGACGACACCACCTTCGAAGTCTCGGGCCGCGGCGAGCTGCACCTGACGATCCTGCTGGAAAACATGCGTCGCGAAGGCTTCGAACTGGCTGTCTCGCGTCCGCGCGTCGTGTACAAGATGGTTGATGGCGTCCGTCAAGAGCCATACGAGAACCTGACCGTCGACGTCGAAGAAGCCAACCAGGGCGGCGTGATGGAAGAACTGGGCCGCCGTCGTGGCGACCTGCAGAACATGGAATCCGACGGTAAAGGTCGCGTGCGTCTGGAATACCTGATCCCGGCCCGTGGCCTGATCGGCTTCCAGGGCGAGTTCATGACCCTGACCCGCGGCACCGGCCTGATGAGCCACGTGTTCCACGAATACGCCGCCGTCGACAACAGCAAGGGCGAACTGGCTGGCCGTCGCAACGGCGTGCTGATCTCGCAGGACGACGGCGCCGCCGTCGCCTACGCGATCTGGAAGCTGCAAGACCGCGGCCGCATGTTCGTCGAGCACAACACCCCGGTGTACGAAGGCATGATCATCGGCATCCACTCGCGCGACAACGACCTGGTCGTCAACCCGATCAAGGGCAAGCAGCTGACCAACGTGCGTTCGTCGGGTACCGACGAAGCAGTGCGCCTGGTGCCGCCGATCCAGATGTCGCTGGAATACGCCGTCGAGTTCATCGAGGACGACGAGCTGGTCGAGATCACCCCGAAATCGATCCGCCTGCGCAAGCGCTACCTGAAAGAGCACGAGCGCAAGAAGGCTAGCCGCGAAGGCGCGTAAGCCTTGTTGGGGAAGCTTGCGCTGCCTCAGGTTGAAAAAGTCCCGCTCACGTAGCGGGATTTTTTTAATAGGTGCTTGGGACTGCTATGTAGTGTTATGGCGACACCCCTGCGTCCGTATGCGTCGAACATAGGGATTTTGCAATCAATTGCAAAAAAAATGCAATTGAGCTGCCAATCAGCGATAATCTAGCCTATACCCTCCCACTACGAACGGATTTTTTGCATGTTAGTTGAGTTCTCGATAAGTAATTTTCGTTCGTTCCGCGAACGTCAGACATTGTCGATGGTCGCGGCTCCAAGGCTACGCAAGAGGGAGTGCCTACTCAAGCCAGACCTTGACGGCGAGCGTTTTCCAGATCTCCTCAAGGTTGCCGCAATTTACGGGCCAAATGCCTCGGGAAAATCTAGCCTGATGATGGGGTTGGAAGTTCTTCAGACAATGGTCAATCGTATGCCGCAAGCGGAAAATCGCGCGCTGCCTGTTACCCCGTTCCGTTTTGATGCATTTCTCTCTACAGAGCCAAGCAGATTCGAGACGCATTTTATTACTGGACGTTGTCGTTACCAATTTGAACTTGCGTTAACGAAGGACAGAGTCGTGGAGGAGCGTTTAGTGGCATACCCGCGCGGTGTGGAAACTCTTTTCTATGAGCGACAATTTAGAGATGGTGTTGATGTCTATCGGTTTGGCCCGGAGTTTGAAGGCGGGGAAACTGTTCATAATGCATGGAGGATGTTGACGAGTCCTCAAATATTGTTTCTTACGCAGGCTGTTGCTAATAGCAGTGAGGAACTTCAACAGTTGCGGGTGCCGCTTAAATGGTTGCAACGAGATTTTTCGGTGCTGGATGATAATCAAATGAACTCTTGGTCTCAGCTCGTTCAGATGATTGGTGTGAATCTACCTGTTCTTGGCGATAAGATCTCAACCTACCTGCAAGAACTTGATGTTCCGGTTACTGGTATAAAATTTCAGAATGAGAAATCCGATGAGGCTATAACGTTTGAAGATAAATCACTGACCGAAAAGCAAAGAAGTTTCATCGAAAGCGTCAGGAGCCCAAAGAAAACCACGCTCACTCATACTACTGATCTGGGGAGTGCCGAGTTTGATTTAAGCGAAGAGTCAAAAGGGACAAAAAATCTTATTGGATTTTACGGTCCATGGTCGATGTCTGAGCAGCATGTAGTGATGGTGGATGAATTTGATAGCAGCTTGCATCCAGAGATTGTAGTTGCGTTGGTGAAAAAGTTTCTGAGAACGGACGGACAGGGACAGTTGATCTTTACAACACATGACACCCACTTGATGGACTCACGCCTCTTGCGGCGAGACCAGTTTTGGTTAACTGAGAGAAATAGGTCAGGCGCTACTCGATTACGTTCGATCTACGATTTTGCCGGACGGGAAAGCGAAGATGTTGAAAAACGTTACTATGAAGGTTACTATAGGTCGCTTCCTGCGGTAAACTCGTTAGACGACGCTGGTAAGGATATAACTACACATGCAAATTGAGATGAGATAGCCATGGGGAGATCAGTCCAGTCTTTTGAGCGCAGAGCAAAAAAATATGTGGTCGGCGCTAAAGTATTAGTAATTTGTGAGGATTTAAAATCCTGTAAGATATATTTGGAAGATGCTAAACGACATTTTGATGTTGATGCAAAGATTGATGTCGCGCACATTGGGTGTACCGATCCTTTGAATATTGTTAAGCATGCGCTTGATAAGAGTAAGCAATTTGACTCTATATATTGTGTCATCGATCGAGATACGCATGAGACTTTTGATGCGGCGTGCGACCTTCTACGTGGACGGAAGTCCAATGTTGAGCTAGTTGTGAGCTATCCGTGCTTTGAATTTTGGCTCTTTCTCCATTATCAATTTTCGCGAAAAGGTTACCATCGGTCTGGTAATGACTCGCCAGGTGCTCAAATGTTTTCCGACTTGCAAAAAATTCCGAGTATGGCTGATTATGCGAAGGGGCAAGCTAAAGGTCTATTTGCTATGCTGCTTCCCAGGCTGGGGACGGCAAGGAGTAATGCGCATAAAGTTATAGCGGATGCTATTGAGGTAAATGAGCTCAATCCTAGCACTCGAATGCATGAACTTTTTGATGCATTCGAAGCTTTAGCTGCGATACGTTAGACATTGGCTGGCAGGTATTAAATTCTTGATTAATAGGTTTAAATTAGCGAAAAGCGTGACGAGCAACGGGTTGACGGCGGACTCATCGAGCATGACGAAGTCGGGCACTTAATTCTGCCGATCAAGTTATAGTGGGAATAAACCATTAAGTTTATCGACAGTGACGAACTGATCGAGTTCACGTTGAAGTCGTCCGCCTGGGCAAACGTCACCTGAATTGGCTCTAGAGTGAATAGGCCGGTCGCGAAGCCACTTAGTTAGGAGCTATTCCGGCGGTCTGCGCCGCACCAAGGATAAAAAATCCCGCTGCATGCAGCGGGATTTTTTTATTCGAGACGCCTTATGCCATGTAATCGAACAGCGACATCGGCCGCCCCGCACCGCCGCCGAACAACAGCCCGGTGCCGCTGCCGGCCATCTGGTATTGCTGGGCCATGAGCGTGGCCTGGCGGGTCACGGTGTCGATCACCTTGTCGCGCTGGTCGAGCAGACGGTCGCGTTCGCGCAACACGCTGGCCGCTTCCACGCCCAGGGTGCCGCTGGTGCCGATCTGCTTGTCGACCTGGGCCACCAGGCGATCGGCCAGGCCGCCCTTGTCGCTGAATACCTTGTTGGCGCGCGCCGGGTCGGCGGCGATGGCCGCCTTGAGCTTGTCCTCGTCCAGCACCAGTGCGCCATCCTTCTGCGTGATGCCGAAGCTGGCCAGGTCACGCACACTGCTGCTGTTGACGATGTTGCCGATCTGGGCTTTCATGCGCAGCAGCGTGGTGTCGGAGCGGTCATCGCCCGTTTCCAGCTTGCCCAGTTGGGTGTTCAGCTCATTGAAGGCCTTGACGAAATCCTTGACGTTGCCGGCAATCGCGGCCGGATCGCTGCGCACCTCGACCTCGCTTTTACCGGTCTCTTTCAGGGTCAGGTTCAGGCCAGGGATGGCGTCGGTGACCGAGTTGGTGGCGGAGGTGACGGTCTTGTCGCCGACCACCACGCGCGCATCCTGGGCCGCGGCCACCTGCTGCATGCCGCCTTCCTTGCCCGGCTGGTAGGCGAGCAGTCCTCCCAATACCGGGTCGCCGGCGACGCTGATGCGCATGCCGTTGGCGGCGCCCGTCTCGCCGGTCAGGCTTAGCGAATAGCCGTCGCCATCCTTGGCGACTTCGGCATCCAGGCCGGCCTCGCGCATGGCCTTGGCAATGCCTTCGAGGCTGCTGTTGCTCGGATCGATGCGCACCGTGGTCTTTTTTGCATTGGCGCCGGATCCGGTTTCGACCGTGATCGTGCTGGCGCCGCCACTGCCCAGCGCCGCATTCTTGTCCGCCACCGCCTTGGTCTGCAGCTTCTGGCCCTGGGCCAGCTGCTGGACGTCGACCGTGTACTTGCCGGGCGTGGCGGAAGCGGCGCTGAGCTTGGCCGTCAGCGCGCTGCCGCTGGCGGTCGCGAGCATGTCGAGCTTGCCGCCGGTGAGGCCGGCCGCGACCGAGCGGAAGCCGTCCAGCGCCAGCGCCATCTTGCCGATGGACGACAGGCGTGCGTCGTCGCGCTTGACCTGGGCGTCGAGGACTTTCAGGCCGGGATTCTGGGCCAGCAGCGACTGCGTCAGGTTGGTGCGGATGTCGCCGTATTGCCTGGCGGCGGGCTGGGACGCGAGTCCCGTGGTGGAAGTTGTCAGCATGGCTCGATAATCCTGGTTGGGAATGCCGTGCAACCGAAGGTCGCTACCCTTGCTTTATCGCATGAAAATACGATCGTGAACAGTCATCGATTGTATCGGTGGCCGGAACGGTCAAGCCCCGGCCACCCGTGTGCGACCTGGCCCGGTTCAGCGCAGGCCGAGCAGGGCGGTCACCCGGTCGCGGCTGACGCCGACCAGGGCCGAGGTGATGGCCAGCAGCGAATCGTAGTCGTGGCTGGCGGCGGTGGCGGTGAAGTCCTGGGCGATCATGGCCAGTTCGGCGGTCGGGATCTCTGGCTGGGTGTTGCGCGCCATGGCGGTGCTCAGCGCCAGCGAGGCCGCGTCCTGCGAGCGGCGCACCCGGGCCAGCGCCTGCACCACTTCGCGCAGGCTCTGGCGCAGGGCGTCGGGATTGCCCAGCTCCCAGTTCTTTGGGTCGAGGGCGGCGGGCACGGGCATCGTGTCGACCCGGCCGCGACCGGTGACCGCGATCGCGTCCTTGATGCCGGTGAACGTCGATTCGCGCGTGGTAAACACCAGCTCGCCTTCCTGGTCCAGGCCCGCGCGCACCTTGACCGGGGCCAGGGTGCGGTCGAGGCGGTGGGCGATTTCTTCGGGCGTCATGCCGGGCTCGATCGTGGCCGCCAGCTGTGGGCCGCCGGCGCTGCCGACCGAGAAGCCCATGGTCTGGGTGCCGCCGTTGCGCAGCGCGGCGATGTTCATGCCCTGGATGCGGAAACGCTGCTGGGCGCCGGCCACGGCGTCGAAGTCGAGCGCGGCGTCGACGCCGTCGCCGGCCTGCTGGCGGCGGCCTTCCAGCGCCGCCGTGAGCTGGCGCACCCGCGCTTCGAGTTCGCGCGAGGCCGCCGCGCCGCGGCTCGACAGGCGGGTGCTCAGGTCGGCCTTGAGCGACTCGAGCTGGCTGGCCATGCGGGCCAGGTAGTCGAGCGCCTGCTGGGCGCGTGCGACCTCGCTCTGCAGGTTCTGGTTCATGCCGATGCCGCGCCGCAGCGGGCTCGAAGTCGGCGGAGTGCGGGTGATGGCGCGGCTGTCGGCGTCGAGCGGTGGCACGGCGTGGGCCCTCCCGGTGGCCGAGGTGCTCTGGGCGCCGGTGTTGCCGCTGACGGCGGTGCTGTTAGCGGTGGCGCCCGAGGCGGTCGGGCTGGTGGCGGCTGGTCTGGAGAGTGCTTCCATGGCCGTCAGATCGCATTGAACAGCGACAGGTTGCCGATCTTGGCATAAGCCTTGTAGGTCGCCTGCAGGGCGGTCGAGTAACCGTTGAGCTCAGTGGCGGCGACGCCGACGTCGAGCGCGCCGATGTCGGTGATCGCGATCTTGTTCGACAGGCTGATGTTGGTATGGTTGTCGTCCAGGGTCTTGATGATGTTCTGGCGTCCGCCCAAGTCGGCGATCTTGCTCGAGATCAGGGCTTGCGCGGTGTCGAAACCAGCCAGGTTGGCCGTCAGCACGGCGCGTATGGCCGGATCGTTGGGCGTGGCGCCCGGCTGCGACATGACATTGATGGTGGCATCGATCTGGTTCAGCAGTTTCTGCAGGCCATCGAGGTTCTCGTTGGCAGGCTGGGTCAGGCCATTGCCGACCACGACGTTCTGCGCATTGGTATTGCCCGCGAAACTATAGCGCGAACCGACCGGCAGGGTGTCGTTGTAGGCCAGCGGCGCGGTCTTGGTCAGCGTGCCGGCGAACAGGTAGTTGCCTTCCTCATCGATCGTATTGGCGGTATGGAGCAGGCTGTCGCGCAGCGATTGCAGCGGCGCGATCATGGCCTTCAGGTCGTCCGGCGTATTGGCGCCGTCCAGGGCCCACACCAGCTGGTCGCGGCCCGGGATCATCTCGGTGATCATATTGCTCAGGTAGCCCTCCGACTTGGTCAGGCGCAGCTGGAGCGAGGCGATATTGCTGCGGTACTGGCCGACCGTGGATTCCTCGCGCGCCAGGCGCGACAGCCGCACGCTGTCGACCGGGTCGTCCGAGGGCAGCAGGATGCGCTTTTGCGTATCCAGCTGGCGCATGATGTAGCTGAGCCGGTCCTGGTTGTTCTGAAGCGACTGGTTCATCGTCGATTGGTACTGGGCGGTGGCGATACGCATCATGTTCTCCTTACTGCATCATGGCCAGGGTGGCGTCGAACAGCGAATTGGCGATCGAGATCACCTGCATATTGGCCTGGTACATGCGCTGGAACTCCACCAGCTTGACCGCTTCTTCGTCTTCGTTGACGCCGCTGGTCGACTGCCAGTCGTTGATCGACTGGACGCGTACGGTCTCGGCGGTCTTCAGGGCGGCCTTGTTGATCTTGCTGTCCACGGCCAGCTTGCCCAGCATCTGGGTGTCGGCGTCGCTCAGCAGCACGGTGCCGATATTAGTCAGTGTGATCGACTGGCTCTTGAGCGCGGCCAGTTTTTGCAGGTTGCCCGTGTCGCCCGGCGTGCCGTCGCTCGAGAACGCGAGATCCTCGGCCTTGAAGCCGACGACGGTCTTGAGCATGTTCGAGCCACTGCCCGGGGTGTACACGAACAGCGGGCTGCCAGGTTCCTGCGGCAGAGTCGGGTCAGCGGGATTCGGCCTTCCGGTAGTGCCTCCAGCCAGTGTGGTATTGACGAGATTGGCAATATGCTCGGCCAATTCGTCGACATCTTGCTGCAGCGGCAGCAGGGTATTAATCTCGAACTGGGTCAGCCCGCCGAGCTGGCCGCCCATCTTGCTGGCGTCGAGCGTGAAGGTCGAGTTGGCGAAGGCGATCGAGAACGCCTGCGGCGAGTCGGCGGTCGGGGCCGCCTTGAGGGTACCGTGCATGCTGCCGATCACCAGCGCCTGGCCGCTCTTGAGCGAGACGTCGCGGCTGCCGTCGCCATTGTCCGAGACTTCGAGCGCCATCTTGTTCGACAGGTCGTCGATGGCCTGGTCGCGCGCGTCGATCAGGCTCGAGGCCGATACGCCGCCGGCCTGGGTCTCGATGATCTGCTGGTTCAGGCGGGCGATGGTGGCGATGTCGACGTTGGCCGAGTCGACCAGGGCGCTGCGCTGCTGGCGCACCGAGGTCAGCTGGGTGTTGAAGACGTTGTTCAGGCCGTTGAAGCGCTCGCCCATCAGGCCAGCGGCGGTCAGCACCTGCTGGCGCAGCGGGGTCGAGCCGGGGTCGCCCGCCACCGCATTGACTGCCTTGAAGAAGTCGTCGATGCCGGCCGACAGGCTGGCCGAGGCGTCGCCCATCAAGCTTTCGAGCTGGGTCAGGTACTGCTGCGACTGCGAGTACACGCCCTGTTCCGAATTGGCGCGCCACATCGCCTGGGTCTTGTAGTTGTCCGAGAAGCGCAGCAGCGAGGTCACCTGCACGCCGTTGCCGGCCGAGCGGCCGCTGGCGTCCGGACCGACCGCCATCAAGAGCGCCGACTGGCGGGTATAGCCCTTGGTCTGCAGGTTGGCGATGTTGTGGCTGCTGGCCGACAGCGCGATCTGGGCGGCGAGGGCGCCGGAGAGGGCATTATTGATGATCGTCATGGTGCGAATTCGTCCTCGAGACAGGTTAACCTGTAAAGGCGACCGATTATTGCTGTCTATTAAGTTTTTTATATAAATCGGATCGCGCCCGGGATCCGATCCGTTTGTCCAACTTCTAGCGCTTGCCGGTACCGGCGCCCGGTACCAGCTGGCGCAGGATGGCGTCGGCGATGCCAAAGGCGCGCTGGCCGGCCATGTTACCGGCTACCAGGTCGTCAGCCATGTCCTGCATGTCCTGGTTGACCCGGTTGTTGAAGACGCTATCCTCGCTCGCCATTTCACGGGTCGAGGCGCGCATCGTGCGCAGCATGTGGCTGATGAAGAAGCGTTCGAACTCGACCGCGGCCTGGGTGGCTTTCGCCACATAGGCCGGATCGTGTTCCGCCTGGCCGGCGGCGGGGGCGACCGGCGCCTCGCTGGCGGTCTTGAGCGCGTCGTTGCGCAGGTCGTCGATGCGCATCAGATCACCACCAGTTCACCTTCGATCGCGCCGGCCTGGTCGAGGGCCTGCAGGATCGCCATGATGTCGTCGGGCGAGGCGCCCAGGCTGTTTACGGTATCGATGATGGTCTGCAGGCGCGCGCCCGGCGGCCAGCGGAACATCTGGCCCGAGCCCTGGTCGACCGACAGCTTCGATTCGGGCGTCACCGCAGTCTGGCCGCGCCCGAACGGGCCCGGCTGGCTGACGTTCGAGCTTTCCGAGATGATCACCTTGAGCGAGCCGTGGGTTACGGCGGCCGCCTTCACGCGCAGGCCGTCGGCGATGACGACGGTGCCGGTGCGCGAATTGAACACGACCTTCGGCACTTCGATGCCCGCTTCCACGCTGATGGCGTTCAGGCTGGCCACGAAGGCCACGCGCTCGGTCGGGTTCTCGGGGGCGATGACTTCGACGCTGGTGCCGTCGAGGGTCGTGGCGATCGGGCCGTAGCGCTTGTTGATCGCATTGACCACGTTGGTGGCGGTCTCGAAGTGCGGCTGGCGCAGGCGCAGCATCACTTGCGGGCGGGTCGCGAAATCGGTCGCGATCTCGCGCTCGATCAGGGCGCCGTTCGGCACCCGGCCGGCGGTCGGGGTATTGACCGTGACCGAGGAGCCGCTGCGGCCGGTGGCGTTCAGGCCGCCGACCACCACATTGCCCTGGGCCAGGGCGTAGATCTCGTTGTCGGCCGCGCGCAGCTGGGTGAGCAGCAGGGTGCCGCCGCGCAGGCTCTTGGCGTCGCCCAGCGACGAGACGGTGACGTCGATGGCCTGGCCGCGGCGGTAGCCGGGCGGGAAGGTGGCCGAGACCATGACGGCGGCCACGTTCTTGTTCTTGGCGTCCTCGCCTTCCGGCAGGCGCACGCCGAACTGCTTGAGCATATTGATGACCGACTGGCTGGCGAACTTGACCTGGGTCGAGTCGCCCGAGCCACTCAGGCCCACCACCAGGCCGTAGCCGACCAGCGGGTTTTCGCGCACGCCTTCGACGCTGACCAGGTTGCGCAGGGCTTGCGCGGCGCTGGCCGGAAGGGCGGCGCAGCCGAGGGCGGCGGCGAGCAGGAGCGGAACGATTCGGTGCAGGTTCATGTGATCCTCAGAACGGCATCAGGGGGCTGTTGAAGAAGCGCGTCAGCCAGCCTGGCTGGTTGGCGTCGGCCAGCGCGCCGCGCGCCGAGTAGGCGATGCGGGCATTGGCCACGCGCAGCGAGGACACGCGGTTGTCGGCATCGACGTCGGCCGAGCGCACGAAGCCCTTCAGGCGCACGAATTCCTCGCCCTGGTTCAGCATCAGGTTCTTTTCGCCGGCCACGCGCAAGAGGCCGTTGGGCAGCACTTCCTGCACGATCACGGTCAGCGAGCCGGACAGGGCGTTCTGCTGGGTGCTGGTGGCGTCGCCCTGGAAGTCGCGCTCGGCGGTGATGTCGACCGCCGCCTTGTCGTAGACCTTGCCCAGCGCCGCCAGCGGCGAAATGCCGATCGACGAGCCCTTCGAGATGCTGGTGCCGGCGCGCTTGCTGGCCTGGGTCGTCTCTTGCAGGATCACGGTGACGGCGTCGCCCACGCGGTAGGCGCGGCTGTCCGAGGTCAGCGAGACGGTGTCGGCGGTGAACACGCCGCCCGAGACGCCCCCGCGCGCCATGCGCTGCAGCGGCATGAGGTCGTCATCGTCGTCGCGCATGGTGACCTGCGCCGGCGTGGCGCAGCCGGCCAGCAGGACGATGCCGAGAGCGGCGGCCAGGGCTTTCATCAGCGTGCCGCCTGCGACAGGTATTGCAGCATATTGTCGGCTGCCGACAGCACCTTGGTGTTCATTTCGTAGGTGCGCTGGGCGGCGATCATGTCGACCATCTCTTCGACCACCTGCACGTTCGAGCCTTCCAGCGCGCCCTGTTTCAGCGCGCCGAAGGCGGCGTCGCCCGGACGGCCTTCGTTCGGCGCGCCGCTGGCGGCGGTTTCCTGGAACAGGTTGTCGCCCAGGGCCAGGAGGCCCGTCGGGTTGATGAAGGCGGTCAGGTTGATCTGGCCGATTTCCTGTGGCGCCGGCTGGTTCGGGAAGGTCACCGAGACCACGCCGTTCTCGCCGATGGTGATGCCGGCCGCGTTTTGCGGAACCGTGATCTGCGGGACGATGGCCAGGCCCTGGGCATTGGTCAGCGTGCCGTTCGGGTCGAGCTTCAGCTGGCCGGCGCGGGTATAGGCCGGTTCGCCGTTCGGACGCAGCACCTGCAGGAAGCCCGCGCCCGAGATGGCGACGTCGAGCGGCTGGCTGGTGGTCTGCAGGCTGCCGTTGGTGAACGCCTTCTGGGTGCCGACCACGCGCACGCCGTTGCCGAGCTGGACGCCGCCGTTGACGGTGTTGTCGGCGTTCTGGGCGCCCGGCTGGGCGTCGACCTGATAGAACAGGTCTTCGAACACGACGCGGTCGCGCTTGAAGCCGACGGTGTTGACGTTGGCCAGGTTGTTGGCGATCGCCTGCAGCTTGGCATCCTGTGCCTGCACGCCGGTCTTGCTGATCCACATTGCTGGATTCATGGTTGCTCCCTGTTTGGTTGTCCGGCGCGTGGATTACGCGCCGAGGAGCCGGTTGCCCGACTCGTTCATGCTGTCGCTGGCCTTGAACATCTTCATCTGCAGCTCGAAGCTGCGGTTCAGGCTCATCACGGCAACCATTTCTTCCACCGCCGAGACATTGCTGCCCTCGAGGGCACGGCCGCGCACGGTGACGTTGGGGTCGGCCGCCAGCTGCTCGCCGTCGCGCGGCACGATCAGGCCGGCCTCGTTCTTGGCCAGCTGGGCGCCGTCGGCGCTGACGAGGCGCAGGCGGTCGATGATCTGGGTCACGGTGCCGCCTTCCGGCATCACCGAGATGGTGCCGTCATTGGCGATGTCGACCGCGGTGTGCGGCGGCAGCACGATGGGCCCGCCTTCGCCCAGCAGCGGGCGGCCGTTGACCGACAGCGCGCCGTTGGCGTCGATGTCGATCGCGCCGGCGCGGGTATAGGCTTCAGCGCCGTCGAACTCCACCGCCAGGTAGCCGTTGCCGTTGACCGCAACGTCAAGCGCGCGGCCGGTGTCGCGCACCGCGCCGGCGCGGGTCGAGACGGCATCGGCCATGCCGCGCGACAGGTGCACGTCGTCGTAGCCGTAGCCGGCCAGCGCCTGGGTTGATGCCAGCTCGATATTGGCGCGAAATCCTGGGGTGTCGGCATTGGCCAGGTTATTGGCGCGCACCTGCTGTGCTTGCAGGGTGCGCTGGGCGCCGCTGACGGCGGTGAAGATGAACTTGTCCATGGCTTATGCTTACAGCGCCTGCATCAGCGATTGCATCATCTGGTTCTCGGCGGTGATCACCTTCGAGTTGGCCTGGTAGTTGCGCTGCGAGGTCATCAGGCCGACCAGTTCCGAGGTGATGTCCACGTTCGAGCCTTCCAGCGAACCTTTGGACAGCTTGCCGGCAAGGCCGACGCCCGGGGTGCTGTACAGCGGCGCGCCCGAATTGGCGTTGGCGATCCAGGTGGTGTCGCTGGCCGGGGCCAGGCTGCCTTCGTCCGCGAAGGTGGCGATCGCCACCGTGCCCACGACCTGCTGCTGCTCGTTGCTGTATTTGGCAACGATCGAGCCATTCTCGGACAGTTCCACGCCGACGAAGGTGCCGGAGGCGTAACCGTCCGCTCGGTTGGTCGTGGTCGTTGCCTCGCCGGCGAACTTGGTGGTGCCGGTATAGTCAAACGTGAAGTTCAGCGGAGCTGCGCTCGCTGGCGTCAGGTTGATGACCGGGCTGGTTCCGCCGGTCGTCAACTGGCCAAGGCCGTTGAAGGTCAGCGTATTGGTGTTGGCCGGGACCGGGGCTGCGCCATTGACGCTGTAGTGTACGGCGACCGTGGTCGGCCCCGTCTTGACGAAATACTGCGATACCGTGTGCTGGGTGCCAACCGAGTCGTAGACGACTGACTGCTTGACCATATTGTAGCTGTCGGCATTGGCCATATTGAATGGCGCAACGGTCGGGTTTTTCCAGTCGTCAGACATATTGCCGGTGTAGGCGACCTTGGTGGAGGCCACAGCAGGGATCTGGCCGGTCGGAATCTCGATGTCGCCCATGGTGCCCATCACGCCATTCTGAGTCGGGCCATAACCCTGGACACGCTTGCCGGTGGCATCGACCAGGAAGCCGTCGGCATTGGTGCTGAAGATGCCGACGCGCGAGTACGAGACCACGCCCTGGGCGTCGCGGCTGGTGAAGAAGCCGCGGCCGAGAATGGCGGCGTCGAGGCCGCGGCCGGTGGTCTGCAGGCTGCCATTCTGGCCGATGTTCTGAGTCAGCGAACCGACCTGCACGCCGTTGGCCATGTCGCCGGCATACACCGACGAGAAGTTGGCGCGGCTGCTCTTGAAGCCGTAGGTGCCGGCGTTGGCGATATTGTTCGACAGCGTGTTGAGCTGCTCGTTGATGGACTGGATGCCCGACAGGGCGATATTGAAGCTCATGGGGGAATCCTTTAGTTGGTGAACGCCAGGTCGGCGGAATTGTTTTTACCGTTGAAACCGGTGATCCAGCCCGGCTCGACTTCGCCGACGCCAGCCACCTGCATCAGGATGCCGCCGGTCGAGTCGAGGCGCACGCTGTTCAGGCGGCCGTTGACCTCGATCTTGGGCTTGGTGCCGTCCGACGCTTCGGCCGCGATGCTGTACTTGCCAGCCGGCAGGCCGAGCTTGGCCGGATCGAGCGTGAATTCCTGGCCGCCGATGCCGTGCGGCGGCAGTTCGACCTTGGTCTGCTTGCCCGCCACGTCGGTCAGGATCACATGGGTGAGGGTGCTGGCGCCTTCCAGGCGCACGCTGCCGGTGATCGGGGTGTCGCCCAGTTCCACGCGGCTCGTTTCGACCGACACCTGGCTGCCGACCTGGCCGCCCATCGCGAGCACCTGCAGGCTCTGCAGCATGGTGGCGCTGGCGGCGGTGGTCTGGGTCATGTTTTCCAGCGCCTCGGTCTGCGACAGCTGCGACAGCTGATTGACGAAGGTGGCCGGATCGGATGGCGCCAGCGGATCCTGGTTGCGGATCTGCGCCACCAGCAGCTTGGTGAACATGTCCTTGTTCTCGCTCATCGGCACGCCGGCCGGGCGGTCGCTGGTGGTGCTGTAATTGCTGCTGAAACCGAAGTTATTGTTGGTGGTGACCATGATCAGCTTTCTCCCATCCGGATCAGGGACTGTTGCATCGACTTGATGCGGCCCATGACCTCGACATTCGTTTCGAAGGCGCGCGAAGCGGCCATCATGTCGGCCATCTCGGCCACTTCATTGACGTTGGCGTAGTACACCATGCCGTCGGCGTCGGCCAGCGGGTTATCCGGCTCGTGCATGCGGCGCAGCGGCTCGCTCGATTGCACCACGTCCAGCACCTGCACCTTGGCCACGCCTTCGCCGTCGAGCATGGCGGAGAACACCGGTTTCCTGGCGCGGTAGGCCTCGGCTTCGGTAGTGGCCGCGGCATTGGCGTTGGCGAGGTTACTGGCGATCGTGTTCATGCGCACGGTCTGGGCCGCCATGGCCGAGCCGGCGATCTGGGAAATGTCTTTAAAACTCATTCAGCGCTCCTTATTGGCCGGTGATGGCTTTGTTGAGGCCGCGCAGCTTCATATTGATGAAGGTCAGGCTGGTCTGGAAATCGGAGGCGTTCTGCGAAAAGGCGGCCTGCTCCACGCCGATCTCGACGGTATTGCCGTCGGCGCTCGGGTGGAAGGGGACGCGGAACAGGGGACCATCTTCCGACAACGTCGGCGCGCCATCCTCGGCATCCATCCGATCCTGCATCACGGCGGCGAAATCGAGGTCGCGCGCCGTATAGCCAGGCGTGCTCTCGTTGGCGATGTTCGCCGCCAGCACGCGGGTGCGCTCGGCGCGCAATTGCAGCGCATCGGCACTGACGCCGAGCGCTTCCTTGAAATTAATCGACATGGCGATTCTCCGGTGAACTGCTGTGAGTTTGGTTAGAATGGGCCTTTCCGCCTGACCCGTATTGTCCAATGATTGCTTTCCGCAAGGCAACTCTAAGTATTGTAACCTGTCTGTTGTGCACCACAGCAGCGGCGGCGCAAACTCTTTCCGTAGAGATAGAACAAGCGGCGCGCGAGCAACTCGAGAAGGGCGCCGACGCCATCGGGCTGGGCGATCCCCAGTTCGACCTGACGGTCTCGAGCAGCCGTCCGCCGCCAGCCTGCAAGGGGCCGGTGACGGTCGAGGCGATCGATACGCGCCAGCCGGCGCGCATGCGCTTCGTGGCGCGTTGCCCCGATGGCAATGGCTGGCGCCACGATTTCGTGGTGCGCGCCCGCATCTCTGCCCTGGTAGCGGTGACGGCGGCGCCGGTGGCGGCCAACCGCGAACTGACCGAGGCCGACGTCACGCTCGAGCGGCGCGACATCAGCCAGGTGCGCGATCCGATCGGCATGCTCAATGAAGCCGTCGGCCAGTCGAGCCGGCGCAGCCTGCGCGCGGGCGAGGTCCTGCGCGCCAGCCAGCTGGTGGCGCCGATCGTGGTGAAACGCGGCGAGGCGGTGGTCATGACCGCGCGACAGGACGGCATCGAGGTCAGCATGGCGGGCGAGGCGCTCGACGCCGGCGCGCGCGGCGCCGTGGTGCGGGTCAAGAACAACGCCAGCGGCCAGGTGGTGCGCATGCGGGTTCTGGGCGCCGGCGCCGTGCAGCCTATCGACATGCCGCTGGGCGAATAAGGCTTCACTCCCTGTTCCCCTGCAGGCCGCCCGCGATGCGGGCCAGCTTGGCGGCGTAGCCGGGGTCGGTCGCATAACCGCCGCGCGCCAGGCCCTCGGCGAAGGCCTGGGCATCGCTGCCCGTATTCAGGGCGCCGCGGTAGCGCGGATTGTCCATCAATACCCGGGTGTAGTCCTGGAAGGCGCTGGCCGCGTCCGGATAGGCGCGGAAGCGCTCGCGCGTCTTGAGCGCGGCGCCATTCACGTATTCAGTGGTGCTCGAGTCCCCGGTCGCGCCATTCCAGCCGGCGCCGGCCTTGATCCCGAACAGGTTGTGGCTGCTGGCGCCGTCGGCGGTGCGCAGCGGGCGCTGGCCCCAGCCCGATTCGAGCGCGGCGTGGGCCTGCACCAGTTCGGGCGCCACGCCCAGGCGGTCGGCAGCCTGGCGTGCCCACGGGGCGATGCTGTCCAGGAAAGCCTGCTGCTCGGGCGTGCTGGCGGCCGCGCCGCCGCTGGCCGTGGCCGCATCCACCTGTTCTTCTTCACCCATGATCAGGCCGCTGGCGCGCAGGCGCAACAGGGCGCCTTGTGCAGAGAGGCTGCTGGCCGCGCCGCTGCCGGCGCCGGCATCGCCATGCTGGATGTAGGCGGTCACTTCGCCCTGCAGCTCGCTGAACAGCCGGCCGAAGCTGGCGCCGCCGCCGCCGCCGAGGCCTGCGGTGGGACGGGTAGCGTTCGTTGCCGCGGTCGGCGCCGTCGACGCGATCGACAAATCAGCGTGGCGCATAGATCTCGTCCTCGCCGTGCAGCACGCGCTGCATCACGGAATACTGCTCGGCCAGCAGGCGGCCGTTGCGCGTGGTCGCCTCCTTGCAGGCGCGCACGATGGCTTCCAGTTCGGTCCAGGCGGCGTCGAAGGTCGCGCGCGCGCCGGCAGCCAGGCTGGCGCTGTACTGGGCCATCGAGGCGTCCGGGCCGAGCAGGGCGCGCACCAGCTGCACGCGCTGCTGGCGGCGCGCTTCCATCGCTTCGAGCTGCGGCGCCAGGGCGTCGGCCAGCGCGGTCAGCTCGGCGCTGCGGTGGCGCACGGCGGCCTCGAACTGCTGTTCCAGCAGCGTGTGGATGGTGGCTGCTTCGGCCAGGTCCTTCTGGACGCCTTCGAGCAGCAGCGTATTGGCCTGTTGGCGGGTAAGGGTGGCCATGTTCAGCGTCCTCCGTGGAATTTCTGGATCAGGCCGGCGAGGCGGCCCGGATCGAACGGCAGCTCGCCGCGCGCCAGCGCATCGCGCAGCTCGGCCACGCGGGCGGCGTCGAAATCGGGCATCGCGCGCATCGCTTCGGCGGCCCGCTTCAGCACTTCCGATTGGAGGGCGGCGGACGGCGCGGCCGGCGCCTCGGTCTGCACCGGCACCGACACGGTCTGGGCGCCGATGGTGACGGTGGATACGGACGAGCCGGTGATTTTCATGCGGTTACCTCGGGATTTCGGTTGGATCGTCATGGCGATGTCGGCAGTTGGCCGCGCAGTTGTTCCAGGTCCGCGGCGTCCGGCATGGTGACCGAGGCGCCGCTGCCCAGCGCCGTGCCGTGGCTGCCGGGCGCGCCGAACATATTCGCCACCGCGCGCGACTGTGCGCTGGTCAGGATCAGGAGTTCGATGCGGCGGTTCATGCCGTCGAGCGGGGCTTCCGGATGCAGCGGGCCGCGGTCGGCCATGCCGACTACCTGCAGCACGGTGCTGCTCTGCATGCCGCCGGTGAGTAGCTGGGCGCGCGCGGCCAGCGCGCGGTCGGTCGACAGCGCCCAGTTCGAATAGCCGCCCTTGTCGATGCCGGCGTAGCGGCTGGAATCGGTATGGCCGATGATCAGCATCTGGTTGCGCATCTGGGCGAACAGCGGACCCATCTTTTGCAGCAGGCGCGCGAAGCGGCCGGTGGGCAGCGCGCTGCCGCGCATGAACATGCCCTGTTTATCGGTGTCGTGCAGCATCACGCGCAGGCCGTAGGGCGTGACCACGGTGGACAGGTTCGAGGCCAGGCCGGCGCTCTCCGACAGCTCGGTCAGGGCCTTCGACAGGGCGGCCAGGTCGGCCGGGGTCTCGTAGGCGGTGCGCGGGGCGCTCGGGCTGCCCGGGTTGCTGGTGCCGGCATTGCCGGTGCGCGGGACTTCGAAGCGCTCGATCAGGCTGCCGCTCGGCTCGGTGGCGATGGCCGGTTTCTGGCCCTGGCCCTCGAGCATGCCGGAGTCGGTTGCGTCGCGCACGATCGCCTTCAGGTTCTGCTGCTCGCGAGCGGCGATCAGCCACAGCACCAGGAACAGCGCCATCAAAGCCAGGCAGAAGTCGGCGAACGCGACTTTCCAGGCGCCGCCGTGTTCGTCGTGCTGGTGCTTGCCGCCGCCGCGCTTGACGATGGTCGATTCGTGCTTGTCGTTCGGTTTCGACACGTGTTACCCCGTCATGCGGTCGCTGCCGCGGCGCCGCTTGTTCTGCGATTCGTCTTCGCCGCCCATGGCGTTGATCCACTGTTCGAGCTGGGCGAAGCTGGGCTTGGTATTGAGCTGGATCAGGCGCCGGCCGGCGTCGATCGCCAGCAGGGCCGGCTTGCCCGCGACGTGGGTGCACAGCACGACCTTGACGGTCTCCATGGTCGAGGCGTCCGAATTGACGGTCTGCTTCATCAGGTTGGCCAGCGGCTCGAGCACGCCATAGCAGAAGAAGATGCCGATGAAGGTGCCGACCATGGCCGCGCCCACTTTCTCGGCGATCTCGCCCGAATCGGCGCCGCCCGAGACCGAGTACATGGCCATCACGATGCCCAGCACCGCGGCCAGGATGCCGAAGCCCGGCATCGCTTCGGCGATCTTCTGCAGCGACTTCGACGGCTGGGTCAGCTCTTCGTGGATGGCTTCCAGCTCTTGCTCCAGCACGCCTTCCAGTTCGTGGGCGTTGATCTTGCCCATGGCCATCAGGCGGAAGTTGTCGACGATGAAGGCCAAGAGCTTCGGCTCGTCCAGGATCGCCGGATAGCGCTGGAACAGCGGGCTTTCGGCGGGCGCCTCGACGTGGGCGTCGAGCGCCTTCAGGCCGCCGGCGGCGGTCTGCAGCAGTTCGTACATCAGGAGCAGCAGCTGGCGCTGGAACTCCGAGTCGTGCTTCTTGCGCGCCGCGACCTTCTTGAGCTGGTGGCCCATTTCGGACAGCACGTGGCGCGGATTGCCCAGCACCAGCGCCCCGAAGGCGGCGCCGCCGATGATCAGGATCTCGATCGGGTGGAAGATCGAGGCGAAGGTGCCGCCCATCATGGTGAATCCACCGAAGATGGCGCCGAGCACGATGGCGATACCGAGTAGTTGCTGCATGACGTAGGGCCTTTTTTCTTTGTAATTCGGTTCAGTCGCGCTGCAGCGCGGCCTTCATCTTGGCCAGCGCGCTCTTGTTGAGCTGGCAGACGCGGGCGTCGGACAGGTCGAGCACGGCGGCGATTTCCTTGTAGCTCAGTTCGAACTCGTAGATCATCTGGATCACGCGCTGCTCCTTCTCGTTGAGGGCGGACAGCACCTGCTCCAGGCTGCGCCGCACCATGAACTGTTCTTCGGGGCCTGGGGTGTGCTGGGCTTCGCCGACCGCTTCCTGCAATACTTCATCGAAGCTCAGCATTTCCTCGGCGCTGTCGTCGAGCAGATACTGTTGATACTGTTCCGCGGACAGGCCCAGGGCCTCGGCCGCTTCCTTCTCGTTTGGCTCGCGCCCCAGGCTGCGGGTCAGCGCGCGCAGGGCATCGCGCTGGCGATGGCTTTCCTGGCGCACCGCGCGCGGACGCCAGTCCTGGCGCCGCAGCTCGTCGAGGATGGCGCCGCGCACGCGCAGCGCCGCATAGCTCGAAAAGCCGGTGTCGGGCTGGCCGTAGCGGCGCAGCGCTTCGAGCAGGCCCATCAGGCCGATCTGTTCCATGTCCTCGCGCCCGAGCGCCCCCGAGACCTGGCTGCCGAGCTGGCGCGCGATGCGCTTGACCAGCGGCGCATAGGCCAGCAGGTGGCGCCCCTCGTCCTGTGCGCTCATGCCGGCGCTGGTCGCCGCATCGCCGTAGTCGGCGGCGGCGGCAACGTCGAGGTAGTCGCTCATATAGGCCATGTGGTCACCAGGCGGGTTCTCGTCACTCGATGATCAGCTTGCCGACCATGACTTCGGAAAACGGCTTCACGTGGTTTTCCTTTTCATAGTTGGCGTTGAACACCTTGTTCAGCTCGGCGGCGTACTGGTCGACCGACATGCTTGAGGCTTCGGCCAGAGTGCGCGCGGACAGCGCCGACACGGCGATGCTGCGCAGCAGCGGCAGCTGTTCCTTGGCTTCCTTCTCCTCGGCCGGGGTGGTGGCCAGCACCAGGTCGACCGACAGGTAGTGCGCGGCCTGCTCGTTCGGCGCGCGGCGCAGCATGACGATCACCTTGTCCAGGGTGACGTACTTGGTCAGCTTCTTCTCCGGGGCGGGCTTGGCGGCGGCGGCGCCGGCGGCGGGGGCCGGGTTCATATACCACATGGCGCCGCCGGCGGCTGCTGCGGCGGCGACGGCCACGCCGGCGAATGCGATGATCAGTTTTGCTTTCATGGTCTAGTCGCGGTCATTCATCGAAAACAGGGAACCGGCGTCGCCGGCATCGTTCAGGGCCAGGCCGGGTGTGCGCTGGCGCTGTTGCTGCTCTTCCTGCCGGCCGCGGCCCTGGGCGTCGGCGCCCGGCTGGTTGGATGGCTGGTTGCCGGCCTGGGCGGTGGATTGGGCGCGCGGGGTCTCGCTCACATTGACCGAGACGTTGCTGTACTGGCGTCCGGCCAGGTCGTTGCGCAGGTTGTCGCTGACCGTGTTCAGCTGGCGCAGCACTTCGGTATTGGTGGCGGCGATGTGCACTTCCAGGTTGCCGCCGCTGTGGCGGATCGAGATGTCGATCCGGCCCAGCATCGGCGGCTCGAGGCGGATCGTGGCCTGCTCCGCGCCGCGGCCGAGCTGCACCTGAAGGCGGTCGCCCAGCGCTTCCTGCAGGGTCTGGCGCCAGGCGGTCGGCGGACCGGCGAGGACCACGCTGCCGGCGCTGCGCGCGGCGGCCGGCTGGCTCGGGGCGCTCACGCCGGCGGCGGCGGTCGGCGCCGTGTCGGCGCCATCGCGTGGAGCGTCGGCGGCCAGCGCGTTCGATGCGGCCGGGACCGCTGCCGGTGCTGTTGCCGGCATGGCCTGGGCGGCGGCGTCGGCGCGTGGCGCGACCGGCGCTGCCGGTGCGGCCGCCAGCGGCACGACCGGCGCTTCCGGCGCGGCGCGGGTGGCGACCGCGGGCTGGGCCTCGAGCGCCGCGACCGCATCGGTCACGGCGGCCACGGCGGCGGGGGCGGTGGCCGGCGCCGTGCCGCTGTCGTTGGCGGCCGGCTTGGCGCCCGGCATCGCCATCATCATGGCCGGCAGCGCGGCCGGCGCGACCTGCGGCGTCATCGCGGCCAGCGCGGCGTCGATGACCACGGCCTGCTCGGCGACGAGAGTGTCTTCCTGCTGCTCGGTCGGGCTGTCCTCAGGCGTGGTCTCGGGCGCGGCGGCGTCGCTTGGGGCGGCCGCGTCGGCTGCCGGCAGGGCGTCGTCGGCAGCGATCCAGTGCTGGAACGGCAGCACCTGGGCGGCCGGCGGCGGTAGGGCCGCGCCAGCACCCGGCGCCAGCGCCGTCACCGGCGCTGCGGTGTCCGCCGGAGCCGCCGTAGCTGCGTTGAGCGGCGCGCCGTTGACGGCGGCCCTGGCGGCGCTATTGCCGACCGCATTCATGGCATTCATCGCGCTATTCATGGAGAAGTTCATTGTGTGATGCTGCCCGGTTCGAGTTCGCCCGCGAGGGCATAGGCCATGCGGCCTTCCTTGTTGTCGTGCAAATCGCCCAGCAGTTCCTGCAGGCCGGCGGCGGCTTCGGCGCTGGCCTGGGCGGCGCCATCGTGCGCCGCGCGCAGGCCGGCCAGGGCCGCGCGTTCGCGCGCGCTCCAGGCGCCGCGCTCGGCCAGCGCCTGGATCTGGGGCCCGAGCTCGCGCACGGCCAGTCCCAGCAGGTCCCAGTCGGCGCGTGCGCTGGCATCGCGCAGGCGCGCCGCCAGGCGCTCGATGACGGGCGTCCTATCCATTGCGTTCCTGTACGCCTTTCCAGCCCTGGCGGATGGTGGTCAGGATCTGCACCACCTCGTCCACCATGACCGGATCGAGCTTGATGCTGGCGCCATGCAGGCGCGTGGCGCAGAACTCGTAGATAGTGGCCAGGTTGGCGACGGTCTCGCCGCCGCTCTCGAAGTCGAGCGAGCTCGACAAGCCGTTGATGATCTCGACGCACTTGTCGATGCTTTTCGCCTTGGCTTCGTAGCGGCGCGCGACGATGTGGGCGCGTGCGCGCGCCAGTTCGTCGAGCAGGCCGTCGGTGAGCAGCAGCACCAGCTCGACCGGCGAGGCGCGCGAGGTCTGCGCGTCCAGGTTGACGGCGTGGTAGCTGCCGTAGGCTTCCTGATAGGACATGATGGTCGGGCTTTCTTAATCCTTGTCGTTGCCGAACAGGGCATCGAACAAGGAGACGTTATAGTTCATCAAACCCTGCATGGTCTGCAGGTCGGTGAACTGTTTCAGGTAGCGGTCGTAGGCGGAGCGATGCTGCTGGTCGAGCAGCGACTGCTTGTCCGTCAGCCGGGTCTGCAGGGTGCCGTTCTGTTCGCGGCGCTGCTTGATCTGGCCGTCGACGCCGTTGCTCCAGGATTTCAGGTACTTGTCCAGCTCGCCTGCCACGCCGGTCGGGTTCGAGGCCGAGGCCACGCCGATCACCGCGTCCAGCCCGTTCGGGTTGCGCGCCAGCTGGGCCAGCAGGCGGTCGGCGTTCAGCTCAAGCGTGCCGCTGCGGTTGGCAATGATGCCGAAAGTGGCCAGCGAGTCGCCGCTACCGGGACGCAAGAGGGCGGTCAGGCGGTCGTTCAGCGCGCGCACGCCGCCGTCGCTGGCGAAGGCGCCGTCGTCCGCCTTGGTGGCCGGGTCGTTGCCCGAGGTCAGCTTGGTCAGGGTGGTCCGGAGCTTGTTGAAGGCGTCGACGAAGGCCTGCACATTGGCGGTGGTGGCCTTGTCGTCCGGCCCCACGGTCAGGGTCACCGGCGCCTCGCCGCTGGCCTGGGCCTTGGTGAAGGTCATCTTGACGCCGTCGATGGCGGTGAAGGTATTGCTGGCCTGGGTGATCACGGTGCCGGTCTCGGAACCGACGCGGATCTCGGCGTCCTGGGCCAGCGACAGCACGCGGCGGCGCGCCGGGTTGGCATTCGCGGCGGCCAGGCTGGACGTGCCGGTGAGCTGGCTGGTGTCGAGCGTGAGCGCGGTGTTGGCGCCGGTTTCCTTGGAGGTCAGCACCAGTTCCGAGGTGCCGTTGGTGTTGACGATCGAGGCGGTGACTTTGCCGCCGTTGTTGGCCGCGGCATTGATCGCGGCGGCGATTTCACGCGGGGTCAGGGTGCCGTTGCCGTCGGCGTCGGCGCTGGCCATGTTCACTTCGAAGGCTGCGGCGCCGCCCATGTTGACGGTCAGCTTGCCGCCCACCCCGGTGCTGTCGGTCAGGCCGGTGTACGACACCTGGCTGGGCGCGGCCAACTGCTTGACGAAGAAGGAATAGGTGCCGGCCGCCGCGGTCGAGGTGGCGCTCGCGCTGCCCAGGGTGGTGTCGCCGAGGACCGCCGACTGCGCGTACATGGTCTTGTTCAGGCCAGTGAGCGAGGCCAGGCTGGCCTGGAATGCGGACAGGGCCGAGCTCAGGTCGGCCAGGCCCTTCTCGGTGGCGTTGGCGGCCGCCTTCTGGGCCGTCAGGATGGCCTGGCGCGAGGCGATGTACTTGTCGGCCAGGTCGTTCGCGGTCGGAATCGGATCGTAGGTTGGGGCGCTGATTGCTGTTGCCATGAATTGCTCCTTGGTTTATTTGTATGCTTGGCTCAAGCCGCGGCCTGGCCGCCCGTTTTTCCGGCCATCCATGCTTGGGTGGCGATATCGTCTTCGCGCTTTCTGGTGACGCGTTCCTTGTCCGCCGCATGCGCATCCTGCTCGCGCACCAGCACCTTGCCCAGCAGCTCGCGCCGGACCCAGGCGTCCTTCAGGCGGCCCTGCGCCACCGCCATATTCGCCTCGTGCAGCGACAGGTCGGTGCGGTGGCTGTCTGCCAGCGCCAGCACGCCCTGCTTGTAGGCGCCGCAGTTCAGCGCCAGCGCCGGCGACAGCAGCGGTGTGGCGCCGCTGGCGCCGTTCGCGCCGCGCGCATTGCCCGAGGCGCCGCTGCCTTCGGCCAGCGCGGCCAGCCGGTCCAGGTTGTTCTGGTAGCGCAACCGGGTCGCTTCCTGGCTGGCCAGGTCGGCTTGCAGGCGGTCGACCTGGGTCGAACGCAGTTGCACCAGGGTGCCGATGCTGCGGATCGTGTGTTCTCGCTTCATTCCATCATCGCTTTCAGGGCATCGACACAGCCGTCCATGGGGGCTTCCTCGCGCGTTCCCTGGCACAGGAAGGCTTCGATCTGCGGCTGCAGCTGCACCGCGCGGTCGGTCTCGGGATCGGCGCCCGGCACATAGGCGCCGAGCGGGATCAGGTCGCGCACGCGCGCATGGCGCGCCATCGCGGCCTTCAGCTTGCGCGCGGCCAGCGCGTGTTCCTGCGGCACCACCTGCGCCATGCAGCGCGAGATCGACTGGGCGACGTCGATCGCCGGGTAATGGCCGCGCTCGGCCAGTTCGCGCGTGAGCACGATGTGGCCGTCGAGGATCGCGCGCGCCGAGTCGACCACCGGGTCCTGCTGGTCGTCGCCTTCGGCCAGCACCGTGTAGATGGCGCTCATGCTGCCTTGCGCTCGTTCGCCATTGCCGGCCGATTCGACCAATTGGGGCATGTTCGAGAACACCGACGGCGGATAGCCACGCGTGGCCGGCGGCTCGCCCAGCGACAGCGCCACTTCGCGCAATGCCATCGCGTAGCGGGTCAGCGAATCGCACAGCAGCAGCACGTTCTGGCCGCGGTCGCGGAAATGGGCCGCGACCGCATGGCACATCTCGGTCGCCATCACCCGCATCAGGGGGCTTTCGTCGGCCGGCGCCACCACCAGCACAGCGCGCTTGAGGCCGTCGGGGCCGAGCGAGCGCTCGACGAATTCGCGCACCTCGCGGTTACGTTCGCCAATCAGGCCGACCACGATCACGTCGGCCACGGTCTGGCGCGTGATCAGGCCCAGCAGCACCGACTTGCCGACGCCGGAACCGGCCATCAGGCCGACGCGCTGGCCCTTGCCGATGGTGAGCATGGCGTTGATGGCGCGCACGCCGACGTCGAGCGGTTCCTCGACCGGCGCCTTCTTCAGGGGATTGACGCGCGGCGGGGTGGTCGACAATGGCTGGTCGCCGCCGAGGCGGCCCAGGCCGTCGATCGGTTCGCCCAGGCCGTTGACCATGCGGCCCAGCCAGGAAGGGCCGATCATCAGCTCGCTCTTGTCCGGCGTGGGCAGCACGCGCGCGCCGGTCGACAGGCCGGTCGCCTTCTTGAACGGCATCAGGTAAGACACCTTGTCGCGAAAGCCCACCACCTGGGCGTCGAGCCACTCGCCGTCGACGGTCTCGATGCGGCAGCGCTGGCCCGTATGCAGGCGGCAGCCGACCGACTCCAGCAGCAGCCCCTGGGCGCCGACCAGGCGCCCGGTCGGCGTCGCCACCGGCACCGCGCCGATGTCGACCGCGCGCAAGGAATCGGCCAGCGCCATCATGCTGCGGGCTCTTCCGTCATGAGCTGGTCGTGGACCTGCTCCATCACCGCCTTCAGGCGGCCTTGGCAGCCGGCGTCGACTTCATTGTCGCCGGAGCGCACGCGGCACTCGCCAGGCTCCAGCGCTGGGTCAGGCAGCAGGGTCCAGGTGCGTGCGCGTTTGGGATCGAGTTCCTGCACCCGGCGCAGTTCTTCGGGATTCATGAACACTTCGACTTCCTCGCGTGACGGCGGCATCACCGACAGCGCTTCTTCGACCAGGGCCAGCAACTGGACGGGCTGCAACGCCAGCTCGGCGCGGATCACCTGGCGCGCGATCTTGCCGACCAGTTCGACCACTTCGTTGCGCTGGGCCGCGCGCAGGTCGGCCTTGAGCTGTCCGAGGCTTTCCAGGATGGCGTCGACCGGGCGCGCCAGTTCGTCGAAACGGGCCAGCGCGGCGGCGCGGCCTTCTTCCTGTCCCAGTTCGCGGCCCTCGGCCTCACCGCGCGGATAGCCTTCGGCGCGGCCCTGGTCGAGGCCGGCCTCATAGCCTTCGCGCTGTCCCTGGCGGTAGCCGTCGGCCAACGCGCTCTGCCATTCCTCGGTCGAGCCGACGCCGTCCGAGCCAGTCGGACGCGCCTTGCTGACCTGGTGCAGCGGCGGGAAGTGGAAAGACCTGAACGGTTTCATTCGGCGGTCGCCTCGGCAAACAGCTGGATGTCGATTTCGCCGGCATCGGCCAGTTCCTTGACGGTGGCCATGATCTCGCGCCGGGTCTGCTCGATGCGCGACATCGGGACCGGGCCCGAACGGCGCATCAGGTCTTCGAAGCTCTGGGCCTGGCGGCGCGGCATGGCGGCCAGGATGGCGTCGCGCAGCGGCGCTTCGGCGCCCTTGAGCGCGATCGCCCACTGTTCCAGCGGCACGTCGTCGAGCAGGCGGGTGATGACCTGTTCGGTCTGGCGCGACAGGATGAAGAAGTCGTACATCGACATCTCGATCTGCGACACCACCTCGGGATCGTGGGCGCGCAGCAGTTCGACCATGCCGGCGCGGTTGTCCTGCAGGCGGTTGAGGATGTCGGCGACCTGGCGTACGCCCTCGACGCTGGCGCTTTGCGTATCGAGCGCGGCCAGGCAGCGGTTGACCAGTTCTTCGAGTTCGTGCAGCACGTCGCGGTCGATCTCGTCGAGGCGGGCCATGTTCAGCAAGACCAATTCCCGACCCTCGACCGGCAGCGCCTCCAGGATCTGGGACGCCAGCGCCGGCGGCAGGAAGGCCAGGAACACGGCCTGCATCTGCACGTGCTCGGAAGAGACGAATTCGGCCAGCCAGCGCGGCGAAGCGTACTGCAGGCGCGCCATCATCGGGCGGATCGCGTCGCCATAGATCGTGTTGAGCACGCTGTTGGCGATGTCGCTGCCCAGCGCCAGGTCGAGCGAGCGCTTGAGGTAGCTGCGCGAGGCGCCGTGCAGGCCGCTTTGCTGGCGGTAGTCGTCGAAGAAGGACTGGAGCGCTGACCGGACGGCGTCGACCTTGATGCCGCTCATGCGCGACATCACCTGGGTCAGTTCCATCAGTTCGTCGCGCTCGAGGCAGCGCAGCACGGCGGCCGCCTGCTCCTCGCCGATCGACAGCAGCACGATGGCGGCCTGTTCGACCGAGGTCAGGGCGACGTCGTCGTCGTCCTCAAAATTATTCTGGTCGGCCATGTTTTTTCTGTACCCATTGTTTGACGACTTCGGCAACGCGCTCAGGCTCCTTGCCGGCCAGGACTTTCAAGTGATCGACCATGACGTCGACCGCCGAACCGCTCGGCGGCAGGTCGTAGTTTTCCAGCAGCGGCACCACGGCGCCGGGGCGGGCGGCCGCGGCTACGCCGTCCGGCGCGCCGAGGGCGGCCACGCCGGCCGGCAGGGCCTCGGCCGCATCGGCTGCCGCCGATGCCCCGCCCGGCAGGGCCGGGGTGGCCGGCGCCAGCGGCGGTTGCTGCGGCGCCAGGCGCGTGGTGACGGCGCGCAGCAGCGGGCGGGCCAGCAGGAAGTAGGCCAGCAGCGCGCCCAGCGCCCACAGGGCGTAGGTGGTCATGTCGACCACGTTGTCGCGTTCTTGCCACCATTCCTGGGCCACCGGCGCGGCCGGGAATTTCAGGCTCGACACGGCCAGCACGTCGCCGCGCGCGGCGTCGATGCCCAGGCCGCCGGCCAGGATCTTCTCGATATTGGCCAGCTCGGCCGGGGTCCAGGCCTGGCCGTTGGCGGCGCTGGCGTTATTCAGCACCACCGCCACCGACAGCTTCTTCAGGCGGCCGCGCTCGCGCTTGATCTGGGTGATCGCGCGGTCATAGGCGTACTGGCGGGTGGTGGCGTTCTTGCGCGCGCTGCCGTCGTCGTTGTTCTCTTGCGGCGCGTCGCCCTCGGCGCCCGGGGTGGCCGGCACTGGCGGACGGTTCGACAGCGTGCCCGGCACGCCCAGCGCCATGCGGTTCTTTTCCATCTCCTCGCGCATCGCTTCGCTGGTGACCTTCGGCGCTTCGCCGTATTTTTCCTGGGTCTCCTCGATGCGGTCGTTGTCGACCGCGGCGGTGACGCTGAGCTTGTAGTTGTCCACGCCGAGGATCGGCGCCAGCAGGTCGTTGACGTTGGCGCGCACTTCGTCGGTGTAGCGCTTGGAGGCGGCGTCGCCCTGGGTCGCGCCCTCGAAGCCGTCGGCCAGGTCGACCCGCGCCGACAGCAGGTTGCCGGCCTGGTCGACCAGCGACACACGTTGCGGCTTCAGGCCCGGCACGCTGCCCGAGACCAGGTTGACGACGGCGGCCACCTGCTCGTTCGACAGCGCACGGCCCGGCTTGACGGTGACCATCACCGAGGCCGAGTTGCCGTCGGTATTGGCGGTGACGAAGGAGCTGGTCTTGGCGATCGCCAGGTGAACCCGGGCGGAAGCGATGGCGTCCATGGTCAGGATGCTTTGCGCCAGCTCGCCTTCCAGGCCGCGCCGGAAGCGCACGTCCTGCACGAATTGCGACACGCCCAGCGGGTCGGAGCGGTCCATCAGTTCCAGGCCGGCCGGCAGTTGGGCGGTCACGCCCTTGGCGGCCAGCAGCATGCGCACCTTGCCCAGCGCCTCGGCGGGCACCATCACCTGGCCGCTTTCCGGATGGACGCGATAGGGAATCTGCTCGGCTTCGAGCACCGTCATCATGTCGGCGGCGACGACTTTCTCGCGCGCGCCGAACACCGGCTTGTAGCTGGACTGGTCCTGCCACAGGTACATCATGATGGCGGCGGTGAGCGCCACCGCCAGGCCGAGCATCAGCGGCAGGTTGTTGCGCAGGGCCGGCGGCAGCGAGGGCAGGGCCAGCTTGCCGCCGATGGCGGACTTGAGGGAGGAGATCACGGGATGTCGCTTTTCGAATGGGTCAGACCGGGAGCTTGATCAGTTCGTCGACCGCCGTCATGACCTTGTTGCGAACCTGCATCAGCATCGAAAACGACAGGCTTGCTTGCTGGCTCGCCAGCATGGCGCCGACCAGATCGTCGCTTTTGCCGGCTTCGACCGCGGCCACTTGGGCGCCGGCGGCCTGGTCCTGGGCGTTGACGTTGTCCAGGGCCTGCTTCATGACCTGGGTGAACGAGAAGCCGGCGTCGGCCTGGGTCCCGTGGGCTCCCAGTTCGGCGAAGGAATTGGCGCCGGGGGCGATCGCCAGGCGGTTCGCGTCGTTGGTCAGTTGCGCCAGGTCGGCCCGGATCAGGCCGGCAAGTTCAGTTGCCATCGTGGTTCCCATTTAAAACATTGTTGTTTGAGAGCGACATATAGTTCCCGTTTTTCGTCTTTTTACAACGGTTCTTAGTAAGTAAAACTTGAAAACCGATCAACGAACGAACGTTTGTTTTTGCCGTCTGGCTTCCGTCACACTACTGTTTTTGCCGTTCCCCCCAGAGGAAGCGGGGTCAGTTGTTGCGGTGCGACAGTATGATATTACCGTAGGGCAAGTTGGAAATCAAAGAAGAATGTCAAAGTCTCGCCCGGTCAGTTCCCTGTATAATTGTTGCTGTGGGGAATGAAAAGCTGTCATCGAAACGTAATTTTCAGTCAACAAACATGTCGATTAATCAACCAGATCGTGCACGCGATTTCCAGGTGCTTGATCCCTGCCTGCTGGGACGTCCGGTACACCTGTTGCCGTCCTTCGCGGCACGCCTGGCCGAAGCGCTGGGGGGGGCGATGGCCTCGCCCGGAGGTCGCCGCTACTGGGGCGCATTCCGCCTCGAGAGCCTCGCATTCGAGCGCGCTCCCGACGACCGCAGCCTGCGCTGGCTGGGCGTGAACGGTCCTTATGGTCTGGCCGCGGTCGCATTCGAGCGCGGTTTGCTGCTGGGCCTGCTTGAAGGCCGTTATGCGCGCCGCACCCAGGGCCCGAACGCTGCACTGCAGCGCGACCCCGGCCTCGAGCGCGTAACCGCGACCGAGGAGCGCCTGGGCGCGACCCTGGCCCAGCAAGTGGCGGCGCTGCTCGACGAGAAGGTGGCCGAAGGGCTGCTGGCGGCGGGCGCCGCTGTCGCGGCCGCGCCACAGCTGGCGAAAGCCGGGACCTCGATCGTGCCGGCGGGCGCCCCTGGCAAGGCCGGCTGGGTGATCCGCGTCGTGCTGCGCGCCCAGTATGGCCGGCGCGATACCGACGACCCCAGCGTGGCGGCGCCGGAAGGGCAGCTGTGGATCAGTCCCGACCATGGCCTGATGGCCCACGTGCTGCAGGGCCTGATGGCCGACCGCACTGGCATGCGCGGCGCCGTGCGCATGGCGCGCGAGCCGCTGGCCACACACCTGCAGGTGAAGCTGGAAGGCCGCCTGGTGAGCAAGGAAGTGACCCTGGCCACGCTGTTCGGCCTGAAGGTCGGCGACGTGATCCCGGTCTCGGTCGGCCGCGCCGATGTCTTGCTTGACGATTCCCGCCTGTTCACGGCCGCGGTGGCCGAGCACAAGGGCAAGCTGTGTTTAACCTCATTTGAAGACGCCGAATAATGGACATGAACCTCAACGAGCAACTGGCTGGCGACGTGATCATCGATGATCTGGACGCCGCCGAGCAGGCGACCTCCACGGCCGGCCGCACTGGCGCACGCCAGCTGCCGCAGATGATGCGGCGCATCCCGGTGACCCTGACCCTCGAGGTCGGGTCGGCCCGGGTCTCGCTGCAGGAACTGATGGAGATCCAGCCGTCGTCGGTGCTGCCGCTCGATTCGCTGGCCGGCGAGCCGCTGGTGATCAAGGTCAACGGCACCCCGATCGGGCGCGCCGAGGTGGTGGTCGCGGGCGAGCAGTACGGCCTGAAGGTGATCGACCTGGACGGCCTGAACCTGGACATGCTCGCGCCATGACGCGCGGCGCGCGCGCAGCCGCTGGCGCGCTGCTGCTGTATGGCCTGCTGGCCTCGGCGCCGGCGCTGGCCCAGAACCAGGACCTGCTGGCCGGGGTGATTCCTGGCGCCGACGCCGCCAGTTCCGGGATGAGCGTCAAGTCGCAGATCCTGGTCATCATGACCCTGCTCGGGCTGCTGCCCGTGATGATCATGATGATGACCTGCTTCACCCGCTTCGTGATCGTGCTGTCGCTGCTGCGCCAGGCCCTCGGCCTGCAGCAGGGCCTGCCGACCCGGATCATCACCGGCATCGCCCTGATCCTGACCGTCCTGGTGATGCGTCCGGTCGGCGAGCAGGTCTGGAAAGACGCTTTCCTTCCCTACGACCAGGACCGGATCGGCCTGGAACAGGCGCTGCGCATCGCCGAAGGTCCGATCTCGCGCTTCATGCTGGCCCAGACCAGCAAGGCCTCGCTGACCCAGGTCGCGCGCCTGGCGGGCGAGCCGCTGCACGCCCAGCCGCAGGCGCACAGCTTCCCGGTCAAGCTGGCGGCCTTCGTGCTGTCCGAACTGAAGACCGCGTTCCAGATCGGGGCCATGCTGTTCATCCCGTTCCTGATCATCGACCTGGTGGTGGCATCGGTGCTGATGGCGATGGGCATGATGATGCTGTCGCCGCTGGTGATTTCGCTGCCCTTCAAGCTGCTGCTGTTCGTGCTGGTCGACGGCTGGACGCTCACCGTCAGCACCCTGGTCGGCAGTATCCACGGCTATTAGCGAATCCGGGAGAAACAAGACATGAGTCCCGATATCGCCGTCGACCTGGTGGTCGAGGCCCTGCAGATCGTGATGCTGCTGGTGATGGTGCTGGTCATCCCGGGCCTGCTGATGGGCCTGGTGGTGGCGCTGTTCCAGGCCGCGACCCAGATCAACGAGCAGACCCTGAGCTTCCTGCCGCGCCTGCTGGTGACCTTGCTGGCGGTGATCCTGGCCGGCCACTGGATGACCTCCAAGCTGATGGATTACTGCGTGTCGGTGTTCCAGCGCGCCGCGACCCTGGTGGGTTGAATGGGCATCGAGCTGTTCGGTTTCCTGCTGCCGCTGATCGGCGCCCTGTGGTGGCCGTTCTGCCGCATCATGGCAATGATGGTCACCGCCCCGGTGCTGGGCGACGGCGCGGTCCCGATGCCGGTGCGCGCGCTGCTGGCGCTGGTGCTGTCGTTCCTGATGCTGCCCCTGACCACCCGCGTGGGCGGCGCCATGCCCGATCCGTTCTCGCTGGCCGGCGTGGTCGCGATGTTCGAGCAGGCCGTGATCGGCGGCGTGCTGGGCCTGGCCCTGCAGTTCGCGATGGCGGCGGTGACCATGCTGGGCTTTTTGGCCTCGAGCCAGATCGGCTTTTCGATGGCCCAGATGAACGATCCCGTAAACGGCCAGGTCTCGGACGTGATCTCGGGCCTGATGTCGCTGGTGGCGATGCTGGTGTTCTTCGCCATCGACGGCCACCTGGTGCTGGTGGCGGTGCTGGGCCAGAGCTTCCATGCCTGGCCGGTCGGCTCGGGCTTCCAACCGATGCTGCTCGAGGCGGTGGCGCTGAACGTCGGCTGGGTGTTCTCGGCCGCGATACTGCTGGCGCTGCCGATCGTGTTTTCCACCATCGTGGTGCAGATGGGCTTCGGCTTCCTGAACCGGGTCGCGCCCAGCCTGAACCTGTTCTCGCTGGGCTTCGCCCTGGTGACGATCTTTGGCCTGCTGATGCTGGTGCAGCTGGTGCGCTTCATCCCCGAGCACTATGTCGCGATGACCAACCAGGTGCTCGAGATGATCACCGAGCAGATGAGGATGGCCCGTGGCGGATAACACCAGCGGCGACAAGACCGAAAAGCCCTCAGCCCAGAAGCTCAAGAAGGCGCGCCAGGAAGGGCAGGTGGTGCGCTCGCGCGACCTGGCGACCGCGGTCGGCATCCTGGTCAGCCTCAAGCTGTTCGCGCTGATGGCGCCGACCTACCTGGAAGACATGCGCCACCTGTTCCAGCTGGTGTTCGTGCCGCTGGGCGCCGAGGGCGCCATGGAGAATGCCCTGTCGACCGTGTTCGGCGCCGCGGTGATGCTGCTGGTGCAGATGGTGCTGCCGCTGCTGGCAGTGCCGTTCGCAATCATCCTGGCCGGCGCGGTGCCGGGCGGCCTCATCGCCAGCGGCAAGAACCTGCAGCCGAAGTTCAGCCGCTTCAGCCCCATCACCAACCTGGGCAACCTGTTCAGCCAGAAGCACTGGGTCGGTTTCATCACCTCGTTCGCCAAGGCCATCATGTTGGGCGTGGTGCTGTGGATGGTCTCGCGCGCCAGCATGAAGGCCTACGTCGAGCTGCAGCGCATGCCGCTGGCCGACGCCCTGGCCACCGGCGCCGGCCTGGCCTTCGACGCCCTGATGGCGCTGGTGGCGGTGTTCGTGGTGTTCGCGGTGATCGACGTGCCGGTGCAGCACTACCTGTTCATGCGCAACCAGCGCATGAGCAAGCAGGACATCAAGGATGAACACAAGAGCAACGAGGGCCGGCCCGAGGTCAAGCAGCGCATCCGCCAGCTGCAGCAGCAACTGGCGCGGCGCAGCGTGCGCAGCACGGTGCCGACCGCCGACGTGGTGATCGTCAACCCCGAGCACTATGCGGTGGCGCTGAAGTACGATACCGGGCGCGCCGAGGCGCCGTTCGTGGTGGCCAAGGGCGTCGACGAGATGGCGCTCTACATCCGCCAGGTGGCCAGGGAGAACAACGTCGAGACCCTCACCCTGCCGCCGCTGGCGCGCGCCATCTATAACACCAGCCAGGTGCAGCAGCAGATTCCGGCACAGCTGTACCAGGCGGTGTCGCAGGTGCTGAACTACGTCCTGCAACTGAATGCGTTCCGTACGGGCCGGCGCCAGGCGCCCCCGCGGTTCCCCAACGAGGTGGACGTTCCACCTCACCTGAGCGAGGCAAGAGCATGAACTTTACGAATACCTTCAACGCCTTCGTCAGCGAGCTGCGCAACCACAAGTTCGCGGCCCCGGTGTTCCTGATCGCGCTCCTGGGCATGATCATGCTGCCGCTGCCGCCGGTGCTGCTGGACGTGCTGTTCACCTTCAATATCGTGCTGTCGCTGATCGTGATCCTGGTCGCGGTGACGGCCAGGCGGCCGCTCGACTTCTCGGTGTTCCCGACCGTGATCCTGGGCGCCACCCTGATGCGCCTGGCGCTGAACGTCGCTTCCACGCGCGTCGTGCTGCTGCATGGCCACGAAGGCACGCATGCCGCCGGCCAGGTGATCGAAGCCTTCGGTAACGTCGTCATCGGCGGCAACTTCGTGGTCGGCCTGGTGATCTTCATCATCCTGATGATCGTGAACTTCATCGTCGTGACCAAGGGCGCGGAGCGGATCTCGGAAGTCTCGGCGCGCTTCACGCTCGATGCGTTGCCGGGCAAGCAGATGGCGATCGACGCCGACCTGAACGCGGGCCTGATCAACCAGGAGCAGGCCACCACACGGCGCAAGGACGTCGCCGCCGAAGCCGACTTCTACGGCGCGATGGACGGCGCCTCGAAGTTCGTGCGCGGCGATGCGATCGCGTCGATCCTGATCCTGATCATCAACCTGGTGGGCGGCGTCGCGATCGGCGCGCTGATGTACGACCTGGCCCTGGGCGACGCCTTCCGCGTGTATGCGCTCTTGACCATCGGTGACGGCCTGGTGGCCCAGATCCCGGCGCTGATGCTGTCTGCCGCGGCCGCGATCCTGGTCACCCGCATCGGCGAATCGGGCGACCTCGAACAGCAGGTCGGCAACCAGGTGCTGGCCCAGCCGGGCGTGCTGTATTCGGCGGCCGGCGTCATGCTGCTGATGGCGGTGGTGCCGGGCATGCCTTGGCTGTTCTTCGCGGTGGCGGCGATGGTGCTGGCCTTCGCCGGCTGGAAGGTCGGCCAGCGGGTGCTGGCGCCCGACAATGCCGGGGTGGCCAAGATCGAGGCCGCGCTGCTCGAAGAACGCGTGGTCGACCTCGACTGGCAGGCCTTGCCGGTGGTGGCGCCGGTGACGGTGGCGGTGGGCTACAAGCTGGTCGGCATGCTCGACCGCGCCCAGGGCGAGCCGCTCAACAAGCGCGTCAAGGGCGTACGCCAGAGCCTGTCGGAGCAGATGGGCATGCTGCTGCCGGCGATCGGGGTGCGCGACGACCTGGCGCTGCGCCCCACCCAGTATGCGATCAGCCTGTCGGGCACGGTGGTGGCCGAGGCCGAGGTGATGCCCGACCATCTGCTGGCGATCCCGTCGCCGAACGTGTACGGCGAGCTCGATGGCGTGCCCGGCATCGAGCCGGCCTACGGCATGGCGATCACCTGGATCGCGCCCGACCAGAAAGCGCATGCGCTGGGCCTGGGCTACCAGGTGGTCGAGGTGCCGAGCGCGATCGCGACCCACGTCTCGAAGGTGGTGCGCGAATATCTGCACGAGCTGTTCCGCCACGAGGACGTGCCGGCGATCCTGGAACGCCTGACCGCGCTCTCGCCCAAGCTGGCGGCGGCGCTGGACAAGGCGCTGACCCATACGCAGCTGCTGCGCGTGTTCCGCGTGCTGCTGGCCGAGGGCGTGTCGCTGAAGGACATCGTGGTGATCGCGACGACCCTGCTCGACAGCTCGGAGACGACCAAGGATCCGATCCTGCTGGCGGCCGAGGTGCGCTGCGCGCTGCGGCGCCAGATCGTCTCGACCCTGTTTGGCAAGAAGAAGGACATGCCGGCGTTTAACCTGTCGGCCGAGCTGGAAAACATGCTGCTCGGTTCGCTGAACCAGGCGCGCCAGGCCGGCGGCGGCAAGGTGGTGCTGGATAATTACCCGATCGATCCCCAGCTGCTGTCTCAACTGCAGATTAATATGCCGGTGGCGCGCGAGCAGATGAAGCAGCAGCACACGCCGCCGCTGTTGCTGGTGCTGCCGCAGGTGCGCCCGCTGCTGGCGCGCTATGCGCGCCTGTTCGCGCCGGGCCTGCACGTGCTGTCGTATAACGAGATTCCCGAGAACCGGGATGTGTCGATCGTGGGAACGGTGGGGTAAGGGAGGGAGCAGATATCATGGGAGAAGACATGAACCAGCGCAAGCCGATCTATGTGACCCAGCCGGAAATGCCGCCGCTGGAACAGTTCCATGCTTATCTTGAGCAGATATGGGACAACAAGATCTTGACCAACGGTGGTCCCTTCCACCAGCAACTGGAGGAGGCGCTGTGCCGCCACCTGGGCGTCGAGCACATCTGCCTGTTTGCCAACGGTACCCTGGCGCTGCTGACGGCGCTGCAGGCCTTGCGCGTCACGGGTGAAGTCATCACCACGCCATACTCGTTCGTGGCGACCTCGCACTCGCTGCTGTGGAACGGCATCAAACCGGTATTCGTCGACGTCGATCCCGATACGCTCAACCTCGACCCGCGCCGGATCGAGGCCGCGATCACGCCCCAGACCACCGCCATCATGCCGGTGCATTGCTATGGACAGCCGTGCGACACCCGCGCCATCGGAGCAATCGCCGATAACTACAATCTGAAAGTGATCTACGACGCGGCCCATGCCTTCGGCGTGCAGCACGAGGGGGCGAGCGTATTGAGCAGCGGCGACCTGTCGGTGCTGAGCTTCCATGCGACCAAGGTGTTCAACACCTTCGAGGGCGGCGCCATCGTGTGCGGCGATGCGCGCACCAAGCAGCGCATCGATCGCCTCAAGAATTTCGGCATCGTCGACGAGACCACGGTGGTGGCGCCGGGCATCAACGGCAAGATGAGCGAGATCAACGCCGCCTTTGGCCTGCTGCAGCTCAAGGGCGTGGATGCCGCGATCGCGGCGCGCGGCCGGCTGGCGCGTAGCTATACCGAGGCCCTGGCCGGGGTGGCCGGCATCCGCTGCGTGCGGCCGTGGGCCGCAGCCGTCGGCGACGCCGGACATGCCAACAACTTTTCGTACTTCCCGATCCTCATCGGTCCCGACTACCCGCTCAGCCGCGACGCATTGCATGCGCGGCTGAAGGAGCACGACATCATCGCGCGGCGCTACTTCTATCCGCTGATCTCAAGCTTCCCGATGTACCGCGACCTGCCCTCTGCGGCCCCGGGCCGGCTGCCGGTCGCGGCGTGCGCCGCCGAGCAGGTGCTGTGTCTGCCGATCTATCCGGCCCTGGTCGACAGCGACCAGCGCCGCATCATCGACCTGATACGGGAGGCCGCATGAAAATGCATGCCGCCATCGCCGACCTGGCCGGCTATCTGCCAGAAGCACGGCTCGACAACGAGGAACTGGGCCGCCTGTATCCGGGCTGGGGCGCCGACAAGATCTTCGAGAAGACCGGCATACGCAGCCGCCGCATCGCCGCGCCGCACGAGACGGCGGGCGACCTGGCCTACCATGCCGCCGAAAGGCTGTTCGCCCGCGGCCGGGTCCGGCGCGAACAGGTCGACTTCGTGATCCTGTGCACCCAGGCGCCCGATCATGTGCTGCCGACCACCGCCTGCATCCTGCAGGACCGGCTCGGCCTGGCCACGAGCGTCGGCGCGCTTGACGTCAACCTGGGCTGCTCCGGCTTCGTGTATTGCCTGTCGCTGGCCCGTGGCCTGGTCGACAGCGGCGCCGCGCGCTGCGTGCTGGTGCTTACGGCGGACACCTATTCGAAGTACATCCACCCGCTCGACAAGAGCGTGCGGACGCTGTTCGGCGATGGCGCCGCCGCCACCGCCGTGGTGGCGCGGGAGTTCGCCGCGACACGGGAATGCGCGATCGGGCCCTTCGTGTTCGGCACCGACGGCCGCGGGGCCGACAAGCTGATCGTCCAGGCCGGGGGATTTCGCACCCCGCGCGGCAAGGACACGGCACGCGAAACCAGCGACGAATCGGGCAATGTCCGCTCGCAGGAGCACCTGTATATGGCCGGCGCCGATATCATGGCGTTTTCGTTGCGCGAAGTGCCGCGCGCGGCCACTGCGCTGCTGGACAAGGCGCAGGTCGCGCGCGAGGCGGTCGACTACTTCGTGCTGCACCAGGCCAACCGCTTCATGCTCGAATCGCTGCGCAAGAAGATGGGTGTCGACCCGGAGCGCTTCCCGATTCATGTCGAGGAGTGCGGCAATACGGTATCGTCGACGATTCCGCTGACGCTCGAAGCGATGCGGGAGCAGGGCTGTTTCGAGACCCCGAAGACTTTGATGCTGCTTGGTTTTGGCGTAGGATTTTCCTGGGCTGGCTGCCTGTTAACCTTAGAACTGGAATAAAAAAAATGAGCAAATTTTACGAAGGCATGGCCGAGATCTTCGAGGTCGACCCGTCCCGCATCACCCCTGGATTTGAATTGAACAGTGCCGAGGCGCAGTGGGACTCGCTGGCGCTGGTGTCGACCATCGCACTAGTCGACGATTGCTACAACGTCATGCTCGACGGCAGCGCGCTGGCCGCGTGCGCAACGATCGCCGATATCGAAGCGCTCATCGCCCAGGCCGCGAAAGGCTGACCATGAGCGGGGGACGTGAAGCGAAGGTCACCGGCGCGCGCATCGCCGGCCTGGTGTCCTGCCTCCCGCGTGAACGGGTGGACAACGCCGGCTTCGCCGAGCGCTTCGGCCAGGCCGCGGTCGACGAGGTCGTCAAGATGATCGGCGTGCAGTCGCGCCGCCGCGTGGCGCCCGGCGCCACGACGCGCGACCTGTGCCGCGCCGCCGGGGCGCGCCTGCTCGCCGGCCTGGACTGGTCCCTGGACTCGGTCGACGCCGTGATCTTCGTCTCGCAGACCCCGGACTACCGGCTGCCGGCAACCGCCTGCGGGCTGCAGGCCGACCTGGGCCTGCCGCCAGGCTGCATCGCCTTCGACGTCAACCTCGGCTGCTCCGGCTATCCTTATGGCCTGTGGCTGGCCCAGGGCATGGTCGCCGGCGGCGCCGCCCGGCGCGTCCTGCTGGCAGTGGGCGACACCGTCAGCCGCATCGTCGATCCGCAAGACCGCGCCACCGCCATGCTGTTCGGGGACGCCGGCACGGTCACCGCGATCGAGGCCGATCCGGCAGGCGAGGCATATTTCATCCTCGGCAGTGACGGCCGCGGCGCGGCCAACCTGATCGTGCCTCAGGGCGGTTTCCGCGAGCACGTGGCGGGCGCCGATCCGCGCCTGGACGGGCGCGACCCGGCCAGCCTGTACATGGACGGCGGCGAGATCTTCAACTTCACCTTGCGTTCGGTGCCGCCGCTGGTGGCGCGCACCCTCGAGCTGTCCGGTGTCGGCGTCGACGGCCACGATGCCTTCCTGTTTCATCAGGCCAATCTGTTCATGCTGAAGCACCTGGCCAAGAAATCGAAGCTGCCGGCCGAAAAAGTTCCGTTTAATATCGAGCACTACGGCAATACCAGTTCGGCTTCGATTCCGCTCCTGATGACGACCGACCTGGCCGGGGTGCTGCGCGCCGGCTCGCAAAGGCTGGCCATGTTCGGCTTCGGGGTCGGCTATTCGTGGGCTTCCGCTTCCTTGAACGTGGGCCCGCTCCTGATATGCGAAACGGTCGAAACATGACGATTAATTCCGATAACAGCCTGGCTGGCGGCACCTATCTCGTGACCGGCGCGTCGTCCGGCATTGGCCGCGCCACGGCCGAACTGCTCGCGCGCCACGGCGCGCGCGTGATCGCGGCCGGGCGCGACGCCGCCCGCCTCGACGCCACGGTCGCCGCCCTGACCGGCGCCGGCCACGTGGCCGCCGGCGCCGCGCTGCAGGACGCCGACGGCGCCGCCGACTGGGTCAAGTCGCTGGTCGAGGCCCACGGCCCCCTGCAGGGCGTGTTCCATGGCGCCGGCATCGAAGCCATCCGGCCGGTGCGCCTGCTGCGCCAGCAGCAGGTGAACGAGGTGATGGGCGGCTCGCTGTTCGCGGCGCTCGGCATCGCGCGTGGCCTGGCCGGACGCGGCGCCATGCCGGACGGCGCCTCGCTGGTCTTCATGTCCTCGGTCGCCGGTTCCTCCGGCCAGGCCGGGATGGCCGCCTATTCCGCGGCCAAGGCCGGGATCGACGGCATGGTGCGCTCGCTGGCGTGCGAGTTCGCGCCGCGCAGGATCCGGGTCAATGCCATTGCCGCCGGGGCGGTGCTCACCCCAATGCACGAGCGCCTGGCGCGCGCCGGCACCGAAGCCTCGATGCAGGCCTATGAAGGCCAGCACCTGCTGGGCTTCGGGGAGCCAGGCGATGTGGCGCAGGCCGCAGCCTTCCTGCTCGGACCCGGCAGCCGCTGGATCACCGGCACCACGATGGTGGTCGACGGAGGCTATCTATGCCGCTGAATCAAGGACGCACGATCCTGGTGGGGGCGGGCGCCTTCGCCCGTGAGCTCATCGACTGGTCGTTGGACGGGGCGCTGGAAGACGGTCGCGCCTTCGATGCCTTCCTCGACAGCAGCGCCGCAGCGCTGGACGGCTTCGGCCATCGGCTCGATTATCTCGGCGCGATCGACGACTTCGTCCCGCGCGAAGGCGACCGCCTGGTGATGGCGATCGGCGACCCGGCCGCCAAGGCGCGCCTGGCGGCGCTGCTCAAGTCGCGCGGCGCGCGCTTCGCGCGCCTGGTGCACCCGCGCGCCACCGTGGCGCGCAGCGCCGTACTGGGCGAGGGCGTGGTGATCTGCCCGCAGGCGCTGGTCTCGAGCCACGCCAATATCGGCGACTTCGTCGCCATCAATGCGCTCAGCGGCGTCGGCCACGACGTGGTGCTGGGCGCCTGCTCGACCCTCAGCTGCCAGGTCGACCTGACCGGCTGGGTGAAGGTGGGAGAGGGCTGCTTCTTCGGCAGCGGCGCGCGCGTGCTGCCCAAGGTAACGGTCGGCGCCGGGGCCCGCATCGGCGCCGGCGCGGTGGTGATGCGCAATGTGCCCGAGAACGCGGTGATGTACGCGCTGCCGGCGAAGAAGCTCTGACATGGATTTCGACGCCCGACTGTTCCGTGAGCACTGGCATCTGCTGTGCCACCGCAATGAACTCCCCCAGGTGGGCGACTACCTGCGTCTGGACACGCCGCTGGGCGAACTGGTGGTGTTCAACGATGCTGGCGAGCTGGTCGCCTTCGATAATCTGTGCCCCCATCGCGGCGCGCGCATCTACACCGGCGCCGCCGGCAACCAGGCGCCGACCTGCAGATACCATGGATGGAGCTTCCACAATGGGCGCGTGACGGTGCCCGAGGCCGCTTCGTTCACCGGCTGCGACCTGACGACGGCGCGCCTGAACACCCTGCAGACAGACTGGTGCGGCGACTTCCTGTTCGTCGCGCAGGCGCCGCGGGTTCCGCTGTATCGGCAGCTGGACGGGGTCGCTGGCCTGCTCGAAAATATTTCCTTCAACATCGCGGGCCGGCTCGACCTGAACAACTACGACTTCGACTGCTACTGGGCGGTGGCGGTCGAGAATGCGCTGGAGCCTTACCATATCGGGATGGTACATCCAGACACCCTCGGGGCCCTCGAACTGGAGGCCGGCACCAACGTCTACCATGGACGTAACTCGGTGTGGACCACGCCACTGGGCAATGCCAGGGTCGTGCGGCAGCTGGCTTCCCTGAAGCGCCATTTCGCCATCGACTTCGCTTACGACGGCTATATGAGCATCTATCTGTATCCGTTCACGATGATCTCGTCGACTTTCGGCTATTCTTACTCGCTGCAGCATTTCTTGCCGGCCGCCGGAGGCGCCGGGCGCACCCACTTCAGCAGCCGGCTGCTGGGCGCGCCGGTGGCCAGTGCGCGCGCCGCCCAGCTCCTGGCGCCGCTGTTCGCCTCGACCGCCGCGATCAACCGGAAAGTGTTCGAAGAAGACCATGAGGTCTGTCGCCTGGTGCCGAAGTCGAGCTGGAGTCCGGCGCCGCTGCGCTACGCCTCGGATACCGAAGAGAAAATCGAACATTTTCGCCAGTCCTGCCGCAGCTGGCTGGCAGAAAGCGATTGAGAAAACTATCTCTGCGCTACCGGGTCAGCGACGCCGCATCGCAACGATAGTTGCGGTCCAGCCAGCCTGGGCAAAAAACGAAGTGATTACCAACACCACCATTCGCGCCGATACCTTATCGATCCTGACGAGCATCGACCTGCGATCCACCAGTTTGAGAACGGAATATGTCTTCGATTAATGCCAATTGCCAGATGTGCGACGCTTTGATGGAAAGGGTGTCCAACCCATTCTGCGAAATGCAGGCTCAGCTCTTGTATCCAGACGCCCAGGTCGAACAGTCCATCTGCACCGCTTGCCGGCATGGACGGCTCCATCATGACGTACCCTTGGACTTGCTGTACAACTCATCGGTTGCGCTGCCGACCGAATACGTCGACAGCGACATCCGGTTCGCCTTCGTCGCCAGCCATCTGGATCCGAGCTCGATCACCGGGACGGTGATCGAGTTCGGCGGCGGCCCTGGCGAACTGGCCGAGCAGGCAATGCATGCCGTCGGAAGCCAGCGCGCGACGGTGGTCGACTTCGTCAATCGCGTCGCGTCCGACCGGCTCGACTTCGTTGCCCTCGACTTCAATTCGGAGACCGCGCGGATTCCATCGTTATTCGAGGAGACGGCGAACAAGAAGAACCTGTTCCTGCTGTCGCATGTTATCGAACATCTTTTTGATCCGTCATTGCTCCTGCGTGAGCTCGCCAAGTTTCCGAACAGTGTGGCGTACGTGGAGGTGCCTGACTTCAGCGCCGAGCATGACAAATCCACGCTGCAGTTCGCGCTCAATTGCCTCGATCATCTCCATTACTTTACCGGCGAATCATTCCTCAAGCTGCTGCAGCAGGCGGGCTTTGACATTCTTGCTTTCGAAAAGCAATCGGCGCCGCGCATGCCTGCACTGCGCGCGCTGTGCGCACCGGCACGACGTCATAACGCGGTGGATGACCATCGGGCACTCTATGCCGACATCGCGGAACAGTTCAGGCACAAGATCGCCAGCGCCGCTCCCCGTGCGCAGGTCTGGGTCTGGGGACTCTCCGCATTCATGGCGCAGGCCCTGAACGATCTTGGAGAGGAACGCGCGCGCGTTGCCGGCATTTTCGATACGCGCTATCCGCACGCGGAGTTTCTCGGCATCCCGGTTCAGAAAGCGCCGGCCTTCGATGCGGCGTCGACCCAAGGCCAGCACAACCTGGTGGTGTGTGGATCGACGTATTCCGCCGTCCAGAAAGTCATCGGCATCAAGGTGAAATCGGCATTTGCCGATGCGGAGTTCTTCGCGATCACCACCTGATTGCTCTCGTACCGAGCGCTGCTGCGATTCAAGCCGTTTGGCCTGTGTCCCCGATGACCGGCAGCACCAGCGCCAGCTCGGCCACGGTCCTGAACACGGCCGGGCTCAAGGCCTGGGCCGCGGCCTCGGCGTTCTCGATCATGGCGTGGGCGCGCCCGGCCGGCAAGTGGTCGCGCAACTGCCAGCGCACGACCTTCACGCCGGCGCGTGCCAATGCTTTCTCGAGCTCCGGTTGCAGCCAGCGCAGCCGCGTCAGCGCGCGCGTGTCCGGCGCGCACAATTCGATTGCCACCCCCTGGGGCAGCGGTTCGACCTGGACCACGACCGGGCTGCCGTCGGCCAGTTCCAGCTCCAGGCGCAGGACTGCGCGCGGACGGCGGCGGCGTCCAGGGGGCTTGTCGGCCTCCTCGGCCAGCACCGTCAGGTGCTGGGCGGCCTGGCCGCCGGCGTGCACCGTGAAGCGCCAGGCGTCCGGGTGGGGCAGCTGCTGCTCGGGCGCCCGTGCCACCTGGCCCTGCTGGGCCGCGGCGAGCAGGGCCGGGGACAGCTGGCCGGCGCTGGAGGCCAGCGCGCGGCTGGTCAGCTGACTGCCGTGGTTGCGCACCTGGGCGCGCCAGGCGCGCGCCAGGGCGGCCGCGTCCTGCTGCGGATAGGCCATCTGGCGCGCCATCAGGACCTGGTCGGGACGCATGGCCGCGCCATCGGCGCCACCCTCCGGCGCGGCTTGCGGCGCGGCGCCGGCAGCGCTTGCCAGCGGCTGGGAAAAGGGCAGCGCCGGCGCGTGGTCGCCGCCGGCCAGCAGGGCGGCAGCCGCAGCGGGCGCCACTGCGCCGACCTGCAGCGGTGTCGCCAGCGGCGGGGGAAGCGGAGTAAAGATAGTGCTGGACATCGTCGATCCCGGTCAGGAATGAAAAAAGGCCAACCGCAGGGCTGGCCTTTGTAGCTTAACCCGGAGTGAGGTCCGGGTATCAGGCCATTATTGCAGCAGCGACATGACCATCGACGACTGGCTGTTGGCTTGCTTCAGCATGGCGGTCGAGGCTTGCAGCAGCATCTGGTTCGAGGTCATGTTGGCGCTTTCGCTGGCGAAGTCGACGTCCATGATCTGGCCGGTTGCAGCCTTGGTGTTGGTGCTGATGTTGGCCAAGTTGTTGTACACGTGTTCCAGACGGTTGGCGGCAGCGCCCAGGCCCGAACGGACTTTGTTGACCGACGCCAGTGCGTCTTCCAGCGAACCGATGGTGGCGTTGGCCGACGAGGTCAGCTCGGTGCCGGTGGTAGCGGCGCTGTAGTTGGCGCTGACGGCCGACACGTCCGATGCCAGGGTGCTCATGTCGCCCGACAGGTCGATGTCCATGGTTTCGCTCGACGATGCGCCGATCTGGAATTTCATCGCGCCGTCGACGGTGCCGTCGACCAGCAGGGTCGAGCCGCCGAAGGTGGTGTTCTTCAGGACGTTGGCCAGTTCCAGGCCCAGTGCGTCGTATTCCGACTGCATGGCGGTCTTGTCGTCGTCGGTCGACGATGCGTCAGCGGCCTGGGTTGCCAGGTCTTTCATGCGGATCAGCATGTTCGAGACTTCGTCCAGCGCGCCTTCGGCGGTCTGCAGCATCGAGGTCGAGTTCGAGGTGTTGCGCATTGCAACGGTCATGCCCGAGGTCTGGGCTTTCAGGCGCGAAGCGATCTGCAGGCCGGCAGCGTCGTCCATTGCCGAGTTGATGCGGTAGCCGGTCGACAGGCGGGTCTGCGAGGTCGACAGGTTTTGTTGGGTTTTCGAGATCGAATTCTGTGCCGACAGGGCGGCGACGTTGGTATGCAGGCTCAGCATTTTTTAAAACTCCTGGTGTGGGTGACTGGGTCAATCGAGCGTTCTACTCGATCTCATCAGTACAAGGCGACCGTCCTGGAGCGGGCATTAAGTGCCGTGTGGAAATTTTTTTTATTTTCTTCAACGATTTTCGTTGCAGCCTGTGACAAGGGGCGCAATGGCGCCCCTTTTCTCAAGTGAATCAATGACTTGGCGCTGTCAGGTACTGCCCTGCGCGGCGAATTTCCCGTCGTCGGCCAGGTCGGACAGCCGCACCCGCAGCGGGCTCGGCGCCTCGCCATCGCACCAGCGCTGCCAGATCCGACGCAATGCGTACTCGACGCCGGCCGCAGCCACTCCCGGATAGCCGACCACTGAATTGGTGAAGCGCTCGCGCATGCCGCCGCGCAGGGCCGACAGGGTGGCGGTATTTTCGCGCAAGAAGTTACCCAGCGCGACGAAGCTGACGTCGTCGTTGGCCAGGAAGGACGACAGGCCGAGGTGGGCCAGGAAGCAGACCGCCGCGTAGCTCGGATTGGTCGGCCCGACCGTGACTAGGGTCGGAATGCCCATCCACAGCGCGTAGCAAATGGTGGTCGAACCCGAATACGGGAAGGGGCTCAGGCACACGTCCACTTCGTGGTGCTGGGCCATGTATTCATAAGTCGCCACGCGTGGGCGCACCAGGATGCGTTCGCGCTCGATGCCTTCTTCGGCGAACCAGGCCAGCAGGCTGACTTCGCTGCCGCCGGACTGGCCGCCCAGCAGCAGTTTCGAGTCCGGTACGCCACGCAGCAGGCTGGCCCACAGCGCCACCGTCTGACGGCTGATCTTGCTGGCGCGGTGGAAGCTGCCGAAAGTGATGTAGCCATTGGTGAGCGCCGGCAGCGGATTGACGTCCGGCGCCGCGTTCGGCGGCAGGAACGGCGCGCCCAGCGGCAGGCGCACGATCTGTTCGGTGAACTGGTCGTCGTAGCGGCCTTCGGGCAGGTGGTATTGGTCGCTGAGGTAGTAATCCACGGCCGGCAGGCCGGTGGTGCCGGCGTAGCCGATCCAGCTGCACTGGATCGGAGCCGGCTTGCACGCAAACAGCGGCAGGCGGTTCGATGCCGAGTGGCCGGACAGGTCGATCAGGATGTCGATCGCATCGGCGCGCACCATTGCTTCGGCGTCCTCGTCGCTCACGCCTGCGATCGAGCGCCATTTCGGCATGTAGGTGCGCAGGCGCTCGGTCACGGCGTCTTCTTCCTGGCTGTTGCTGTAGACGTAGAGCTCGAGCTGGTCGCTGTGGCGCAGCATGCCGACGACCGGTTCGACGAAGCGGGTCACCGCGTGGTGGCGCAAGTCGGCCGAGACGAAGCCGACCCGCAGCTTGCGCGCCGGGTCGGGGTCGTTCGGGTGCGGCTGCCAACGGGCGCGCAGCGGGGTCTCCCACTTCTCGCCGAAGGCGAAGTGCTCGCGTCGCAGTTCCTCGGGGTCGAAGGTGGCGTGGCTGAGAATGAACAGCAGGGTGCTGTGGGCGGTGGCCGAGGGCGACAGCACCATCGTGCGCCGCACCAGGCGCAGCGCATCGTCCCAGCGTCCAGCCTCGAAGTAATGGTGGGTCAACGAGAACAGCGTGGCGATGCGGTCGGGGTCGAGTTCGAGGCTGCGCTCGAAGAAGGGGCGCGCCTCCGAGGCCCGGCTCATCTGCTGCAGGGTGACGCCAACTTCGCACCAGTGCTCGGCATTGTCGGGATCGAGGTCGAGCACGCGGCGCTGGATGGCCTCGGCGGCGGCATTGCGCCTGAGGGCGCGCAGGCTCTGGCCCTGGCGCGACAGCGCCTGGACGTTGTCGGGATCGAGTTCGAGCGCGCGCCCGAAGCTGCGCAAGGCGTCCTCGTGGCGGAACGCGCGGTGCTCGGCCTGGCCGCGGTCGATCCAGGCGCCGACGTGGTCGGGCGCCAATTCGGTGACCTGGCGGAAAGCCTCGGCGGCTGCCGTGAAGTCGGACGCCACGTGGCGCGCCTGGGCCAGGGCCAGCAAGGATTCGACGTCATGCGGCGCCAGCTCGACTGCACGCTGGGCGCTGTCGACCGCGTTGGCGAGCTGGCCGGACAGGCGCAGCGCCTCGCTCAGGCCGCGCTGCAATTCGGCGTCGCCCGGCTGCTTCGCCAGCGCGCGCCGGTAGCTGTCGGCGGCGCCCTGGTAGTCGCCCAGTTCGAACTGGGCCGCCGCCATCACGCCATGCAGGGCGAACAGCTTGGGATCGAGCGCCAGCGCGCGCTTCTGGACCTGCACCGCTTCGGGGTAGTGGCCGTGCTTTTGCAGCGCCATGCCGAGCAGGGCCTGGGCCTGGGCATTGCGTGGGCTGGCGCGCACCGCGCGTCGGCGCTGCTCGATTTCCTGGGCGGGGCTGGAGAAGATGGGTTTGTTCATGGCGTGTCGATCGTCGTGCGGGGCCGGCCTGGCACTACAGCTACATGCTGGGGCACAGGCCGGGGTCATCATGGGTAGGCGCCTGACGATTGTAACGTCTGAACGTTGGCTGCCATATACCTCCAGAGCAAAATATTTCCATTCGGCACAATTCCGTTGGGGAAAATCACACGCGCTATCGCTCCCTCTTCCGGTATCGGCACTTGACCTCAAGTTAGCTTGAGGATTTATAAACTGCCTATCGCCGCTGCGCGGCTCCCTCCAAGGAAGACTCACATGAACAAACCATCTGATCTGCCGGGTCTCGCCCGGCCCGCATTCGACGCCGGGCACGGCGCCATCGAGGCCGACGCCGTGATCGTCGGCGCCGGCCCGGTCGGCCTGTTCCAGGTGTTCGAACTGGGCCTGCTCGACATCCGGGCCCACGTGATCGATTCGCTGCCCGCGGTGGGCGGACAGTGCATGGAACTGTACCCGGACAAGCCGATCTACGACATCCCTGCGGCGCCGGTCCTCACCGGCCGCGAACTGACCGACAATCTGCTGCGCCAGATCGCGCCTTTCGCGCCGACGTTCCACCTGGGCCAGGAAGTCACGCTGGTGCAGCGGCGCGCCGACCGCCGCTTCGACCTGGAAACCTCGCTCGGCACGCGCTTTATCGCAAAGACCGTCATCATCGCGGCCGGCGTCGGCGCCTTCCAGCCGCGCAAGCTGAAAGTGGCCGGCATCGACCGCTTCGAGGGCAGCCAGCTGTTCTACCGGGTCAAGCACCCGGAGCGCTTCCAGGGCCGCCAACTGGTGATCTGCGGCGGCGGGGACTCGGCGCTGGACTGGGCGCTCGACTTCGTGGGCAAGGCCGAATCGGTCGTGCTGGTGCACCGCAGCGACAGCTTCCGAGCCGCGCCGGCCTCGATCGCGAAGATGAAGGCGCTGTGCGAAGCGCACGCGATGCAGTTCATCCCGGGCCAGCTCACGGGTTTCGACGTCCAGGGCGGCCGGCTGTCCGAAGTGAAGGTGGCGGGCGCCGACGGCGTGACCCGGCGCGTGCCGGTCGACGTCCTGATGGTGTTCTTCGGCCTGCTGCCGATGCTGGGGCCGATCGTGGACTGGGGCCTGGATATGGAGATGCGCCAGTTGCGGGTGCGCGACGTCGCGACGTTCGAGACGGGCGAGCCGGGCATCTTCGCCGTTGGCGACATCAATACCTATCCCGGCAAGAAAAAACTGATCCTGTCGGGCTTTCACGAGGCGGCGCTGGCGGCCTTCGGCGCCGCAGCCTACATCTTCCCCGACAAGAAAGTGCATATGTTGTATACGACGACGTCACCGAAGATCCACAAATTGCTGGGCGTGGAGACGCCGGTGTTCTGAGTAGAAAAAGTGTTTGTTGGTGCATCCAGTTCGGCGCTGGCGCCGTATGTTGAAAATTGAGGCGCCGAAATGGATGCGCAATGGGCAGTGCGGGATGACTTCCTGGGACATCGGTCGCCTCGGTCAATCGACCGATACCGTGACGATTTGTCCATCCCTATACTGGCTTCACTTACCCAACAACACCTTTAGGAGAACATCATGACCGTCAAACGCCACCTGCGCACCCTGGCCATCGCCGCCGCCTTCACTACCGCCTTCGGCGCTAACGTCCACGCCGCCGACGCCAAGGCGAGCGCCAAGCCCTCCGTCGTGATCGTGCACGGCGCCTTCGCCGACGGTTCGGACTGGGCCAAGGTCATCCCGTTGCTGCAAGCCAAGGGCGTGAAGGTCACCGCGGTCCAGAACCCGCTGACCTCGCTGGCCGACGACGTCGCCGCCGCCAAGCGCGCGATCGAGACCCAGCCGGGCAAGGTGGTGCTGGTTGGCCACTCCTGGGGCGGCACCGTGATCACCGAGGCCGGCCAGCACGACAAGGTGGGCAGCCTGGTGTACGTGGCGGCATTCGCGCCGGACGCCGGCAAATCGACCGCCGAAACCGGCGAGGGTTACCCGGCCGCCCCCGGCAGCAAGCGTTTCGTGGCCGATAAAGAAGGTTTCCTGAGCCTGCCTGAAGCCGCGATGCGCGAAGACTTCGCCCAGGACGTGCCGGCCGCGCAGGCCGCCGTGATGACCGCGACCCAGGGCCCGATCCAGGCCAAGGCCTTCAGCGACAAGGTCACCAACGCGGCCTGGAGCGGCAAGCCGTCGTGGTTCATCGTCAGCGCCCGCGACCGCATGATCGATCCCGGCCTGCAGCGCGCGATGGCCAAGAAGATCGGCGCCAAGGTCACCGACCTGCCGGCCAGCCATGTGCCGCAGCAGTCGCGTCCGGCCGATGTCGCCAAGGTGATCCTGGATGCGGTGGCCGCGACCGGCGCCAACTGAACGCGGACGGAGGGCGGACCGCTAGCCGAACGAGACGTCGAGCAGGCCTTCGCCGGCCACCCGCGACGCCTCGTCGACCAGGGCCCGCATCTTGGACTGGTGCTGGCTGCGCATCGGGAAGTAGAGGTAGAGGCCGGATGTCGCCGGTACGTAGGGAGCGAGCACCCGCACCAGGCGGCCATGGCGCAGGTCATCGGCGATCTCGATGTCGGGCAGGCGGGCGATGCCCAGGCCCTGGCGCGCCAGCTCGGCGATCATGCCGGTGTCGTTGGCGCACAGCGCCGCCTCGGTATCGAGCTGGTAGTCGGCATCCCCCTCGTGGTCACGGAAAGTCCAGGGTGGCAGGACGCCGGAGGTCGTGAAGCGGTAGCGGATGGTGCGGTGCTGCAGCAGTTCGCGCGGGTGAAAGGGCACGCCATGCCGGTCGAAGTAGGCGGGCGAGGCGACGATCGACCAGGACAGCGGGCGGCTGAGGCGGATGGCCACCATGTCCTGGGCGATCGCCTGGCCGAGGCGGATGCCGGCATCGAAGCCGGCGGCCACCAGGTCGACCAGGCCGTCGTCGAGCGACAGGTCGAAGCTGATGTCGGGATGGCTGGCGCGCATGCGCGGCACCAGCACCCCCGCCACCAGGCGTCCGAGGGCGCGCGGGGCGGTCATGCGCAGGCGGCCGGCGGGGCGGCGCTGGAATTGTTCCAGTTCCGAGAAGGCGTCCTCGATCTGGGCCACCGCCGGTTTCAGCACGGCAAGCAGGCTGGCGCCGGCGTCGGTGAGGGACACGCTGCGGGTGGTGCGGGTAAACAGCGGCACCCCGTGCTTGGCTTCCAGCGCGCGTACGCCCTTGCTGACCGCCGTGGGGCTGACGTTGAGGCGCCTGGCGGCCAGCGTGAAGCTGCGGTGTTCGGCGACGGCAAGGAAGAGGCGGATCAGTTCGAGAGAACTCATGGGGTGCTCATAGGCCGTATTTTCGACTTTCGTTATGAACTTCAGGTTTATTGAGCATATCTTTTTTGGGTCTTTTTCACCATAGTGGTGGACTCTACACTGGAAGTACCTACTTTCAAGGAGAAACCAAATGATCAATCTGCCTTCCGCCATTTCGACGTATGTCGAGGCCACCAACGCGCAGGATGCCCAGCGCGTGGCAGCCGCCTTCCTGCCTGACGCCACCGTGCATGACGAAGGCCACCTGCGCCGCGGCCGCGCGGACATCGCCGCCTGGGCCGAGGACACCGCGCGCCGGTACGGCTCCACCATGGTCCCCCTCGGCCTCGACTGCATCGACGGCAAGGATGAAGGCTACGCCCTGCGCGCCGAAGTGAGCGGCAACTTCCCCGGCAGCCCGATCACGCTCGCCTTCCACTTCGCCCTGCAGTCCAGCAGCATCGCTTCGCTGGAGATCAAGCCATGAATCACGCCATGAACAACTACGCTTTCGAAGGCAAACGGGCGCTCGTCACCGGCGGCACCAAGGGCATGGGCGAAGCCATCGTGCGTGCGCTGGCCGCGCGCGGAGCGACCGTGATCGCCCCGGCGCGCAAGCAGCCAGAGGATCCGGTGGCGTCGGTGCGCTACGTGGAAGCCGACCTGGCCAGCGTCGACGGCGTGCGCCGCCTGGTGGACACCGTCCAGGGCGAGTTCGGCCACCTTGACTTCTTGGTCAATAACGTCGGCGGATCGTCGGCGCCGGGCGGGGGCGCGCTGGCCCTGACCGATGCCATGTGGGACGAGGCGCTCCAGCTCAACCTGATGAGCGCGGTGCGGGTCGACCGCGCCTTCCTGCCGGCGATGGTGGAGCGGGGCGCGGGCGCCATCGTGCACATCACCTCGATCCAGCGCCGCCTGCCGCTGTATGAATCGACCGTCGCCTATGCCGCGGCGAAGGCCGCCCTGGCCAGCTACAGCAAATCGCTGGCCAATGAATTCGGGCCGCACGGGATCCGCGTCAACGCCGTCGCGCCCGGCTTCATCGAGACTACCGCCGCCCACGCACTGCTCGAGCGCATGGCCGAGCACGGCGGCGGCGGCATCGAGGCCGCCCGCGAACGATTGATGGACTCGCTCGGCGGCATCCCGATCGGACGCCCCGGCAAGCCCGAGGAAGTCGCCGAGCTGGTCGCCTTTTTGTTGTCGCCGCTGGCTGCCTCGGTCCACGGCGCCGAATTCGTCATCGACGGCGGCACCATTCCCACCGTATGACGTCATGAGCCTATGACGTCAACCTAATGAAAACGTTTGCAGGAGGCGCGAGGGCCTCCTGCGGACTTCCTGAAAGATCAACGCCATGAACAAGCCACTATTCCTTTCGCGCGTCGCGCCGTCCTTGCGCGGCGCCGACCTGCCCCTGCTGCTCTCGCTGAACGTGCTGCTCGAGGAGTGCAACGTCACCCGCGCCGCGGCGCGCCTGCACGTGAGCCAGCCGGCGCTGTCGGCGCAGCTGTCGCGCCTGCGCCAGCTGTTCAACGATCCGTTGCTGGTGCCGGCCGAGAGCGGGCGCGGCCTGGCGCCGTCGCCGTTCGCGCTCAAGCTGCACCGCCGGCTGCAGCCCGCGCTGGCGGGACTGAACGCGGCGGTGCGCTTCGACACCGACGAATTCGATCCCGAGACCGCGGCGCGCACCTTCAATATCGTTGCCAACAACACGGGCGCCGCGGTGATCCTGCCGGGCCTGGCGCAACGCATGCAGGCGGTCGGCAACAAGGGCTTGCGCCTGACCCTGGCCGCGCCGGCCGAGAGCGACCTGGCGAGCAAGCTCGAAAAAGGGGACGTCGACCTGTGCTTCAGCACGGCCTGCCTGCTGCCGTCGGGCCTCCTGAGCCGCGAGCTGATGACAACGCCCTATGTGATGGTGCAGCGCAAGGGACATCCGCGCGGCAAGGTCCCGGTGCCCCTGGGCGAATACTGCAAGCTGGACCACGTGAACGTGGCGCGCGACAGCAATCTGCACGGCTTCATGGACGAACAGCTATACCGGCTGGGCCACTCGCGCCATACGATGATGGCAGTGCGCGACTTCAGCGCCGTCGCGGCGATCGTCGGCCAGAGCGACCTGGTGTGCACCGTGCCGGCCTTCATCGCGCCCTATCACGATTCCTGCGTCGACGTGGTCGACCTGGCGTTTCCCTTCCTGACCTATACGCTGTGCATGGCGTGGCATCCCAGCAGCGACGGCGATCCGGGCTTGCTGTGGCTGCGCACCCAGATGCAGGAAGTCATGGAAGGCAGCCCGCGAGCGTGGGACCAGCGGGGCGCCTGAGGTCCACCCCAGGCCGCCCCTTGACCGGCGGCGCCTTGACGCCACGCCGGCGCGGCGCCGGACGCAGGTCCGACCGCAGATCGACCATCGTGCGCCGGCGCGTCGCCGTCTGTACGTTCGGCTGGACGTCCCCGGTTTCCTCCATGCATACGCGCAGCCGTTCCAGGCCGCGCCGCAACCAGCTTTTCGCCGTTCCCAGCGGCACCCCAAGATGGCATGCGATCTCGGCATGCGTCAATTCCTGGCCGAAGGCCAGCGCGATGCTCTGGCGCTGGGCCGGCTCCAGCCGCGCCATCGCCTGTTCCAGGCGCATGCGCGCCACCGCGTCAAAGACCTGGGCCCCGGGGTCGAGGTCGAGGCCATCCCTTTGCTCCACTTCGGCCAGCAGCGCCGGATCTTCTTCCGACATCAGCGAGGCGATGCCGTTGCGGTTGCTGCGCAGGATGCTGAAGGCGCGGTTCCTGACGATCGCGATCAGCCAGGTCATCGGGCTGGCCTGGCCGGGACGGAAGGATTTCGCATGCAGCCAGATGCTGAGATAGGCGTCCTGCAGCACGTCTTCCGCCAGGCTTGGCAGCCTTAACAGGCGCAGGGCCGTGTGATACAGGTAGTCGTGGGTCAGGGCGTGCAATTCCCCGAAGGCCGCGTGGTCTCCGGTTGCCGCGGCGGTGATCAGGCCCGCCAGGTGACTTTGTCGATCGTGTGCAAGGTTCATGGACAGGATCGTGAACGAAACCAAAAGTCACGGCCAATCGTATCTCCTTATGCCAAGCTATCGTGTTTAGTTATTCGATAGGGATAGGCTAATAAAAGCACAAGTGTCGTTACAATTCGTCAATACAAATTGCCCGGCGAGCGGCGGGGCGGGGACGGGGCGAACTGCGCATCCAGGCGCGCGATTCCAACGTAGCTAGACGCATGCCGACGTCAAACCGCCGGGCCGATGGCCCGGCGCGCTGGAGGCGACCGCCAACCGATCCCTTATCCAAGTACGCACATGTTCAACCACACACCGGAAAACCAGCGCCTGGTCAACCTGCTCGCACGCGTCGCGCTGCGCGACCAGCAGGCGTTCAAGGAACTCTATGACCTGACCAGCTCTCATCTGTACGGGGTCGCCCTGCGCTATCTGCGCACCGCGGCCACCGCCGAGGAAATCCTGCAGGAAGCCTATATCAACGTCTGGCAGCAGGCCGGCACCTACGCGGCCACCCTGTCTTCTCCCATGACCTGGCTGATCAGCGTGGTGCGCAACAAGGCGCTGGACCACCTGCGCAAGTTCAAGCGCGAGACGGAGAGTACCGACTCTGTCGATGCGGGCGCGGAAGGGCAGGTCGAGGCAATCGCCGAACACGCCGATCCGCACGAGCTGTTCAGCGCCGCCACCGAGGCGATGGTCCTGAAGCGCTGCGTGGCGCTGCTGGACGCGCCGCAGCGCCAGTCGCTGGCGCTGGCCTTCTACGACGGCCTGTCGCATTCCGAACTGGCCGAGCACCTGCGGGTGCCGCTGGGGACGGCCAAGGCCTGGGTGCGGCGCGGACTCGAGCGGCTCAGGAAATGCATCGAAGCGCAGCAGCAGCCCGCGACCGGGAGGGCGTCGTGAACTACGAACGGCCCGAATTGCTGGACAAGCTGGCCGGCGCCTATGTACTGGGGACGATGGGCGCGGGCGCGCGGCGCCGGTTCGCGCGCCTGCATGCGGGTTCCAGCGAGGTGCAGCGCGCGGTGGCCGACTGGCACAACCGCCTGGCGCCGCTGTACGGCGCCATCCCGGCCGTGGCGCCGCCGCCGGCGGTGTGGACGCGGATCTCGGGGCGCATCCAGCCCGGCGGCGATGCGCAACCGGCGCCGCGGATCCTGGACCGGCTGCGCAAGTGGTTCAAGCCGGCGCTCGGCTTCGCCCTCGGCACCGTGGTGGCCACCGCCTTCGTCTCGCACAATGCGCACATGTTCGGCATGCACCATATGTCGGCGGCGCTGCCCGCCAGCTACGTCGGCATCCTGCAGGACGAGGGCGGCAAGAGCCGCCTGACCGTGGGTTCGCACCGGCACGGCGAGACGATGACCATCAGGCTGCTGGCGCCGCTGGCGATCCCGCCGGGGCGGGTGGCGCGCCTGTGGGCGCTGCCCGCACACGGCGCGCCGGTGCCGATCGCGAACGTCGCCATCGCGGCCAGCGCGCCGATTCCGCTCGGCGGGCCGGCCGAGGACGTGTTTGCCGGCATAGCGCGGCTGGCGGTGAGCTTCGAGGAAGACCCCGCGGCAGCGCAGCCCACCGGCCCTTATGTATTGAGCGGCCCATGCGTCAGGTTCTGGTGAGCGCGCGCCTGGCAATGCATGCCTGCGGCATGAGCGAGGCCGGCGAGGTGCGCACGCGTAACGAAGACCGCTTCGTGGTCGACGACGCCCTCGGCCTGGTCGCCGTGGCCGACGGCATGGGTGGCCACATGGCGGGCGAGGTCGCCAGCAGCGGCGCACTGGCGGCGCTGGCCGCCAGCCTCGCCGATGGCCACGAGCGTTCGGCGACGACGGGAGAGGAGGGCGATCCCGACGCCACCGACCTCGACCTGCGCTGGAACGGCACCGTGCGCCTGCGGCGCGCTGTCGATTGCGCCAATGCGCTGCTGTACGAAGAAAACCGCGCGCGCGGCCATGCCGATGGCGACGGCATGGGCAGCACCCTGACCGGCCTGCAGTTCCTGCCGGCGCTGGGCGCCGTGCTCTCGTTCCATGTGGGCGACAGCCGCCTGTACCGCTATCGCGACGGCGCGCTGGTCCAGCTGACGCGCGACCAGACCGCCTACCAGCTGGCGCTGGAATCGGGCGCGCCCGGCGAGCTGCCGCCACGTAACCTGCTGCTGCAGGCCATCGGCCCTGCGCCCGCCGTCGCGCCCGACTTCGATTACCACGAGGTGCGCGCCGGCGACCTGCTGCTGCTGTGCAGCGACGGCCTGCATGGCTGGGTGCCGCATGCCGAGATCGCGGCGCTGCTGCGCCGCGATGAGTCGCCGCATGCGCTGGACGCGGCCTGCGCTGGCCTGCTCGGCCTGAGCCGGCGCCACGCCAGCCGCGACAACGTCACGGTGCTCTTGGCGCGCTTCGACGCGACCGGCGCGCACGACGCGAAAAATATCGATTCGCATGCGTCCAGTCGATCCGGCCTTGCGTAAGTCTTCCTGAACGACGAGCGCGGGAGCGTGATGACAGCTCCCGCCTCGTTTCAATGAATGGAAGCGCCATGAACGACCTGCTATCGACCTCTCTCGCGGACCTGGCCGCGCCACTCGACGCGCTGCTGCCCTGTGGCGAGAACCTGGAGTACGACCCGCAATTCCTGGCGCTCGAAGCGGCGCTGAACGGCAAGCCCGAAGTGCAGTACGGCAGCACGATTACGCCGGCCACGGGCCCGGACTGGAAGACGGCGGGTGCGCTGGCGCTCGAGCTGATGGGGCGCACGCGCGACCTGCGCGTGGCCGTCATTCTGACGCGCGCGCTGCTCGGGCAGGAGGGCGCGCCCGGGCTCGCCGCAGGATTGTCGCTGCTGGCGGCGCTGCTGTCCGTGCACTGGGAACACCTGCATCCGCAGCTCGACGCGGACGACGACAACGACCCGACCCTGCGTCTGAACACATTGGCGGCGCTGGTGGAGGCGGGCGGCATGCTGCGCCAGCTGCGCGACATGCCGCTGGTCGAGGTGCGCGCCATCGGCGCCTTCAGCCTGCGCGATATCGAGGCCGGCGAGCACGATGGCGCGGGCGGCGCCCCCGGGGTGGCCCCGGCAACGATCCTGGCCGCCTTCGGCGCGGCGCCGCAAGACCAACTCGCCGCCACCTGCGCGGCGCTCGACACGGCGTACGCCAGTGTGCAAGCCATCGAAGCGACGCTGGCGCAGCACCTGGGGGCGGGCGCAGGCATCGACCTGACACCTCTCGCGGCTCTGCTGTCGCGCGCGGCCGGGCAGGTGCGTCCGCACCTGATTGTCACCACCGTCATGGCCGACCTGCAGGGTCAGGCCGAGGCGGTCGATGGGGGGGGTATGCCGGCGCAGCGCGAAGGCGAGATCGCGGACCGCGCCGACGTGGTTCGGCTGCTGGACCGCCTGTGCGCCTGGTATGCGCGCGCCGAACCGTCGAGCCCCGTGCCCTTGCTGCTGCAGCGGGCCAGGGGACTGGTCGACATGAATTTTGTCGAGTTGCTGGAGGAGCTCGCCCCGGATGGACTCAACCAGCTGACGCAGATCAGCGGCGTCCGGCGCGATTCATAGAACAACGGGGCCGCATCCAGGCGATGCGGCCATCCCGATCAACCGGCGCTGCGGCGCCGCCGGGAATATCCCACCTTTGAAAATGGAGTCTTATCGTGGCTAAAGAGAGCAGTCAGAAGTTCATCGCACGCAACCGTGCGCCGCGGGTGCAGATCGAGTACGACGTCGAAGTCTATGGCGCCGAAAAGAAGGTGCAGCTGCCCTTCGTGATGGGCGTGTTCTCCGACCTGTCGGGCACGCCGGCTGAAGCGTTGCCGCCGGTGGCCGAGCGCAAATTCCTGGAGATCGACATCGACAACTTCGATGACCGCCTCAAGTCGATGAAGCCGCGCGTGGTGACGACGGTGCCCAACACGCTCACTGGCGAGGGCAATATCGCGATCGAGATGACCTTCGAGAGCCTGGACGATTTCACGCCCGGCGCGATCGCGCGCAAGGTCGATTCGCTGCGCACCATGCTGGAAGCGCGCAGCCAGCTGGTCAACCTGATGACCTATATGGACGGCAAGACCGGCGCCGAAGAACTGATGGCGCAACTGATGGGCGATCCGGCCCTGATGCAGGCGCTGGCCGCCGCACCAAAGCCGGAAGACGCCGCCGCGCAGGCCGTCGACGCCGACCAACAGCCACAAGGATAAACGATGGCCAATGCAACCCAAGAATTGAATCAGCCCGTGAATCAGCCCGCGCTGGAGGGCACGCTTGCGGCAAGCGATTTCGCGACACTGCTGCAGCAGGAATTCAAGCCGCGCACCGACAAGGCGCGCGATGCGGTCGAGAATGCCGTGCGCACCCTGGCCCAGCAGGCCTTGCAGGACGCCACGGTCGTCGGCGGCGACGTGCTGGCCACGATCGAAGCGCTGATCGCCAGCATCGACAGGAAGCTTACCGAACAGATCAACCACATCCTGCACGACAGTAAATTCCAGGCGGTGGAAAGCGCCTGGCGCGGCCTGCACCACCTGGTCAGCAATACCGAGACCGACGAGATGCTCAAGATCCGCGTCATGAACGTCTCCAAGACTGAGTTGCACAAGACGCTGCGCAAGTACAAGGGCGTGGCCTGGGACCAGAGCCCGGTGTTCAAGAAGCTGTACGAGGAAGAATATGGCCAGTTCGGCGGCGAGCCGTATGGCGCCTTCGTGGCCGACTACTACTTCGGTAACAGCGCGCCCGACGTCGAGCTGCTCACGCAGATGGCGCAGGTGTCGGCCGCCGCCCATGCGCCGCTGATCAGCGCCGCCGATCCGGGCGTGATGCTGATGGACTCGTGGCAGGAGCTGGCCAATCCGCGCGATCTCACCAAACTGTTCCAGACCCCGGAGCACGCCGCCTGGCGCTCGTTCCGCGAATCCGAGGATTCGCGCTACGTCGGCCTGGCGATGCCGCGCTTCCTGGCGCGCGCGCCGTATGGCGCCAAGACCAACCCGGTCGAGGAATTCGATTTCGAAGAGACCACCGATGCGCCGGGTGCGCGTGACTTCACCTGGGCCAACGCGGCCTATGCGATGGCGGTGAACATCAACCGTTCGTTCAAGCACTACGGCTGGTGCTCGCGGATCCGCGGCATCGAATCGGGCGGCGCGGTCGAGAACCTGCCGGTATACACCTTCCCGACCGACGACGGCGGGGTCGACATGACTTGCCCGACCGAGATCGCGATCAGCGACCGGCGCGAGGCCGAGCTGGCCAAGAACGGCTTCATGCCGCTGGTGCACAAGAAGAACAGCGACCTGGCCGCCTTCATCGGCGCGCAGTCGATGCACAAGCCGGCCGAGTACGACGATCCGGACGCCACCGCCAACGCCAACCTCGCCGCGCGCCTGCCTTACCTGTTCGCGACTTGCCGCTTCGCCCACTACCTCAAGTGCATCGTGCGCGACAAGATCGGCTCGTTCAAGGAGCGCGACGACATGGAGCGCTGGCTGACGCGCTGGATCATGCAGTACGTGGACGGTGATCCGGCCAGCTCGAGCGAGACGACCAAGGCCAAGAAACCGCTGGCCGCGGCCGAGGTGATGCTGCAGGAAGTCGAGGGCAACCCGGGCTACTACAACGCCCAGTTCTTCCTGCGCCCGCATTACCAGCTCGAAGGCCTGACCGTGTCGCTGCGCCTGGTCTCCAAGCTGCCGTCGTCCGTCGGCTGATTGTCTTGACTGATTTCGTTGATTCAAATGCGCGGACCGACAGTCCGCGCCTATCCAGGCAATACAAACCCGCCAGGGCCGGGCGCCCCGGCATTACAGGAGAAGCGACATGGCTGTAGATATGTTCATGAATTTGGACCCGATCAAGGGCGAAACGATCGACGATGAGCGCAAAGCGAAAGGCGATATGGACGTGCTGGCCTGGAGCTGGGGCATGACCCAGTCGGGCACCACCCACATGGGCGGCGGCGGCGGCGGCGGCAAGGCCAGTTTCCAGGACCTGTCGTTCACCAAGTACATCGACAGCGCCACCAATGCGCTCATGAAAACGCTGGCCACGGGCGAGCATATCCCCAAAGCCGTACTGACGGTGCGCAAGGCCGGCAAGGGCCAGCAGACCTATCTGACCATTACGATGACACAGGTGCTGGTGACCTCGATCTCCACCGGCGGCAGCGGCGGCGAGGACCGCCTGACCGAGAACGTCACGCTCAACTTCGCCAAGGTCGAAGTCGCCTACACCCCGCAGGATGACAAGGGCACGGTGGCCGGCGACAAGACCTTCACCTACAACATCGCGGGCAATAAAGCCGAAGGCTGATCCGCCATGGCCGAACTGGCGCCGCGCGAGCGGCTGCAACCGTCGCTGCTGGACCGCCTGACCGACCACGAGCCGGACCAGGCGGTGGAGGCGCGCGAACGCCGCGTGCTGTCCGAGCGCGGCCTGCGTGCGGGCGTCCTGCGCGACCTGGCCTGGCTGCTCAACACCACCAACCTGGAGGCGGGCGGCGCCTTGCCGCGCCTGCCGCACCTGGCCGGCTCGGTGCTCAACTACGGCTTGCCGGACATCGCCGGCGTGTCGCAGGCGGGCATGAGCACGGCCGACCTGGAGCGCGCGATCCGCCAGGCCATCTGGGACTTCGAGCCGCGCCTGATTCGCGCTTCGGTGTCGGTCAAGGCCGTGGCCGCGCCGGAGGCGATCAGCAAGATCATGTTCGAGATCGAAGCCGATCTGTGGGCCCAGCCGTATCCGGAGCACCTGTACCTCAAGACCGAGCTCGATCTGGACCTGCGCCAGCTCACCCTGCTCGACCGTGGTGCGCTGCGACCATGAGCAATCCACGCCTGCTGCGCTACTACAGCCAGGAACTGCAGCACCTGCGCGAGATGGGCGGCGAGTTCGCTGCCCAGTATCCGAAAATCGCCGGTCGCCTGGGCCTGGAGGGCTTCGAGTGCGCCGATCCCTACGTCGAGCGCCTGCTCGAAGGCTTTGCCTTCATGGCGGCGCGGGTGCAGATGAAGATCGACGCCGAGTACCCGCGCTTTACCCAGCACCTGTCGGAGCTGGTCTACCCGCATTTCCTGGCGCCGACGCCGTCGATGGCGATCGTGCAGTTGCAGCCCGACCTGGGCGACCCGGCGCTCGATGCCGGCTTTCACCTGCCGCGCGGCGCGGCCATGCGCAGCGTGCTGGGAAAGGACGACGCCACCGCCTGCGAATACCGCAGCGCGCATCCGGTCGCGCTGTGGCCGATCGAGCTGGTCGAGGCGCGCCTGTTTCCCCTTGCCGGCGCCCTCGAAGGCATCGAGGCGCGCTTGCCGCCGACTGTGCGGGCCGCCTTGCGCCTGCGCCTGCGCACCACCAACGACGCCCCGTTCAGCGCGCTCGGCCTGGATCGCCTGGCGCTGCACCTGCGCGGCGGCGACGACCTGCCGGGCCGGATCTATGAAAAGCTGCTGGGCGCGGCCGAGGGTGTGCTGGTGATGCCGGGCAGCCGCCGGGGCGGCCACCTGCGGCTGCCGAAGACGGCGTTGCAGCCGCGCGGCTTCGACGAAGGCGATGCGCTGCTGCCCAGCGGCCAGCGCAACTTCCAGGGCTACCGGCTGCTGCAGGAGTATTTCGCGTTCGCCCAGCGCTTCCTGTTCGTCGAGCTGTCCGGCCTGGCTCCGGCCATCGCGGCCTGCGCCGAAGCGGAACTCGAGATTGTCGTGCTGCTCGCGCACGGCGACACGCGCCTGGAGCAGGTGCTCGACGCCAGCCATATCGCGTTGAACTGCACCCCGGTCGTGAACCTGTTCCAGCGCCGCGCCGACCGCATCGACCTGACGCAGGAACGCGCTGAATACCATGTGCTGCCCGATCGCACCCGCCCGCTCGACTTCGAGGTGCACCAGGTCGAGCGCGTGACGGGCCATGGCAGCGGCGCGCAGGCCGAGCAGGAGTTCCGGCCGCTGTATAGCGCGCATGACCTCAGCGCACATGGGGCGGGCGGCGCGGGCCAAGCCTATTTTCAGGTCCGACGGGAACCGCGCGTGCTGTCGCTGGGCCAGCGCCGGCGCGGGCCGCGCTCGTCCTACGTCGGCAGCGAGACCTATATTTCCCTGGTCGACGCGCGTGAAGCGCCGTACCGCCACGACCTGCGCCAGCTCGGCCTGACCCTGTGGTGCACCAATCGCGACCTGCCGCTGTCGATGCCGCTGGGCGTGGGCAAGACCGACTTCATCCTGGAGCAGGGCGGTCCGGTGCGGGCGGTGCGGGTGCTGGGCGGGCCGAGCCAGCCGTTTCCCTCGTTCGCGGAAGGCGGTGCGGCCTGGCGTCTGATCAACCAGCTGTCGCTCAACTACCTGTCGCTGGTCGACACCGACCCGGAACAGGGCGCGCGCGCGCTGCGTGAGCTGTTGGCCCTGTACTGCCATCCACTCGACCTGGGCAGCCTGCGCCAGGTCGAGGGCGTGCGCTCGGTGGCGGCGCGCAGGGTGACCCGGCGCTTGCCCGGATCCGGACCGATCGCGTTTGGCCGCGGCCTGGAGATCACGGTCACCATGGACGACGCCGCGTTCGAGGGCGCGGGCGCCTTCGTGCTGGGTGCGGTGCTGAGCCATTTCTTTGCCCAGTACGTGTCGATCAATGCCTTCACCGAGACCGTGGTGCGCACCCATGGGCGAGGTGAAATCATGCGCTGGCCGGCGCGGGGAGGCGCATGCGCGATCCTGTAGAGACACAACGACGTATCGAGCGGCGCGGGGCCGGCATGGACTTCTACCAGGCCCTGCGCCTGCTGGAGAACGCCTACCCGGACCAGCCGCGCATCGGCGCTTCGCTGCGGCCACGTGACGACGCCGTGCGCTTCGGCCAGGATCCGTCGCTCGGCTTCGAGCCAGGCGCGCTGGCCGGCGTGACGCCGGCCGGGGAAGGGCGCAATGCCGGCACGCGCCCGCGCCTGACGGTGAACTTCACGGGCCTGCTCGGCGCCAACGGACCGCTGCCGCTGCATATCACGGAATACGCCCGCGAGCGCATGCGCAACCACGGCGACCCCACCCTGGTCGCGTTCCTGGACGTGTTCCACCACCGGATGGTGTCGCTGTTCTACCGCGCCCGCGCCAGCGCCGATCCGGCAATCAGCCTGGACCGGCCAGACGGAGACCGTTTCGGCGACTACGTCGGCAGCCTGTTCGGCATCGGCACGCCGGCGCTGCGCGGGCGCGACGACATCGGCGACTTCGCCAAGCTGCACTTCGCCGGCCTGATGGCCAACGGGCGCCGTCCGGCCTCGGGGCTGGTGGCAATCCTGCGGGCCTACTTCAGGGCGCCGGTCGAACTCGAGCAGTTCGTCGGCCACTGGATGCCGATCCCGCCCGAGGTCCAGAGCCGCATGGGGGCGCGCGAGCGCGGCAACCGCCTCGGCGCGTCCACGGTGCTCGGCACCCGGGTCTGGGACCGCCAGCACAAGTTCCGCCTGGTGATCGGGCCGCTCGATTACGCCGGCTACCAGCGCATGCTGCCGGGCGGCGCCAGCCTGCGCCGCCTGGTCGACTGGGTACACAGCTATGCCGGCCTGGCGCTCGACTGGGACCTGCGCCTGGTGCTCAGGCGCGAAGAAGTACCGCGGCTTGCGCTGGGCGGCAGGCAGCTCGGCTGGAGCACCTGGCTCGCCAGCGGCCCGGCCGCGCGCGACGCCCGCCAGCTATTGATCAATCCGGCCCACGCGGGCTGACCTTGCGAAAGAAACGAATATGGCCGAAATCAGCCGTGTCGCGCTGTTTGGAAAACTCAATGCCCTGTGCTACCGCGCGATCGAAGGCAGCACGGTGTTCTGCAAACTGCGCGCCAATCCCTATGTCGAGATGGTGCACTGGCTGCACCAGATCCTGCAGTTGCAGGATTCCGACGTGCACCGCCTGGTGCGCCACTATGAACTCGACGCCGCCGTGCTGGCGCGCGACCTGACGGCCGCGCTGGACCGGCTGCCACGCGGCGCCACGTCGGTCACCGACCTGTCGTCGCAACTGGAAGACACCGTCGAGCGGGCCTGGGTGTACGCCACCCTGATGTTCGGCGAGTCGCAGGTGCGCAGCGGCCACCTGCTGTTCGGCATGCTCAAGACCGCGAACCTGCGCAATGCGCTGTATGCGGTCAGCCGCCAGTTCGAGCGCATCAAGGCCGACGATCTGTCCGAGCGCTTCGCGTCGCTGTTGAAGGAGTCGCCCGAAGCGAATCTGGGCGCCAGCGACGGCTTCGAGGCATCCGGCGCACCGGGCGAAGCATCGGGCGCGCTCGCCCCGGCCCAGATGGGCAGGCAGGAAGCCCTGAAGCGATTCACCCTCGACCTGACCGAGCAGGCCAGGAGCGGCAAGATGGACCCGATCGTCGGCCGCGACGACGAGATCCGGCAGATGGTCGACATCCTGATGCGGCGCCGCCAGAACAACCCGATCATGATCGGCGAGGCCGGCGTCGGCAAGACCGCGGTGGTCGAGGGCTTCGCCCAGCGCATCGCGCGCGGCGACGTGCCGCCGAGCCTGAAGGAGGTGCGCCTGCTGGCGCTGGACGTCGGCCTGCTGCAGGCCGGCGCCAGCATGAAGGGCGAATTCGAGCAGCGCCTGCGGTCGGTGATCGACGACGTCCAGGCCAGCGAGAAGCCGGTGATCCTGTTCATCGACGAGACCCATACCCTGGTCGGCGCCGGCGGCGCGGCCGGCACCGGCGACGCCGCCAACCTGCTCAAGCCGGCGCTGGCGCGCGGCACCCTGCGCACCATCGGCGCCACCACCTTCGCCGAGTACAAGAAGCACATCGAGAAAGACCCGGCGCTGACTCGCCGCTTCCAGAGCATCCAGGTCGACGAGCCGAGCGAGGAACGGGCGATCCGCATGATGCGCGGCGTGGCCTCGACCATGGAACAGCACCACCGGGTGCAGATCCTGGACGAGGCTTTGGCGGCGGCGGTGAAGCTGTCGCACCGCTACATCCCGGCGCGCCAGCTGCCCGACAAATCGGTCAGCCTGCTCGACACCGCCTGCGCGCGCGTGGCCGTGAGCCTGCACGCCACCCCGGCCGAGGTGGACGACAGCCGCAAGCGCATCGAGGCGCTGGAGGTCGAGATGGGCATCATCCGGCGCGAAGGCGCGATCGGCATCGAGGTCGGCGCGCGTGCCCGCGAGGCCGAGGTCGCGCTGGGCCAGGAGCACGAGCGATTGGCTGCGCTCGAGCGGCGCTGGGCCGGGGAGCGCGAGCTGGTCGACGAGCTGCTGGCGCTGCGCGCCCGGCTGCGCGATGGCGCCTTGCCGGTCGACGGCAACGTCGTGGCGCAGGACGAGGAGCGGCGCAGCCTGTTGAAAGAGCGGCTGAGGGTGGTACAGGCGCAGTTGGCCGAACTGCAGGGCGAAACGCCCCTGCTCCTGCCGACGGTCGATTACCAGGCAGTGGCCGCGGTGGTCGGCGACTGGACCGGCATCCCGGTGGGCCGCATGGCGCGCAACGAGATGGAGACGATCCTGAACATTGGCCCCATCCTGACCCGGCGCGTGATCGGCCAGGACCATGCGATGGAGATGATCGCCAGGCGCATCCAGACCTCGCGCGCGGGCCTGGACAACCCGAACAAGCCGGTGGGCGTGTTCCTGCTGGCCGGCACCTCGGGCGTGGGCAAGACTGAGACCGCGCTGGCGCTGGCCGAAGCGCTGTACGGCGGCGAGCAGAACCTCATCACCATCAATATGAGCGAATTCCAGGAAGCGCACACGGTGTCGACCTTGAAAGGCGCGCCGCCGGGCTACGTCGGCTACGGCGAAGGCGGGGTGCTGACCGAGGCGGTGCGGCGCCGTCCCTATTCGGTGGTGCTGCTCGACGAAGTGGAGAAAGCCCATCCCGACGTGCACGAGATGTTCTTCCAGGTGTTCGACAAGGGTTATATGGAAGATGGGGAAGGGCGGTTCATCGACTTCAAGAACACGCTCATCATCCTGACCACCAATGCCGGCACCGAACTGATCTCGCGCCTGTGCAGCAAGCCGGAGCAGGTGCCGGATCCCGACAGCATGGCCGGCGCCCTGCGCAAGCCGCTGCTGGAAGTGTTTCCGCCGGCGCTGCTGGGGCGGCTGGTGACGATTCCGTATTACCCGCTGACGGATGCGATGCTGGGGCAGATCGTGCGGCTGCAACTGGAGCGTATCAAGGGGCGGGTCGAGGCCCGCTACAGGATTCCGTTCGCATATGGCGACGATGTGGTCGAGCTGGTGGTGTCGCGCTGTACCGAGAGCGAGTCCGGTGGACGCATGATCGATGCGATCCTGACCAATACGATGTTGCCAGATATGTCGAGTGTATTTCTCTCGTCGATGATCCAGGACTGCGCGATCGGCGGTGTGCGCATCGATGTCTGCAACGGCGAGTTCTCGTATGTCGTCGATGGCGGTGCGCGTCCCCGGCTTGCAGTGAATCAGCCGCAAGCGTCGAACGATGGCCCGGCGGCCTCAATCGTTGAGTAAAACATGAATATACCTACCGTCGCGCAATTCGATTCGCTGACCGGACGAAGTGGAGTCGGGCGCATCTTCAAGACAAAGTCGGATTTTCAAGAAATCAAGGGTGCACTTCGGACAGTCCAGAATGCAGCGCATAACCTGCCTGCAAAGCTCGACGCAGTAAGACGCCTGAGACGCGGATGCATTTCCTGGTTGACCGCGAATGCTCGCCGGGAACGTGCCAGTCAGGCGACGATCCTCTCTGTTCTCGATAGCACGAAGCCGGTGTTCGTCCAGATTACCAATGACTTGTTCAGGAACGAGCAATCGTCTTCTGGCGACGCAGTCGCGACTATTCCTGTGCCGCAGTTGGCGTTTGGACGAGAACTACTGCAACGCCATGGCGCCGGCGCACGCGACGTACCCAGGGTCGGCAACAGCCTCGATAGCCACTATGCGCGCGAAATGCAGGCCAGGCATTGGGGGCCGACGATTGCCGGGACGGCGGAGCTACGGTACCAGGTCTACCGTGCCCACGGCGGATTGCTCAGCATCGGCGCTTTCGTGGACCGTGTTTTCCTGATCAATATGGAAGATGACCCGACCGGGATGTATCTTGGCGGCGGCAACAGTGCGAATGTCGATGCGTTGAGGCATGGCGTGACGTATTGCGATGAAACGCAACGGGAATCGTATGCCCTGACGATCCGGAACGGTCGGATCCATGACGCCAGCGGCAATCTGTTCGACACCAGCAGTCGCGAGACGGCTTTTTCCGGACACGGGTGGGCGATCTTTGTGCTCGGTTTCGACAATCGCCTGTATGCCAATTCCCATATCGTGAACATGTTTCATCATTCCAGCTTCTTCGCCGGAGGCCCCGTGCAATGCGGTGGCGAACTGTGTTGCATTGCTGGGAGGCTGCGCTACATCACCAGCAAGACCGGGCATTACAAGAGTGGAAGAAACGAGTTCTATCGTGTGCTCAGCTTCCTGGAATATCAAGGCGTGGTGCTGAACAACGCGCTCGCGGCTGCGGATATCAGGGCCAATCAGAAATATTTCCGGGCGTCGGCCATTTACCATGCGCACGGCAAGGAGCCAGGCGATGCCACCCCGGTCCTGATGACGAGTCCGCCCAAGCTGACGGCCCCCGGCGTGCCGCATTGGCCGGCCGTGATGGGGTCATGAGGCTGGCCGATCGATCGTCGATGCGCAGGCCGCTGCGTCCAATTCATTAACAGGAACTCACACGATGGCACGCTTGAGTATCAGGGGCGCAGAGCTCCGTTTTTCCATGGACGAGTTCGATCGCTTGGCGCGCGATGCGGGCGCGGTATTCGGTAATCGCGTCTTCACCAGCGAGCTGCAGCCCTTGCGCGACGTGGTGGCCGGCACTGCGGTGCGGCCGCACGAGGTGATCCAGTCGATCGCGCGCATCTCGCCCGAAAAGCGCCAGAAGTACCGGAAAGTGATCGACTATATTGCCTTCCACTATCCGGACCTCATACCGGGCGGCGATATCGAGGCGGTGCTCGATCCGGCGGCTGACTTCGGTACTACGTTCGCACAGGAGTATGCGCAAATGCTGCCTGGCGATTTCATGGATCTGCTTTATGGCGTCGCCCTCGCGCGCGGAGGGGCGCCTTACGTCGGGCAGGGCGCACGCATCTGCGACGATCTCAATAACACCGCGAAGATCGGTAATGGCGTGGCGTTTGGCCGGCAGTGGAACGGCAGAGGTGCCCTGGGAACGACCACGGCGCGGGCGGAGACAGTCATCGAGGACAGCATCGCCAATCCCGGTGTGCTCGCGCCCCACCGCCCGCCGATCCTTCAGGGCACCCGACAGGCGCATGTCACGAGCTTGATGGCATCGCGACTGAATCCTGTGACCGCGCTCGAGATGGACACGGCAAGACTAAGGAAGGACAGGCAGGTATCGGCGGACCGGGTCCAGCGAATGAACGAGATAGAGAATCCGAGGGACAGGCGTATCGAACGGCATCTATGGGCGCATGCGCGCATGGTCAAGAGCGTGCGCCGGGCGTGCAAGGGTGGCATCGCCATGGTGGCGTCTTTGTCTGGATATACGGCAGTCAATGCCAAGGTCCATTTTGTGCTGGATCGCCTCGGGGATCTTGGGAGGGTGGCGATGAAGCAACCGCTCGCCGACGACAGCGAGTTCCTCGCGATCACGACATCGGAGCTGGTGTTTTGTCACCGCTATTGGAAAAGTACGGAGTTCCCCCTTTCAAACGTCGTCAAGTTTTACGTCAATGGCCGGCGAGTCACCGCACCCTGGGACGGCGACTGGCGCATGAATGACTACAGGGGAGAGCCAGTCGTCTCGAACCAGGAAGCCTGGCGGCGCTACGAACTGGCGCGCGGCATGCGTAGCGTGCCCAAGTCCTTTCCCCGATTCTGAGATGCGGGCACCCAGATCGTGCCTCAGGCACAGCATCGGCACGCGCCGATGGCGAATACAAGGAGTTTTGGATTGGGATATCAATACATAGGCCGGGCCTTGGCGACGATCAGTCGTCTCTCGTGCGAAAAGGCAGACTGGGCTGCGTGCCGGCTCACCGTCATGCGCGAGCCGGAGATCTTCGCGCTCAATCTGCGTCTCGACTATGGGCTGTTGGCGTTCAGCATGCGCAAGGTGGAGACGCATGGCGGAGGCGCCCAGCGACCCGAGATCGCAGACTGGCGCCGCGCGGTCGAGTTGTTGCAAAGACTGAGCGGGGCAAATGCGAGCGCGAGCTTCGATGAGCAGGCGTGCCGGCAATTCGTCATGACGTTCAATGCACCCGCACAACCGTCAAGAGGGGTCTTCCTCCGGCCAAGCTTCTGGGCTTTCGCATCCTCGAACGAGCGCGCATGGACCATGGCGGCCTGGCGCGAAGCCATGGAAGCCATGCGTTGCGGGCTGCGTACGGCGATGATCGCGCAGCAGCGCGCGGGGGCGTCGCGCACGCTCGTCGAGCGGTGGTTCGGGGTCGGCCAGGCCAGTATCGTGGCGGAGCGCTTGCGTACGATACTGACCAACGCCAATTCTACCCTCGTTGGCATCTGTTACGAGGGAATCGGCGCTGGTGCTGCCGGCGCCTGGACAACCCGCCTTCGTGAGTTCGCAGGCGACCAGATGGCCAGCGAAGTCCGTACGTCGGCGGAATGGGGGTGGTCGGCTCCACAGGGAGCTACGCACCAGTCGATCGGCTTCGGCGCCATGTTCTTCAATGAGAATACGCGCAAGTGCATGGTGCGTGTGCATGATGCGTCGGTGAGCAGGATGGACGTCACGCGCGGTGGCGCAGTCGTTCATGAGTTGTCGCACCGTCTTGGAAAAACGCTCGACGTCAAGCTTCCCGATACCGTCTACCAGCATTCGGGGAAGGCGCTGCCGACAAAGGAGAAAGAACGCAAGGTCGGGTACGGCACCCTGGCCTGTGCGACGCTCGGTCAGGTGGAGCCGACGCTGGCGACGAAGAATGCCGACAACTATCGCCTGTTCTGCGAGGAAGCCGTCTATACAAAGCCGGCCAGCTAACGCGGTTGCGCCGTCCTCGCGCGGTGCAGGATTTGTCCAGGGTTCGGTGCATCCATCCCGTGCCGAACCGCGTATTTGTCGAGATCGCGCTTGAGTTGCGCGAGCCAGCAAACTTGTCCGCACCACGAAGCGAAAAGTCTCGACACCCAGCCGCAACCCATGTCCATCCTGCCCACCCAAACCCAACGCGAAGTCTCCGTCAAGACCGTCCTCGGCGCCGACATCCTCCTGTTCAAGCGCATGCACTGCAGCGAAGCGCTGGGCCGCCTGTCGGAGTTTCGCATCGAATTAGCCTCCGAGCGCGGCGACATCCGGATTGCCGACGTCCTTGGCACTGATCTGACGGTCAGCATCGACCTGGCCGAAGGGGGGCAGCGCCACTTCCACGGCATCGTCACCCAATTCTCCTACCAGGGCTGGCGCGACGACAAGCCGTCGTACCAGGCGGTCGTGCATCCCGCCCTATGGCTGCTCACGCGCGCCACCAATTGCCGTATCTTCCAGGACAAGAGTGCGCTCGAGATCGTCAAGGCGGTGGTGGCCGAGTACGGCGGGCTGGTCTCGCTGAAAGACGGGCTGCTGTCATCCACACCAGCGCCGCGCACCTACTGTGTGCAGTACCGGGAAAGCGACTTCAATTTCGTCTGCCGCCTGCTGGAAGAAGAAGGCATCTACTTCTACTTCACGCACCGGGACGGCGCGCATACGCTGGTGCTGGCCGACGGCTATGGCGCGCACCAGACCGTGGGCGGCTATGAAACCATCCTGTTTCGCGACGAGGAGGAGGGGCGCGATCCGCTCAAGGAGACCGTGACCCGCTTCGCGCCCGGCGGCGAGATCCAGCCCAGCGTCGTCACGCTCAACGACTTCGATTTCGAAAAAGCCTCGGCCAGCACCAGCGGCGCCCTGATGGTCAAGTCGACCATTCCGGCGCCGTTCGACCAGCGGCGCTACGAGCACTACGATTATCCCGGCCGCTACGTCGCCGCCGGCACCGGCAATGGCTTTGCACGCGCGCGCATCGAGGCCCTGCACGGCCAGGGCGAGCGCATCGAGGCGGCCGGCAATGCGCGCGGCCTGACGGCCGGCGCGCTGTTCACGCTGGCCGAGCATCCGCGCAGCGACCAGAACCGGGCCTTCCTGATCACAGGCGCACAAACCGAAATTACCGGCAACGACTACCGCACCGACGGCTCGAACGAGGGTATGGACTTCCGCACCGTGTTCGAGGCGATCGGCAAGGAGCACAGCTACCGCGCCCCGGCTCTCGCCAGCAAGCCCGTAGTGCAGGGGCCGCAGACCGCCATGGTGGTGGGGAAAAGCGGCGAAGAGATCTGGACCGACCAGTATGGCCGCATCAAGGTGCAGTTCCACTGGGACCGCGACGGCGCGTCGGACGAGACCAGCTCGTGCTGGGTGCGAGTGCAGCAGGGCTGGGCCGGCAAGGGCTGGGGCATGATGTTCGTGCCGCGCGTCGGCATGGAAGTCGTGGTCAGCTTCCTCGAGGGCGACCCCGACCGGCCGCTGGTGACGGGCTGCGTCTACAACGGCGACGCCATGCCGCCGCACGCGCTGCCTGCAAAACAGACCAGGTCGACCATCAAGTCGAACAGCTCGAAGGGCGGCGGCAACTTCAACGAACTGCGCTTCGACGACAAGAAGGGCGCGGAGCAGTTTTATATGCACGCGGCGCGCGACCTGGAGCAACGCATCAAGGGCGACGCCCTGGCCTGGGTCGGCGGCGACCACCACACCAGGGTGGGCAAGGACAGCATCGAGCAGGTCGACGGCGACCGCCACTACAAGATCGGCGGCGACCGCCGCGAAGAGACCGGGGGCTCGGCGACGCAGGAGGCGGCCCTGAACATGGTGGTCGAGGGCGGCATGAAATCGGCGCTGTATGCCGGCCAGACCGTCCACATCAAGGCCGGCATGAACGTGGTCATCGAGGCCGGCGCCAACATCACGCTGAAGGCCGGCGCCGCCTTTCTCAGCGTGGGACCGGCGGTGATCGTCGGCTCGACCATGCCGCTGCCGATGCCGTCGGCATCCACCGCGGTGAACGCGGCGGTGCTGGCCGCCACGATCCGGCCAGGGCCGCCGCCGGTCGCGCCGCGCGAAGCCGACGACGGCAAGAGCTGAGCAGCGCAGGGTGACATGAGGGCGCAACTTGCGTCCAACACAGCGTTCCTCGCGTAAGTCTCTTGCACCCGGCCCAGAATCCAAGGAAATGACATGAAACTGCGACTGCACGTGCTGAGCTACCGCGACCAGCCGCCGCCAGAGCCGCTCCAGGCCGAGTTCGACGCCGAGGGCGGCATGGTCGGGCGCGCCCCCGGTAACCGGCTGGTGCTGGACGACCCGGACAAGTACGTGTCGCGCAGCCACGCCAGCGTGACCCTGCGTGACGGCCGTTACTATCTGACCGATGCGGGCAGCAATCCGAGCATCGTCAACGACCGTCCCCTGGGCGCCGGCTCCGAGGTCGCGCTGGACGACGGCGACCGTATCGTGGTCGGCGACTATGTGTTGCAGGCGGTGCTGGAAGGGGCGCTCGCGAACGACGCCACGATGATGGCGCCTGCACCGATGGCCGCTACTACTCCCGCTTTTATTCCAGTTTCTGCGCCGGCGTGGCCCTCGGCGCCGTTCGAGCCCGGGCCGCCGGACAGCCTGGCCGGCGCGCGCATCCTCGATGGCGCCGCCGCTGCGGGCGGCGACGATCCGCTGGGCCTGGGCCTGTCCGGCCTGGCAGGGAAGGCCGCGCATGGCGCCAGGCCAGCCGCCGAGCATGACCATGTGCCGCCTGAGCGGCAGGCGTTCGCGCCGCCGCCGGTGTTCGCCGCCATCCCGGCCGACTACGATCCGCTGGCGGACCTGCAGCGGGCCGCGCCGCCGCCGCCGCCGCCGCCCGTGCCGCCACCCACGGCCATCGAGCCACCGCCCGCTATAGCGCCGGCCGCCGAGAGCGCCGTGCTGCAAGCCCTGCTCGACGGCCTGGGCCTGCCGCAGCTGCGCACCAGCCACGCGCCGGAAGATCTGGCGCGGCTGGCCGGCGAACTGCTGCGCGGCCTCACCGCCGGCACGATGGACGTGCTGGTGGCGCGCGCGCTGACCAAGCGCGAGAGCCATATCGACATGACGATGATCGCCCCGCGCGCCAACAATCCGTTGAAATTCTTCCCCGATGCCGGCAGCGCGCTGGGCCAGATGCTGGGCGCCGGGATGCCCGGCTACCTGGCGCCGCAGGCGGCGGTGCAGGGCGCCTTCGATGACCTCAAGGCGCATGAGCTGGCCGTGATCGCCGGCATGCGCGCGGCGCTCGGCGCCGTGGTGCAGCGCTTCGACCCGGCGCGTGTCGAGCAGCGCCTGAGCGAGCTGGGACGCTTCGACCGCCTGTTGCCGGCCGGCCGCAAGGCGCGCATGTGGGACCGCCTGGTCGAGCTGTACGGCGAGCTGGCGCGCGACGCCGATGAAGACCTGCAGCGCCTGTTCGGCGAAAAATTCTCCAGTGCCTACGCGCAGCAGGTCGAAAGCCTGCGCGCCGGCCAAACTTCACCCATCACCGATTCCTGAGAAACCCCATGGCGTGGCAAAGCAAAGTAGTCTGGTCCGAGGGGATGCTGCTGCAGCCCCAGCATCTCCAGCAGCATGACCGTTACCTGGCGACCCAGCTCGAGGCGCGCGTCGGCGCGCTGCGGCCCTATGCCTGGGGCGTGTCGCGGCTCGAGATCGACCAGCAGCAGCTGGCGCTGGGCAAGCTGGCCTTGCAGGCCTTCAGCGCCGTGCTGCCCGACGGCACGCCCATCGGTGCGCCGAGCGAGGACGAGTTGCCGCTGCCGATCGACATCCCGCCCGATGCGCGCGACGTCACGGTGGTGCTGGCGCTGCCCGTGCGGCGCCATGGCATGCCAGAAGTCGACGACCGTCCCGGTCTCGACAACTACGCCCGCCACGGGAGCCGCGAATACGAAGCCTGGGACAGCAATGGCCTGGACAGCAGCGCGCTCATGACCGTCGGCAAACTGCGCCTGTGCTTGGCGCTGGCGAGCGAGGTGGCCGACGCCTGGGTCACGCTGGGCGTGGCGCGCGTCATCGAGCGGCGCGCCGACAACCGGGTCGTGCTCGATCCCGCCTATTGCCCGCCGGCGCTCGACGTGCGCGCGGCGCCCGCATTGAAGGGCTTCCTCGATGAGCTGCTTGGCCTGCTGCACCAGCGCGGCGAAGCCCTGGCCGCGCGCCTGGCCCAGCCGACCGGCGCCGGCGCCGCCGATATCGCCGACTTCCTGCTGCTGCAGCTGCTCAACCGCAGCCAGCCGCTGGTGGCACACCTGGCCGGCATGAGCGGCCTGCACCCGGAAACGCTATACCGCGAACTGGTGCGCCTGGCCGGCGAACTGGCCACCTTCACTCGCGCGGACAAGCGGCCAGGCCCGTATCCGGTCTACCGCCACGATGCTCTCGACGAGAGTTTCGCCCCGCTGGTGCTCGACCTGCGCCGCTCGCTGTCGTCGGTGATGGATCCGCATGCGGTGCCGATCCCGCTCGAAGAGCGCCAGTTCGGCATCCGGGTGGCGGTGCTGCCCGACCGCACGCTGCTGCATGCGGCCACCTTCGTGCTCGCGGTGCAGGCGCAGCTGGCGCCTGACGTGGTGCGCGGCAGCTTCCCGCCGCAGGTCAAGATCGGCTCGGTGGAGACGATCCGCGACCTGGTCAACCTGCAGTTGCCCGGCATCGCGCTGCGCCCGCTGCCGGTGGCGCCGCGCCAGCTGCCCTACCTGGCGGGCTACACCTACTTCGAACTCGACCGCGCCAGCGACTACTGGCAGCAGTTGTCCAATTCCGCCGGCTTCGCCATGCATATCGCGGGCAGCTTCCCGGGATTGCAGATGCAGTTCTGGGCGATCCGTCTCCAGGCTTCCTGACATGAATCCACACGAATCCCACGACGCCGGGCAGGACCCGGACCGTACCCTGCTGGTCCCGCGGCCGGTCCGCCGGCCGCCGCAGCCGGCGGCCGTGCCCACACCCGCTGCATCCACCTTCGCCTCTGCACCCGTTCCTCCGCCAGGCCGGACGCCCGCACCGGCGCCGCCCGGCGTCGGCCTGAACCCGCTGGCGCGCGCCGCCGCGCCGCTGCTGGAACTCGTGGTGCCGCTGCGCATGCTCGCCACCGCGCCCGACCTGGCAACGCTTCGCGCGCAGCTGAGCGAGGCCGTGCGCCGTTTCGAAAGCGATGCCCGCGACGCCCGCATCGACGCCGAGACCATCGCCGCCGCGCGCTATGCGCTGTGCACCCTGGTCGACGAGACCATCTCCAGCACGCCCTGGGGCGGCGGGGTGTGGGGCGGGCGCAGCCTGCTGGTGGAGTTCCACAATGAGGCCTGGGGCGGCGAGAAATTCTTCCTGGTCCTGCAGCGCCTGAGCGCCGACCCGCGGCGTCACCTGGACGTGCTGGAACTGATGTACCTGTGCCTGGCGCTGGGCCTGGAGGGACGCTACCGGGTGCTGGAGCGCGGCCACGAGCAGCTTGCCTTGCTGCGCGAGCGCCTGCTGGCGCTGATCGACCAGCAGCGCGGCCAGCGCGAGCATGACCTGTCGCCGCACTGGCGCGGACACGAACGGGCGCAGCCGCGCATGCTGATCTGGCCGCCGTGGGTGATGGCGGTATGCGCCGGCGTGGTCCTGCTGCTGCTCCAGCTCACCTATGGCGCGCTGCTCAACCGCGCTTCCGATCCGGTCTACGCCCGCATGGCGGCGCTGCGCGCGGCGCCGCCGGCGCGCGTGGTGGCCGCGCCGGCGCCGGCGCCCGGCCCGACGCCGCTGGCAACCGCGCTGGCGCTGGAGATCGCCGCCGGCCAGGTCAGCGTGAGCGGCAATGCCGAGCGCGCGGTGCTGACCCTGCGCGGCGACGGTGGTTTCGCCTCCGGCAGCGACGAAGTATCGAAACGCCTGCTGCCGGTGCTGGAACGCATCGGCGACGTGCTGCGCAGCCAGCCGGGCAGGGTGGTGGTGATCGGCCATACCGACGACACCCGGCCCTCGCTGTCGGCGCGGCTACCGTCCAACTTCGACCTGTCGAAGGCGCGTGCGCGCACCGTCGCGGCGCTGCTGTCGCAACGCGCCGGCGGCGCCGGGCGCTTCGCCAGCGAAGGCCGCGCCGACACCGAGCCGGTGGCGCCCAACGACAGCCCCGCCAACCGTGCGCGCAACCGGCGCGTCGACATCGTCCTGATGGCGCCGACGGCATCCACTTCACCGCGCCAGCCGGCCGGCCTTGATTGAGAGATCCATGAACCGTTTCATCCCCCACTGGCTGCGCAAGCCGTGGATACCTACCTTGATTGCACTGGCCTTGCTGGCCCTCCTGATCTGGTTCTGGGCGCCGCTGCTCGAAGCCGGCCCCGGCCTGCGCTGGATGCTGATCGCGCTGCTGGTGTTGCTGGCGGCGGCGTGGTTCGCCGCGCGCCTGTGGCTGGCGTGGCGCCGTCACCGCGCGCTGATGGACGGCATGGCCCCCCCGTCGTCGGCGGCGGCTGCGGACATGCCGCCCGACCCGGCGGCGGCCGACCTGGCCGCGCTCGGCCAGCGCATGCGCGCCGCGCTGGCCGTGCTGCGCACCGCGAACCCCGGCTGGCGCATGCGCGGCCGCTACCTGTACGAGCTGCCCTGGTATGTATTCGTCGGCGCGCCGGGCAGCGGCAAGACTACGGCGCTGACCCGCTCCGGACTCGAGTTTCCGCTGGCCGAGGCCCTGGGGCCGGAAGCCATCGGCGGCATCGGCGGCACCCGCCACTGCGACTGGTGGTTCACCGACGAAGCGGTGCTGCTCGACACTGCCGGACGCTACACCACCCAGGACAGCCAGCTCGAGGTCGACCGCGCGGCGTGGAGCGGCTTTCTGGGCCTGTTGCGCAAGCACCGTCCGCGGCGCCCGATCAACGGCGTCATCGTCACCATCAGCGTGGCCGACCTGCTGCTGCAGCCGCGCGCCGCGCGCGAAGCGCAGGCACGCGCGGTGCGCGCCCGCATCCAGGAACTGCAGGAGCGCCTGGGCCTGGCGTTCCCGGTGTACGTCATCGTCACCAAGAGCGACCTGCTGGGCGGCTTCACCGAATTCTTCGAGCCGCTCGGACGCGAGGAGCGGGCCCAGGTCTGGGGCATGACCTTCTCGCTGGCCGACAGCGATGCCCCGGCCCCGGCCCAGGCGCTGGCGGCCTTCCCAGCCGAATTCCGCGCGCTCGAAACCCAGCTGCAGCTGCGCATGCTGGAACGCATGCAGCAGGAACGCGACCTCGGGCGGCGCGCCCTGATCCATGGCTTTCCGCGCCAGTTCGCGGCGCTGGAAGACGCGCTGGAGAACTTCCTGCAGGCGGTGTTCTCGGCCAACCGGTTCGAGCAGCCCGCGCTGCTGCGCGGCGTCTACTTCACCAGCGGCACGCAAGAAGGTAGTCCGATCGACCGCGTGATGTCGTCGCTGGCGGCGTCGTTCGGCCTGCGTGACCGCGCGCTGCCGCCCCGGCCGGAGAGCGGTCGGAGCTACTTCCTGACGCGCCTGATGCGCGACGTGATCTTCCGCGAGGCGGGGCTGGCCGGCCTCAATCCGCGCGCCGAGCGCCGGCGCCGCCTGCTGCAATGGGGCGTGCTGGCCGGCGGCGCGGCGCTGGCGCTGCTCCTGGCCACGGCCCTCTCCATCAGCTACGTGCGCAACACGCGCCTGGTCGAGGAGTCGGATGTGGCGGTCGCCGCGCTGGCGCGCAAGGCCGCCGCATTCGATGCCGCGGCCGATGGCGACGAGCTGGGCGTATTGCCGCTGCTGGAGGCGGCGCGTGCGCTGCCCGCCGGGTATGCCCAGCGCGAGCGCGACGTGGCGCCCCTCGAGCGCATGGGCCTGTACCAGGGCGAGAAGCTGGGTGACGGCGCATTGGCCGCCTACCGGCGCCTGCTGCGCACGACCCTCGAGACGCGCATCGTGGCGCGCATGGAAAACGTGCTGCGCCGGGGCGACGCCGGCGGCCAGGACCTGCTGTACGAAACCCTGCGGGTCTACCTGATGCTGGGCCAGCGCCAGCACTTCGATCCCGCCGCGGTCCAGGCCTGGGTCGAATTCGACTGGGAGCGCAGCCTGGCCGGGGCCGGCGCAGCCGAGCGCGCGCAACTGGCGGCGCACCTGGAGGCGCTGCTCGAACAGGGCGACACGCCCGAACCGGTGCAGCTGGACGCGGCGCTGGTGGCGCAGGCGCGCCAGGCGCTGGCCGGCATGTCGCTGTCCGAGCGCATTTATGGCGTGACGCAGCGCCAGTTGGCGCAGGAGGCGCTGCCCGAGTTCAGCGTCAGCCGCGCGCTCGGGCGCGACGCCTCGGGCGTGCTGGCGCGCGCCAGCGGCGAGCCGCTGGGACGCGGCGTGAACGGTTTGTACAGCGTGGCCGGCTACCGCCGCTTCGCCCAACTGAGCTGGCTGGCGGTGGCCGACATCGCGCGCGACGACTGGGTGCTGGCGCGGCGCGAAGCCAATGGCGCCCCACTCGACGTGGCGGCGGCGCGCGAGACGGTGCTGCAGCTGTACTTCGCCGACTACATCCGCGCCTGGGATGCCTTCCTGGGCGACCTGCGGCTGGCGCCGCTGGCCAGTCTCGACGACGCGGCGCGGGTCAGCAATGCGCTGGGTGGCGCCGATTCGGCCTTGCGCGTGCTGTTGGCCGGCGCCGCGCGCGAGACGGCGCTGGCCGCGGTCAAGGCCGACGGCTTGCCGCCCGGCGTCGGCAAGCTGGTGCAGGACAAATTCGGCCGCGCGCGGCGCCAGCTGGAGGCGGTGTTCGGCGCCCAGCCGGCGGCGACGCCGCCGCAGCAGCAACAGCATCCGGTCGACAGCCACTTCGCGCCGCTGCACCGGTTGGTCAAGGGCCCGGCGCCGACCCAGCTCGAGCAGATGCTGGCCCTGGTCAGGGACGCCGCGCTGTACTTCGATGCCGCCGAGGGCGCGCGCCGCAGCGGCGCGCCGGCGCCGGCGCAGGACGCCCTGGTGCGCCTCAAGCGCGCCGGGGAAGGGCAGTCGGCGCCGCTGCCGGCCATGTTCAAGGGCATCCACGACGCCGGCGCCGGCCTGGCCCAGGGCGGCGAGCGCGCGCGCCTGAACGCGCTGTGGAATGCCGGACTGGCGCAGTTCTGCCGCGACGCCATCGCCGGGCGCTATCCGCTCGACCGCGCCAGCGCACGCGACGCCACCGCCGACGATTTCGGCAAGTTCTTCGCGCCCGGTGGCCTGATGGACGATTTTTTCACGCGCCACCTGGCCACCTTCGTCGACATGGGTGGCGCACGCTGGCGCTGGCGCGCGGCCGGTGGCCTGGCCGGCGCCTCGCAGGGAGCGCTCGACGCCTTCCAGCGCGGCGCGCGCCTGCGCGACATGTTCTTCGCCGGCGGGGCGCGCCAGCCCACCTTGCGCTTTACGCTGCGTCCACTGGGGGCCGACGCCGGCCTGGCTGGCGCCAGGCTCGAGATCGACGGCCAGGAAGTGGCCGCCGGCGGCCAGGCGGCATCCCTGCTGCTCCCCAGCGGCAAAGGCAATGGTCAGGTGCGGCTGTCGGCGCCGGGAACCCAGGCCGACCTGCGCAGCGACGGTCCCTGGGCCTGGCTGCGCACGGTCGACCGCGGCGTGCTCGAGCCACTGCAGCCTGAGCGCTACCGCCTCGGCCTGAGCCTGGACGGCCGCAAGGCGAGCTGGGAGCTGACCGCGGGCAGCGTGATCAACCCGTTCCGGCGCGAGGTCACCGGCTTCGCCTGCCCGGCTGCGCTGTGATCCACGAGCTGGCCGCGCCAGGCCTGTTCGGCAAGCTGGCCAGCCATGGCGACTTCGTCCAGCGCCGCCTGCCGCCGGACTTCGTCGCCGCCTGGGATACCTGGCTGCAGCAGGGGATACGCGAAGGCCGCCTGCGCCTCGGCGCGGCCTGGCCCGAGCGTTACCTGCACGCGCCGCAGTGGCGCTTCGTGCTGGCCCCCGGCGTGTGCGGGCAAGCCGCGATGGCCGGCGTGCTGCTGCCGAGCCTCGACCGGGTCGGGCGCCATTTTCCGCTGACCCTGGCGGCGCCGCACGGCCACGCGGCGGCCTGCCTGCTCGACCTGGCAACGACAGGCATGGATTGGTTCGACCGGCTGGCCGACCTGGCCGTGTGCGCGATGTGGGGCGACCTGGCGCTGGAAGAACTCGAGCCGGCCCTGGCGCGCCTGGGTGGACCGCCACGCCAGACGTCCGGGGCGGCATCGGCGTTTCCCGAAGCCCGTGCGTGCCGGGCCGTGTTCTGGACCGAGGGCGAGCCTGGGATGGAGCCGCTGCTGATGCTGCACCAGGCCTTGCCTGATGCGGCGACCCTGGGCGCGATGCTCGCGTAGGCGTGCGACTGACTCAGGGCGCGTCGGCCAGCGCGCGCGCCGCATCGACGAAACGTGCGCGCGCGGCGGGCGCCTCGATCTGCCCGGCCACCAGGTCGACCAGCGCCGTGCGATCGGCGGCCCGGGGCAGCGCGCGCTTGACGACGATGGCGGCGATCGGACCGATTTCCAGCGCCAGCAGGTGCGCCAGCGCGCTGCCGAACGCGGGATCCAGCGTGGGAGGCGTCACATTCCCCGTTTCCGCAGGCGTCTGTACCGGACCGTCCGCACCGGACTCCGGCGTGTTCTCCAGCTCCCGCTCGAGCGCCGCCAGGCTGGTGGCGAAATCGGCGCGCGCGGCGGGCGAGGGGATCTGCTCCAGCAGCCGCTCGCCCAGGGTGGAAAAATCCGGCGCGTCGGCCGCGATCCGGCGCAGCAGGAGCCGCGCGACGGGACCGATCTGCGCCGTCAGCAAGGCTTCCAGTTGCGGCAGTACGGCCAGTTTCCAGGCCGTGAGGTCGGCCGTCAGGCCATGCCGTGACGGCTCGGCGGCGTTCGCGGTCGCGGGTAGCACCGGGGGCGCGGACAGCAGCACGGTGGCATCGGCATCCGGCGCGGCTGCCGCGCCGGCCGTCTCCAGCGCCTGCAGGAAGGCGGCGGCATCGGCGAAGCGAGCCTGTGCCGTCTTGGCTAGCGCGCGCATGACCACGGCATCGAGCGCGGCCGGCAGCAGGGGATTGAGGCGCGAAGGCGGCGCCGGGCTGTGGGTCAGCACCTGCTGCATCACGGCCGCGGTGGACCCGGAAAACGGGCGCTGGCCGGTCAGCAGCTGGTACACCACCACGCCGGCCGAGAACAGGTCGCTGCGGCTGTCGATGGCTTCGCCGCGGAACTGCTCGGGCGACATATAGCTGGGCGTGCCGAGCATGGCGCCGGTCTGGGTCAGCGTGGACGACTCGATGCGGGCGATGCCGAAGTCGCCGACCTTGATGCGGCCGTCGCGCGTGACCAGCAGGTTGGCGGGCTTGATGTCGCGATGGACCACGCCGTGGGCGTGCGAATAGGCGAGCGCCGCCAGCAGGTCGCGCATCCAGGCCAGGACCTGGGGCAGGGCGCACGCGTCCACGCCGCATATTTCCGACAGCGGGCGGCCGTCGACGAATTCCATCGCGATCCAGGCCAGGTCGTTCGCTTCGCCGTATTCGTGCACGGCCACGATGTTCGGATGCATCAGGCGGCCGGCGGCCTGGGCTTCGGTGCGAAAGCGCCGCAGCAGTTCCTCCGCCCCGTCGGCGTCACCCAGGCGGTGCTGGACGGTCTTGAGCGCGAGCGTGCGTTCGATCAGCGGATCGAAGGCGCGGTAGACCACGCCCATCGCGCCGCGGCCGAGGACGGCGTCGAGGCGGTACTTGCCGATCTGGCGCGGGAACTCATGGACTTCACTCATCGAGCATTTTCATCGCGCTGTTCAAGCTGGTGCGCATGCGGTCGAAGGAGCGCGCCAGGCCGGCCAGCTCGTCCCCGCCCCGGGTATCGATGGCGGCGGCGTCGGCGCGCCCCAGGCTGACGTCGTCGGCGACGCGCGACAGCTGGCCGATACGGCGCGTGACGAACAGGTGCACCATCACGTTGAGCGCGACGAACAGGAAGCCGAAGATCCCGAGCAGCGACAGCATATAGGTCTGCAGCAGCGTGCGCGCCCGCGCCAGCGGCACCTCCATCGGCACCGACACCACGTGGGCGCCGACGGTTTCGCCCAGCTTCCAGCCGAAGCCGCGCTCGCTGCCATAGATGTCGCGCATGGTGGACGGCGCGTCTTCGGGCTTGCCGTGGCAGGCCAGGCAGGCCGCGTCGCGGATGCGGATCGGCCGCGCGACATACAGCGCCGGCCCGGCGGCGGCGACGTGCTGGCCCACCAGTTCGGCGGTCTGCGGCTCGGCGAGCAGGCGCTCGACCAGCGGCTTTTCGAATTCGTCGGCGCGGTTGCGCGGATTGGTCGGGTTGAGCGTGGCCTGCTTGTAGCCGTAGTTGGGATAGGCCTTGAGCAGCTGGTTCAGGTGCTCGATGGCGGCGAAGGTCGGCACCGCCTCGGGCAGGAACTCGAACTTGAGGCGGTTTTCCAGCAGCGGCGTGACGTGGGCGCTGGTGTATTTGGTGGCCGCGTCCGAGGCCTGCATCAGCAGGCGCGCGTGCTGCAGCGTCTCTTCGCGGGCATTCTCGGCCAGCATCGCATCGGTGACGACGCCGGCGGCGCAGAAGCCGAACACGGACACGGCCAGGAAGACCAGGTTGAACTTGGCGGCGAGCGAACGGATCTTCATGGTCAGAACAGGTGGTTTTGCGGGGTATTGGCACGATTGTTGGCACGGATGCCAACCGCGCGCTGGCGGCGCAGCGCGTCGCGCCACTCCGGCTGGTCGGCAAGCAGGTCTTCGACTTCGTTGCGGAACACGGCGTCCTCGAGACGCGGGGCGAACTGCGCAGCCAGGCGGCGGCGCATTGGCTGGCCGGCGTCGCGCCAGGCGGCGATATCAAAGGCGGCGATCTCGCGCTGCGCCTTCGGTTCGGCGGCGCGTACGCGCGCCGCGACCCCGACCAGCGGGTCGAGGAAGGCGCGCGGCAGCTGCTGCACGAACAGGCGCGGCGCGCGCGGGGCGATCGCGAGCGGTCGCGTGGACAGTCGCGCCGCATACTGCTCGCGGCCGACCGCGACAGCGCGCGCGCCGACGGGACCGCCGGCGCCATTATCGGTGACGGCCACAGCGCCGCTCTCGACGAACAGTTCCGTCCCCTCGGGCGCCAGGCGCAGGATGCCGCTGGCGCCGGTGGCCGGCAGCGAGAGCAGGCCGGCATCGAGCGCCAGGCGTCCGCCCGGCGGGGCGCCGCCGGCGAACTTGCCCCAGCCGCGCAGCAGGCTGGCCGCGGGCGCCGCGCCGGCGTCAAGCACGAGCACGCTGCTGGCCGGGCCGAGCGCGAAGCGGGCGCCGTTGGACCATTCGATCTGGACCGTGCCGGCGTTCGATTCGACGATGTCGCCGGGCTGCAGGCGCACGCCGGCCGGCGCCTGGTAGACGGTGGTCTTGCGGATCAGGCGCGGCGGCTGTTCGGCGTGCGAGACGAGGGCATTCTGGGCCAGGGCCGGCGCGGCGGGATACAGCTGCGCCAGCGTGCCCAGCACGGACACGAACAGGACGAGGGCCCATCGCGGCCGGCGCGACGGGCCGCGAAATGGGTGAAATGGGTGCATGGGCGTGGGTCGGGTAGTGGGATCCTACGCCGACTTACGCGCGCAACGCGCTTCTGGATGCAGGATGTCAGCGTTTTTGTCCGCGGCCCCGGCGCGCGATCTCGGCCGACGCTTGTTCGGCCAGCCGGGTCAGGATCTGCGCCTGGACCGGGTCGAGCGTGCGCGCCTGGGTATCGATCACGCACAGGGAGCCGAGCGCGAACCCCTGCTCGTCGACGATCGGCGCTCCGGCGTAATAGCGAAAATGCGGCGCGCCGGCGACCGCCGGGTTGTCGGCGAAGCGCGGATCGCGGTCGAGGTTGGACAGCTCGCAGACGCCGCTCCCCATGAGCGTGTAGTTGCAGAACGCCCAGCTGCGCGGCGTTTGCGGCAGGTCCAGGCCGACCCTGGCCTTGAACCATTGGCGGTCTTCGCTGAGCACCGTGATCAGGGCCACCGGCGCGGCCAGGCTCAGGGCGGCGATCTGCGCGATATTGTCCAGCGCCGCTTCCGGCGCGCTGTCGAGGATGGCGGCGCGGTGCACCGCCAGCAGCCGCCTGCCTTCGTCGGCGCCGACCGGGAACGGGGCGTCCAGCAGGGCCGGCGGCAAGGGCTGCAGCGCCAGCGGCGCCATGGCCGTGTGGCGCACCAGTTCGCGCGTGAGCTGCCCGGGAGCGCCGTCGAGCAGGAGGTGCTTGTAGGGCAGCGTCGGGCCGACGATGGAGGCGACGGTGCCGGCCGACAGGCGGGTGGCGATCACGATCTGCAGCCGGTTCAGCGCCGGCAGCGCGTGTAGGGTGGCCAGGAACTCCGGGGCCAGGTCGGCGGGCTGGTCCACCTGCACCGCGAACACGTCGGGCACGTTCGCCCCCAGCGCGACGGCGGCGGCGACCGGATTGTCGGTGCAGGCGACGTCGGCCACGTCCAGCGCGGCCAGGGCGTGCTCCCAGCCGGCATGGTCGCGGGCAGGGGCCAGCACCAGCACCCGGCGGCTGCCGGGACGCGCCTCGTCGTTGGCCGCCAGGGCCGCGAGCACGTCGGACTCGAACATGCGGCGGTGACCGCCGGGCGTCTTCCAGGAGGGGATCACGCCGCTCTCGATCCAGAGCTGCGCCGTGCGCGAGGAGACGCCGAGGATTTTCGCAGCCTGCGGTGTCGTCAGGATCGGAGAGCTTGGTGTATTCATTGCCGTAACTATATCGGATGCAGGGACGGCGCGTGGCATGCGCACCCGTTCGAACGGCGCGGCCGGTGGGGGCGTCATCAGGAGGCGTCCGGCTTCGCTTCGCCCAGCAACCGGTCGAGCAGCGGCAGGCGCGCCCGAACCCCCGGGAATTGCATGGGTTCGTAATGCGCGAGCAGCGCGCCGCCGGCATCGCGCACGGTGAGCCGGATGTTGTGGCCGTAGTGATGAGAGACCACATGCCAGGCCATCAGTTCTGCCAGGTCTTCCGCCGGCGCGGCGGTGGCGTAGAGGCTGACGAACGGTGAACTGGCGAGCGCGTCGTACATGGCGCGCGCGCGGCCGGCCGGGATCAGGCCGGCGCCGCGGAACCTCGATGCGGCGACGGGCGACGCGGCCAGGTGCGGCGCCAGCGTGACGCCATCATTGCCGGAAGCTTGCCAGACGCCGCTGCCGAACGCATTGCCGGGCTTGTCGGTGAGTTGCCGCGACATGTCGAGGATGTGGGTCGCCTCGTGCAGCAGCAGATAGGTGAGGGCGTCGGCGCCGTCCGCTTCGAAGCTCACCGACTGCCCCGAGCCATCGGCTTCGAACAGGCGGCGCTCCTTGGTGTTGAGGAATTCAGCCAGCGACTCACGCAGCGCGCTGGCGCGCACGGTGAGGTCGAACTGCATCGTGTCGCCGACCTTCGAGGTCAGTGCAGTGCCCTGTCCGGGCACGCCATCGACGAAGCCCAGGTGGCGCAGATTGGTTTGCAGCACGCGCCGATGCAGCGCCGGCAGCCTGGCCAGCGCCTGTTCCACCTGCGCCAGCTCCGCCGGCGTCAGCACGTGAGGGCGGACCGAACGCATGCCGGCCGCCTCGAAATGGCCGATGACGTCCGGCCCCGGCGTTGCAATCCGGCTGGTCAGCGTGGCCGGCGGTGCGCCGTGCGCCGCCGGAAGCATCGCGGGGAGCGAGATTCCGGCGATGACCAGGGCGGCGATGATTCGCTCCACTACGTGTGTTCGCATGTTCTGCCTCTGTTTTCTCTGTGTTCTCTGGTGGACTTTCAATCTTACCTACGCCTTGAGTGGGCTTGTCGGATGCGGACCTGCGTCCGATCGCGGCCGATGCGCGTAGTTCGTGGGACCGCCGGCACCGAAGCCGAAGGCTACTACAAAAGGAAACCTGAACCATGATGAAACCAAGCACCCACGCGACCCTGCTCGCCTCGATGATCGTCGCCATCGCCCTGTCTTTCGCCGCTCCCCGTATTGCAGCGGCCGCGGTTGTTCCGATCGATCCGCATGACATTTCCCCATCGTCGGAAGACGACCGCGCCACCATCATCGCCAAGAACGAGACCGCCAGCATGCATGCGGCGCTGCGGGCCGAAGAGCGTAAGCAGGCCTCGGCAAGCATCAAGCCCGATCTGGCGCAAGCTCCGGCCGGCGCGGACGTGGCGGCCGGACGTGGCAGCGTCTGCCAGATCCCGTCCAGCAATGGAGCTGGCGATGTTTGCCGCGCACCTTCCAGCGGGCCGGTCGGCTCTGCCGAAACGCCCTATCTCCATCCCGGCTACGGTACCAGGATGGGACCAAGGACCTACATGCTGCCGCTGGACGAGTCGCAACAGCGCGACTTCTGAATCATCCGGCCCGCTACCGGCCATCAGGAAAATCGATGGCCAGCCATCACGACTTTGAATCGATAGAATCGTCAGAATCGATATAATCGGAAAGATGCATCGGATGTGAACGGTGCCAACCCACTGCGCCGTGAACGCCGATCCGGGCCAGGCGCCAATTCAGAAAAGTGAACCCCATCATGAACAATACGACTACCAATGAAAGCGCATTCGCCGAAGCGGTCCAGCGCAACCAGCTCGCGCAACGCGAGGCATTAAGGACGGCTTACGACTTCATCGTGTGCGGCGCCGGCTCCGCGGGCTCGGTGGTGGCGGCCCGCCTGGCCGAGAACCCTGACGTCAAGGTGCTGCTGCTGGAAGCTGGCGGCAGCGACGAAGTGGCCAGCGTCATCGAGCCGGCGCAATGGCCGCTGAACCTGGGCACCGAGCGCGACTGGGCCTTCATGGCCGAACCGAACCCGCACCTGAACGGCCGTTCGATCCCCATGAACATGGGCAAGGTGCTGGGCGGCGGCTCCAGCATCAACGTGATGGTGTGGGCGCGCGGCCACCGCGCCGACTGGAACTACTTTGCCGCCGAAGCGGGCGACGATGCGTGGAACTACGAATCGGTGCTGGCCGTCTACCGCCGCATCGAAAACTGGCATGGCGCGGCCGACCCGAGCCGCCGCGGGCAGGGCGGTCCGATGCATGTCGGGCCGGCGCGCGATCCGAAGCCGACCGCGACCCTGATGCTGGAAGCCGCCCGTTCGATCGGCGTGCCGACCTTTAACAGCCCGAACGGCGCGATGATGGAGGGCGACGGCGGCGCCGCGATCAACGACCTGATCGTCCGCGACGGCAAGCGGCAGTCGGTGTTCCGTTCCTACACCTACCCACGCATGGCCCAGCCGAACCTGACGGTGCTCACCAATGCGCAGGTGGCCAGGCTGCTGTTCGACGGCGACAAGGTGGTCGGCGTCGATGTCGTCCTGGATGGCCAGCCGCGCCAGTTCCGCGCCGAGCGCGAGGTGGTGCTGTCGCTGGGCGCCGTCAACACGCCCAAGGTGCTGATGCAGTCGGGGCTCGGTCCCGCGAGCGAACTGGCGCGCCACGGCATCCCGGTGCGCCAGCACCTGCCGGGCGTCGGCCAGAATCACCAGGACCACGTGTCCTTCGGCTGCATCTGGGAATACAGCGAGCCGCAGGAAGTCGGCAATGGCGGTTCGGAAGCGACGCTGTACTGGAAGAGCGACCCTTCGCTGGACGCGCCGGACATGCTGCATTGCCAGGTCGAGTTCCCGGTGCCGAGCGCAGAGAATGCCGCGCGCGGCGTGCCGGAGCACGGCTGGACCATGTTCGCCGGCCTGGCGCACCCGAAGAGCCGCGGTCAGCTGCTGCTGTCCGGTCCTAATGTGAACGATGCGATGATCATCCGCGCCAACACCCTGTCGGACCCCGACGACCTGGAAGCGGCCAAGGCGAGCGTGCGCATGTGCCGCGAACTGGGCAATGCCTCTGCGTTCAAGCGCATCGTCAAGCGCGAAGCCATGCCGGGCACCCTGGGCGACGACGAGCTGGAACGCTTCCTGCGCAACGGCGCCGTCACCTACTGGCACCAGTCGTGCACCGCCAAGATGGGCCGCGACGAGATGTCGGTGGTGAACAGCAAGCTGGAGGTGTATGGCGTGCAGAACCTGCGCATCGCCGACGCGTCGATCATGCCGCGTATCACCACCGGCAACACGATGGCGCCGTGCGTCGTGATCGGCGAGCGTGCGTCCGACATGATCAAGGCCAAGTACCGCATTTGATCGGTGATTTGCCTGCACCCGGGGCAATGGCGCCCGGCGTGCAGGTGGCAAAGCGTAAATACTGGCCCAACCATGCGCCAGGACATCGGCCTACTCGATATGATTTGGATAACATCAATCACTATCAAGGACAATCCGATGTCGACTGTCGTTACAGCGAACCCGGCATACCGCACCCCGCCGGGCACGCTTCATACCATCCTGCTTGCGGGCAGCGTCTCGCTCTTCCTCGGCGCATTGCTGAGCGATCTCGCCTACTACAATACCTACCAGATCCAGTGGAGCAATTTCGCGTCGTGGCTGATCGCCGGCGCCGAGCTGTTCAGCGGGCTGGCCCTGGTGTTTGCGCTGGTCAACCTGATCCGGGCGCCGCACAAGAAGGGCCATGTGCTGACCTACTTCCTGCTGCTCTTGGCCACCTGGGCGCTGGGGCTGTTCAACGCCTTCCAGCACGCCAAGGATGCCTGGGCCGTCATGCCGGCCGGCCTGGTACTGTCCGCCATCGTCTTCGTCCTGGCCTGCCTGGCGGCCTGGGTCGGCCTCAATCCACGTGTGGGAGGTGTGCCATGAAGCGATCGAACACACTGGTCGTGCTGGGCGTGAGTCTGCTCCTGGCGGCATGTACCGAAGGCGAGGGCGCCAAGACGCTGTCGCGCGGCGCCGACCCGCAGCTGCCGGATCCACAACGCGGCATCTTGCCGAGCATGAAGATTGCCGAACCGTCGCCATGGGGCGACCAGAAGCCGACCGTGCCCGAGGGCTTCAGCGTCACGGCCATCGCGACCGACCTGCAAATCCCGCGCCAGACGCTGGTCTTGCCGAACGGCGACATCCTGGTGGCCGAGGGGCGCGGCGGCAATGCGGCCAAGCTCAAGCCGAAAGACGTGATCGCCGGCTACATCAAGGCCAAGGGCAATACCAAGGTCAAGAGCGGTAACCGCCTGACCCTGCTGCGCGATGCCGATGGCGACGGCCAGTACGAGCTCAAGACGGTGTTCGCGGCCGACCTGAACGCGCCTTACGGCCTGGCGTTTGCCAACAACAAGATTTACGTGGCGAACCAGGACGAGCTGGTGAGCTTCGATTACCAGGAAGGCCAGACCAAGGCCGGCGGCGCGCCGACCACGATCACCAAGCTGCCTTCCGAGATCAACCACCACTGGACCAAGGCGATGACCGTCAGCCCCGACGGGCGTTACCTGTACGTCGGTATCGGCTCGAACAGCAATATCACCGAGCGCGGCATGGAAGCCGAGGTCGACCGCGCCATGGTGTGGCAGATCGACGCCACTGCCGGCACCTATAAACCGTATGCGACGGGCCTGCGCAATCCGACGGCGCTGGCCATCAACCCGGAAACCGGCCAGCTGTGGTCGGTGGTCAACGAGCGCGACGAGCTGGGGCCGGACCTGGTGCCGGATTACCTGACCTCGGTGCGCGAAGGCGGCTTCTATGGCTGGCCCTACGCCTACTGGGGCCCGAACGTCGACCCGCGCGTCAAGCCGGGCGACCCGGAAAAGGTCAAGGCCACCATCAAGCCGGACTACAGCCTGGGCTCGCACGTCGCCGCGCTCGGCCTGCATTTCTCGTCGCCGGTGATGGGAGACAAGTTCGCCAACGGCGCCTTCGTCGGCGAGCACGGCAGCTGGAACCGCAATCCGCCGGTTGGCTACAAGGTGATCTTCGTGCCGTTCGCCAACGGCCGTCCGGCCGGCGAGCCGATCGACTTCGTCACCGGCTTCCGCACCGAGGAAGGCAAGACGCGCGGCCGGCCGGTGGGCGTGACCGTCGATCCGCGCGGGGCCCTGATCGTCGCGGACGACCTGGCCAATACCGTGTGGCGGGTGACGCGCAACCGTTGATGCCGCGGTAGGTAACAAAAGAACGGCGGCTTGCTTCAGCAATGCCGCCGTTCTTTTTATGTGCGCCCGCGCGCTGCAGTCTTTAGTAGGAGCGCAGGGAGCGCGGCTTGGCCGCTGTTCGTGCGGGCGCGCCGCGCAGGAATTTGAGCAGGCCATCGAAGTAGCAGCCGGCGTCGTCATACATGGTCGAGTGGCTGCCGTTCTCGCAGTACAGGAATTGTCCCTGCGGCAGGCGCTGCGCCATCTTCTTCATATGGGCCGGGTCCATGGTGTCGTAGCGCGCGCCGACAACCAGTGTGGGCACGTCGATCCGTTCGAGGTCGTCGAAGCGGTCCCAGTTCGCGAGCAGGCCCGAGATGCCCAGCTCGCTCGGCCCCTGCATCGGCTTGTAGATTTTCTGGTTCAAATGCCCGAAGCTGCGCAGCACCGGTTCGGGCAACTCCGCGAGCGGCCTGCGCAGGATGTGGCGTTCGTAGAAATGCGGGATCAGGAGTTCCATATAGCGCGGATCGTCGGTCTTGCCCTCGGCCTCGAGCTTGCGCACCTCGGCCAGCACGGCCGGGTCGATCTGCGGCGCGAGCACGTTTTGCGCGTAGTCGTTATAGGCCGGCGCGCTGGCCATCATGTTCGAGATCACCAGTCCTTTCAGCTTGCCCGGGTGGGCAAGGGCATACTCGATGGCCAGGATGCCGCCCCAGGAATGCCCCAGTAGGTAGAAATTGTCCTTGTCCAGGCCGAGCGCCTTGCGCACCTGCTCCACTTCGTCGGTAAAGCGCTCGACGGTGTACAGCGACGGGTCGTCGGGCTGGTCGCTGAACCATGACCCCAGTTGGTCGTAGTAGTAGTACTCGATCGACGCGCCTGGGAAGTAGTTGTCGAAGGTTTCGAAGTATTCGTGCGTAGACCCGGGACCGCCATGGAGCAGCAGCACCTTGACGGTCGGGTTGTCGCCCATGCGGCGGGTCCAGACCTTGAAATCGCCTTTGGGCGTGTGGATCGGGATCATGCGCACGCCGGGGAGGGCCTGCTTGGCGAGCTGCTGTTCTTGCCGGGATGGTTCGGCGGCGCTGGCGCTGGCCAGGCCCAGGCCTGCGAGTAGGCAGGCGATCAGGATGTTTTTCATGTCAGGTGTTAGTCAAGATGCCAAGGGGGGCATGCCGCCGGGGCGGCGGTGTTATTTCGAGTCAGGCATGGTGAGGCATGCGGGGCGGGTAGTGAAATCGAATCTTCGTATGGCTGGGCATGGCGTTTTTCGATGCAACCAGCCAGGAGATGCGGAAAACTCAAATGCGAATAATAATGCGAATGATAATGACAATCATTCTCATTAAATATATAATTGTTTTTCCAGCTAGAAAGCCTTGCAGGAAGAGAAGAGGTAGCTGGCTACTTATTCGCCTGAGAGAGATGACATGAATAGATACGCCGTACAGGGTTCAACCCCCGAGCGGGGCCTGCTTGGGGCCCATCGTCCGACGCCGCTTCCGGAACGCGCCGTTCTGGCTTGCGCGATCTCCGCCTTGCTCATGACGCCCGCGTTTGCCCAGGAGGATGTCAATATGCCCTCCGGCGTCGCAGAAATGATGCCCCGGATCGACATCATCGGGCAGGCAACGACTGACGCAGAGACCACCGCGACGGTCAGTGGCGCCGACCTCGAGCGAGCCAACAATCTGAAAGACGTGGTGCGCAACCAGCCGCTGGTTTCCGCTCCCGGTACTGCGTCGGGTACGACACGCAATCGCAGCACCTTCGACCGGTCCGGTTCCACTGGCTATAACATCCGCGGCATCGAGGGCAATCGTGTTGGGATGGACATCGATGGCATTGAAATGCCTGACGCCACCAGCCGTCCGTACGTCAGCCGCGTGGGCGCCAATACCTTCGGTGTCGGCCGCGACTTCATCGATCCCGAAATGTTTTCCTCGGCCGACATACTGTTCGGCACTACCTCGGCCAAGCGGTCGGCAGGCGGCATCGGCGGGGCGGTGAGCTTCAAGACCAAATCCGCCGACGACTATCTGCGCGGCAGTAAGGTTCATTATTACGGTGGCAAAGTTGGCTACGACTCGGCCGACCGCTCCTGGAACGAGAGCCTGACTGCGGCGGGCCGAAGCGGCAACCTGGACGGCCTGGTCAGTTACTCACGCCGCGACGGGCACGCGACCCGGAACAATAGCGATGTCATCGACAGCATGCCCAACGACTGGGATTCCGACGCCTTCCTGCTCAAGGGCGGAGTGCGCATCGATGCCGCCAATCGACTCGAGCTGTCCGCCGACTTGTACCGTCGCCGGAACGACACATCGTTCCATGGCTGGGACACGAACAGCAGCTTCATCACCGAAAATTCTCAGCAGCACAGCAAGACCGCTCGCAACACGCTGCAGTTGACGCATCAATGGAGGCCAAACAACAGCTGGGCCGACGAGGCCGATTCGCGACTGTATTTCCAGAGCACCGACACCGAAGACACGACGGACACGACGACATTGTCGACCAACGCCAGTGTGCGTAATGTTTCCGAGAACGAGACGGCGACCTGGGGCGTGTCGAGCGTCGTCACGAAGCGGCTGGATCGGCACCATCTCAGCTATGGCATCAATGCATCGACACAGGATGTCGAGCGGCCGTGGAATGTCGCCGGCTACATGAAGCCGCAGCCCGACACGACGACCGTGCGGGCAGGATTGTTTTTGCAGGATGACATCGAGTTCGACCTGGGAGGGCGTCGCCTGGTGCTGACGCCGGCCGTGCGTGGCGACTATGTCAGGATCAAGATGCGTGACCTGGGCAATTTTGCTACGGGCGTCCTGACGCCAGCCGACGTGGAAAAGATGTACGGAAGCCCCAGCAATACCATCTGGAGTCCGAGTCTCGGCCTGAGCTACGCCATGATGCCAAACGTGCTGGCGTATGCGCAATACAAACGCAGCGGACGTGCGCCCTCGGCCGGCGAGATCTTCGGCACCTGGAACCTTGCCAGCAATTACGCCACAGGCAACCAGTATGCGCTGGTCGGCAACCGCGCGCTGAAAGAGGAAACCAGCGACGCCGTCGAACTCGGCATCAAGGGCAAGCCGACGCCAGGAGTGGCCTTGCAGACGTCGGTGTTCTACACGAAGTACAAGGATTTCATCGCCTACACGCGCTACACCCGCGCCGCGTTCCCAAGCATGTTCACGAATGTGCCCGCGCACATCGGCACTATCTACCAGGCGGAAAATCGCGACGACGCCAAGATCTATGGTTTTGAACTCAGCTCCCGGCTCGAACACGGGCAATGGAGTCCGTACGCCAAGGGGTTTTATACGACCTGGGCCCTGGGGCTGAGTCGAGGCACCGCAAAATCGAATTACGCCGGCGACAAGGACGTCCCACTCGATTCCGTGTTGCCGCGCAAGGCGGTCATCGGCGCCGGTTACGACGCGCCTTTGAGGGCATGGGGACTGAATCTGGTCGGCACTTTCGTCGCCGGCAAGCAGGCCGTGGCGACCAACCGGGATGCCTACACCAACGCCGGACCGGAGTTGACCGATTCCACCACGGCGCTGTTCCGGGTGCCGGGCCGTGCCACGTTCGATCTGGTCAGTTACTGGCAGGTCAACAAGAACCTGCGCCTCGACGCCGGCTTCTACAACCTGGGCGACAAGCGTTACTGGGATTACTCGAGCTCCCGCAATCTGCAGCCTTCTGTCGCGCGGGACCGGCGCGATATCGAACTGTTGACCGAACCGGGCCGCACGGTGGCCATGTCCTTGCGCATGGCGTTCTAATTTTATTCAACACAAACGAGGCAAGCATGAAAAAGCAGAATATCCAGCCCGGCAAGCACGGTTTTCGTCTCGCCATAACCGTCATGGTGGTCGCAATGACGGCGTCCGCGCCATCGAGGGCAGCCGAGGGACCCACGGCGCCCGCTGGCGGACACGGTTTGGCGGCATTTATGGGCAGCTACGACGCCAACCGCGACGGCGTGGTGACACGGGAAGAGTACGACACGGTACGCAAGCAGCGCTTTGTAGCAGCCGACGTCAATCGCGACGGTTGGCTTAGTGAAGAGGAATACGTGGCCGAATACGAAGGACGCCTGAAGCAGCAATACGCCGGCAAGGCGCAGGACGATCTGTACGCCAGCTCGGTCAAGCAAGCGCATGTGCGCTTCAAGATACTGGACACCGACAAGGACGGCCGATTGACGGTGGATGAAGACATCGCGATCGCCGACAAGACGTTCAAGCAAAACGACAAGAATGGCGACGGCAAGGTCGACCAGGCCAACGGAGCCAAGCCATGATGCCCACAACATCACCGCGCGCGCTGTTGTTGGCAGCGTGGTTCGCCGCCGGCGCGGCTCACGCGCATACACCCTTCTTGTTGCCAAATAACTTCGACGTTCAGCCAAAGGGATCGATCGGTGTCGAAGCGGGCTTCACGGAAAAGTTCTTCGTTTCGGACGTGGCGTTCGGCAGCACGGCATTTTCGATCGTCACGCCGCAGGGGGCGCGCATTCCCTTCGGCGACATCCATCAGTTCAAGCAGCGAACGGTAGCGGAGCAAGGACTTCCCGACGAAAAGGGGACGTATCGCCTCAGCACAGGCCCACGGCTGGGCGCCGTGTTTCGTACCTGGGAGCGCAACGGCAAGACCGAATCTGCACGGGATCCGCAGCAGGCCATGCCTGCCGATGCGAAGTTGCTGGCCCATTACCAGTCGCTGTCGATTTCCGAGGCCTACGTCACTGTCGACAAGCCATCGGAGAAAGCGCTGGCGCCGGTGGGCAAGGGATTGGAAATCGTCGCCATCACCCATCCGAGCGACCTGGTTGTCGACGAAAAATTCGAATTCATCGTGCAGTTCGACGGCAAACCACTGGTGGATCAGAAGGTGAGCATTTATCGTTCTCCGATGGACCTGGCAAGCCAGAGCACGGTGCAGAACATCTCGACCGACTCCCAGGGGAAAGCTGTCTTGCCGTTGACGAAACCGGGTATCTATCTGGCCCTGATCCGGCACAGGGCAGCGGCACCGGCCGGTGCTGCTGCGCCGACCTATGGCCACAATTACACATTGACATTCCGCGTGTTGGATCAGTGATCGGCTGACTGCTCTTCTTGCGTGCCTTCGCCTGTTCGAGGCAGGCACGCAAAGGGGCGGTGTCGCGGGAGCCTGCGGCCTGAACGATCCTTTACTTCTTGCGCTGGCTCGATCGCACTTTAAGTACCAATGCTGTGGCGATTCCGGCAGCGAGTGACGGGTAGACGATGATAACGAACGCCTTCTCGACGTAAATATCAGGTGCGACGACGCCGATTGCGCAGTAGATGATTACGACTGTAATGAAGGCAACGCTGAGTGAGATGAGTAGGAGTTTCATGGTGCGAACGCTTCCATACGTGGGCAATTGAAGTACATGCCAGCATTGGAGCCGCCAGCGCGCACCACCTCTTCCACAAACGAGACGCAATTGTTCGGTAAGATCAGCCACCGCCACGGCTTTGCGAGCAATTCTTCCAGCTTCCGGTGCGCTCCTTTAGGATTCGGAATTGGCACGATGAAGCGTCTGAGTTCCCGTTTGTCGTTCTCCCTCAAGTATCGCCCGTAGCCTGAACGGCTCATGAGCTTCGGCTGATTGAACCTACCGGCGACGTGGAAGTACAGGCCACCGCCTGTGTGTAGCAGAGCATGGCCGCAGGGGTTGCCGGGATCGCCCGTGACGATGACTGCACAACAGTGCTTGAAGTCGGACGGGCTAATTACGTTGTGATACATCGGGTCGCCGTCGAAGGGGACAGGCTCGGGCCTATTCGCGTTCGCCTGGATCGCGCTATTCGTCGCCCGGCCCATCAGCACACCTTGTTTGCTGCACAGTCCCAGCCGCCGCTGGTGTTGCCTTGCGTACCGCCCCGGATGCTTTGCCGGACATAGTTCCATTTGATTTTGGCGTAGGCGACTTGAACCCGTTCAACAATGATCCCGCCGTCACCGCTATCAGGGTTGATACTGGATAGCATCAGGTTTTCAAGTTCGATCTTGAAGTAGGGGATAGGCTTGCCTTCACCGTCCGCCCTCATGAATTCGAAAGTGGCCTTGGGAAGGGTCTTGCCTGCAGCGCAGGTCTGTAGCAGGACGGGCGAGGCGATATCAGCTAGTTTGGTAAAGCTGAGTGGGTAAAGCTCGGCTCTGCCCGTTGTGTGGCCCCCAGCGGTCGACAGTGAATCGGCTCTAGGCTGGTGAATCGCGTACAGGACGTTGCTGACTTCGATCCAATCTTTGTGCTTGTCATCGGTGGACTCCCCCGCGATACCTTCGATCTTGAGGTATGCGTCATTCGCCATGCTGTTCTCCACGTCGTTGAGTAAGTGGTAATGATTCTGACCAGATGCGTTAGGCAGAGGTTGTTACTGGTCAGCATGGCAGTGGAACGGGATCAACGAGAGGATGCTCGGGGAGAGTTGGCAGGTGTCAGGCAGTCTTGCGACGAGAGCCTGTCAGATTTTTTGTGTGGAACGGGGGCATGAAATAATGTCGAACGGACTGTTCCATGAGCGAAGTGATGACCACCAAGCTTCCCGGGCAGGTGTCAGGTCTGACTTTCTGACGCATTCTCCGCATAAGAGTTTTTTTATGCAGAGCCCGTGTCCGAATGTTAGACCTTATCCTAAACCCATGACCCTAATCCCCTACAGATCGTGGCAATTCAAAAAGCCAGGCGTCTGCATTCTGGTTCGCCCCAGGCGATCCGCTAGGCTGACGATACCTGAGCGGGCAGGCAAGGGTTTTATGACGCTTCGCTCGCGCGGGACGTTTGCAACGCTCATGTCTGAGGCTGCGTACCAATGTAGGCGGTGCAGCGCGCCGTGCGTCACAAGAGCTTCCCAACCACAATGGTATATCTGGAGAAGAACCTTGACGTGGCGGCATAGGTGCTGGAGCGAATTATTAGTGTTGCTGGGCTATATAGCAGCTCACTTCAGGTGACTGGAGCGCTTCACGTGAGGATCTACGTTAGGAAAATCTGGCCCAACTTAGCGAGCCCTGCCGACACCAAGGCCCACCAGAGCAATAGAAGCAACACCGCGACGAATAAAGTGGTCAATCCGTTGTTATCCGTGGTACTTGGTGGGGTTGTGGAGGATTGGTACATTTCTTGCAGAACAGAGAAGCCGTTAAGTGCAACGAAGATGATGCAAGTGAACCATAGCACTATGTCTTGCGCAGTTGAAAGGGCAGCGGCAGTCAATACTTTGGGCGGAAGTTGATGAAGTATCAATAATGTCCCAAATGCGGAAAGCACTGCAGCTGGGATTGAAAGCACCAGAGCGCCAAACCAGTGTGCTCGCGCGAGCAATCGAATCGCAGACGCTGCTGACAGCGAACCTGCAAGACAAAACGCGACGACGATCAGCAAATTTCCGATCTGCAACTGCCCTTGAACCGTGTTCGGGGAGGTGGTGGATGAGGGAGACGGGATGCTAGATTCAGGCCGGGCGAAAGATAGGGCTGTAGCGCTGACGACTACCCCTGCGACAGTAGCAGCTACAGTAATCGGTGATCGTCTGAATTCGTCCGCACTGCTGTTCAACAGGGACATATTGCGCTTTTCCCACAGAAATTAATTATTGGATTAGTGTACAGGCGTCACTTTCTAGACCGCAAGGTTGAAGTGCCGAACTTGTGATTTTTTGCCAAAATTGACATAGCCTTACATCAAGCACTTCGGTGCGTTGCTCTACAGCTCGTTAATCATCAGAAAAATACACTCGCCTAAGACTAATGTGTAGCCGCGTCGGGTCGACTATGTGCTGTCCTACCGCGACTGGGTTACATCTGGGGAGCATCGCGCCGCTGGCTCTATCTACATCATAGACTGGGCACTGCCGCTCTATCGGAACAGCCAAGCAAGGGCAGGTGTCAGGTCTGACACTCAGACACAACCTCAGCAATAGAGTTTTTATGCAGAGCCCGTGTCCGAATGTCAGACGTACCCCCAGTCCAGCCAATCCCGTGACCCAGTCCCGGGTATGCAATTTTCCTACGATTGAGCGCTACGTAATCGACTTCATCGCTGAAAAATGCATTTGTGCGATCTGGCTTTTGGCCCGTTGGCGTAGGAGGCGGCGGGCCAAAAGCCGTCGGTACTTGCTGGTTGTAGATCGGAGTTGAACAGAGTCCCTGACATAATTCTCGGATCGGCAGCGGTGTGCTGTCAGTTACAGGAGAACGAGCAATGATTAAAACGGACGTGTTATCGACCGGCTTGGTGGCACTGGCGGCTTTACCGGAGGCGTTTGAGAAGTACCTAAATGGGGCAATGTAGGTTGGCGGGTTGGCGGCCTTGGCGATTGTTTGCCAAACGATTGTCAGTATTAAAAAGAATAGCAATTAATCAACGTCGGTATCGGTCACCAGCACTTTATAGGGGGATAGCAATGCCTGCATCGTCAGCCGCAGAAGCAATTGGCATAGTCAAAGACTTGATGTTGACCATCGCCGGATTTGTCGGGATGTTAGTCGCCATGAAGGGACTCGACACATGGAACCGCCAACTTAAGGGCGGAGTTGAGTATGAACTGACGCGAAAGCTGCTGAGATACACGTACCGTTTGCGTGGAGCGATTAAGGACTTGCGCCATCCTATGATAGTGCCATCAGAACAGGATTTCCCAAATAGCGGGAGACAACTCTCTATAGAGCAGAAACGATACTTCGGTATTTACCACGCGTACCAGACACGATGGAAGAAGGTCAACACGGTGCGGGACGATCTACAAACGGAACTGTTAGAAGCAGAGGTAATCTGGGGTAAGGGTATCTATGAGCACTTTGACCCACTCTTCAAACTCCAGCGGGAGTTATTTGTAGATGTCCAAGCTTATCTAGCTTTTTCTGACCCCGAAGCAAGCCAACAGGCAAAGGAGACGTGGTTCCAGATTCGACGGTCGAGGCGAGAAGTGCTGTACGACCTAGCGGTTTCCGGTGACGATGATTATTCCAGTGATGTTGCAAACGCTATCGCTGGAATTGAATCATACTTGAAGCCGCACCTAGCGAAGTAGTTCATATCGTGCGTGCCACACGCGGCAGCTGTCACCGACTGGTGACAGATCTGACATTCGTACACAGGTTTGTAGAAGGACGGGAGAGGCGATATCAGCCAGCTTGGTAAAGCGGAGTGGGTAAAGCTGGGCTCTACCGGTCGTATGACCCCCTGGGCAGGTGTCAAGTCTGACATTCAGACACAACCTCAGCAATCGCGCATCTATGCAGAGCTCGTGTCCGCATGTCAGACGTGACCCCAACCCTTGACCCGTGATGGAGCTGACGATGACAATAGTCAGGAATCCCTATGTAATGCCTGCCATCACAAGAAAACAGGGCGATAGGAGTCCTTGCGTGCGAATCATGGCGCTTAACTCCCGTTAAAAAGTACTCCATGTTGCTCAAGCAAGTCGGCGATCTCGGATCTCGCTTGTGGCGAATTTACTGTAGCGATCACGCGAATGCGCGTTGTTCCCATTTTCGGATTACTTTCTAGTATAGTTGCCGAAAATCCGTCAAGACCATCTACGCTGCGCATCTTAGCCATTGCGGACTTTACTTCTGACTCAGCCCCGCTTAGATGATACACAACACGACGGCGATAAGCGCTTTGGGGGATATCGGAGGCAGACTCCCTCACGCGTACTTCGCTTATAGCAGATTCGAGCCGCTCGAGTTTCTCCAAAATGAACGCATTAGGGTCATTCGGCTTCGTCGCCTCCCGCATTACCTTGGACTGAGAGACTCGGAACACAGGGTTATCAGGTTCGGGCAGCGATATTGCTGATTGAATAGCTTTAGTCAATGCCGGTCGAACGTCAACAGCTCCATGCATATCGTTGTGGAAGAATACGGTCCTTTCATCAGACAGGTCAAAAGGCAGCTTTGTACCATGCTCGGCCATTACGACGATAGGCAGTCCGACGCAGTGCCTAACAGCTACCTCGTACATGACATTGGGATTTAGTTCTGTAAGATTTGCGATGACCAAGTCTGCATTTAGAAGGTACTCTATCACCTGCCTAGTTATTGATCCGGGGGCATCGATTCGGTGAGCGACTACCAACTCGAAACCCAGGCTTAGCAGGGTTGGATCGATAACGGCAGAGATTAAACCATCTGCAGCGCGACGTGTGGATGTTCCATCCATTCCAATAGGAGTGACAATGAAGCACGTTCGTTTTTCGTCAACATCGGTTTGCTGAGATTTCTTCATCGGTGTCCTTTGATTTCGGATTGATATTTTTGCATGGTAGTTGATTATTCGCAACTGACATTGCGCACGGGGTGCGGGCGAAGCCTATAGCTCCCCACGTCGACACCGATCTTTCTCCCTACCTTGAGACAGAGCCCTTTTGAACTGGAATTTAAATGACGGAATGAAAACGGCACGGCGTCGGCTCCGGCGCTAGTGCTGGGTGCGAAAAGTGTCCACGGCAGGTGTCAGGTCTGACATTCAGACACAACCTCAGCAATCGCGTACCTACGCAGAGCTCGTGTCCGAATGTCAGACCCTGAGCTTCTGGACCCAAACCCTCTTTGATCGTCGGATTGTCGCCCACGCGGCGGGGCTGGATCGCATCCCACCGCCCATTCCCCATTCGAATAAGTGTGATGCCTTGCCTGGATCTTCCGTCGTGGCGGGCAAGCGCATATCTTTCTTGCTGCACCACGCATCGTGGTCTGCCGACTCTCCAAAAATTCAACATCCACATTCAAGGAATACTATGACCATTCAAATCCATGGCGACCTGGGTTCGGGCAGTTTTCGCCGCGTCGCGACTGCTGCAAGCATCATGGGCGTCGACATCGAGCATATCAACGTCGATCTATTCAAGGGCGAAAGCCATACGCCAGCATTCCTGAAGCTCAATCCACACGGGCTGACGCCGGTCCTGCAAGACGGCGGCACGATCATCTGGGAAGCATCCGCGATCAATATCTACCTTGCCGAGAAAGCCGGCTCTGCGCTGCTGGGCAAGAGCGCGAATGACCGTTACCAGGTCTTGCAGTGGATGTTCTGGTCCGGCGAGCAGTGGCGCGTCTTCGCGACGCTGCTGTTCAACGAGCGTGTGGCCGGCCGCGTGATGGGACAGGCCGAGGACCCGTCCATCGTCAATCTCCTGCTCAAGAACATGCGGGCGGCAGCCTCGGTGCTCGACGCGCATCTCGCAAGCCGCCGGTTCATCGTCGGCGATGAACTGACGCTGGCGGATATCGATATCGCGGCGCCGTTCTCCCAGGTGTTTCGGACCAAAGCGCCGTTTGCCGAGTTCCCGAACCTCTGGGCGTGGCAAGAACGTCTCCTGGAGACGGTGCCGGCATGGGCAGAGACCAGGCGGGATCTCGACGACCGGATGGACACCTTCCTGAACGCCATCGGTGTCACCTTCTGAGACCGGTCGGAACGAGGCTGCTGTTTATCGAACCCCGTACCGCGTTGCCGCCAGCTGCTCCTCAACGAACGCGATGAAGGCGCGCGCCTGAGGACTGGCGTGGCGCGCTCCGCCAGGCAGGACCGCCCACAGGTCGAGGGCCGGCATCCGCCAGTCGGACAGGACTTCGACGACCTGGCCGCTGTCCAGTTCGTCTTCGAGTATCCATTCGCTGGTGACCGCCACGCCCAGGCCGGCGAGCACTGCGGCCCGGATTCCCTCCAGTGCGCTGATACGCAGCCTGGGCTGGAGCGCCACCTCAGTCTCGATGCCGTCCTTGTCGAAGGCAATATGCTCGCCGCCTTCGCCACGGGACAGGACGATGGCGGCGTGCCGGACGAGATCGCCCGGCTCAATGGGGACGCCATATTGCTTCAGATAGCCGGGTGTCGCAACGACGATGCGGCGACACTGGCCTATCTTGCGCGCCGTGAGGCTGGAGCTGGCCAGTTTGCCCATTCGGAGCGCGACTTCCGCACCTTCCTCCACGAGACCGATGTTGCCATCGTCGAGAAGAAAATCGATCGAGAGGTGAGGGTGCTGCGCCATGAAGTCGGGCAGCTTCGGGATGATGTGCTGGCGCATGAAGGTGATGGTGCCGCTCACGCGCAGTCTTCCCGTCAGGGGCGCATTCGCGTCCTTGACTGCCTTCAGCGCCAGGTCGGCTTCGTCCAGCGTGCGCAGCGCGTGCTCGTAGAATTTCTGTCCGGCGTCGGTCGGCGCGAGCCCGCGGGTGGAGCGCAGAAACAGTTGCACGCCCAGCTTCTGCTCGAGTTGCGCCACGGACTTGGAGACCGAGGGCTGGCCCAGGTTCAGATCCTTGGCGGCCGCGCTGAATGAACGCGTTTCGTAGACGCGCACGAAAGAACGCATGCTGCTGAGGAGGTCCATTGCTATTCTATTCCCGGCATGAATGAAGGTGGCACTCAAGTATACTGTGCTCCATCGCCAACATTGCCGCCATCGCGGATGCGGCGGAGCCAGGTTTGGCTTATCATTACTGGTTCCCGACAGTATTCGTCGCCCGTATGGGCGCCGACCAGACCTTTCCAGCATGAGCCTCACCTCGACCATTCCCGGCGCCCCAGCCCCTGTCCAGCCATCGCGCCGCCTGTCGGTCGCCCCCATGATGGACTGGACCGACCGCCACTGCCGCGTCTTCCATCGCCAGATCACCCGCCATACCTGGCTGTACACCGAGATGGTCACCACCGGCGCCCTGGTCTACGGCGACGTCGAGCGCCATCTGCGCTACGACGACGTCGAGCACCCGATCGCCCTGCAGCTGGGAGGTAGCGATCCGGCCGACCTGGCGAAAAGCGCGAAGCTGGGCGAGCAATGGGGCTATGACGAGATCAACCTCAACTGCGGCTGCCCGTCCGAGCGGGTGCAGAAGGGCGCGTTCGGCGCCTGCCTGATGAACGAGCCGCAGCTGGTGGCCGATTGCGTGAAGGCGATGCGCGACGCGGTCTCGATCGACGTCACGGTAAAGCACCGCATCGGCATCGATTACGACGAAGAGTATGGATTCGTGCGCGATTTCGTCGGCACCATCGCCGACGCCGGCTGCAAGACCTTCATCGTGCACGCCCGTAACGCCGTTCTGAAAGGGCTGTCGCCGAAGGAAAACCGCGAGATCCCGCCGCTGCGCTACGCCGTCGCCTACCAATTGAAACGTGAGTTCCCTGACCTCGAGATCCTGATCAACGGCGGCATCAAGAGCGACGACGAAATCGCACTGCACCTGCAACATGTCGACGGCGTGATGCTGGGCCGCGAGGCCTATCACAACCCCTGGACGATGGCCGACTGGGACCGCCGCTTCTATGGCGACACCGATGCCGGTCGCCCGCGCTCGCGGGTCGAGGTGCTGGAAGCGATGATCCCGTACATCGAGGAGCAGTTGCGCGTGTACGGTCCGGTGGGCTTGAAGCTCAACAGCATCACGCGCCACATGCTGGGCCTGATGCAAGGCTTGCCGGGAGCCCGTTCTTTCCGCCAGACCCTCTCCGATTCGAAGAAGCTGGCGCTGGGCGATCCGCGCCTGCTGCTCGAAGCTGCCGCCAGGATGCCCGCCGCGGCCTGAGACAATCTATCCAAAAGTAACAAAAAGGCGTGCTGAGGCACGCCTTTTTCTATTCCATGTCGACAAATCGATACATTTGCTTGTCGAAACAACCATACAAGTTTCAAAATTGCTTGCTGTGTGGAAATAGTCGTTCCATAATGCAGACCTGTTCCAATGTTGCACTGTATCAAGCCTGTTGTTGTGCCGAAACAATTCGGTCGAGCAAGAGATTTTCTGACTAGCGACATGAAATCTTGATTTATCCTGTCGGAAACACTCGAAATCGTGCAGAAACACCGATTTCAGATGCGCTTCGCACGGCGCTTGTCTCTCCGAGCGAGTTTCGATCAATAAAGTTACAGGGAAAACACGAATGAATTTGAACAACATGAAGGTCGGTACCCGTCTGGCCCTCGGTTTCGCACTGATCCTGGTGCTGCTGGTAGCGGTTGCTGTAGTGGGTATCCTGCGCATGGCGCAGATCCAGGATCGCCTTGACCACGTGGTCAGCGTGAGTAATGTGTCGACCGGCCTCGTGATCGAGATGCGCAACAACGTCAACGATCGCCTGCAGTCGCTGCGCGTGCTGACCCTGATGGCAGACCCGGCCGACATGGAACCGGAGATTGCCAAGTTCAAGGAACAGACCGCCCAGTACAACGAAACCCAGCGCAAGCTGACCGCCCTGTTCGCATCGAACGGCAACGACCAGGAAAAGGCGCTGCTGGCCCAGATCAAGGAACACGAAACCGCCGCCATGCCGGCGATCGCCCGCGCTACCGAACTCTATCTGGCCGCCAACGCCATGGACGCCACCCGCGTCATGGTACGCGAAGTGCGTCCGGTGCAGCGCAAGTGGACCGAAGCCCTGAACGCGCTGGCCGCCCAGGAAGAAAAACAGAACGCCCAGACCAAGGCCGATGCCGAAGCGGCGTTCGACAATGCCCGTAACTTCATGCTGGTCCTGCTGGCCCTGGCCGTGGTGCTGGGTGTGGCGGCCGCTGTCGTGATTACCCGCAGCCTGCTCAAGCAGCTCGGCGGCGAGCCTGGCTACACCGCCAAGATCGCTGGCAGCATCGCCCACGGCGACCTGTCGATCGCCATCGACACCAAGGAATCGGACCGCGGCAGCCTGCTGGTCGAAATGAAAGAAATGCGTAACAGCCTGGTGGACATCGTGGCCCAGGTACGCCGCGGCACCGAAACCATCGGCACCGCCTCGCGTGAAATCGCCGCCGGCAATATCGACCTGTCGTCGCGTACCGAACTGCAAGCCAGCTCGCTGGAGAAGACCGCTTCGGCAATGGAACAGCTGACCTCGACGGTCAAGCAGAACGCCGACAATGCCCGTGAAGCCAACGCGCTGGCCGCGGCCGCTTCGGACGTCGCCAGCAAGGGTGGCGAGGTGGTGTCGCAAGTGGTGGGCACCATGGGTGAGATCAATGGCTCGGCCCGCAAGATCGCCGACATCATCGGCGTGATCGACGGCATCGCCTTCCAGACCAATATCCTGGCGCTGAACGCGGCAGTCGAAGCAGCCCGTGCCGGCGAACAGGGCCGCGGCTTCGCGGTCGTTGCCTCCGAAGTGCGCAACCTGGCTCAGCGTTCGGCTGCGGCAGCCAAAGAGATCAAGACCCTGATCGACGATTCGGTGTCGAAAGTCGATCGTGGCAGCAAACTGGTCGGCCAGGCCGGCGTGACGATGGATGAAGTGGTGTCCAGCGTCAAGCGCGTGACCGACATCATGAGCGAGATCGCCAACGCCAGCGCCGAGCAGAGCGCCGGCATCGCCCAGGTCAACACCTCGATCATCGAGATGGATGGCATGACCCAGCAAAACGCCGCGCTGGTGGAGGAAGCCGCTGCGGCTGCCCAGAGCCTGCAAGACCAGGCCGGCGAACTGGCCCGCGTGGTCAGCATCTTCAAACTGGAAGAGGGCGAACAGTTCCAATTCGAGGCGCAGGCGGCAGTCGCGACCACCACCGCGGTGGTGGTTCGTCCGGCCGCCAAGCGCACCGCACCGCCGGCTCCTAAAAAGCCGGCCGCCGCCAGCGCCGCGGTGAATCCGGACGAGGCGGAAGTTGCGCCGAAGCCGAAAAAGGCAGCTGCCACCGTCGGTAACGACGAGTGGGAAGAATTCTAAGCACTCATTACCAAGCAAACCTGCGCCGGCTAGTCGGGCGGCGCGCAGCACGCATCACGACATTAACTCTTAAAACCTTATTTCGGGAAATCATGAAAAACCTGTCCGCCAAGCTGTTCGTTGCACTGACCCTCACCGCTGCCGCCAGCGCCAGCTTCGCCGCCGAAACCGCGGCGTCGTTCGATCCGAAGAAGTGCGCCATCGAATATCCGAAGTCGTCGCTGATGAACGAAGAGCAGGGCACGACCTCGGCATCGTTCCTGGTCAACGCGGACGGCACCGTGGCGGAATCGAAGATCGACAAGTCGAGCGGCTTCAAGAACCTGGACCGCGCACTGGTCAAGGGTCTGACCTCGTGCAAGTTCAAGCCGGGCACCAAGGATGGCGCGCCAGCCCAGACCTGGACCAAGGTCGACTACGCCTTCAAGCTGGACTAATACCTTCCCCTTTACGCAGCCGGCTTCCATAGCCGGCTGTGTTTTTGCAGCGCCAGCTTTTTCTTCTCCTCCGCTCCTTCCGTTCCTTCAAACTTACGCAAAGCGATCCATAGTTAACTTTGCTGTTGAATTCCTGCTTCACCAGGGCCGGTTTCACCTTGCACTTGACGCGCGAGGCCAGCGCCTGCCCCTCCACAGGCCGATGCGGTGGAACTCACCGCCATGTTCTTCAGGTTGATTGCCGCGTTGACGTCCCGGTCGTTCAGTGCGCCACAGCCGGGACAACGCCAATGGCGAACCGTCAGTGGGAGCACATCCATCCGGTAGCCACAGCACGAGCATGTCTTGCTGCTCGGGTACCAGCGATCCACCACGACAATCTGACCACCGCGCCGCGCCGCCTTGTATTCCAGCTGGCGGCGTAGTTCACCAAATCCCATGTCAGCAATCGCTCGGGCCAGACAACGATTTCCGAGCATGCCCTTCACGTTCAGGTCTTCGATGCCTATGGTGTGGAAGCGGCGGGTGATATAGGTGCTCAACTGATGCAGGCCATTGCGCCTCAGATCGGCGATCTTGGCGTATAGCCGGGCAAGCCTGGCTTTCGCCTTTGCACGATTGCGCGAGCCTTTGACTTTGCGTGAAACCTCGCGCGACAGGCGTTGCAGACGGGCGAGCAGTGTGCCCAACGCTTTCGGGCCGTTAAACACTTCACCGGTCGACAGCGTGGCCAGCGCCGCGACACCGAGGTCGACTCCTACCGCGCCTTGGTTTTCGGCTGGCGGTTGACGTTGATCCTTGATGTCGACGGTGATGCTTGCGTACCAGTGATCCGCAATCTGGCTGATCGAGGCCGAGACGATACGCCCGGAGAACCGCGGAGATTCGCGCATCCGGACCCATCCCAGTTTCGGAATGCGGATGCACTTGTTCTCGACTCGGAACTGGTCATTGCTTAATGTAAATCGGTCGTCACGGCCCTTGCGGCGAAAGGTGGGATAGCGGGCACGACCTTCGAAGAAATTCTCGAAGGCTTGCCCCAACTGTATGATCGCCATCTGCGGTGCATTCTTGCTTACTTCGAGCATCCATGGGAATTGCTCGTGCTTGATCGCGTTGAGCTGGCGCCGCAATGCCGCTTCATTTGGCTTGTCCACCGCAGGGTCGACCTTGCTTGCCTCGTACTGCCGCTTCCACTCGGCCAAGGCCCAGTTATAGGCGAAACGTGCAGTACCGGCGGCACGCGCCAGATACGTCGCCTGGACATTGTTCGGATCGAGTCGGATGCGATGGGCTAGGTACATTGCGACTCCTTGACTGCTGCACGCACCCCATCGATCAGCTTCTGGTTGCGGTGACTGCGGCTTCCATAGAGACGGGCCGAGAAGACAGTGATGATCTCGAGCACATCGTTGGCTAGCTCTTCTTCGAAATTGGTGTCCTCGCCCTGGTTGATGATGACTACTTCGACCTGTCTTGTCTGGCACAGGGCGAATATCAGCTCCGCGCCAAAACGCAACAGTCGATCTTTATGCGTCAAGACCAGGCGTCCAACCTCATCTTCGACAATCCCGTCGAGCAAACGTTTCAAGCCTTTCTTGCGATAGTTCATGCCCGACCCAAGGTCGGCAATCATATCGAACGGCCATCCATGACTTGCGCAGTACAATTCAAGTACCCGCTTTTGTCGCTCCAGGTCCGCCTTCTGATCATGACTGCACACCCGTGCATAGGCGACGGTCTTGCGCACCGCCTGAGCACCGCTGCGAGCTTCAGGTCGCAAGGCAGACAAGTCATACCGGCGCTGACCTCCTTCTGTTCGCAAAGGAGTGAGCCGACCGCTGGCCTCCCATCGACGCAAGGTACTGGTCGAGACGCCCAAGGCTTGTGCAGCCGTGCTGATGGAAACGAACTTGTTCATAATGCATAAGACTGCATAAATTCAAACAAGTTCTCACCTAACTGTTAATAACCCTTCGCTGTTACAAGTTTGTAGCGGCATGTATCGACTGTAAAGACTTCCTTCAGTTCATCTTTTTGGCGTCCCGTCTCGCTATAGTGGTTTCACACCAACCGAAACGGAGAGCACCATGAAAACCCTTCTCACCACCGCCGCCGCCATCCTGATCGGTAGCGCAGCATTCGCACCAGTGCAGGCCCAGGCCGCTCATCCACGGGCCGAAGTGATCGTCATCAAGAAGGCGCCGCCGGCGCCCCGCCGCGAAGCCGTGCCGGCCGCGCGCCGCGGTTTTGAATGGGTGTCGGGTTACTGGGACTGGAACGGCCGCCGTCACGACTGGGTCGCCGGCCACTGGGAGAAAGTGCGTCCGGGCTATGCCTACCAGCGCGCGCAATGGCGCCAGGACCGTAACGGCTGGCATCTCGAGCGCGGCGGCTGGCACCAGTCGCGCCAGGTGGCCGCGTACCGCAACCGTGACCGCGATCGCGACGGCGTCCCCAACCGCCACGACGACCGCCCGAACAACCCTTACCGCCATTGATGCAGGCGGGCGCCCGGCTCAGGGTGCGGCGAGGTCGCCGCCGCACACCTGGTTGCGGCCCGACTGCTTGGCCCGATAGAGCAGGGCGTCGGCCCGCTCCACCAGCGCGGTGGCGCTGTCGGTCTCCATGCCGCCACCGGCGCCGCTGGTGTACACGCCCACGCTGATGGTCACCACGCCGGCGCCATTGCCGGCATGCGGGATCCCGAGCGCCATCACCGCCTGGCGGATGCGTTCGGCCACCATCCTGGCGCCGGCCGGATCGGTATCCGGCAGCAGGGCCACGAATTCCTCCCCACCGAAGCGCGCCACCAGGTCGGCCGGCCGCACCAGGCTTTCCTGCAGCGCCAGCGCCACCTGGCGCAGGCAGGCGTCGCCGGCCACATGGCCATAGGTGTCGTTGTAGCGTTTGAAGTAATCGACGTCGAACATCAGCAGCGACAGCGGCGCGCCGCTCCGGCTTGCGCGCGCGAACTCCATGTCCAGGGCTTCCTCGAAGCGGCGCCGGTTGGCGATGCCGGTCAGGCTGTCGTGGTCGGCCAGGACCGTCAGCGCGCGGTTATGTTCCTGCAGCAGTTCACGCGCCTGCACCAGCTCGTGCTCGAGGTGGTCGCGGATCACGATCTGGCGCACCAGGCGCCGGCCGAAATACAGCAGCAATGCAATGGCGACCAGCGTGATCAGGGCCTGGCCGAGCATCGACTTCAGCCATTTTTCCAGGATGTCGTGCTTGCTCTGCGCGGTGGCGACGATCAGCGGATAGGTTTCCAGATGGCGGTAGCTGTACAGCCTTTCGATGCCGTCGATCTTCGAGCGCAGCATGGCGGTGCCGGCCGGGCCGGAGCTCTGGTACATCCGGTGCACCGGGCCATTGCTCGTATCGGTGCCGATCAGTCTCTCGCTGTGGGGCAGGCGATACACCAGGGTGCCGTCGTCCAGGGTCAGCATCACCACGCCATTGCTGCCCACGTCGAAGGTCTTGTATAGGGTGGAGAAGTAATCGATGCGGATCGTGCCGAGCGCGACGCCGCCGAACGTGCCGTCCGGATTATTAAGGCGGCGCGAGACGGGCAGCACCCACTCGCCGTTGGAGCGGCTGCGCACCGGCTTGCCCACGTGGATGAAGCGGTCGGGATTGTTCAGGTGGTGCTGGAAATACTCGCGGTCGTAGACGGTGTACAGCGGGATGCGGTCCTGCGAGGTCATCAGCCAATGGCCGTCGGCGCCGAACACGAACAAGCCATGCAGCTCGTCGACCTGGGTCACCATATTCTTCAGGTGCAACTGTAGGCGGGGGCGTCCGGCGCCCGCCATGCCATCGTTTTCGATCCGCTCGACCACGCCGGCCAGCACGGTATCGACCACCCGCACCGCACTCTCGGCCTGGGCCGCCAGCGCGTGCGACATATTGGTGGTGGCGACACCCACCTCGGCCAGGCGTTCCTCGCGTGCGCGCCAGCCGTCCGAGACCTGTATCGTCAGCAATAGCAGGCACAGGGCGGCCACGAACAGCACGGCGTTGCGCACTGCGGGGCGTTTTTCGGCGGTCAAGCGGGAGATCTCGGGAGCGGTACGCTTGTCTGGCATAAATCGGGGGAGCGCCGGTGCGATGCCTGCAGTCCGGCATCGCAGGAAGGCGACTCGAATTTCCTAAAGAAAACTCACAGATTGTCGCATATCAAGCATTATCCGGCCGCCCAGTTTGAGTCTTTTTACTTCTGTTCCGTGGTGATATGGCCAAACGTACAGAGTATTCAGGCCACGCGCAAGCCAAGTTCGCTGACCAGTTCGGCAGCCTGGCGCGGCGTGATCCATGCGCCCTGGAACAACTTGATGTCGGCCAGCGTGATGCCGCCCAGGTCGGCTTCGCGCAGGTCGGCGTTGTCGAAGCGCGCCTGTTTGATGTTGGCGCCGCGCAGGCTGCCGCCCTCGAACACGGCGTCGCGAAAGTCGCAGGCAGCCAGGTCGGCGTCGCCAAAGTCCAGCTGGACCAGTTTGGCCTTGCGGAACGACATGCGGCGCAGGTCGGTGCCCACCAGCAGGCAATCCTCGAATTCCAGGCCAAGGTGGGCCGCTTCCTCGAAGCTGGCGCCGGTCAGCTTGCAGCCCTTGAAGGCAAGGGACGCCAAGTGGGCGCGGCGCCAGCTGCTGTTGTTCAGGTCGCAGCTTTGAAAGCGGGCGTCGGTCAGGTCGGCCGCTTCGAAGTCGGCCTGTCGGCCGCGGCAGCGCTGCCAGGTGGACTGGCCCAGCTTGGCGGCGTAGAACGAGGTCTCGGCGATGCTGCAGCTGGTAAAGGTGCAGTTGCGCAGGTCGAGGCGCGACAGGTCGGCGCCGTCGAGGTCGCATTCCTGGAAGACGAGTGGGGCCTGGAGCAATGCCGCTTCGACGTCCGCGCGGGAGAGGGTTTGTCCGGTGATATGCATGCGGATCCTTCGGAAAACAAAAAAGGCCACATGCCGAAGCAGGTGACCTTTTTTGCTGAATACTTGGGGTGGCTGATGGGGCTCGAACCCACGACAACAGGAATCACAATCCTGGACTCTACCAGCTGAGCTACAGCCACCACTGAACTACGTTACTGCTTGTTTTGCTACTTACTGTCTCGTCGTTGCCGAGGCAGAGCATGATTATATAGCCTCGCAAAAAAAGTGGCAACTTTAAATCGTTCGATCGCTTTGCCAGTCACGCGGGACCGCGACCTGCGCTTCATGCACCGGCGGATCGATGCCGAGCAGGCTACGAAACGCCGCCGTCAGCGCTGTCGCGCTGGCGCTGGTAAAGCCGGTCAGGCTGGCTGGGATGGCACCCGGCGCGCGTAGCAGTCCCCCGGCGGCGAGCAGGCGCGCGAGCTGGCGCGCCACGGCATCGCCGGTGTCGACCAGGGCCACGTCCGGCCGGCCGGCGTTTTTCAACAGGCGCTCGATCGAGGCGCGCACTAGCGGATAGTGGGTGCAGCCCAGCACCAGGGTGTCGGCGCCTTCGGTCAGCAGCGGCATGATGAAGCGTTCCAGCATCGCACTGGTGGCGGGCGAATCGAGTTCGCCAAACTCGATCTGGTCGGCCAGGCCGACGCAGGGCTGCAGCAGAAAGTCGGCGCCGGAATCGCGGTGCATCTGGTCGCGCAGCTGCAGGAACTTGGCGCCGTTCAGGGTGCGCTCGGTGGCCAGCACCCCGACTTTACCCGTGCGGGTAAGGGCGGCGGCGGGTTTGAGGCCGGGTTCGACGCCGACGATGGGCAGGCCGGGGTGAACCGATCGCAGTTCGCGCACGGCGGCCACGGTGGCGGTATTGCAGGCGACCACCAGCGCTTTCGCGCCGCGCGCCAACAGAAATTCGCCGATCGCCAGCACGCGTTCGACGACGATGGCTTCGGGTTTGTCGCCGTAAGGGGCAAAGCCGGTATCGGCCAGGTAGAGCAGGTGTTCGTGCGGCAGCTGCGCCTGGATGTGGCGCAGCACCGAGAGGCCGCCGACGCCCGAGTCGAAGATGCCAACCGGAGCGTCGGGGAGGGTCATGATCCGGTTCGAATCAGGCGACGGTGACCGGCACGCCTTTCAGCGATTCGATCTTGGCCGACCATTCTTTCGGGCCGGTGTTGTGGACCGAAGTGCCGGTGGAATCGACCGCGACGGTGACCGGCATGTCGGTCACGTCGAACTCGTAGATCGCTTCCATGCCCAGGTCTTCGAAGCCCACGACTTTTGCAGACTTGATCGCTTTCGAGACCAGGTAGGCCGAGCCGCCGACCGCCATCAGGTAGGCCGACTTGTGCTTCTGGATCGATTCGATCGCCGCCGGGCCGCGCTCGGCCTTGCCGATCATCGAGATCAGGCCGGTCTTTTCCAGCATCATGTCGGTAAACTTGTCCATGCGGGTGGCGGTGGTGGGACCGGCCGGGCCGACCACTTCGCTGCCGACCGGATCGACCGGGCCGACGTAATAGATTACGCGGTTGGTGAAGTCCACTGGCAGCGACTCGCCCTTGGCCAGCATGTCCTGGATGCGCTTGTGCGCGGCATCGCGGCCGGTGAGCATCTTGCCGTTCAGGAGCAGGGTCTGGCCCGGCTTCCAGGACGCAACTTCTTCCTTGGTCAGGGTGTTGAGGTCGACGCGCTTCGATTTCTCGGTGTCCGGCGTCCAGTTCACGTCAGGCCAGGTCGACAGCGCCGGCGGTTCGATATAGGCCGGGCCCGAGCCGTCCAGCACGAAGTGGGCGTGGCGGGTGGCGGCGCAGTTCGGGATCATCGCCACCGGCTTGGAGGCCGCGTGGGTCGGGTACATATTGATCTTCACGTCCAGCACGGTGGTCAGGCCGCCCAGGCCCTGGGCGCCGATGCCCAGCGCGTTGATCTTGTCGCACAGCTCGATGCGCAGCTCTTCGAGTTTGTTGTTCGGGCCGCGCTGGCGCAGCTCGTACATGTCGATGTCTTCCATCAGCGACTCTTTCGCCATCAGCATCGCCTTCTCGGCGGTGCCGCCGATGCCGATGCCGAGCATGCCCGGCGGGCACCAGCCGGCGCCCATCAGCGGCACGGTCTTGAGCACCCAGTCGACCAGCGAGTCGGACGGGTTGAGCATGACGAACTTGGTCTTGTTTTCCGAGCCGCCGCCCTTGGCCGCCAGCTTGACGTCGATGGTGTCGCCCTCGACCAGCTCCATGTGGACCACGGCCGGGGTGTTGTCCTTGGTGTTCTTGCGCTCGAAGTGCGGGTCGGCCACGATCGAGGCGCGCAGCTTGTTGTCGGCGAAGTTGTACGCGCGGCGCACGCCTTCGTTGACGGCGTCGGTCACCGAACCCGTGAAGCCCTCGAAGCGCACGCCCATGCCGATCTTGAGGAACACATTGACGATGCCGGTGTCCTGGCAGATCGGACGCTTGCCTTCGGCGCACATGCGCGAATTGGTCAGGATCTGGGCGATCGCATCCTTCGCGGCCGGGCTTTGCTCGCTTTCATACGCGCGCGCCAGGTGCTGGATGTAATCGGCCGGGTGGTAGTAGCTGATGTACTGCAGTGCTGCCGCGACCGATTCAATCAGGTCGTCTTGGGTAATCACGGTTGCCATGTTCGCTCTCGTTCAGGAGTACCAGGAATGTAATAGTTTTAGTGTTTGCCGTTGTGAGTCGTCATCACGATGCGGTCGGTATAGGCGATCGCCATGGCCGACAGCAGGAACGCGAAGTGGATCACGGTCTGGAACAGCAGCGTCTTCTCGTCATACGACGCGGCGTTGATGAAAGTCTTCAGCAAATGGATCGACGAGATGCCGATGATCGCCATGGCCAGCTTGGTTTTCAGGACCGAGGCGTTCACGTGCGACAGCCACTCTGGCTGGTCCGGGTGGCCCTCCAGGTGCATGCGCGAGACAAAGGTTTCGTAGCCGCCGATGATCACCATGATCAGGAGGTTCGAAATCATGACCACATCGATCAGGCCCAGCACCACCAGCATGATGATGGTTTCGGTCAGACGGGTAGGGCGTACCGAATTGGGTACGCTGACGGCATCGATGATGTGCTTGAGCGAATCGGCGTTGCCCATGGCGGCGCCGATCAGGTCGACGAGCTCGACCCAGAAGTGGAATACGTACACGCATTGCGCCAGGATCAGGCCCAGGTACAGCGGCAGTTGCAGCCAGCGGCTGGCGAAGATCAGGTTGTTCAGAGGGGTCAGCTTGCGGACAGGCTGGTTGGGCGGCAGGTCGGACATCGGGATGAAACTCCAGGGGGATGCGAAAAAAATTCAGCTCGGCATTTTACACCGGCGCCGTTGGATGGGGTGCGGCACGCGCCGGCACACGAGGCCCGCTTGCACGCTTTACAACGGCTGGCGTTAGAATAAGGGCACACAAGAGCGGGCAAGAGAGTCAATACGCACCCGCCGCAAGGGGTTTCCATGTAAGGGCTCAGTAAGCGAGCCCCCCTATGGTATCTGGCATAACCTACTACATTAATATGGAGACTAGTATGGCCGAGAACGAGACCACCCAAGAGCAAACCCAGGGCCTGCAGGAGCACCGCGTGTTCCAGCCGCCGAAGGAGTTTGCCGACAAGGCCACCATCAGCGGCATGGCCGCCTACGAAAAACTGTGCGCCGAGGCCGCCAGCGACTACGAGGGCTTCTGGGCCCGCCTGGCGCGCGAGAACCTCGACTGGCACAAGCCGTTCACCTCGACCCTCGACGAATCGAATGCGCCGTTCTATCAATGGTTCGCCGACGGCCAGCTGAACGCCTCGTACAACTGCCTCGACCGTAACCTCGAAAACGGCAACGCCGACAAGACCGCCATCATCTTCGAGGCGGACGATGGGGCGGTGACCAAGGTCACCTACCGCGAGCTGCACGAGCGCGTCTGCAAATTCGCCAACGCGCTCACATCGCGCGGCATCAAGAAGGGCGACCGCGTCGTCATCTATATGTCGATGTCGGTCGAAGGCGTGACCGCGATGCAGGCCTGTGCCCGCATCGGCGCCACCCACTCGGTGGTGTTCGGCGGCTTCTCCGCCAAGTCGCTGCAAGAGCGCATCATCGACGCCGGCGCCGTGGCCGTCATCACGGCAGACGAACAGCAGCGCGGCGGCAAATCGCTGCCGCTCAAGGCCATCGTCGACGAGGCGCTGAGCCTGGGCGGCTGCGACACCGTCAAGGACGTCATCGTCTACAAGCGCACCGGCGGCAACATCAACTTCAAGGAAGGCCGCGACCTGTGGCTGCACGAGCTGGTGCAAGACCAGTCGGCCGAGTGCGCGCCTGAATGGGTCGATGCGGAACATCCGCTGTTCATCCTCTATACGTCCGGCTCGACCGGCACCCCGAAAGGCGTGCAGCACTCGACCGGCGGCTACCTGCTGTGGGCCGCGCTGACGATGAAATGGACCTTCGACCTGAAACCCGAAGACGTCTACTGGTGCACCGCTGACATCGGCTGGATCACCGGCCACACCTATATCGCCTACGGCCCGCTGGCCGTCGGCGGCACGCAAGTCGTGTTCGAAGGCGTGCCGACCTTCCCGAACGCCGGCCGCTTCTGGCAGACCGTCGAGAAGCACAAGGTCAGCATCTTCTACACGGCCCCGACCGCGATCCGTTCGCTGATCAAGGCGTCCGACCTGGATGAGAAGGTACATCCGAAGAACTCCGACCTGTCCAGCCTGCGCCTGCTCGGCTCGGTCGGCGAACCGATCAATCCGGAAGCCTGGATGTGGTACTACCGCAATGTGGGCCAGGAGCGCTGCCCGATCGTCGACACGTTCTGGCAGACCGAGACCGGCGGCCACATGATTACCCCGCTGCCGGGCGCGACCCCGATGGTGCCGGGTTCGTGCACGCTGCCGCTGCCGGGCATCATGGCAGCGATCGTGGACGAAGCCGGCGCCGACGTGCCGAACGGGCAGGGCGGCATCCTGGTCGTCAAGCGTCCATGGCCGTCGATGATCCGCACGATCTGGAACAACCCGGACCGCTTCCGCACCAGCTACTTCCCGGACGAACTGGGCGGCAAATACTATCTGGCCGGCGACGGCGCGATCCGCAACAAGGACACCGCCAACTTCACCATCACCGGCCGCATCGACGACGTGCTGAACGTGTCGGGCCACCGCATGGGCACGATGGAGATCGAGTCGGCGCTGGTGGCCAATCCGATCGTGGCCGAAGCGGCAGTGGTGGGTCGTCCGGACGAGACCACCGGCGAATCGATCTGCGCCTTCGTCGTGCTCAAGCAGGCACGTCCGACCGGCGAGGAAGCGAAAAAGCTGGCCAACGAGCTGCGCGCCTGGGTGGGCAAGGAGATCGGTCCGATCGCCAAGCCGAAAGAGATCCGTTTTGGCGACAATTTGCCGAAGACCCGCTCCGGCAAGATCATGCGCCGCCTGCTGCGCGTGCTGGCCAAGGGCGAGAACATCACGCAAGACGTCTCCACGCTCGAGAATCCAGCCATTCTCGAGCAGTTGAAGGAATCGGCTTGAGCTACAATCCCTGAGCAACCTGCCTGCGGCAGCCCACAAGGCTGACGTAAGGCTTGCCCGCCTACTCGGGAGAGGGGCGGGCATTTTTTTTGTCGGATCAAGTGGGGATGTTGGGGACTACACCGGAAACGTGTGCCAATCGTAGCGTGGACGGCTTCGCCGTCCACGCGTCCAGCACAGTATCCGCCTAGCGGTCCTTGTACTGCTGGGAATACTTGCTATAATAGGCGGCTTCGTGGGGTTCCCACGTCGACCCATCAGGAGAGATGGATGAGTGGTTTAAGTCGCACGCCTGGAAAGCGTGTGTAGGTTCATAGCCTACCGGGGGTTCGAATCCCCCTCTCTCCGCCAGAACTTTTGAAAAAGCCCCTGAAATTCAGGGGCTTTTTTGTTTGTGGAGCTTCCAACTAGGCTTTATTTGTGTTCATGAGGATTGGAATTTATTCAAGTGCTCCGTGATTTGGTTGCGAAGGCTTTCCTTAACTTGATCTATCGGAGTCGGGTTTTGATGCTCTTCGATCCCGTTCGAGTAGAGGTGCCCACGCCATTCGCCATTGAGAAAGACTCCTCCAAGTTCATATCCTGAAAAACCGGGCAAGCCGACTACCGCTCTGTATTCATCATCACTGCGTAAGCTCCGTTTGTCCATTTGCGGTAAGCGAAATGGGACGCTGGTCCCCATCCAAATGGCCTCATCAGGGTTACGTAGCTTCACAAATACGCGCCACGCACCAGGGTCGTAGCCTACAGGTTTACTGATGTGAACAACTACTCGGTCACCTAAGCGGTCCAAATTGGACTTTACGAAAGAATCGACTATCTCACGCAGCTTGTCGGCAGGATGTTCGTCCCCAAAAGTTTTGCAGATTTCCTCAAAATCTGCTTTTAGGCGGGGCGAAACTCGGGCACGCAAAAGTTCAGTTTTTTCCATGTGGATTCCCTTTAAAGTTTAAGACAACCCAGTGTATCACAAAACACGAGTCGCAGGTTTTGTGCTCAGTGTCTCAGGTGGCCTGGAAAGTCTCAGATATATGTTGTTTAGATGAGAACAGGAACTTCACTAGGCGTGGACGTTGACGGCATCCAAACGACTCCAACTACGTTAGGGAACCAGCCCAATCCGTGCGGGCAGACCTCGGAATGTAGTGGTCAAGTAATTTCGGACACGACGATAGGTTCTTTCTCTGCCATTGTGCGTTCATAGACGCTGGGCGGCAG